>JBBIWB010000015.1:0-57650 GCA_037439445.1 Desulfobacteraceae bacterium | reverse complement strand
ATGACGAAGGATGCAGCGCAACGCAGCATCCGGCCTTTTTACGATGCCGTCAAAAATGAAAATGATCGAAACATTTCATTGGCTACAAACCTGTATTTTGACGGCAAATTATTGTAAATTAACACATGCTCATCATATGGCAAGACTTTTCTATAAAGAAAACTGAATAATCTCATCTGAAAATCCAATAGTCTTTTCCGATGACAATAATTCCGAAGAGAATTAAGGTGTATTACAAAGCGGTTATTCTGTATGTTTTCACCAACGATCTTGACTTTATTCAAATCTTTACATATGCTGAAAAGGCTAAAATGCTTGAAGCTGGATTAGGCATACCTCGTACCTGATACATGGGCAGTAAAGACACGAGAACTTAAGACTGTCAAGCGAATAAGTGTATCGAGTTAAAAAGGTTATATCCAAATATGCAAACTAATATGTCTTTGCCAGATCTTTTATCAAAATTAAAAAACATACCTACTCTTCCTCACATTCTTGTCCGGCTATTGAAAATCTGCGACGAGGATAACGGGAGTCTTAGTGAATTAACTTCTGTAATAGAAAAAGATCCTGCCATTACTGCTCAGATACTGAAACTAGTAAATTCTGCATACTATTCAAGAAATATTCGTATTGGAAATCTCAAGGGAGCCGTAGGTTTTTTAGGAACAAACGCCATAAAAAATATTGCAATATGCAGCTCTGTTCACGAGGTTTTCAAAAAAGTAGGTTCAAAATCGAATTTTAATTTGAAGAAGTTCTGGTGGCATTCTTTAAGGTGTGCGACAATAGCAAGAATTATTGCAAAAAACCGCAATTTTCATGACCCCGACGAGGCTTTTTTATCAGGCATGCTTCATGATATAGGAAAGATCATTTTATGGCTAAATTTTTCGGAGAACTACCTTGCAACTGCGATAGAATTTTCTGAAAAAGAAGATGGCAATCATGATCCATTTCATGAAATTGAAGCCAGGACCGGATTCAATCATGCTGAAATAGGCGCCTTGATTCTGGATAAATGGAATTTTCAATCCTTAATAGCAGATTCAGTCAGATACCATCACCATCCTTTCAATCAGATAATAAATGCTTTACCCTTGGTCAAATTAATTTATGCTGCTGATGCATTGAGCAACTATCCCGGTCACAAGCCCAAGGAATGCATGGAGGTTGCCAGAGAATTATTCGGATTAACCAAGTCGGCTATTGAAGAATTATTAAATGTTGCAGATGAAGAACTGAAAATAGTAGCCGAATCCCTCAATATAAGCGTTGAACCGGTCAGACTAAAGGAATTTCCCGCTTCAGAAGTTGACACTCAAGTGCAAAACAAACTTACCGAAGATGTAAGGGATCATTCCCTCCTGATAGGCACTCTCCAGAATCTTCTGGGGGCATCTGATGAACAGGAAATATTAAGAATATCCCATCAAGGAATGCAGATACTATTTGATGTTTCTATGATTCTTTTTTTTATTTATGACAATGAAAAAAACGTTCTTCGCGGAATTGCCCTCGATGATGAAAAAAATTTTTCCATGATCAAAGATGTTATCATACCTCTTGATATGGAAAAAAGTCTGCTGGTTGAATGCCTCCAATCAGGATCAATTCAGAACACTTTCGCACGACCGGAAAATAGTGTGAAGATTATCTTAGATGAACAAATCACCCGCCTCCTGGAAAAAGATGGCTTGATTTGTGTTCCCATGATTGTCTACGGAGAAAAAACCGGTGTTATTGTTATAGGGCTTAATCGCGCAGAGTTCTCAAATGTTGAAGGTAAAATGAAGATTCTGAAAATGTTTGCAGATCAATCGGCCGTAGCCCTTCGGGTACATCATCTGAGGCGGTCTCAGTTTAAAAAAATCCAGGCTGAGAGAATCGATGCAACATTATCCCTTGCAAACAAAATTGTTCATGAAGTGAATAACCCTTTGAGCATTATCAAGAACTACCTGAAAGTTCTTGAATTGAAGCTTGCCAAAATCGGTTTAGCCAATAATGAAATAAAAATTTTGAATGAAGAAATAAACCGTGTTGCAATCATTCTGCGCAAATTGACTTCACCTTCTGAAAATTGGATAGGTAAAGTCGAGGCGGTTGATTTGAATCAACTTCTGTCGGATATCTCAATAATAACAAGAGAATCCTTGCTTAAACAATATAAGGTTCAGCTTCATATTGATTTTGATCCAAGACTGCCACCGATAATGTCTGATAAAAACAGCATGAAACAAGTCTTTATAAATCTGATGAAAAATTCCTTTGAAGCATTGACAGGAGGCGGCAACATATATATTCAAACCAGATATGTTTCAAACCTTCTTGAAAATAACTCTAACTGCAAAAATCACAAGGCAAAAGGGTTTGTCGAGGTTACGATACGAGATGACGGACCAGGAATTTCGGATGAAATCAAAAACAGGCTGTTTGAACCCCATGCAACTACAAAAGACAAGAGCCACTCGGGGCTAGGACTGTCCATTGTCTACACCATAATCAAGGGATTAAACGGAACAATAAGTTATGAAAGCGAACAAAGTAAGGGGACAACATTCAGAATCGAATTGCCTGTTTCAGGAAATATTGATGGATTTGCAAAAAGTCGCCACACCTGTTAAAACCTGTGTTCATTGCTTTTATAACTGACTGATATTTTTAGATATCACCTATATAAAAATCTTGTGGCCGCCAGTATGACGTTGCAGGTGAAATTTTGAATTTTTGTGAGATGATCAACAATTAATGCTTAAAGAGACTTATATATGATCAATAATCCAAAAATATTGATTGCAGATGATGAACCAAGGTTTTGTGAATGCTTAAAAATTCTTTTAGAAGATCAAGGCTATGATATTTATGCGACAACTTCGGGCAAGAAGGCACAGCAATTTCTTCTGGAGAATCAATTTGACATAGCCCTTCTGGATATCTCAATCCCTGATATAAGCGGTCTTGAACTCATTGATTTCATTAACAATAACAGTCCCAATACAATTATAATTGTAGTAACAGGCAATGCTTGCCTAGATTTGGCTGTAAACTCGCTTCGAAAAGGAGCTTTTGATTTCATCCGAAAACCATTTGAATTTGAAGAACTCCTTACTACAATTCAAAATGCCCTCAGTCAGAATAAACTTAAAATAGAAAATAATGAAATCAATGAACAGTTAGAGATTTCGAAAGATCGTTATAGATACCTTGTACAAAACTCTCCTGATATCATTTATACGCTGGACAAAGATGGCCATTTCACATTCATAAGCGATTCTGCTGAACACATAATCGGTGTAAAAAGCCAGTCTCTGATAGGAAAACACTATACTCATCTGATTCATGATGAAGATTTGGAAAAGGCCAAATGGGCTTTTAATGAGAGAAGAACTGGCAAGAGGGCAAATTCCTGGACTGAATTGCGGTTTAAATCGTTTGCAAATGAAGATTCCCATGTCACCTGCGAAGTTCAGCACGCCACGTTTGAGCTCAAAAGCACAGGAATGTATGATGACAACCTGAAAAAGCAAAAAGCTTCAAACTACATAGGAACACACGGAGTAGCCAGAAATATCAGCGACAGAAAGAAGCTTCAGGCCCAGCTTCAACAGGCACAAAAACTTGAATCACTGGGTACTCTTGCTGGCGGTATTGCTCATGATTTTAATAACTTGTTAATGATAATTCAAGGGAATCTCTCCCTCGTCCTGATGGAAATCAATTCTTCAAATAACCAATACCAGCGGCTGAAAAAAATTGAAGAGAGCATTCAAAGTGCAGCAAGTCTTACCAACCAGCTCCTGGGCTTTGCAAGAGGTGGAAAATACAATGCAAGGACATTGTATATAAACGCTGTACTCAAAGAAACAGCCCATATGTTCGGACGGACAAAAAAAGAAATCATCATTCTGGAGAAATATGAGAAGAATATCTGGCCAATAGAAGCAGACATCGGACAAATAAAGCAGGTTCTTTTAAATTTATATGTTAATGCTTTTCATGCAATGCCTGCAGGAGGAGAGCTAAGGCTTTCCTCAAAGAATTGCATGATTAACGGTTTGTCAGAGAAAAGATTTTCACTGAAGCCAGGCAAATATGTTCAAATCTCTGTTACAGACAATGGAACAGGGATGGATGAAAAGACAATGCAACGAATTTTTGAACCGTTTTTTACTACAAAAGAAATGGGCAGAGGAACTGGTTTAGGACTTGCCTCAGCATACGGTATCATAAAAAACCATAAAGGTCTTATCGAAGTTGAAAGCAGGCTTGGGGTCGGCACTACTTTTCACATTTACCTGCCTGCAACCGAACAACATATGGAAACAGATGAGAATTCATTCGAGGTCATACTGAAAGGAACTGAAACCGTCCTGCTGGTCGATGATGAAGAAAATATTCTTGATGTTGGTAAAAATATCCTCAATATACTTGGTTATAATGTTTTATGTGCTACAAGTGGCAAGAAGGCAATCGAGTTGTACAATGCCCATAAAAGCGAAATTGACATAGCCATTCTCGACATGATAATGCCGGGAATGGGTGGGGGTAAGACCTATGACGCTCTCAAGATTATAAATCCAAAATTGAAGGTTCTGCTTTGCAGTGGATACAGCGAAGCAGGAGAGGCATCAGAGATTTTAAAACGAGGCTGCACAGGTTTCATCAAAAAACCATTCAATGTAAACGAACTGTCAGAAAAACTGAGACAAATTATAGATGAACAGGCATGATCAAACAAATAGCCCTGTGGTTTTGCCAGTTTTAAGATTTACGAGGCCCTCACTGCAAATTCTTAAATACGGGATTGCTGCCCCTGTTAATGTTACTATGGTGAGGAGTGGGTCAGAGAATTTTACGCCAAGAATTGCAATTGCCGACTGAATTTCTTCAATCTTTGAAGCCATTTCATCTATTGAAATCTGAGACATGACCCCCATGACAGGTAAAGGCAGCTCTGCCAGGATTCTTCCCTGATTGCATGCTACAGCACCTCCCTGCATTTCTCTTATCCTGTTAACTGCAAGCGCCATGTCCTCATCGTTTGCCCCAACCACTATGATATCAGAAGCATCCCAGGCAGCACTGGAAGCAAATGCACCCTTCACCATTCCGGTTCCGCTGACAAACCCCACAAAACGGTTTCCAGGGACATGAACCCTGTCGATTGCGGCAACCTTTATGATATTTTTTTTTATGTCCGCCCTGATTTCTCCATTTATTACCGGCATATCCACCACTGTTTCATGAGTGACAAGTTCTGTGACAACATCTATTGTCCTGATTCTGGCAGAAGAAACAGCACCAGATGCTGAAACTATAAAATCAGAGGGCTTCATGGGTTCAGGAAGATTGACGCTTTGAAAGCATTTTTCTGAAAACCTGTATTTTCTCGGGAAAACAAGAATCTTCCCTTTTTCAGCAACAACAGAGCCTCGGCTGATGACACATTCCGGGGTTATTGTTTTCGGATCAGGAATAATAAGCAGGTCGGCATGCTTTCCTGGTGCAATTCCTCCGGCAAAGCTGTCTATGGAAAAATGCTCTGCAACATTAAGTGTTGCCATCTGGATGGCAGTTATAGGGTTAAAACCACAATCTATTGCTTTTTGCACTACATATTCCATGTATCCCTTGTTTAAGATATCAGCAGGTGTAACTCCGTCTGTTACAAGAACAAGGCGCCTGAAATCGATCGGGAAATCCTTGATTTTAGATATTTCTTCAAGATCTCTTCTGATACTTCCCTCTCGAATCATGACATAAAGACCTAGCCTGAGACGAAAAATGACCTGTTCTGCTGTGATTGGTTCATGGCAGGAAGATATACCGCAAGCAGCATATGCCATGAGTTTTTTCCCGCTTGCTCCTGCTGAGTGCCCTTCCAGAACCTTTCCTTCACCAAGAGTGCTGGAAAACATGGGCAGAAAAATATCCGGATCCTGAATCACAGACTGCCAGTAAGACTCCCCCAGCCCAACGATTTCATCCTGTTTTAACAAGTTCTTTAATATATCGACTGACATTCCCTTGGTTTTCTGACTTATTGAACCCATTGCAGGAGCTGTGGCAAAAATCTTTATTGGCTGATGCTTCAGGCTTGCCAGAAACTCAAGGACTCCCTCAGAACCTTGTATTGGAAACGTCTCCATGGTTTCTGTTACAATCGTGGTTGTTCCGCCTTTCAAGGCATGTTTTACCAACTCGGCAGGATCAGTAAGCCACGCAAGATGGGTATGCCCGTCTATTAAGCCTGGAATAAGTGTTTTGCCTTCCGCATCTATTATTCTTGTGCTGATTTTGTTCAATTCCTTTGGAATGTCCCCAACCCAGGCAATCCATTCACCTTTTACACCAACAGAGCAGCTATCAATGATTTCACCTGAATAGACATTTACAAGCCTTGCGTTTACAATCGCAAGATCTGCGTCTTCCTCCCCAAGGGCTGTTTTCATCAAGGAAACAAGCGGGATATTCTTTAAATGGGAACAAGATACATGTCCTGACATTTCTGATGATCTCCTATGTTGTAACTAAATTGAGTGGATGTAATTGAAGATTACTGGTATCATGATTTGAAAAACATTTAAATATCTATATGAAGGCGTCATGGAATTTACTTTTAAGGCAATCGGAACGATTTCATCGTGCTTCAAGGAAAGATTTGGAATTCCCCGCCAGCCAGGATTAGTTCCTGAGGCCAGGGCATTATTGAAGATGATTCATCCTTTTGGGCAACCTGATGCAATGAAGGAACTCGAGAGTTTCTCCCATATCTGGGTGCTTTTTGTGTTCCATGCTTCAATGAGAGACTTTAGGAAGACAACGGTACGGCCTCCCAGGCTTGGTGGCAATAAGAGAGCAGGAGTATTTGCAACCCGTTCCAGTTTCAGGCCAAATGCCATAGGAATGTCCGCAATAGAGCTGGAAAAAATTACTTATCAAGGAAAAGAAACATGTCTGCACCTGAAAGGTGTCGATATTCTCGATGGAACTCCTGTGCTGGACATAAAGCCCTATTTACCTTATGCTGATTCCATCAGCCACGCAAAGAGCGGTTTTGCACCCAGTCCTTCTGCTTCAATTTTTGATGTCACTTTCAGTCCTGAAGCAAAGAGTTTCTGTCTGAAAAAAGAACAAGAAAATTATCCTGGTCTCATTAAACTTATCGAACAGATTCTGAAGACCGACCCCAGACCGGCGTATTATAATGTCTCACCCCAAAAAAATTCATTTGGAATGAAGATCCACGACATAGATGTTAAATGGGAAATAATTGGCAACATCATTTATGTTACAGCTTGCAGGAAATTGTAATAAAACATTAGGTATTGACAAATCGGCCTGAAATATTCTATGAAGAAAAAAGGTTGGCACGCTGACACAATATCGGGTTCCGTCATAACAACAAATACCACTTTTTTTAGCCAGTTAAATTAACTTTATTGCATCCCGATTTTTACCAAGAACCCAAGAATTATGTTTGGTGCTTTGTTCGCGTTTTCGCGCTATTTAGCGTGAGAAGGTGTTGCCATTTTTTCAGTTTGCCAAGTCAATGAAAGCTGAATAAAACTTACTAACTTAATGAAAGGACAAAAAAAACTGGTGGCCGTGTCATTGGCTAATTCAGTATAACATCTTGCGACCATGGTATAGGCTCTCAAAACTGGGCTACCCAAAAATCACAACCTGTTACCAACGAATCGAAACAATGAAAACACATACAGTTAAAACAAAAAGATATTTCCTGACCACATTTTGTTTTTTGATTTTTTCCATCTCAGTAACAATTGCAGATGGAAATGAGATTAAGACCTTCAGCAATAATCCCGTCAAAGACGGCTCTTTAAAACCGGCCGTTAATTCTTCTGTACAAAAACCAGGGAATAAAAACCCTCAGAAAAACTCTGTTAGCAAGGCTAAGGATGGTGCAGTAAAACCCTCTGCTTCTTCGGTACAAAAAAAACAAAAAACAAGCCTTCAAAAAAAACCGGGTGCCAAAGCTTCCCTGACAACACCTGAAAAAAAACCCAGTTCAACTCAAGCTAAAAAAAATCTACGCACAGAACTCAGAAGAAACACGGCTTCAAAAAATCAAAAAGCAGGTCTCTTTCGGTTCTCTTCTTCAAATTGGGTGGAGCAGAAACTTCAGGAAAAAATGACTTCCTATCTCGGGATTCCTTACAGAAGAGGAGGAAAAGATGAAAACGGGATGGACTGCTCAGGTTTTGCCAGAACAATTTATTCAAGTTTTTTTGGAATAGAATTGCCGCATAATTCTGCAGAACAGTTTTCTTCACCAAAATTGAAAAAAATTGATGAAGATGAAATGCAAACTGGAGATCTTGTCTTTTTTTCACAAAAAAAGCGCATAAATCATGTAGGAATTTATATTGGAAACGGAAGTTTTATTCATGCAACAAATGGCAAGGGTATTACCATTACAAGAATGGATGATCAGCACTGGAAATCGCGGATAGTCGGATCAAAAAGGCTCATGTCATTTGACCAGGCAAGAACAGATGCTTATCAGATACAAGGGGAATTTGAAATTCCCTTAAGAGAAGGAAGACGCCTTAAATATTACAGCAGCAATGAATTTCGATCTTCTTCAGATGGCTTAATAAGCCAGAGACGGCCGGATGTGTTGCGTGATGCCGATATTTACAGCTTTGACAATGGTCATTTTTATTCTCATGAAATCGAATACAGCCAAAAACTCTGGAAGGACAACTTGAGCATTAATTTTAGCGCTTCAAGGGAAAAACTTGATATAACAAGCATATGGAATATATCCAATCGCGACATGAACGCCGAGTGGCCGTCATATGAACTCCCCCCACGGCACAGCTCTTCAGTTATCAGACACGGTTTCAAGCTAGCAAGCGATATCAGTCCTTTTGAAAGTTTCAGAATAACACCTTCCGTGGTTTATCTGCATTATGATTCAATGCCAAACCGGCCGGCAACAGAAATGATGGAATTCCCCAAACGCATGTTCGGGCTGAATACCCAGATAACTCCATATGGTCCATGGTCAGTCATGATGGCTCTTAATTACGCAGATAAAGAAGATTTGACTAAATCACTGTTCGCATCTTCTGATCCTTTTGTTCTAACTGATATGTCATTTAAGATAGGATATTATTTTTCCAAATCTCATGAGATATCCTTCATGGGAAAACATGATTTCCGGACTTATCCGGGCCTGCCAAACTCAACATCGCTAAAAAATGACTTTATTCTCAGATTTGACATGAAATACTAGTTCTTACTTCACGTAGATAGCTGTATAGTTTTATCCGGAACATCTAATAGTCTACTGTCGAATATCAATGGGAGTATAATGGGTTTCGCATCGACCTGTATATATCTGCCTGGGACGGCTTAATTTCCAGTCCGGATCATCAAGGCTTTCTTTCCACTGTGCAATCCATCCTGGCAGCCTCCCGATTGCGAACATTACCGTAAACATGTTTGTAGGTATTCCCATGGCTCTTAAGACAATACCGCTGTAAAAATCAACATTCGGATATAAATTATACTCTTTGAAATAATCGTCAGAGAGTGCAATGTCTTCTAGCTTTTTGGCAATATCCAGTAAAGGATCGCTGATCCGAAGTTTATTCAAAACATTATCGCACATTTTCTTCATTATTTTAGCACGCGGATCATAAGTTTTATAAACTCTGTGACCGAACCCCATAAGCCTGAAGGGGTCTTTTTTATCTTTTGCCCTTTCTATTGCACGGCTAACGTCCCCACCGTTCTTTTGAATATTTTCAAGCATTTCAATCACAGCCTGATTGGCACCACCGTGAAGGGGACCCCAGAGGGCTGCAATACCTGCTGAAATTGCAGCATAAAGATTTACCCTTCCGCTTCCAACCATTCTGACTGTTGAAGTCGAGCAGTTCTGTTCGTGATCTGCATGCAGAATCCAGAAAACATTCAAAGCCTTTACCAGAGTATCATCTATGTAATATGGCTTTACCGGATTATCAAACATCATATTAAGAAAATTTGCACAATATGTTAAATCAGATCTTGGATAAACTACCTGATGCCCCCTGGAGATTTTATACGACATTGCAGCAAGAGTTCGAACCTTTGAAAGCAGCCTTGTAACAGTAAGATTTATTTCTTCTCCATCATTTATTCTAAGCTCGGGGTAAAAACTTCTGAGGGTTGTCACCATCGCTGATAATATTCCCATGGGATGAGAGGCTCTGGGAAAATTCTGAAAAAAGTAACGCATGTCCTCATGAATCAGTGAATTGTCATTAAGGAGCACTGAAAAGCGGTTCAGTTCTTGTCTGGTAGGCAGAACTCCATTAATAAGAAGGTAGGCAGTTTCTGTAAAAATGGAATGCTCTGCCAGCTCTTCTACTGGAATTCCCCTGTATCGCAATATACCTTTTTCTCCATCCATAAAGGTTATGTCACTTGTACAGCTTCCAGTATTTGCAAAACCAGGATCAAGAGTGATAAGACCGGTTTTCTGACGCAGTTTCGAAATGTCGATTCCTTTTTCACCTTCTGTTCCCACAATAACTGGCAATTCAAACACTTTATCGCCGTAACTGATTGTTACAGTTTCCATCCTGATCTCTCCCTCTCTAAAACCTATGAGTTGCTATGTCTAATTACTTTCTATTGACTAAGACCCATACTATGATTCATAATAAATTTCAATGGAAGATAAGACTAAAATTGAATTTGAGCATATTAGCGAAATTCTGCAAAGAGCCCTGAAAGAATTTCGGGCTGAAAAAATCGACACATTTATCGCCATATGCAGCATATGGGATGACATTGTAGAAGATTCAATATCCAAAAACGTCCGGCCTTCTGCTTATAAAAAACCTATTCTCATACTCAGTGCGAACAGCTCCGCATGGATACACCACTTACAGTTCAGAAAGAAAGAAATAATGGATCAGATCAACACAACACTGAAAAAAAAGGCTGTGAGTGAAATAAAACTCAGGATTGGTTTCGTATAAAAAACCCGAACCAGCATACACAGGTTCGGGTTTTTATGAAATAGAGTAACTACAAAGAGGTTTTAAGGCTGATAAAACGCTGAAAACACTTAGGGCTGAAGTTCATTCAAAATACTTTCAGCATATCAGCCTGAAGTTGTTGACATTTCTATACAATAACTGGTCTTGGCAGAACTTTGGCACGCTCGGCAATTTCTGGAACCATGTGTTCCCATTCAATTGCCATGAGATGGACTCCTGCAACCCCCTTCATTTCCTTGAATTCTTCTATTTGTTCACAAGCAATCTTTATGCCTTCATCTGCAACCTTGCCTTTATCTACACCCTGAAGCCTCTTTATGATCGCATCCGGAACATCCATCCCCGGAACCTTTGCTTTCATGTACCGCGCCATACCTATGCTCTTCATCGGGGTTACACCTGCAAGGAGATAAACTTTCTCGGTTAACCCCATATCATTGGCCTGCTGTACAAAAGCTCGGAATTTTTCCATGTTGAAGACGCATTGGGTCTGAATGAAATCTACCCCTGCCTTGATCTTCTTAGCCAGTCGAAATACCCGCCATTCGAAAGGATCAGCAAAGGGATTGGCTGCTGCACCTATAAAAATCTTAGGTGGGTGCTCAATATTTGTTCCACCTAAAAATTTTCCTTCGTCGCGCATATTTTTTACCATTCCGATAAGCTGCATGGAATCTATATCAAAAACCCCTTTTGCCTGTGGATGATCTCCAAATTTCTGGTGGTCTCCTGACAGACAGAGCATGTTTCTTACTCCAAGAGCGTATGCGCCGAGAATATCGCTCTGCATTGCAAGGCGGTTCCTGTCCCTGCAAACCATCTGGTAGTTAGGCTCAAGACCTTCCTGAATGGCAATTATCGATGCAGCCCAACTGGCCATCCTTACAACTGCTGTCTGGTTGTCAGTTATATTTACAGCATCTACCATACCCTTTAAAAAAGAAGCCTTGTGTTTTACCTCATCAACGCCGGTTCCTCTGGGAGGCCCTAGTTCGCCAGTAAATGCAAAATGACCAGCCTTTAAAATTTTTTCTAAATTGCTTCCTGATTTCATATAGGCTTTCCCTCATTATTTCCCGGCTGTTTCCGGCTTGCTGTAACCGGGTTGAATTACGGTTCTTGGAATCTGGTTTTGCCAGTCATTGGCGGGGGTTATTTCCAATATACATTCCAGCCTTCCCTGCCCCTTAAGTCTCTCATATATCATATGCCAAGCGCATGGCTGACTGTTGTCAATCTCACAGTTACCCTTGTTTGTACCACCACATGGCCCGTTGTAAAGCCCTTTGGCACACATAGTAACAGGACATATGCCGCCTGTCTGACCGAGAACACAACTGCTGCATGACCTGCACCTTTCTTCATACCACCCAACTGCCTGATTCACACCTATAAAAGTGGTATCAACAGCAGGTAGAACAGGGATTTTCGGATATCGTTCAGCAAGAAACTGAACACCAGCACCACAGGCCATGGAAAGAAGCGCGTCATAATCACCGGATTTTGCATCCAGGGCTTCAAGATATTCCCTGTCGCACTGTCGCTCTATGGTTATCCCTGTTATCTCTACAGGATCATTATCAAGCCTTCTTGACATGTCAAGCTCTGCGTTTAAAACAGAGACTTCCTTCTCGCCACCCGCAAGACAGACTGCAACACAGGTTCCGCATCCGACATTGAGGACTTTTTTATAACTCTTGAGAAGCTGCTTTATCTCTTCAAATGGTTTTCGTTTAGCAACTATCATTCTTCCTCCCTACAAACCTAAATCTTTTAGATCAGGCCCAAGGTAAGTTCGTTCGTTTTCACCAAGAATACCCATCGCCAGACATATGATTGTCCAGAGATGAACTGTTTCCCATTCCCCGTGATAATGTTCTTTCATATCATGAACCTGGGCATGGCAGTTATGACATGGGGTTATGCAGTAAGAGGCACCTGTTGCCATTATCTGATCGGTTTTCAGTTTTCCATATTGCCTTCTTGCTTCAGGCATACCATTCTGCAGAAACCCCCCACCTCCTCCGCAGCAGTAGTTGTTTGACTTGTTGGGAGCCATGTCTATGAAATTTTCCTCTCCGACAACAGTCTTAACCACAAATCGAAGGTCATCTGCAACAGGATCTCCAAAGGATTTTCTTACAAGCTGACAGGGATCCTGAACCGTAAATTTAACCTTAAGTTCCTTGTTCCAGTCGGAATTAACTACAAGTTTTCCTTCACGGATCCATTTTGCATATAATTGGATTATGCTGACTATCTCGAATTTATGAGAAATGTTGAATTTTTTGAGTCCGACCCGGACTGCAAAGAGCTCATGCCCTCACTCGGTATTTAGCCAGTATTTACAGCCTAAATCATCTACGGCTTTGGCCTTTACCCTTACAATATGTTCCCAGCTTTTGTTGTCAGCCATGAACAGGCAGTAATTTTCAGCAGCCCACCCTTTTGTTCCGTATGTCCAGTCAGCGCCAACCTTGTGGAGAATCTTCCAAAGAGGAACCATTTCGTCAGGTTCTGTAACAGGCTCTCTGGAGTTTTGATTCAGAAAAAATTCAGCACCATGCTTGTTAATCGGAGCCTGCATTTCCGCAAATTCAGGCTGGTTTTCCTGTACCTCTGCCAGTACATCTTCTACCACAAACTGAAAATCTTCTTCAGTTGCTCCCATTGCGCTACATGTATCATTGCGAAGAGCCATATCACAGGAGCCTAGTATTCCTTTTGGTCTTTTTTCGCGCTCCCTGTTTCCCCTGACATTGAAAACAAGGCCTGGAATATCAATTTTCATCGGGCAAACATATATGCACCTCTGACACATGGTACACGTCCATGCCCAGTCTGAAGAAAGCAGTTCTTCATCCATCCCAAGAGCCGCCATTCTCAGAAACTTTCGCGGATCCATGTCCATAATACCGGTTGCAGGACATCCTGATGAACAAGCACCGCAAGTAAGACAAAGATTAAGATTCCCTCCGTCAGGAATTATCCCCTTTACCTTGTCAATAAACATACCTTTCTTTTTGCTGCCTAGTCTTATTGCTTCTTCTGCCATAATCGACTCCTCTTTTAGGCTTTTGCCCCTTTTTTCAATGGGTTGGGTCCAAGTACCTTGATGTGTTCCGTCATCTCTCTTGCATAAGCTGCAAAAGTAGGCCCTTCACCTGATGATAGATTATACATTCTAATGCGATCTTTTTCAATCCCAACTTCTTCAAGAAGGCTCCTTGCATATTCAACCCGTTTCCTGGCGTTAAAATTTCCTTCTTTATAATGACAGGATCCTTCCAAACATCCTACAACATAGACTCCGTCTGCGCCTTTCTGAATGGAACCAAGAAGATACATGAGATCTACTTTTCCTGTACAGGGTACTCTTATGATTTTGATATTTGCCGGATAATCGAGTCGCATCGAACCTGCCAGGTCCGCGGCTGAATAGCCTCAATAATCACAGCAAAAAGTTAAAATAGTCGGTTCAAATTCAGTCATCACATTCCTCCTGCCAGCAAGGCTTCAATTTTACTTATAATTTGATCATCTTCATAATAATTCAGTTGAATGGTCTGCCGCGGGCATACCCCAGCGCATACTCCACATCCCCTGCATATTGCCTCGTCAATTTCGATGAGCTGTTTTTCGGTATTGAATAGCGGCACCCCGAATGGACAGGATCTCGCACAGGTAAGACATTTCACGCAATGATCTGTATCTACCTGAGCAGTGATCGCAGAAAGCTTTATTTCAGATTTGGATAAAAATGTAGTTGCCCTCGATGCTGCAGCCTGCGCCTGGGCAATCGTTTCTGTGATCAGTTTTGGCCCGTGCGCTGTCCCGCAGAGGAATATGCCGTCTCCCGGCATATCAACAGGTCGAAGCTTTACGTGGGCTTCTATGAAAAAGCCCTCCGGATTGCGGTTGAACTTCATTATTCCGCAAAGCTCCGTAGTATCTTCAGCCACCATGCCAGCACTCAGAACAACAAGATCTGCAGTTATCTCAAGATTTTTCTTCAGTATGTGGTCTTTTACACTAACAAGCATTCCTTCAGAAGAAGGCTCGACTGTAGGCGAGTTTTCACTGTCAAAACGGATGAAGATGACACCTTGATTTCTTGCTTCCTTATAATAATCCTCCATTAGACCATAAGTCCTGAGATCACGATAGAGCACGAAGACATTGGTTTCGGGATTCATTTTTTTAATCATAAGAGCGTTTTTAACGGCATTCTGGCAGCAAATCCTGGAACAGTTCTCGTTTTCAGCATTTCTTGATCCAACACATTGAATCATTACTACGGTTGAAAGTTCTGATGCCCCTTTTTGCTCAAGAAAATCCCCGAGTTCAACCTGAGTCAGCACTCTGTTGTCCTGTCCATAAGAGTATTCTTTTGGAGTATATTCTTTGGCGCCAGTTGCAACAATAATTATTCCATGCTTTATGGTTCGCTTTTCTCCGTTTTCACCAAAAAGAACACCCGTCGTAAAATTCCCCTTGTATCCGCTGAAATCAACGACTCTGGCATTTGTTAAGACATCTATCTTTTCATCCGCCTTGACTCTTGATACAAGATCTTTGAGATAAGCCTGAACGTCTCCTCCTTCTATTATGTGATGCAGTTTTCTTGCATATCCTCCAAGATCTGCTTCTTTTTCAAGAAGGGTCACCTCAAAACCCTGTTTACCCAGCCCGAGAGCTGCATTCATCCCGGCAATGCCTCCCCCGATTACAAGAGCCCTTTTATTGACCTGGATGACTTTTTCCCTGAGTTGCTTCAAGGTAGCAGATCTCGCAACTGCCATCCTGACAAGGTCTTTTGCTTTTTTAGTGGCAATTTCAGGGCTCTTGGAATGAATCCAGGAATTCTGATTTCTTATGTTTGCCATTTCAAATAAATAGCGGTTAAGCCCGCAGGCCTCTAATGTTTCCATGAACATCTGTTCATGGGTCTTTGGACTGCAGGATGCCACAACCACCCGGTTAAGCTTTTGCTCTATGATTTTTTCCTTGATCTTCTCCTGTGTGTCCTGAGAACAGGTAAAAAGATTCTGATCAGTGTAAGCCACATAAGGAAGACCGGATGCATATTCTGCAACTTCGGGAACGTTTACAACACCGCCAATGTTGATCCCGCAGTTACACACGAAGACCCCTATTCTTGGGGTCTGATCTGTTACATCAACCTGATCAGGAAGTATTATTGCCTTGGTGTCTGTGCCTCTTGCAGCAGCAAGATCAGAGCCTGCGGCACAGGCTGCCGCACTCGCCTCTGTAATAGAGCCTGGAATATCCTTTGGACCCTGAAAGACTCCGCATATGTAAACCCCTTCCCTTGAAGACGATACTGGGGTAAAAGGGTCGGTATCTACAAAACTATATTTATCCAGATCGATTCCTAATTGGCTGGCTAAAGCCTTCGATGTCTCTGGAATCTGCAGACCTACTGATAGAACAACCATGCTGAAGGTTTCTTCAAGGCTCTTTCCTTCCTCATCAACATAACGAACCCTTAGATCCCCTGTTTCAGGAATTTCTGTTACAGTATGGACTCTTGATTTGATAAATCGAACACCATCTTTGTTTTTAGCCCTTAGATAATATTTCTCGTAATCCTTTCCAAAGGTTCTAATATCCATGTTGAAAATAGCGCAATCAAGATCGCAGTGAGCATGCTCCTTGGCAATCATGGCTTCCTTGATAGCATACATGCAGCACACAGAAGAACAGTAGCCATTTCCGCATTTATTTGTGTCACGTGAACCAATGCATTGCAGCCAGGCGATTTTTTTTGGCTCTTCACGGTCAAGAGGCCTGCTTAAATGCCCCCGATATGGCCCTGATGCACTTAGTATCCGTTCAAATTCCTCACTGGTTACCACATTTGCATACTTACCGTAGCCTAGGAAATCAAGATGAGAAGGATCATAGCCCTGGCTGCCTGAAGCAAGAATTATAGAGCCAACCGTAATGGCAGATTCTTTCACAGTTTCATCGTACTGGATTGCCCTTGCAACACACATGTTTTCACACAGGCCGCAGCCAATGCATGTATCAATGTCTATACCGAAAGAAAGAGGAACTGCCTGAGGATACTCTATAAAGGTGGCTCTTCTGTCATCCAGGCCCTTGTTGTATCGATTCACTGCGGTTACAGGACAGTGCCTTGCACATTCCCCGCATCCAGTACATTTGACAGGATCGATATATCTCGGTTGGTTGACGAGGGTAACAGTGAAATTGCCCGGATCCCCTTCTACTGTTTTAATTTCGCTGTTGGTTATTATGTTGATGTTAAGATGCCGGCCGACCTCGACCAGTTTGGGTGAGATGACTCACATCGCACAGTCATTGGTAGGAAATGTCTTATCCAGCCGGGCCATCATGCCCCCGACTGTTGGTAGTTTATCAACAAGATGTACATAATAGTCTGAATTAGCCAGATCAAGCGATGCCTGCATTCCTGAGATTCCAGCACCAACCACCATCACTGATCCACTTTTCTTGCCATTAACCGAGCCCATGTTAACTCCTATATATTACGTTCAGGCAAAATGCCTTTTTAAGCTGATTCATTGTAACTACTCTGGTAATTTCAGGCTGAGGCTATCGGCTATTTCCGGCCTCAAACCCTGCAGCCTATCTAACTCTGAGCAGTCACGGCAAATGAGACTAATATTAAAGTGCTCCAAAAACAGGAACACAATTGGTATGGCCCTTGAACTCTACCATACTGGTTTTTTCCATATCAGCCAGAATATAAGAAATCCGTTTAAGTTCTATTCCTGTTTTCTCGCTGATTGCCCTGACTGAAGTAAATCCTGCTATGATTGCCTGGCGAATAAGCTGCTTGTGGTATTCCCTTTCAAGGACGGAATCAAGAATAGATTCAAATTTGGCTTTTTCCCACTTTCTGCCGTAAACATCCCCTCTGGATAGAGTCTTTACTTCCTTTCCTACCATCCAGCGAAGAGTTTCTGCCTTGAGTGTCTCTTCTGCTGCTTCTAGCTCTAATGTAAAATGAAGGGGATTGAAGCTTCCCTCTTCCTCGATCTTGCCTATTACAGTCCTGGTTACATCCACATAGCGCTGGGCCTCAGCAGATGAAAGCCAGGCGAGATGAAGCCTGTTTTCTCCTATTCCTGAAAGCTTCAAGAGTTTTTGAGTCAAGATAATCTTTTTTTCAGCCTGTATATTACCTTCCAGGTAATGGCAGTCGCCAAAATGTCACCCAGCCACCAGAACCCCATCGCATCCGCTTTTAAATGCCTTGATAATAAAAAGGGGATCTACCCGACCTGAGCACATTACCCTTACAGTTCTCATGTTTGATGGATGCTGAAGCCTTGACACTCCTGCCAGATCAGCCCCTGCATAGGCACACCAATTACATAGAAAAGCGACTATCTTTGGTTCAACTTTTTCCATATTCACACCTTTTTAAGTATTGATTTGGTAATTTCAAAGCCTCTTATACTGCCGCACTCACTGCAGCAACGATCTGATCATCCCTGAAATGGAGCATGTCTATGGCTTTCTTTGGACATGACGATGCGCATAATCCACAACCTTTACAGGATGCTGATATATTCCTGGCCTTGAATCCCTTTCCATCATCATCTTCCTGGATGATTGCACCAAAAGGGCATACTTCTGTACAAAGGCCACATCCTATACACATATCTCTTGTCACCTGAGAAACCAGTGGAGATATCTGGATCGAGGCTCTTGACAAAACTGTAGCTGCCCTTCCGGCTGCAGCCATTGCTTGTGCAATGCTTTCATCAAGAGATTTTGGATAATGAGCAAGCCCGCACACAAAAAGTCCGTCAGATGCAAAATCAACCGGCTTCAACTTGGCATGGGCTTCCATGAAAAATTTTTCAGAATTTACAGGAACCTTATAAAGACCTGCGATATCATCATTAGGAGAAGGCTCGATTGCAGTTGCAAGATTAATAAGGTCTGCATCAATTAAAATCTCTTTCTGAAGAATCGGGTCAAAAACCTGAACCTGAAGAGCATTTTTTGTCTCTGTAACAACAGGTTTTCTATCAAGACTGTATCTTATGAAGATAACGCCTTTCTCCCTTGCCTGCTTGTAAAGGATTTCGCGCTCACCAAAAGTCCTGATGTCTCTGTAAAGTATAAAAACATCTGCCTCGGGTTTCTTTTCTTTTATAGCTATAGCCTGAGATATCGATCCAGTACAGCATATTCTTGAACAATAGGGATGGGAATCATCCCTTGAACCCACGCACTGTATGAATACAACACTAGTTGCATTGATCAGTTTTTCAGGATTGTTCTCAAGATCATGCCATTTGGTCACACCAGAATGTTTCCCGTAAAGATAATCGCTGGTCTCAGCAGCCTTTCCTCCTGTTGCAATTATCACAACACCATGCTGAACCTTATGCGTACTTGATCCTGCGTTTATAGTGGTTTCAAAATTGCCCACAAAACCAGTGGCATCTTCAATCTCGGCATTAAGCAATACCTTAATCCTTGGATTGCTGGTTACGCGCTCAGTTAGTTGCTTTAAATGGTTCTGGACATCTTCTCCCCTCCATGTGCTGTGAACATCTCTGGCAGAACCGCCAAGAAGAGAGGTTTTTTCAACAAGAGTTGCAGTAAAACCCTGGTCTGAAAGACACATTGCAGCAGTCATTCCTGCCACTCCTCCTCCTATTACAAGTGCTGCCTTATTAACCTCTACTGAAAGATCAGGAATAGGTGCAAGCAGTGTTGCACGATTGACCGCCATCCTTACAAGATCCTTTGCTTTTTGAGTAGCCTTTTCTTTTTCTTCAGAATGAATCCATGTGCACTGATTGCGGATATTGGCCATTTCAAACAAATAGGCATTTAAGCCTGCATTTCTAAGGGTTTCCTGAAAAAGAGGCTCATGCGTCCTTGGAGAACATGCTGCTACAACTATTCGGTTCAAACCCTGTTCTTTAATTATTTCTACCAGTTTTTCCTGGGCATCCTGGCTACAGGCAAAGAGCTGTTCATCCGTATAAACAACATTTCGCAGCTCTTTTGCATAAGCAGCAACAGCAGGAACATCGGCAATTCCTCCTATGTTGATTCCGCAGTTACAGACAAAAACCCCGATTCTAGGAGAATCATCCTGAACGTTAATCTCTGCAGGAAAGGTTTTTTCCTTCACTAAAGACCCTCTAGCTGAAGAAAGGCTGATTCCTGCAGAACATGCTGCTGCACTTGCCTCAACGACAGACTGAGGAATGTCTTTTGGCCCCTGGAGGACACCGGCAACAAAAATACCATCTCTTGAGGTTGAAACAGGCATTGTATCAGAGGTCTTGGCAAACTTGTATGGATTAAGCTCTATACCAAGGACTGCGGCAGCATCGATTGCTGATTCTGAAGCCTCCATGCCTACTGAAAGAACAACCATGTCAAAGTCTTCGGCAACACGCTCTCCTTCTTCTGTGACATAAGCAAGATTGAGAGTTCCTGTTTCGTCAATTTCCGTGATAGTATGGACTCTGGAGCGGATGAAGCGAGTACCGCCGGCTTTTGCCCGCTCATAGTATTTTTCAAAATCTTTTCCATGAGTTCTCATGTCTATGAAAAAGATTGAAGGCTCGAAATCTTTTCCAAGATGTTCTTTTGCAATAACAGCCTCCTTGATAGCATACATGCAGCACACTGAAGAGCAGTATTGGTTGTCACAGCGATTCAGATCGCGTGATCCAACACACTGGAGCCATGCGATTTTTTTAGGCTCTTTTCCGTCTGAAAGACGGTTAATGTGTCCTCCGAAAGGCCCACCTGCTGAAAGTATGCGCTCAAACTCCATGCTGGTTACGACATTTGGAAATTTCGCATGCTGATAATTATCGAATTTACCGGGATTAAAAGGGGTAAACCCTGCAGACAATATTACTGCACCGACATTTATGGTGAAGTCTTTCTCTGTATCATCAAGCCTTATGGCATCTGTCGGGCAGAATTTTACACAGGCCTTGCATTTTCCGTTTTTAAAGTAAATACATCTTTCTTTGTCTATTGCATATTTCAGCGGCACTGCCTGGGCATAGGGAACGTAGATGGCCTTACGTTTGGCCAGCCCTTCATTAAAGGAATCCGTCACCTTGGCAGGGCATTTCTCAGCACAAACGCCGCATGCAATGCATTTTTCCATATCCACAAAACGTGGCTGCTGTTTGATTGCAACTGTAAAATTGCCGGAATCACCGGAAATGGAGGTAATTTTGGAAAGTGTTAGCAGTTCAATGTTCAGATGCCGGCCGACCTCGACCAGTTTAGGAGAAATTATTCACATTGAACAGTCGTTTGTAGGAAAAGTCTTATCGAGCTTTGCCATTGAACCACCAATGGCCGGACTTTCTTCAGCCAGATAAACATAATATCCAGCCTCTGCCAAATCAAGAGAAGATTGCATTCCGGCAATTCCGCCGCCAACAACCAAAACAGAACCTAGTGTTGTCTTATCGTTCATAATTTTTTGTCTTCCTGTGTTTCTATATAAATGGCATCAACAATGGCTACAGACAGAGCTAATATTAATTATTTCAAGAAGTTGCCTGTGTACTAACCAATATAATAAACCAGAGCATAAGTGTTTATTTTTGCGAAATATTGCTTAAATGTCAAGGTATTTATTGATTGTTCTGCTAAATTTTAAAAATATTCAGGCTCTCATAATTTGCATGAAAGTGTACGCGATTTTAGATGAAAATGAAAGAAATTGGAAGCTATTTGAAGATTAGTGTATTCAGGGAAGCAATTTAAAACTTGTTCATAACTCCTAATACCATTCAATTTGTTGAAGAAAATCCTAATTGAGAAAATGCCTTGTTTTAAGGCAGTTAAATCCGGTCATCTTTACAAATCAAATAGATAAGATGTGATTCAATTATTATGATCTGCCATTCAGAAACCGTTTTTTTCAGGTTTGACTATTATCCCTTACTCGTTTAGTTTTTCAGAAAAATCACTAGCACCAATTTAAATTGTGCTGGGTAATCTTTTCAATATAGTAATTATCTCAAGTCAGGCAAATTTATATGGAATCTTTCTGGATCAAGACCAAAGCCATCATCAAAACTAAAATTCCTCCTCACAGCTATAAAATGTGGATTGAACCAGTCGAATATAAAGAAAGAAATAACGAGATCATCACCCTCACCTGTCCTAATACATTTTCAATAAAAAGGGTTCAGGACAATTACGGTAAGCTGCTTGAATCAGAAATCAAGCAAATTTTGGGCATTTCGTGTAAAATTATCTTCGAACTATGTGAAAAAAAACCGGATTCTCGGAATCCTACTGACGTCGTCCCTCAACTACCCGTATTTAAATATTCAGAAACCAGGCCTCCAAGCGGAAGATTTTTAAGACCTGACTTTACTTTTGATCAGTTTGTTGTAGGCGGCAACAATGATTATGCCTATTCGGCATCCCTTGCCTTAGCAACTAAGAAAACGTCTCAACAGCATTCTCTCTTCCTGCTCTCAAAGACAGGAATGGGAAAAAGCCATCTCATACAGGCTGTAGGTAACCACATTTTGTCAGAAAATCCTCTGGAACAAGTTTATTATATTACAGCAGAAGATTTTTCAAATGAAATGGTTTCTGCCTATCAACAGGACTCCATAGATCAGTTCAAAAAAAAATACAGGACTGGCTGCAATGTTTTGCTCATAGATGATGTTCACTACCTGAGCGGTAAAGAAAAGACACAGGTAGAGCTATCAATGGCTCTTGATGCATTATGCGATTCAGGTAAAAAAATCATTTTTTCAAGCAGTTATCTTCCTGTTGATATTCCAAGACTAAATGATAAACTCTGTTCGAGACTTTCTGCCGGGCTTATTTCAACCATCGACCCTCCAAATTACAGAACAAGAATCAGGATTCTCAACAAGAAGGCCGCTTTAAAAGGAATCCAGATTCCTGAGGATATTGCAAATTATCTTGCAGCAGAGCTGACCGAAAATGTAAGACAACTTGAAAGTGGTTTGATAGGAATTTCCGCAAAATCTTCCCTCTTGGGCTCTACAATAAACATGGCCCTGGCTGAAAGTATAGTAAAAAATATTGTACACAGACAAAAAATGATAACAATAGATGCGATAAAAAAGCTTGTGTGCAAGGAATTCAATGTTACCCTCAACAGCATTGTGTCTTCTTCCCGCAAACAGGTCTGCGTAAGGGCAAGACAGATTGCCATGTACTTGTCAAGACGTTTTACAGACTCTCCTCTTCAGGCCATTGGGAAAAGTTTCAATCGCTACCATGCAACAGCACTTCATTCCATAAACAGTATTGAAAAAGAGTTGAAAGAAAATATCCATCTTCAAAAACAGATTGAACATATTTGCCATCAACTTGAGGAAGGTAATTTTTAACTGCTGAGGTGTTTAGGCTTAAAGGTAGCAAATGTGAGAGGAGCTCTGACAGGCCGTCAGGGCTTTAAGGCTGTTTACGGGGTGGTCAAACTTGGCAACTCAATAGCTGTTCCGCCAGAAAGACAAAAGTCTATCCTCCTCTAATGGTTACTGCATTTTTTCAGAAACAATTTCTGAAAAAATCATCTCTTCCATTATCTCTTCCTGAACAATATAGTTGCTGTCGATTGCACAGCGCAAACTAAGAGCGCAAAGCTTGAAACACATCTTGTCTCTTGGATTAAAATGTCCAAGACATCCTAAATAGTCACTAAGCGCTTCAGGTGAAATGACCTTCTTTTTTTTCATACATCATCCCTTAAAAGTTTAATCAAATCATCATGTATCCATCCATTGGAAGCAAGTATCTCATCTGAGTGGATGTTAAAAGCCTGACCTGAAAAATCGGTTATTCGTGCACCTGCTTCAACTGCAATTAAAAAGCCTGCGGCAGTATCCCAGGGCTTTAGTCTTTGTTCCCAGAAACCATCAAAACGTCCGCAGGCAAGATAACAAAGGTCAAGTGAAGCTGCACCCAGCCTGCGGATTCCTTGTGAAGCAAGCTGGCAGTTTGAAAACCGTTTCATGGCCAACTCCTGAATCTGGCTTAAATTGTAAGGAAATCCTGTCACCAGCAAACTGTGAGCAACAAGTCTTGTATCAGAAACGCTTACTTCTCTGCCATTTAAATAGGCACCTTGGCCCCTGACAGCAGCAAACAGCTCCCCTGTTGCGGGATTAAGGACAATACCCACAACTATTTTTTCTTTCAGCTCGAAGGCAATGGATACTGCAAACAAGCCCAGTTCATGTGCAAAATTGGTTGTTCCATCCAGAGGATCGATTATCCACCTGCTTTCCTTATTCTTTCCACTTGCTCCGCTTTCTTCTGCCAGAATGGAATGATCTGGAAAAGCCTTGTAAATAGTCTCTATAATAACTTTTTCAGCACCGATATCTGCTTCAGTAACAAGATCTCTGGCACCTTTGAAGCCAGGGGCTGCAATTTTACCAAAAAAAGAGCGTAAAACACGGCCTCCTTCATAAGCAGCACCTATCCCTACTGATTTTATGTGTTCAAGATTCATTCAAATGCCTTTTATCTAGATTTATATCCCCTTTCACAAAGATGTCAACCTTTTTTGTATCTCAGTAATAAGACCGGACATCTTTGAAATCAGAGCAGGCAAAGTAGACTTGTCGTTTGCTGAAACTGCCACACCTCCGTAAAATTTCAGACAGCGCTCGACCTCTGATTCGGGAATGACATCCTTCTTGTTCAATACCCTGAGGGCTGGAATATTGTTAAGACCAAGTTTTTCTAAAATAGCTTCAACAGATTCTACCTGCTCATCGCACCTTGGACTGCTTATGTCGATCACATGAAGCAGGAGATCCGCACTCTGAAGTTCTTCCAGTGTTGCCCGAAAAGCAATCTCTAAATCTCTGGGAAGATTTTTAATGAATCCTACAGTATCGGTTATAATGACATCAATATCCTTCGGAAACCTGAGCCTCCTGCTGGAAGGATCTAGTGTTGCAAAAAGCCTCTGCTCTGCAAGAACGTTGCTCCTGGTAAGTGAATTCAAAAGAGTCGATTTACCGGCATTTGTATATCCTATAATAGATATTACTGGAAGACCTTGTTTGCTGCGCCTGGCTTTTTGCTGTTTACGCTGCAGGGTTACTTCGGTCAAGGCTTTTTCAATACGGGTGATACGCTCTCGTGCCCGCCTGCGGTTAATCTCCAGTTTGGTTTCGCCTGGGCCTCTTCCGCCAATGCCTCCTGTTAATCTTGACATTGCAGTATTTTTTGTGACAAGCCTTGGCAGAAGGTATTTAAGCTGCGCCAGCTCAACTTGAAGCTTGCCCTCGCGGGATCTTGCCCGCTGCGCGAAAATATCAAGGATAAGCTGAGTACGGTCTATAACTTTCATCTCTATATGATCTGCAATGGATCGTATCTGTGAAGGATTCAGTTCCTGGTCGAAAATAATGAGGCCTGCTTTTTTTTGAACAGCCATCATGGCAAGTTCTTTAAGCTTTCCTCTTCCCATTAAGAACCTTGGATCAACATGGCTGCGGTGCTGTAAAACAACATCAACAACAAAGATATTGCACGACCTTGTTAGATCTTCAAGTTCATTCAAAGAATCCATTGCAACATTTCTTGCTTCTGAAGATACGCTCACAAGGAGTGCCCTTTCCTGACCTTCTTTGGATTCTCTCTGTATGGATAGCTGGCCGAGTTCTGATTCAACAGCCTGAATCATTTCAAGACATCCGATATTCAATTTTTCGGCAGGCAATGGTTCTAAAAGCTTATAAGGAGAAGCCCCTGATGGAAGTATAACACTTACAAATACATCCATTGGGTTTCCTTCTGGAGTAATTGTAATAGCAGCCATCATGTCAAGTCTTAGAAGAGAAAGATCTGTCAGGTCATCAAGAGTAAGTGGTTCTGCCTTAAGATGGGTATGAATGCATCTTATTCCTTTCAGCCTGTCAGGTGAAACACGGTACTGGCTGAGATCAGGAAGGACTATACCGTTATTGTCGCCAACAATTACAGAGGTTACCTTCCCCTGGCGATTCACCAGAACGCCTATCTGACGTCTCGTTTCATGGGAAAGTCTACAAATATTTCGGGCAATTTCAGGGGAAACCAGAAACTCTGAAGAACTTCTGATGTCATATAATCCTTCAAGCAGTAAAATCTGGCTGGTCTTTAATCCTGAGAAGTTTCCAAAAAGTTTTTGCATAAGAAGACAATATGAAAAACAAATTTTTCAGCCCATATCAGGGGCTAAATTTTCAAAACGGGTATAAGATTTTAAAAAAACCAGACTGCAAGGTCCTGTAGGGCCATTTCTATGTTTTGCCACTATGATTTCTGCTTTTCCGCGGTTTGGATTATTTTCATCTTTGTTATAGACTTCATCGCGATATATGAAAGTTACAACATCTGCGTCTTGTTCAAGTGCCCCTGATTCCCTTAAATCAGAAAGCTGAGGTCTCTTGTCACTTCGCTCTTCAAGCTTCCTGTTTAACTGGGACAGGGCTATAATAGGAATATCGAGCTCTCTGGCAAGGGATTTAATGGATCTCGATATCTCAGAAATCTCAAGATCACGGCGATCATTTGACATTGAGCTCTTCATAAGCTGAAGGTAATCTATTACGATCAATCCAAGATTTTTTTCCATTTTTAACCTTCTGGCCTTTGCCCTGATGGTCAAGGATGATATGTCGGAGGAATCATCTATATATATGGGGGCCTCTGCAAGCACTCCTGCAGAATGAGTAAGCCTGTCCCAGTCTTCGGCAGATAAAAAACCATCCCTGAGCCTGGCTGAGTCAATCCTTGCTTCTGAACACAACATGCGCATGGAAAGCTGCTCTTTCGACATTTCAAGGGAAAAAATGGCACATGGCACCTTATGGGCAACTGCTGCATTTCTGACGATATTCAGTGCAAGAGCAGTCTTTCCCATACTAGGACGTGCGGCTATGATGATAAGATCAGAACGCTGCAATCCCGAGGTAATATTATCGAAACCGGTATATCCAGTAGGAACGCCTGTAAGCAATGTTTTATTCCCGTGACGCGCTTCAAGCTTATCTATGTTCGTGTTAATCAGGGAGCTTATATGATGGAATGCGGGTTTTACTTTTTTTTCTGAAATCTCGAATATTGCCTTTTCAGAAAAATCAAGTACTTCTTCGACTTCCCCATGGGATTCAAAACATTTTTTTACAATGTCGTTGGCTTTTTCTATTAGCCTTCTCAAGCAACCCTTATCATGAATAATCCTGGCATAATAAACGGCGTTTACTGCCATTGGAACAGACTCCATTATATGAACTATCCCTGAGAACCCGCCAGTTTCCTCAAGCTGCCCCCTTGACTTAAGAGCGTTGGTGAGGGTGAAAATATCGACTGGTTCTCCTTTGCCGAAGAGTTCTGTGATTGCTGAATAGATTTTCTTGTGGGCGGAGCGATAAAAATCCTCAGCAGACAGTAACTCCATTATGTCATTCAGAGTACTGTTGTCGTGTAGTATAGCGCTTATGATGGCTTCTTCTGCCTCAAGATTATGAGGAGGCAGATGCTGAAGAGACGGATCTTGCTGGAATTTCATAGGGAATAACCAGTTCCTTCCCTCCATGAGAGGGAAGGATGGGAGGGAGTTTTCACTAACTCTTTAATGATCTACTCAGAAACTACATCAACCGTAATCTCGGGCTCAACCCCTTTATATACTCTGATTGGAATCCTGAATGAGCCCAGAGTTTTTATAGGTTCTTTCAAGAGAACCATTTTCTTTTCTATTGTAATTTCTTTTGCAGCAAGCGCATCAACAATATCACGAATTGTAATGGATCCATATAGATGATTTTCATCTATCACTCTGGCAGCAATGACGCAAACCACTCCTTCTAGCCTTTTGGCCATCTCTTCGGCAATTCCTTTTTCCTTGGCAATCTGAATGTCAACCTTGATTTTCAGTTGCTCAAAAAGCTTTCTGTTTTGGATACTGGATAAGACAGCTTTTTTCTGGGGAAGGAGGTAATTGCGTGCATAACCATCGGCAACTTTCACTTCACTGCCGATAACACCCAGAGATTCAATTGTTTGTGTTAAAATGACTTTCATGTTATCCTCCATTTATTAACAATGAAAAGTTGATGACATCTTAAAAAAATCAACACTTGTTCTAATTTTGGAATGTAAATTGGTCAAGAGTTCAGCTTTTCATTATTTTTAATTTTTCTAAAATCAACCCATAAATCAAAAAAACCAAGGCCTATAATAAGCAATGAAAACAACTGCTGTAAAACTACAAGACTGTAAAGCATTCCTCTTAAAATTCTTGGAACCTTCTTTTTTTCAAAATAAAAGGATATAATTGAAATTCCATGTAGAAAATATATCGGTAATAGAACGATCACTAAGTTTAACCCAATAATTTTAAGAGAAAGAAAGGGGATCATCAACAACACCCCTGATACAATCACAAGCCAGACAAGATATTCAGGAGACTTCCATTTTGCAAGGTCACCAAAATCAGGATATTTCATGCCTCTTACGCCTGCAAGAAATTTTATGACAAGAAGGTTGATCCAGGTCACAAAGATGGCTGAAACAAGTACCATTGCAGGAATGATTCTAACCATTACATACTGAATACGGCTTAAAGAACTAGATATCGTATCAAGAACTTCCTTTGGCATATCCATTCTCGAATACAGTTCTACAGTAAGTTCAAGATGTTGCTTGACATAATTGTTTATTATATCCGCAAAATCCATACCGCTCGTTGAGCTGTAAAAAATAATGGCAACGACCCCGAAACCAATTACAGATAAACATGGAAAGAGAATTGTTTTTTCAATAGAAATATTCAACTCAAGGGCTTCTCCCAGAACAAAGCCCAGAAAAAGAAGTTCTGCAAACAGCACTGTATCAAACGAAAAATCTTTGCCCTGAATCAAAAAGAAGAAAAAAACAGCAACAGGAATAACCCATCCTGGACTCCTTCCAAGTTTCAACCTATAATAACAAACAGGCAGAGGGATAAACAAGGCGGTTATAAATCCGAATATTGGAACATGCTGAGTTGCACCCACTAGAATTGTGGTAATTACAACACCAGGTATAATTTTCTTAAACTCATCACCGCTTAATGTTAAAGACAACTTGGATATTCCCTTATCTACACATTCCAAGAAAAAATCCTATAATTCTACAGAACCGACAAAAGGCAGAAGAGCAATGGTTCTAGCCCTCTTTATGGCCTCGGTAAGGATTCTTTGATGTTTGGCACATGTGCCTGAAATCCGCCGCGGAATTATTTTTCCACGTTCAGTTGTAAAATACCGGAGGGATTTTGAATCTTTATAGTCAATTACAATAGAAGTATCCGCACAGAACCTGCATATTTTACGGCGATGAAAAACTCTTTTTTTTCTGGTAACTGTCTTGCGTTTATTTGTACTTGTAGGCATATCTCATTCCTCCTCGGTGTCTTCAAAATTTACACTGACGTTTTCATCGAAAAGCAGTTCCGACTCAGATGAAAAATCGTCTGCTAAAGTCTTTACTGGGGCAGTTTTGGCTGCAGCAATTTCTTCCCTGATTTTTTCCACATCAGCATTTTCAGACAGCATGATCGTCATAAACTTCAAGACATGATCGTTGATGCGAAAAAACCTCTCAAGTTCATCCACTACCAAACCAGTGCCACAGTAATCGAGGCGGATATAATATCCTCTAATCTTTTTCCTGATTTCATAAGCCAGTCTTTTAATTCCCCAGTCATCAAGTTCAACCAGAGAACCATTTTTCTGCGAAATGATTTCTTTGATTCTGTCGAAAAGAAGAATGCGCTCATTTTCCAAGACATCCGGATCGACAATCGCTACTGTTTCATACCTTCTCATAAAACCTCCCCTTGTGGATATAAAGCCCTGACCAAAACCTTCAGAGCAAGGACAAGAATATGGAATTTGAAAAACTCTTCTCCAAACTCCCTAAAAATTTTGAGAATAACCTTTTAATTATCAAAATGTCAACGAAAAATTTTCAGGAAATGGACTGACTCCATTAATAGAAGGGTATTGCACGCAATTGTGTTGTGCTTAAAGATCAATACGGCGGGGTATCTTTACTATGCAATCAAGGATTTATTATTCTTATGACTCTTGGCCTGTATTTTTTCTCCTTTGCCATCTTGCCTCCTTTATATCGGACTAAAAAATATGAAGCTCCGAAAAAAACAAAGGCAAAGACTGCAGAGACCGCTGAACTGTCGAATTTAAGAATCTGGCTTGCGGCATTTCCTGCAAAAGCTCCTATCAACATACACAAGATCGGGAAAACATAGAGAATAAAAGAAGCCTTAAGCAGTGCAGAGTTTTCTATGCTTACAAGAACATGATCTCCTATTGCAGCATTTGCTGGATTATAGGCTTCAGCCTCCATTTCAGTCCCATCAACTCCCCCTGCCGAAGCACAGCTTCCTCTGGCAGAACAATGCTTGCAAGCACTTGTTCGCCTGATTCTCACCCAGGCATTCTGCCCTTCTACTCTTACCACAACTCCTTCTTCAGTTGCCAAAAAGCCTCACATCTAAAAGCCTTGCTTGAAACTGTTCAGTTGGATAGACTGAAGGAAAACATCATGGTTGCCAGGCTTAAGAGATAGCCCTTTCAGAGCCCACTGAGCGCCATCTATCTGACAACCATGCGGAAAAAGCCAACAGTTTTTTCTGACTGTTTTCAGCCTAAAACCAGAATAGTTACCTTAATTTAGTTATTTTTTGCTGTGCTGCATGACTGCTTATAACAAATGAGGCCGCACTTTAGGCATCTTGAGGCTTCAGCAGTTGCCATTTCTTCACTGAAACCTATTTCAGTTTCCTCACAAAACGTGTGGTCAGACAAACAGCAAAGTGGCATTATCTTTCTTGGAACAACATCAACATTTTCTACATGATCAACATCCTGAAGGAAGGTCTCAGAAGTCACTACGTGATCCTGAAGAGATAAGCTAATGCCTGATATAGCTCTATGCATAGAGGCAGCCGCCCTTCTGCCTGCACCTATCGCTTTAATGGCTGCATTAAAATCAGACAATGCATCGCCTTCGGAAAAAAATCCTATTTCTTTCCTGAAATCAGGTTTCTTGTAAGATTCAAAGGCTATCCAGTCAAGCTCTGACTCTGGTACACCGGTTGCATTTGCCTTACCATTGTTCAAAGTAATAATCATCTCTGGAATTCTGCCTGATGCCATTACTATATTTGCAAAAGCAAGCTCGTTTACTCTTCCTGTAGCAAGGTCTGTATATTCAAGACCAGTAAGTGCTGCGCCTTTACCTTTGAGCTTGGTAATTGCTGCATTATAAATAACGGTAATGCCACTTGCAATTAACTGTTCTTCCTGAAGTCCGTAAGGCGATATTTTTGCATTTTCTCTTGTAATAAAGATAACCTCTTTGGCCCCTTTGGCTTTACATTGTAAGGCCAAATCGATTACCATCTCTCCTCCTTCGACAAAGACAACAGGACATTCGAGCTCCTTTAAGTCATCTTGCTGAATATAGCTAAGATAATCGATCAAAAGGAAGAGGCCTTTAAAAGGCTTATCAGCAGTAAGGTTAGCTCCTCTGGACAGCCTGCTGTCCCAGCCGCCTGTTGCCAAAAAAATTGCTTCATATTTTTGTGCCAAAAGTGAGTCTATAGTAAAATGAACACCCATGGACATTGAAGTCTCGGCCTTGACTCCTATCTCCAGAATACCCTCAATATCCCAATCCAGAATTTCAAGTGGGAGTCGATTTCTAGCAATTGCTGTTCGAAGCAGCCCACCTAGCTTAGAAGTGGCTTCAAATATCGTTACATCATGACCTAGTCTAGCTGAAAAAAAGGCGGTTGAAAGACCTTCAACTCCGCCACCTATTACGGCAATTTTTTTACCAGAAGAAATGGCTTTTTTCGGATTGATGCGTCTTTGAACCGATTTTTCATAATCAGCCACAAACCGTTTTAAATAGTTTATGGCTACAGGTTCATCAACATACTGCCTCCTGCACTCGGTTTCGCAGGGTCTCGGACATATTCTTCCAATCACCGTAGGGAAGGGATTTCTTTCTTTGATAACCTGAACACTTTTATGATAATCACCAATGGAAATAAGACGGATATACTCCGGAATATCGATTCCAGCCGGACATGCCCTCTGACATGGAGTAGTGCAGTCTTCTGTCGTGTATTCATGCAAAATCTTGCTTGTAAGAGAAGACATGGTTATTATCTTCTTGGGACAAGCTTTCACACAGGCCCCGCAGCCGGTACATTTATCTTCTATAACAACCGGAAGACCCGAAGGCCCCATTTCAAGAGCATTGAAAACGCAAGCCTTAATGCAACTCCCAAGCCCCAGACATCCTATGCCGCAGACCTTCATGCCTCCACTCAATAAAGAAGCAGCCCTGCAGTCTGAAAGTCCTTCATAGATAAACTTGACATCTGCCTCCTGAACACTGAAAGTGCAGCCAAGTCTTGAAATAACAGGGTCTTTGGCCCCTGCCGAAACCCCCATGATTCTTGCAATAGAGTCTGTAACTTCCTGGCCTCCTGCAACGCATAAATCCGGAGAAGACTTCCCTGCTGCCACTGCCGCTGCATAGGATCCACAACCTGCGAAACCACATCCTCCACAGTTTGCGCCTGGAAGCTGGGCCTCAATTTCTTCTATCAACGGATCCACATATACATAAAAGACTTTTGACGCTACAGCAAGACCAGCTCCGATAACAATTCCTAAACCACCCATCATTAATACTGCTTCAATCATGTCAAAGGCTCCAGTTATGTTTAAAGATTAGAGGGGGAAAACAATACAAAAGCCACCAAGACTGTTTCATCAACAGGTCTCACCATGAACCATCCAGTCCCCTGAGTCCGTTTATATACAGTCTGCCGGAAGCAACAAAAAGCGAGTATTCTGTAATCAGCAAAGAGATTCCGTATTTTCCTGCAGCATCTATCATCTGCAAGCTTGGTTTCTTTCCCCTGACAATCACAACAGCAGAAACTCCTGCAAGTTTTGCGGTTCGAAGTACCTGCTCACTTGTCAAGCCTGTCAGAAGAACTGCGTCTTTGGCAACTGCAGCCAGAATATCATCCATGAGGTCGGCAGCAGCAGCCCCAACTATATTTACATCCATAAGATCATTGCCGTATATTACTTCTGCATTAAGTGCATCTTTGATCTCATATAGTTTCATTACATTACCTGATTCTTCAAGAACACGTTATTTGTTAACTTATCTTATCGAGTATTTAGCTCGATTACATTTTTTGACATGTATTTCCTTTCATAATTGACAAAAAAAGTCAATAACATCATTTAGCTGTTCTTGACTGAAATATGTTCCCTGGAGTATAATCATGACATATGAAACTGTGGAGATTCATGTGAACCCTTCTAAAAAAAATGAAATTGCAGCCGCAAGCCATATTTTAAAAAAAATAAGTCAGACTCCGGAAATCGCCATTTTGACAGGCACGGGTCTAGGCCGATGTGCTGAAGGTGTTACTGATGCTATAAGGTTTGAATACAGTGAAATTCCTAATTTCCCAGTCTCGACAGTAGAGAGCCACCCTGGACAACTTGTCATTGGAAAACTAAAAAAAAGGCAGGTTGCGGTTTTCAAAGGCAGGCTCCACCTTTATGAAGGATATTCTCCTGCAGAAGTTGCCTTCCCAGTAAGAGTGGCTAAGGAGCTTGGGGTTAAGATATTTATCGTATCCAATGCAGCAGGCGGACTTAATCCTTCTTTCAGAAAAGGTGATATCATGGTCATCTCAGACCATATCAACCTTACCGGGAGAAATCCTCTTACAGGCCCCCACGATCCCCAGGATTCCGGAAACCGTTTTCCTGATATGACACATGCATACGACCCCGACCTGATAAATATGGCTTTATCCATAGGAAAGACTAATTCGATCCGCATTCAAAGCGGTGTCTATGTTGGCCTCACAGGGCCATCTCTTGAAACTCCTGCTGAAACAAGGTTTTTACAGATAATAGGAGCTTCGGCAGTAGGGTTCTCAACGGTTATGGAAGTAATTGCAGCGGCTCAGGCAGGGATGAAAACCATTGGACTTTCAACAATTACCAATATCAATGATCCTGAAAATCCTATTCCTGCAAGCCTCAAAGAAATAATCTCTGTTGCAAATGAATCGTCTCCAATGCTTAATATACTCATAGAAGAAATCATAGGAAAAATCGGCATTATATAGTTTTTTTAAATGCACTCCGCCACTGGACCCAATCAGAAGGCAATAGCTTAAAGGCTTAATTTATGCAAATATATAGAGAAAACTACATCAGCGCCTTGCAAAACGAACTCCTTGCAATGGTTGAAAAACACCTGACACCGGCTGCAATACGCTACAATTACAGCGATGCACCACTTGAAGCCGCTATTAAATGGAGACCACTGGTTCTGATACTAGGAAACTACTCTTCAGGCAAATCAGCCATGATCAATGAATTTCTTGATGGCGACATTCAGAAGACTGGCCAGGCGCCCACAGACGATTCTTTCACCATTATCACTCATGATGAATCATCTGAAACCTATGGATCAATAAGAGTCACCGAAGAAAGAGACGGGAATTTTTTACTGAATGATCCTGCATTTCCATTTGAGTCGATGAAAAAACACGGACAGAGGTTTATATCCCACTTCCGCCTCAAGAAAGTCAACTCTCCTTTCCTGAAAAACCTTGCAATCATAGACACCCCTGGCATGCTTGACAGCATAACAGAAAGAGACAGGGGCTATAATTACCAGGATGTAATCGGCGACTTTGCCCAGATTGCAGACCTTATCCTTGTACTGTTCGACCCTCACAAGGCCGGAACAGTGCGTGAGGCTCACACCAGCCTGCGTGATACTCTGCCTGCCAGGACTTTCGAAGACCGTGTTCTTTTCGTGCTGAACAGAATAGACGAATGCACGTCCCTTAATGATCTTTTAAGGGTATATGGCACACTTTGCTGGAATCTGTCACAGATCACGGGTCGTAAAGACATTCCAATGATACATCTGACATATTCCATGAGGGCAGTGGATTCGAAAAAACTGGCTGAAGGTGATTTAAGCTATTTGAAATACCTCGAAAACCAGAGAGAAGATCTGAAAAAGGCGGTGCTTGATGCCCCAAGACGCAGACTTGACCACCTTGCAGCTTTTGTTGAAACACATTCCGAACGCCTAAGCCATATGCTTGAAGCCCTGGTAAGCTACCGAAAAAAACGCCTGCGTAACAGATGGAAAAATATTCTTGGAGGCTTTTTTATCAGCCTTGCAAGCTCTGCGCTGTTATCAGGTGGTCTGATAATATCAGGATTGACAGGGGGGATTGACCCAACACTTCTTCTCTGGAGTGCAGGAGGACTTTCAGTGGTTTTTTTTCTCATCTGGATTTCTGCAGTAATGAAAATAACTGAAAACCGTTTCCATAAAAGATTGCTTGAGAAAATTGATGAGCTTACAATTTTAACCACACAAACACGGCATGATAACTGGATGGCTGTCAGAAGCAATGTCGCAACTTTTCTGGAAAAAACTGAAGGTAATTTTCCGTTATCAGATGCAAAAACAGATCATGAAATAATCCTGGCTGTTTTTCAAAAAGGCACCAAAGAAATCCGTGAGGCTCTAAACGAACTGGCAACCCTTCGACCTGATGAACCTGTAAAAGAACCTCCAGGGCCTTTTCTTGCATCTCTTAATATAGGCAGCAAGGAAGAGGCTCATGCGCCGATGATGCTGGCATAATTGCAGGAGTGATCACAGAGCATAGATTTTTTCATTTATCGAAAATATTTTTTTAAAAGGGACTTACAATGCTTACTGTAAAAGAATCTGTTGCTGTCATAACAGGAGGCGGGAGCGGAATTGGCCTGTCGCTTGCCAAATACTGGCATAAGGAAGGTGGGAAAGTCGTTCTTGCAGATGTTTCAACTGATGCATTAAATGCTGCCAAAGACTATTTCGGAGATGATTGCCACACAGTTATATGCAATGTCACAAACGAGCCTGACTGCGCAAGGCTGGCAGATGAAGCAATCGAAAGGTTCGGCCGGATCAATCTTGTTGCTCCTTTTGCAGGCATTATTCTTGATGGCCTGATGGTTGCGACAGATAGGGACACAGGCAAGGTCTCTGGAAAAATGTCGCTGGATCAGTTTCAGAAAGTAATTGATATAAATCTTACAGGTGTTTTTCTTACGGTCAGGGAGTGCACTGAAAGAATGATAAACAATAAATGCAGGGGGCTGATCTGTCTTGTCAGCTCAACAGGATCTCTTGGAACAGCAGGGCAGATCAACTACGCTTCTACCAAGGCAGCCATGAGTGTAATGCCGAAGGTGATCACTGCTGAGTTCTTCAGGAGAGGCCTGTCTAATCAGATCAGATGCGTAGCTATTGCTCCTGGTTACGTCGGTACGGATATGGTGAAGAACATGAACCAGAAGGCTCTATCTAAAATCATAGAAAACGTTCCGATCGGAAGATTGATCGAACCTGAAGAAGTAGCCTCTTTTGTTGCAGAGCTCTATCGTAACGAGGCACTTGCAGGAGATGTTTTTTTCATTCATGGAGGGCTAAGGCTTGGATCAAAAGGGTGATTCTTCGTTAATCGATTTTTAGTGAATTTTTATTAATGAAAGGCAGTAAAATATGAAAAAAAATCATCCATTCCTATCCGACATGACTGCAGGAATGAAAAGAGGAAAGATTGTTTCAATGCAGCAGGCTGTCGAACTAATAAAAACCGGGGATACTGTTGCAACTGAAGGGTTTGTAGGAATAGGATTTGCTGAAGGAGTTGCAATTGCTCTTGAAAAGCTTTTCCTTAAAACTGGTCAGCCTCGTGATTTATCCCTCATTTACGCAGCAGGCCAGGGCGACGGGAAAGATAGAGGCCTCAACCATCTGGCCCATGAAGGACTTGTGAGACGAGTGATAGGAGGTCACTGGGGGCTTGCTCCAAAATTGCAGAAACTTGCCATAGAAAACAAGATCATGGCCTACAATCTCCCCCAGGGGGTCATATCTATAATGTTCAGAGACATTGCTGCCAAACGCCCGAGAACTATAACCTCTGTTGGATTGGGAACATTTGTGGATCCAAGAAACGGTGGAGGAAAACTGAATTCTCTTACCACAGAAGAAATAGTAGAATTGATCGAATTTGATCATAAGGAATATCTCTGCTACAAACCCCAGCATATTGACATAGCCATAATCCGCGGTACTACCGGGGATATGGACGGAAACATTTCAATGGAAAAAGAAGCTCTCTTCCTTGAAAGCCTCCCTATGGCCATGGCCGCAAAGAACTGTGGAGGAATAGTTATTGCTCAGGTTGAAAGACTGGCTGAACGCGGCTATCTCAGATCAAGAGAGATAAAGATTCCAGGAATTCTTGTCGATTGTGTAGTGACTGCCGAAAAACCCGAACATCATTGTCAGACCTTTGCAGTCGATTATGATCCAGCCTTTACATCAGAAATAAAAAAACCTTTAACAGAAATTAAGCCGATGCAGCTTGATGAAAGAAAAATCATCTCCAGAAGAGCTGCGTTTGAACTTAGCATGAATGACATAGTCAATCTTGGAATAGGGGTTCCGGAAGGGGTTGCCAGTGTGTCAGCAGAGGAGAACATTCTTGATCTTCTCACTCTTACAGCAGAGCCTGGTGTTATAGGCGGAATCCCTGCCGGGGGCCTGAATTTTGGTGCTGCAACCAACGTTGGGGTTCTGATAGACCAGCCTGCACAATTTGATTTCTATGATGGAGGCGGCTTGGACATAACATGTCTGGGAATGGCTCAGGCTGACAAGGAAGGGAATCTGAATGTAAGCAGGTTCGGAACCAGGCTCTCTGGTGCTGGCGGATTTATAAACATCAGTCAAAGTGCAAAGAAAGTATGTTTTCTAGGAACTTTTACTGCCAACGGATTAAAAATATTCATTTCAGACGGAAAACTTAAGATCGAAAAAGAAGGGAAGCTGCCGAAATTTGTAGATCATGTGGAACATGTCACATTCAGCGGGAAATATGCCGCAGCAAAAGGCCAGAAAGTATTGTACATAACCGAAAGATGTGTTTTCAGGCTTACATCAAGAGGGATGGAGTTAGTAGAAATTGCGCCGGGAATGGATCTGGAAAAAGACATTCTTGGGCAGATGAACTTCAGACCGGTAATTTCTCCTGATCTTAAGCTGATGGATGAAAGGATATTTAAACATCAGAAAATGGGTTTAAAGGATGATATGCTTGAAACTCCTTTTAATGAAAGGATAAATTATAACCCTGATGAAAACATGCTTTTTATAAATTTCGAGGGTCTTGTGGTTGATAACATGGAAAAAATTCATGAGATCAGGTCTCAGGTTGAAAACGCATGCATTGTAGCAGGAAAAAAGGTGAAGACTGTAGTTAACTATGATAATTTCAGTATCAGACCCGATCTTATAGACGAATACACTGAAATGGTTAAATATGTAGTGGAGAGATATTACGAAAATGTTACCCGTTACACGACAAGCGCTTTTTTGCGTTTGAAGTTGGGGGATGCGCTTAAGAAGCGAAACATAACGCCTCATATGTACGAAACAGCTTTGCAGGCTGAAGAAGCTCTAAAATCTTAATTTTTATGGCAAGTCAGACCTCAGGCTGCCGAGTGAAGCTTTTTTATCTCAGCGGCTATTTCAATGCTCAAAGCCTCAAGTGACAGACTTTGAGCATTTACCATGTCAAGGAGTTGATTGCCATGAACCTTCTGCTTGAAAACAGTCTTTGCCCCGTAAATGATTTTCCTGTTTTTTTGATCTTTTATCGACCAGACCGCATTAAGAAAGACAAAGTCGCCCGGATTGCCTTCAAACCGGTTTATGTTTACAGTTACACGGTAGTCAGGCTCCCCAAGAATATCATCGGTTGAGACAGTTCCCCCTGCCCCTTCCAGCAGAATGCCTAAATTTTCTGCAAGAACACGTTTTGTATCATCTTTCAAAGATCCTGCCCATTTATGAAACTCTGAAAAACTAACCTGATTTTCACTTGTTCTAATAACCACCTGTGAACGTTTTAGATGATCAGGCATGATTACAGGACCAACCGAAACCATAAATTTAGAAATAAAATTATATGCTGCCTCAGGGCGCTTTAAAGGCTTTAGTGTATATAGCTGCGGAGTCTGGCTTCTGTACATACAGCCAGATGAAAGAAACGCTCCCAGAACGCAGATAAGCAGCGGTAATTTAATGTAATATCTTATGGCTATCATCATTCATATCCTTTTCCTCTTAAAATGGATTCAGGATGTTTATCAAGATATTCAGCCAGTTCCTTCAAGGAGCGGGCAACATCTGTGATTTCGTCAAGCATTTCTTTCAATCGGTATTGTGCTGGAGAATCTGCCTCAAGGACAGCCTGTGATGCAGCTAGTGATAGATTAGCCTGTTTGATAACATCACTTACTTCATGTGTTGTTTTTGTCCGAAGCTGTTCTGTAAGCAACTGGACTTCCCTAATGGCAGAATTAAGAGAATTTATGGCTTCCATGATTTCTGAAGAATTTGCAATTTGTCTGACGCCCTTGATTGCATGTCTTAAATCATCACCGATCTGGTCTATAGGAAGCTTTTCAAGTTTTGTTATCAGCCTGCTCACCTTTGAACCGATTTCTTCGATCTGCGTCGGAAGTGTCGGTATGACAGGATAAGCGCCTCCATGTGTTATCATTGCCTTAGCTGCTTCAGGAAAAAAATCCAGAGATATAAACTTCTGGCCTGTCACGAAATTTCCTGTCAGAAGCTGTGCGCGTAATCCTTTTTCAACAAGATAATCGATTACATTTTGCTTTTCTTTCCAGTTTGTATCTTTCTTCATGTTGAATCTGCCTGGCTCAATCACTATCAAGACCGGCACTTCAAATATCTTATTTGCATTGTCATACTCAAGTTTCAAATCCAGGACTTCTCCTATTTGAATGCCTCTGAACTCAACCGGCGCGCCTGGAGAAAGCCCTCTTACAGATGCATTGAAATTGAGAAGAAACAGTTTTTTTTCAGAAAATTCCTTTTTCTGGGCTTCATCACGACTTGAGTACAAGACAAATGACTCATCTTCACCTGGCGCTTCGTTGGGAATTTCATAAGTATCCACTATATCGAATGCTATGCCTCCAACAAGCATGGATAAAAATGATTCTGTCATTATGCGGAAACCCACTGCATCTAATTTGAGATCAAGTCCGCTTGTATTCCAGAACCGGGTGTTTTTATAAACATATTGATGAAAAGGCGCATTGATAAAGACATTGAAAAAGATATTAGAGCCATCTGGAGTAAGGCTGAAAGAAATGACTTTTCCTACTACGATCTGCCTATAATAAACAGGAGAGCCTATTTCAATAGAGCCCCTGCGGTCAGCTTTAAGAAGAAAACGTCTGCCAGGATCTACTGCTGAAATCAGGGGCGGATCCTCAAGTCCCATGAAATTATACTGAGGTTTTCCGGGTGTTCCAGGATCAACATCTATATATGCTCCGGAGAACAAGGTCCCCAGTCCTGACACTCCCTGAACTGCAATCCTTGGCCTTACCACCCAGAATCTGGTATTTTCGGTAAGAAAAGTTTCTGAACCTTTTACACATTTAGCCTTAACCAGAACCTTGGAATGATCTTCTGTAAAAGTTAACTCTGTAACAGTCCCTATTTCTACCTCCTTGTATTTTATCTTTGTCTTGCCTGCCTCAAGACCCTCGGCAGTCCTGAATGTTATGGTTATTTCGGGTCCTCTTTCGGATAAGGCCCTATAGATGAGCCATCCTCCTATAAACGCTGCAATCAAAGGAATCAACCATACTATGGATATTTGAAGTTTTCTGGAATTGATTACAGGTTCCGGAAATTGAACATCACCAATTCCTGAAGAATGATGCGTATTCATTTCAGGGCTCCTCTGCATCCCATATCAAACGAGGGTCAAAACTTCTGGCAGCAAGCATCGTAATTACCACAACGGCAGCAAAAAACATTACTCCGCTCTGGGCTTCAAAGCTTGCCAATGCTCCTAGCTGAACGAGTGCAACAAGAATGGTCACAACAAAAATGTCAACCATCGACCAACGCCCGACAGTTTCTGTAATCCGATAGAGTATTGTGCGATCTTTAGGCCTCCAGGTTGATCTGCTCTGTACAGAAATAACCAGAAAAGTCATTATAAAAAGCTTGGTAATCGGAACAAAGATGCTTGCAACAAAAACAACAAGAGATATCAGCCACATTCCATCGTTGAATAAATATATTACTCCGCTCATTATGGTATCACTCTGAACCTTTCCCATGGATGTAACTCTTGTAATGGGAAGAATATTTGCAGGGATATAAAAGATGAAAGCAGCAATTATAAGTGCCCAGGTTTTTGCAATGCTCTCAGGTTTTCTGGAATAAAGCATTGCCATGCACCTTGGGCATCTTGCTGTCTGAAAATGAACATTTTTTTTGACAAGAAGGTGGCATACAGAACAACTCACCAAAGATGAATTCATGGCTGTCAAGGATTGCTGGTACATTTATCTTTCTTCCAGTTGTCCCAGACTATATGAGGATCCAGAGAAGCCAGGCAAGCCGCCATAACAAAAATAAGTGCCATAAAACAGAAAGCAGCAACATCTGTTATGATTTGCGCAGTCTTGGAGAGTTTAACTATAGAGACTAGGATGCCTACCATGAAGACTTCCATCATGCTCCATGGCTTAAGGTTTTGAATCCATCTAAAAAGCGAGAAGATACCTGGCATCTGACGGTTGAATCGTAAAGGCAGAAGAATATAAATCAGTGCAAGGAGCTGAGATAAAGGAACTATGATAGTGGTAAATAAAACCAGGACAGCCAGCCCATGCATTCCGGAAGTGTAGAAATTCATGATTCCTGTAAAAAGAAGAACATGTCTGACCTGTCCCTGAAGCTCGAATCCAAGCAAAGGAAATGAATTGGCAAGAAACAGCAAAATGACACCAGTAAAGGCAAGAGACAGTGTCCTGTTAAGGCTGTCTGCCTTAGGCCTAATAAGCAATGCGCCACAACGGCAGCATTTTGCTGACATCCCTGCAGGAACAATAGAAAGCCTATGCAGAAGATCGCAATCATGGCATGCTATTAAAGATTCTGAGTCCATATTATTAAATACACAGCTTATTTCAAATGTCCGTTATTCTTGTTACGATCAATCCATTATCGGAGTCATGAAAACAAGCCTGAAACATGTATCTGCATTCGTTTTTTTCTCTTAGCACCGGCTTCAGGGGTTATGACAACTTTGATGAGTTTTAAATCAGCTCTAAAATCATAATTTCAATCTTCTCTTTACGTAAAATAGAAAAAAACAAAAGTCAATCATCCACTGCTTCTTTTCACTCAATAGGTTTATCTGTTGAACAAGATCATCCCTGAGAAAACCAAAATGATTCCTGCGACATGAAAAGCCTGCAATGATTCATTCAACCAGACAATGGCCATGATGGAAGTAAAAACCGGAACCAGATTGATAAAAAGCCCTGCCTTATTAGCTCCTATGATCTCAACCCCACGATTCCAGCAAAAAAAAGCTAAAATTGAAGGAAATAATGCGACATAGAGTATGCTTAGTACTACTTCACCTGTAAACGAAAATGCATCCTTTACAGCTATATCCCATAAATACAATGGAAACAATCCAAGGACTCCAATGCCAAAAGTATAAACAAGGAAACTAAGCATATGTATCCGGGGACGCTTCCGAAGAAGAACACTGTAAAGAGCGTATAATATCACGGCCAGGACCATCAATATATCACCTTTTGCAAAAGTCAGGTTGGTAATTGTGAATATGTCGCCTCTTAAGACAACAAGACATGTACCGGAGATGCACAAGGCAACCCCAGCAATCTGAATTTTTCTTACCTTTTCATGGAAGGTTATCATGGTTATCAGTATTATGATCGCAGGCATTCCCGTCTGGATGAGTGAAACATTTATTGCAGTTGTGCTATGAGCAGCGCTGTAGAGTAATGTATTAAAAAAAGTGATGCCAAGCCCTGATAAGATGACCATGATTTTCCAGTTGGAAACAACAATTGCCCAGTCATTTCTTGCAGTTGACCACGTGAAAGGAAGCAGGATTAAAAAAGCAATCAACCACCTCCAGAAAGCAAGGCTTGCCGGCTCTATAATATTAGCCACACCACGCGCCAAAACAACATTTCCTGCCCAGCATAGCGGCGCTATGATCAGGAAAACATAGGGGATTACATCAACTGCTGACTGTTTTTTCAGTTTGAATGGTGAAATCATATCTATTTGTCACAATTTATTTTTTCTGTTTCATCTTATAAGTTTTGACGGGCCTGTAAAAACTCAAAAATTAAACAGAAACGCCTTACCACAAGCATCATTCCGACGAAAATCTTAGCGGTAACCAGAATACCTTGACAAAAGTCCGGATTCCGGATCGATCCCGGAATGACGATCTTGTCTATTTTCATATCTGAGGGGGCAGCAAAAAAAGTGCTTCATGAATGTTTACAAGTTCATCAACATTCCGTTTTATTGATTTTTTTCAAAAATTATCGCCCGACAGGCAAAAACACTGAAAAAGTTGATCCTTTGCCGACCTGGCTTTGTACCTTTATATTTCCGCCTATTTCATCCAGAAGACCTTTAACTATTGGAAGCCCAAGGCCAGTACCAGTTATAAAGCGGGTTTTTTCGTTTTTGACTCTGTAAAATCGCTTGAAGATGTTTTCGATATCTTCTGCTTCAATTCCAAAGCCAGTGTCAGCAATATCTATTTTGACCATTTTTTCTACAAGACCTGCCTTTATTGTAATAGAGCCGCCATTTGGTGTGTAGTTTATGGCATTTGCGATGAGATTTCCGAAAATACTTTCGAGCGCCATGGGGTCGGCTGTAATGGGGGGAAGAGAAACATCTGGAAGGCTCAGTTGAAGCAACTGATCCTTTCCCTTGGCTCTTGTTGACATAAAGTCAACAATGCTTTTTAGCAATTCATCCAGTTTCACTGCCTTGCAGTCCATACAGACTTTCCCTGCTTCTATGCGGGATAAATCGAGAAGATCACCTATCAAAGAGATAAGCCCTTGAGTCTTTTCCTTGGCACGTGTAATCAGATACTGATCCCTCGAAGAATTTTTTTCCATCATGTCTTTAAGGACAAGAGCAAGTTGTTCATGAATTGTTGACAATGGAGATCGAAGCTCGTGAGATACTTTTGCAACAAATTCTGATTTCAGCCTGTCCAGAACCTTCATGGCTGTAATATCGACCAGGTTAACAACAGCGCCCAAACACTCACCATCTTCTCCTAAGACCGGTCTTCCCGAAGAAATAAGATATTTTTCGTTGCTTGTTGTGAATTCATAAGACTTATTTGTTTGATTTTCTGTTTGATCAACATTAGAAATATCTCTTATCTGTTGACAAAATCCCTTGTCTTTTATGTAGGTTTCAATAGGCTCTCCAGGTCTAATGTCTTCTTCAATTCCCATCAGCCACGCAAAAGCAGGGTTCATAAGGGCTATCTGTCCGGAAACATTTGTTACCAGGACACCGTTTGGCAAAGACTCGACAATTGTTCTTATCCTGCTTTTTTCTGCGCCAAGATCGGCCAGGTTTCTTTGCCTCTCCAGAGCCAGTTTTTTCGTCTCTTCCTTGAGCCGTATCTTCTCTCTTGCGCGATTTACTACTATTCGCAACTGATCTGGCTCAAAAGGCTTTGGAATAAAATCATAAGCCCCCTGTTTCATGGCATCGATTGCTGTCTCGAGCGTTGCGTATCCTGTTATGATTATAACCAGAATATCGGGATGCAGTTTTTGTATGAGGGACAATACCTCCATTCCGTCCATGCCAGGCATCTTAAGGTCAAGAAGAACAATTTCAATTTTTTGAGAAGAAAGTATGTCAAGACCTTCTAAACCCTTAGAAGCCTTGAAGACAAGGTAGCCCATCCGTGATAAAATTCTCTCTGAACCAGTTCTGATACTTTCCTCATCATCTATGACCAGAATGGATATGTCTTTATTGTTTTCCGTTTTCAAAAGTAGCACCTGAACTATAAAAAAAAGGCTGTCTCATTTTAACTCTTCATTCTGCCGAATACTGCCATAGCTTAGAACCTTACATGCAATCATCATAATTAAGAACGCTGAATGTTGAGCCGTATATCCTCAATAGCACTGGTGACCGATGTCCTTAACTGCGCTGGTTCAAAAGGCTTAGGAATAAAGTCATAAGCTCCTTGTTTCATGGCATTTATTACTGTATCAAGGGTTGCATATCCTGATAATATAACAACAAGAATATTGCTGTTTAGTTTATTAATATGAGCCAGAACCTCCATTCCATCCATGCCTGGCATCTTAAGATCTAACAATACAATTTGTATCTCGTGAGAAGAAAGGATATCAATACCTTCAGCTCCACAAGAAGCCTTATGAACAATGCAACCCATCCGCAACAAAATCCTCTCAGAACCGTCCCTGATATTTTCCTCATCATCAATAATCAGAATGGATACGTCTTTATTGTTTTCCGCTTTCACAGAATCACCATGAACAAGAAAAAAGGCCGGCTCATTGTAACTTCTCAGATGTCTGGGTTGAAGCCTCTCAGTCATTTTGAATGGACAAAATCAGGATCTGCATAACCTTCTTGAAATCTCCTGCATTACGAGACTACATTAAGTAGTTAATTCACAGGAAGCTCTATTGTAATAAGCGCACCCTTGTCCGGATTGTTTTTGGCGGTTATTTTTCCAAAATGATTTGCAACAATGCCATAAGCAATACTAAGCCCTAATCCTGTCCCCTTTCCTTCTTCTTTGGTTGTGAAAAAAGGCTCGAAAACCATGGGAAGTATTTCTTCAGGAATTCCCGGACCATTGTCAGAAATTTCTATTATCATTCTATTTCTGTCTTCTGAAACAGAAGTTGTGATGGTAAGCTTGCCATGACCATCCATTGCCTGGGCAGCATTAAAAATCGTGTTCATGAAAAGATGGTTGATCTGCTGGATGTCAACCTGAACAAGCGGAATGTTGTCAGACAATCGGGTTTCTATAGTGATATTTTGAAATAAAACCTGTTTTTCAAGCAGGAACAATGTCCTCAAAACAGCCTTATTTATATCGTGAAATTGTTTCTCCTGTTTTGTCTGCCTGGAAAACACGAGAAGTTCCTTGACAGTGTCTCTGCATCGTTCAGCGTCTTTTAAAATTCTATTGATGTCTTCCTTCATACTCTCATCTATGTCATATTCCTCTAACAGGAGTTTGGAATAGAGTATGATACCACCAAGGGGGTTATTCAACTGATGAGCAACACCGGCAGCAAGCTTTCCAAGAGAAGCCATTTTTTCATTTTGAAGAAGCTGAATCTGAGCTTTCTCAAGCTCTTTCTTGAGTTGCAGCCTTTTGCGCAAGTCATGGAAAAAACCAATTGATCCAACTTCCTGGTCATTTTCATAAAGAATGGAAGCATAAAGGCTTATAGGAATAAGCTCACCATTCTTTCCAAGACATTCTATGTGGTATTCTTTAAGCTTTCCCTTCCCGCCGTATTCATCGCTTCGAAGCTTCTTCATTATATCCCATGCACCTTTGTTGGGGTAAATATCTTGAATATAAAGGTTTTCAAGCGCTTCTTCAACACTGTATCCACTGACTTCAGCAGCCGATTCATTAAATATAAATATTTTTCCAGTCCTGTCTGCTGCAATTACACCATCGACTGCGCTGTTTAACATTTTTTTAAGGAATGCATTTGACCTGCGAAGCTGATCTTCCAGTTTACCTATGTGAGGAAGATCAAAGTCAAGCATTACAAGGGCTTCTATTCCTTCCTCTGAATGAATGGGATAACAGGTAACTCTCTCAATTTCCAGAAGGTTTTTCGGAGAATGCTTAAGGACAGGTTTTCCGTTTTTAAGAACACGGTCAACAGGGCAATCTTTGCATGGAGAGTCGAGCTGAAACAATGTTTGATGGCAAATGCTGCCTATGAAGTCCTGACCTCTTGTTTGGGTTGTGTAACGGTTGGCAGCAAGAACGCGTCGCTCTGGGGAAATGACTATCATTTCCCTTTGAAGTGCATCTATTGCACTGATCAGGTAGTTTTTTTCTGCTTCTGTGCGCATGATTTTTGATCACTAAGTGTCAAGGCATGATGGATAAGATATGATATTGACGCGGTTCAGGTCTTAGGGCAGGGATAAACCCTGCCCCTTCTGCACCCTGTATTTTCAAGGTAAACGTCATGGATCAACATGATGGTTTCACCCCAAAATATGAGAATGAATTTACCGCTTTTCTACTTATTTCTTAATTTCTGATTTTTCATTTTCAAGGCAACCAATTAAATTCGGTTTTTTTCATACTGCCACTTTTTACTTCATATTCAGCAGTCGCTTAACACTTTCTGTTATATCATCTGCTGAAGCCGGTTTTGGAAGATAGTCATCTGCTTCCGTACTCATTCCATTGTAGTGGGAATATTTGGTAGATGTTACTCGATCGGCTACAGCAGTCAGCAGAACAATGGGAATATCAGAATATGCCTTGTCTTTTTTCAGAAGCGCACAAAGCTCATAGCCATCCATCTTGGGCATCATGACATCAAGTACAATTGCATCCGGGGGATTGGCCTTTACTTTTGCAAGACCTTCCACACCGTCATAAGCCACCTCTGTTGCAAAGCCTTCTTTTTCAAGATACGTTTGAACGATCATAGAAAAATCAGGTTCATCATCAACAATAAGAATTCGTTTTTTTTCACTCATGATAGATACCCTTTCACAATTTTATATTTAGCATGAAAGTTCTACAGTTAAATCGAAAAGACATGCTTGCCAAAACACTTCTGTTTAGAGTCTTGCCTTATATTCTCTTATTAAAATTAAACATTGTCAACACTGACTTGTCAGCTTTAAATTGACGGCCTGGGATAAAGACCTGACCTTTGAATAATTTCAGGCACTTTTTCTTCCCATTCAATTGCCATGATATGAAACCCGTGGACTCCCTTTATTTCCTTGATACGTTCAATTGTTTCAATGCATATTGTTATGCCTTCTTCAGCCTGTTTCTCCTTGGGAGTTCCTGCCAGCCGTTTTATCATGTCATCCGGAACATCCATTCCTGGAACACGATTTTTCATATATCTTGCCATGCCAACGGATTTCAGCGGTGTAACACCGGCAAGGATGTGAACTTTTTCTGTAAGTCCCCTGTCTCTTGCCTGTCTTATCCAGAGTTCAAACTTTTCGAGGTTATAAATGCACTGGGTCTGGATAAATTCAGCTCCTGCTGCAATTTTTTTTGCAAGTCTTGGTACCCTAATTTCAAAAGGATCTGCAAATGGATTTTCAGCAGCCCCGACAAAAATCTGAGGAGGTCCGTCAATGTCACCTCCTCCTAAAAATTTTCCTTCATCTCTCATGAGCCTTACAGTCTGAATGAGCTGCATCGAGTCAATGTCGTGGACATTCTGGCCTTTTGCACAGTCCCCAAAACTCTGGTGGTCGCCTGAAAGGCAAAGCATATTGCTGATCCCGAATGAGGCTGCTCCCAAAATGTCGCTTTGCAGAGCTATCCTGTTACGATCCCTTGTAACCATCTGAAGCACAGGCTCTATCCCCATAAGCTTAAGGCGGATACAGGCAGCAAGGCTGCACAGCCTTGTTACAGAAGTCTGGTTATCAGTAACATTTACTGCATCCACATAGTCCTTTATAAAATTGCCTTTTTCTTCGAGGTGTTTAGGGTTGCTTCCCCTCGGAGGACCAACTTCTGAAGTTACAGCCAGATGCCCTGCTGCAAGGATTTTTTCCAGTTTGCTTTGTGTTTTTTTTGTCATATCTGAACATCCTCCCTGAGAACTTTTCTGGGTCCCCCTGCCCTGTCTGTGGACCAGTCTTTGATAGAAAAGAGTTTTTCGTAATCCTCCATCCTGTCAAGAGCTTTGAGGCGATCCACGATGAGTTGCCAGGCACAGTCAAGATCTTTGCTGATCTCACATTTTCCTTTGGATGAACCACCGCATGGACCATTTAAAATCCTCTTGGCACAGCGCGACACAGGACATATGCCTGCAGTCTGGGCAAGGATGCACTGTCCGCATGCCTGGCATCTTTCAGTCCAAAGACCCCTTGATTCTGTAACACCAAGAAAACAGGTGTTGACCCCAGGAAAAACAAATTTAGAGAGATATTTTTCTGCAGTAAACTGAACACCAACGCCGCAGGCAAGTGAAACTACTGCATCATAAAGGTCTATTTTATCCCGGATTTCTTCGAGATACTCGTGATCGCACTGGCGTTCAAGGGTGATTTCATCTATCTTTATTTCTTTTCCTTTGTTGATGAAATACATTCTAAGAGCTGATGCCAGAATACCAACTTCTTTTTTTCCTCCTGCTTCGCAGACAGTAACGCATTCATTGCATCCCAAAATCAACACCCTGCGAAAATCTTCTACTTGCTGAATGATTTCTTCTATGGGTTTTTTATCGGCTACAATCATTGTTTTTTTGACCTCTCTTATCCGTTACGACTTATTTTTATAGGTTTACTTATATCGTAAAAAAACTTCAATGCAACAATTGAAGATTGCATCTAGTTTTCATGTGAATCTGGAACGGTTACATATCTCTAAGCCACCTTTTTCATTGCAAGCTTGATAGGATTAGGTCCAAGGTCCCTTATCTTCTGATCCATTTCGCGGGCATATTCAGCAAATCTTGGACCTTCAGCAGAAGAAAGATTGAACATATGCACACGCTCTCCACCAACCCCTACAGTATCAAGCAGTCTCTTTGCCTGTTCAACCCTTTTTCTTGCCCTGAAGTTTCCGCTGTTAAAATGGCAGTCTCCTTCCATACAACCAACTGCATACACCCCGTCCGCACCTTTTTCAAAGGCTCTCAGAATATGAAGGATATCGACTTTTCCTGTGCATGGAACCCTGATGACCTTAATGCTTGAGGGGTAATTAAGCCGCATCGAACCTGCCAGGTCCGCAGCCGTGTATCCTCAGTAATTGCAGCAAAATGCAACGATAACAGGTTCAAACTCTTTCATCATAATACCCCCTCCAGTAGGGCATCTATCTTACTTATGAGTTGTTCATCTTCATACCAGTTAAGCTCAATTGCCTTTGCCGGACACTCGGATGCACATATACCGCATCCATGGCAAAGTGCCACATCTATTTCACTTACTCCATCTGCATTTATCCTGGGAACTCCGTAAGGGCAGGACCTAACACAAATCAGACAGGATGCACACATTTCACCCTTCACCTCCGCAGTAACTGCAGAAAGTGTAAGGCTGTCCTTTGATAAAAACGTAGTTGCTCTAGATGCTGCTGCAAGTGACTGAGCTATGGTTTCTGATAGAAGTTTCGGGCTGTGTGCAGTTCCGCATATAAATATGCCTTCTGTGGACATGTCCACTGGTCTAAGTTTCACATGAGCTTCAAGATAATAGCCTTCTGCGTTTCTTGCCAGTTTCATGATGGATGAAAGCTCTTCTGTGTCACTTGCCACCATCCCTGCACTAAGGGCCAAAAGGCCTGCACTCACTTTGACTTTTTGCCTTAAGATATGATCAGTGAATGTGACATCAATGCCTCCTTCGGTTAACTCCACCTCAGGCATGTCTTCAGGAGTATATCTAAAGAACAGTATTCCCTGTTTTCTTGCCTCTGTAAAATAATCCTCAAGAAGACCGTATGTCCTTATGTCTCTGTACAGAACATAGATTTCTGCACTAGGATTTAAGGCAATGATGTTAAGGGCGTTCTTTATTGCATTCTGGCAGCAGATTCTGGAACAGTTGGGATTTTCATCGTTTCTAGATCCTACACACTGGATCATTACAACCTGATCAAGATCTTCAGCACCTTTTGTGTGAAGGCGTGATGCAAGCTCTACCTGGGTTATAACTCTCGGGTCTTTCCCATATCCGAATTCCCTGGGCCTGTATTCGGTTGCACCTGTTGCAAGGATTACTGCCCCATGATCGATTTTCCTTTCATACATGCCAGGTCCTACAAGAACTTCTGTTGTAAAATTGCCTTTAAAGCCTGTAAAACCTACTATGAGTGTCTGGGCAAGAACCTGTATTTTGGGGTTAGACCTTGTTTTTTCAATCAAATTTTCAAGATAAGATGCAACATCAGCCCCTTCTATCGTTTTTATAAGATTTCTTGCCATGCCTCCAAGTTCAGTCTCTTTTTCTACAAGCACAACTTCAAAACCCTGATCAGCCAGCCCGAGACTCGCATTCATGCCTGCTACTCCGCCGCCTACCACGAGTGCCCGCCTGTTAACAGGTATCTGTTTTTCATGAAGAGGTCTCAGAGTTACTGCTCTGGCAACCGCCATTCTGACAAGCTCTCTGGCTTTCTGGGTAGCCTGCAACGGGCTGTCTGAATGAATCCATGAATCCTGATTTCTTATGTTTGCCATTTCAAACAAATACTTATTAAGACCACAGGCCTGAAGAGTGTCCATGAAAATGGCTTCATGGGTCTTTGGACTGCATGAGGCAACTACTACCCGGTTTAAATTATGCTCGCGGATTATTTCCTTCATTGCATCCTGAGCGTCCTGGGAACATGAAAAAAGATTTCCTCCGGCAAAAACGACGTTGGGAAGGGTCTTGGAATACTCCTCGATATCCTTAACATCAACCACTCCTGCGATATTTATTCCGCAGTTGCATACAAACACCCCTACTCTCGGCGAAAGTCCTTCAACTGCCATTTCTTCTGGAATTACAACTGATCTTGTGAGCGAATTTCTGGCAGGAGACAGATTGGCACCTGCTGCACATGCCGCGGCACTTGCTTCAATCACTGAAGAAGGAATGTCTTTTGGACCCTGAAATACTCCTCCTACATAAACTCCGGGTCTGGAGCTTTCAACCGGGGAAAAAGGCTTTGTAGAGACAAACCTGTATTTGTCGATATTCACTTCGAGCCGTTTGGCAAGATCGACTGATGATTTCGGAATCTGAAGCCCAACAGAGAGTACGATCATATCGAAAGTCTCTTTTTGGACAGAACCTTCTTCATCCAAATACCTGATTTCAAGCTGTCCTGTTTCAGGAACCTCATCTATGGTATGAACTCTTGATTTTACAAACCTGACCTTGGAACGATCCTTTGCCCTGTTATAATATTTCTCATAATCCTTTCCAAAGGATCTGATGTCCATATTGAAAATGGCGCAGTCCAGTTCCCCTGTGGCATGTTCTATAGCAATCGAGGCTTCTTTAATTGCATACATGCAACATACTGATGAACAGTATCCGTTTCCGCATCGGTTGACATCTCTTGACCCGACGCACTGAATCCAGGCAATGCTTTTTGGCTCCTTGTGATCTGAAAGTTTGACTAAATGACCCATGGTCGGCCCTGATGCGCTCAGAACCCTCTCAAACTCCAGACTCGTCATCACATTCGGGTTTTTGCCGTAGTGATAGAACTGCTGAAACTGGGTAGGATCGAAAGGGTGGCTTCCAGTACAAAGTATAACTGAGCCTACCTTAATATCACGCACAGTCATCTTCTGATCGTGTTCCACAGCATTGGCAAGACAGGCCTCGACACACTGGTAGCACTCGGAACATACTCCACATGCAAGGCAACGTGCTGCTTCCTGCAAAGCCTTCTCTTCATCATAACCAGTCTGAACCTCGTTAAAATTAGAAACCCTTGTCTCAGAAGGCAGATGGGGCATGGGCTGTCTTGGGGACTTGATATGTCCTTCAAGGGGCACATCTGTAACAAAAGACCAGTCTTTTTCGCGGCCTTCCCTAAGATCGCGGCCATTTATGAAGCGGTCAATTGAAACAGCTGCTTCTTTTCCTGCCTGAATAGCCTCTACTACGGTTTTAGGGCCTGTGACGGCATCTCCTCCTGAAAAAATATCGGGATCCTTGGATTGAAGGGTTACGGGGTCAACAACCATAGTACCCCAGTTCGTTATAGTACAGGCACATTCATCAGTAAGACATGCCCAGTCAGACTCCTGCCCTATGGCAGGGATGACTGCATCAACTTCAATAATAAATTCAGAGTCTTTTACAGGAACAGGCCTTCTTCTTCCACTGGCATCAGGTTCTCCAAGAGCCATCTTAATACATTCAACAGCCTTTACACACCCTTTTCCATCCCCTATTATTCTCACAGGGTGTGTAAGAGTCATTATCTCTATGCCTTCATCTTCGCATTCCTCTATCTCAACTTCATTTGCAGGCATCTCATCAATGCTTCTTCTGTAAATTATGAAGGGTTTTTTAGAGCCTGTCCTGAGTGCAGTCCTAACTGAATCCATGGCAACATTTCCACCGCCAACAACAGCAACCCTGTCTCCTAGATTCATACGGTTTCCCAGGTTAACCTCTCTTAGAAACTCCACCCCGGGATATACCCCTTTCAAATCTTCTCCTTCGATTCCGAGTCTTTTGCACTCATGAGCCCCTATTGCAACAAAGAATGCCTTGAAGCCTTCTTGACGGAGCTGGCCGATGGTAAAGTCTTTGCCTATCTCAACGCCTGTCTTGAATTCAACTCCAAGGTCTTTTATGACCTGGATTTCAGATTCAATAATGTCTCTTGGAAGTCTGTATGACGGAATTCCTACTGTCAGCATTCCTCCAAGTACAGGAAGTTTTTCAAAAACCTTGACACTATAGCCTTCTATTGCAAGATAATATGCCGCGGTGAGCCCTGCAGGTCCTGCACCTACTACGGCTATTTTTTCATTTTTCTTCTCATTTGTTTTTGGAACAAAATATGATCCGCTTTTCAGGTCTTCATCAGCAAGAAAACGGTGAAGATATTGAATGCTCAATGACTCATCTACTTTCTGTCTTGTACATATTCCTTCACATGGATGATGGCAGACTCTTCCGCATATGCCTGGAAAAGGATGTTCCTGCTTGAAAAGCTCCAGAGCCTCTCTGTATTTGCCTGCACCTGTAAGAGCAATAAACCCCTGTACGCTCACATGAGCCGGACAGGTGGCCTTGCACGGTGCGGTCCCTTTTTTGGTTATGGCATAAGCACCAGGAATTGCCTGGGCATATTGTTTGAAAGCCGCCTTCCTTGAAGAAAGAGTCTTGTTGTATTCGTCTGGAAGACTTATCGGGCAAACCTTGGCACATTCCCCGCAGCTTGTACACTTGGAAAGATCTATGTACCTGGGTTCTTGCCTTATCCTGGCTGTAAAGTTTCCAGGATCCCCAGTCAAGTCCAGAAGTTCGGTTTTTGTCAACAATTCAATGTTAAGATGCCGGCCGACCTCGACCAGTTTAGGTGAGATCACTCACATAGCGCAGTCGTTGGTTGGAAATGTCTTGTCAATCTGGGACATCATGCCGCCAACTGCTGCGGATTCCTCTACAAGATAGACATAATAGCCGGAGTTTGCCAGATCCAGTGCAGACTGCATTCCTGCAATGCCCGCCCCAACAACCATGACCGAACCGATTATATCTTTCTGAGATTTGTCACCATTTTCATTCTTATGGGAAAGAGGTTCAGTTTGTTTTTCCATAAAGATTTCCTTAATCCGTGTTTTTTTTACAGTAGTTCGAAAATATCAGGCAGCTTGTCTTCCCAGCCTATTGTAGACACCATGACACCGCTGAATCCCTCCGATTTCAGAAGAGCTATCATTTCCGCTGCAATCAGGATGCATTCTCTGACCTTGTCAGGGGCTTTCTGGATTCTAGCAATCAAAGAATCCGGAATATAAACATGTTCTACATTTCTTGCCATATACCTTGCCATACCTACAGATTTGAGAAGAAGGACTGTGGGGATTACAGCAGTTTTTTTTCTGTCTATCCTGTTCAGAAAAGGACCGATTGCACTCAGGTCAAACAGGGGGGGGGTAATAAAAAAACTTACTCCTAAATCGCTTTTTTGTTTGAGAACAGCTATTTCATTTTCAAGACTCTCTCCTTTGGTTTCAGCTTTGACAGTTGAGCCAACTATGAATTTAGGAGAGCTGTTCAAATCAATCCCTGCCATGTCTTTGCCGCCTTGAAGTTTTTGCAGGACACCAAGCAGTTCGAACAAGGTTATGTCGTAAACAGCCTTGGTTTGATGATGATCCCCAAATTTCGGATCTTCTCCGTTGACTGCCATGACAGAGGAAATTCCACAGGCTGAAGCTGCCAGAAGATCGGCTTGAATGGCAAGACGGTTACGGTCCCTGCAGCATATCTGCATTATGGTTTCCATGCCAGCCTGCTGAAGGGATATAGCCCCTCCAAGAGCACTCATTCTCATCACGGCATTACTCATTTCAGGAATCAGGAAAGCATCAACCTGCTCTTTTACTCGCCTGGCATGTTTAAGCATCAGGGAGATGTCTGATCCTTTGGGAGGTTCCATCTCTGCCAGGACAACAAATTTACCTGCCTCAATCTTGGACTTTAAATGCATTTAGGCCCTCCAGACTTCTTTAGTTAGTTTATATCAAAGGTTTGAACAAAGAATCTCAGAGAATGATTTTACAGAAAAACTGTGCCTATCTCCTTAGCTCAAATATAAATGATTGGTCAAGAAAAAATATGTTAAAATATAACTAATGAATAAAAATCAGTGAAAGGTTTTTGTTCATAAGAGATGGGAAAAATGCTGAGCTGAAGACTGTTTGGCAGAAGGGCTAATTACTCAGGGCAGAGACACTCTATCAGAGGCACCTCTATTTTTTTTCAGTGCCTGATGCAACATCATTCATTATGATCACAATTTCGTTTTTACCGATCAGTCCGAGTTCATGTCGCGCTATTACTTCAACATACCAGGGGTCATTTTTTAAGCGTTCAATTTCATGCAGGATATCAGCATTTTTACGTTTTAATGCTGCATTGGCTTGCACCATGGACTCTTTTTCATTTTGAGAACGTTTAAGGTCAGAAATTCCTTTTTCACCTACTATGATCAAGAAAAAAGTAAACACGATAACCATCAAAGCTATTGTTATTGTAATGTAGTGGCTGATGCCTAGCTTGTCTGAAGGTTTCATAAATACTCTTTTCAGAAAAAAGAAGTCATTTCAAAAATAAAAAAAGATGCTGCAGTCCATTGCGGCACTTCACCTCGGTGATAATCGGAACACCTTTTTACGAATGATTTTTTGATGAACACGTAAATAATCAAAATTCAGAAGGCTTCGTAAATACAAATAACAAAACACATTTGCTTTTTCAAGTTTCTTCTGAGGGCAGAAGATATATTAGCCCCATAGCCAGCACCGGAACCACTGCAACAAAATTCAGCACTGGCTGAATTGAAAACATATCAGCAAATTTTCCGGTTATTGGGGTTAATACTCCGCCCATTCCAAGGGCAAGTCCCATCATGAGGCTTGATGCCATGGATTTGCCTTTAGGTGCCAGTTTCTGAGCAAGGGCTACCCCAAGAGGAAGAGTTGCCAGCGCAAAAGCTCCTGTAATGAATGCATTCAGATATAGCCAGTTTCCTGGCATGTTGAGCATGATGAATACAGCCGGAGTGGTAAGAAAATGAGCTCCGTAAAAAACCGGCTTGAATCCGAAACGATCTGAAAGGTGGCCTGCCATGAGACCGCTTATGGCTCCGGCAATTGTGAAAAGGGCTATGACAACTCCTATAGATACAAGAGAGTATCCGTTTCTTGAATAATGCACAGGAAGATATGTTAAAAGAGACTGGCTTACAAAAGCCCTCGATGTCATGATGAGCCAGATCACAACAATAGGCTTCCAGACTGCACCAAAAACCTCTTTTATGGAACCGATAAGTCCGAAATCTTTCAGTCCTTCACATTCAGGAAGAGGTACTATGAAATAAAGATAGATCATCGCAATAAGCCCCAAAACCATGGTGGCAGGAGTGGATCTTAATCCATATGTTTCCACATACCAGGTTATAAACAAGGGCCCTACCCCGAAAGCAAGAGTTCCTCCCATATTAAAGAGCGAGATGGAAAAACCGGTATTGCGGCCTGAATATCTGGATATCATGCCTGCTACTGTCGGATGAAACATGGACGAACCTATGGAGCCGACAGCAACCATTATAGCCAGGGCAAAAAATGTCGGAGCGATTCCAACAAGTGAGATCATTGTAATTACAAGAAATGGGCCTCCAAGAATGAAGATTCTTGTTTTATAATGATCCGCAAGATAACCTACAGGAGGCTGAACTACAAAGGACAGAAACCTGCTGATCCCGACCAGAAAACCCACCTCTGTAAGTGTAAGGGAGAAGTGACTCACAAAAACCGGTATCAAGGGATTGATAAAAGAGCTGTAAAAATCTCCTGTAAAATGAACCAGAGTAAGTGCAAAAATCATTTTATAATCTGTTTTATCTAATTGCTTGTTCATAAAATCCTGTGCGTTTATGAAATATTAAAAATGTTCACGATTCTGATTTAAACTATCACACTAAGTTTTTATATCAAGATGAAATCATTATTTTTTCTGTGTTTGTTGCAAATGCTGTTTACTGTTGACGGC
>JBBIWB010000014.1:0-57895 GCA_037439445.1 Desulfobacteraceae bacterium | reverse complement strand
GAAGCATTCAACAGGTTTTTATCTGTTTATTTGCGCTTTTCTTATAAATTTACTCCTCAGTAGAAAACCTCCCCCTAGAAACCCATGCTGTAAGGCAGTTCTAAAAAAAACCCCTTAGTTAAAAAATAATTGACAATGGTTTCCTAATATGAAATAAAAGTTTCCTAATAGAGATAATGGCCGTGTAGTATGGATATTTCGATCATATTACCAAGTCGTGTGAAATTTGTCAGAAAGAAATAGATATTATCAGATATGAAAGAAAAATCAGTAATTATAGAAGCTGAAATCGGCAAACGAATAAGGTCATTAAGAAATCAAAAAAGAGTCTCTCTTGAGAACCTAGCAACCGAGACAGGTTTCACAAAAGGATATTTATCTAAGGTGGAAAAATCACCAAAGGCGCCACCTGTCTCTACGCTCGGGAATATTGCCCGGGCCCTTGGTGTCACTATTTCGAGTCTCCTGGGAGAAGAAGCTCCGGCCTCAACCATCTGTGTTATTAAAAAAGATGAACGATCACTTGTCGAAAGGAGGGGATCAAGTTCTGAATATTCTTATGAAGCTCTTGCCTATAAATTCAATAACAAGATGATGGAGCCCTTTATTCTGACGCTTCCGATGAATCCAAAGAAGCGAATGCGTTATCAGCATGAAGGCCAGGAAATACTATTCGTTTTAGAAGGAACGATGAAATTTCGCCATGGCAATGATGAGTTAATAGCCGAAGAGGGTGACTGCATTTACTTTGATTCCAGCACTCCTCATTTTGGAGAGTCAGTGGGGGATAAGGCAGCCAAATGCTTCATGGTTATTTTCAATAGCGGCGACAAATGAAAAAACAATAATGCGGTCACGCCTCTATGGATGAGAAAAGACGTCCTTGTCTTGTTTAAGGAAATTGACCGCAGCAGAAAGGAAAAGTCATGAGTGACATTCCCGTTTTTATTCTACACGGACTTGCCTACGCCGGACTTCTTTTTCTCGTTTCGGCCGGTCTAACCCTTATATTCGGTATGCTGAATGTCCTGAACTTTGCCCATGCCACTCTGTATATGCTGGGCGCTTATTTTTCCTATACCGTCGTTACACAGATGGGCGGCCAATTTTGGATGGCCCTGATATTGTGCCCATTGATGCTTTTTATTATCGGAGCGCTTGTAGAGTGGTTTCTACTGCGACGCGTTCATGCCTATGGTCACGTTCCTGAGCTTCTTTTAACATTTGGCCTGGCCTACATCATTACAGAGCTGGTAAAATGGCACTGGGGCAATTATCCGCTTGCAGTAAAAGTCGGCCCTGTATTGGAAAGCACGGTTCAGATTATTGGCATCACCTATCCCGTATACCGTATTTTCATTTTTTTATGTGCAGTTTTTGTCGGCATCATGATGGCTCTTATTCTTTACAAAACCCGTCTTGGGATCATCCTTCGGGCATCCGTAAATGATAAAGAGATGGCCAATGCTCTGGGGGTGAACATACCCCTTGTCTTCACGGGAGTCTTTGCCTTCGGCAGTGCGCTTTCAGGCTTTGCAGGTGTGGTCGCAGGACCGCTTTTGTCAACTTATCCGGGTATGGCTCATGATATTTTGATCGATGCATTCGTTGTTATTGTTGTTGGCGGATTCGGGAGTTTGGGAGGCGCCATGATTGCCTCTTTAATTATCGGTGAACTTCATTCCTTCGGTGTTCTCCTTTTCCCGAAGCTGTCCATGGCTCTTATTTATCTCCTCATGGTCGTTGTTTTGTTAATAAAACCATCCGGACTATTCGGCGAGAAATCATAATGAAACAGAAAAGCAAATCTTTAATCATCATTGGCGTGTTATTCCTGGTAAGTGCCTTAATGCCCATCATTCTCAAGAAGTACCATTTGAGCATGTTGACAGAGATCATGATTTTTGCTCTCTATGCAGTAAGTTACAATCTTCTTCTAGGTTATGCTGGGCTTTTGTCTTTTGGCCATGCTGTATTTTTTGGAATGGGGGCATTCATGACAGCCATTGCTCTCGTAAATATTCCAGGGCTCTCTCTATGGAATGCCATATTGATCAGTCTTGTCACCACCATTTTTACCAGTATAATACTCGGCAGTCTGCTTCTGCGTCATAAAGGATCTTATTTTGCACTGCTGACATTGGCCTTCAATTCTCTTTTCTATGCCGTTGCCACCAAGTGGCGGGAGGTGACCGGCGGAGATGACGGACTGGCTATTATGAGGCCCGAACTCAACTTGGGCTTTACATCTATTTCAATGACCAGCCTGACAAACTTTTATTACCTGACCATGATTGTCATAGGTGCGGCGATTATCTTCTGCTGGTATTTTACACATACGGCAATGGGCAAGACGGTTCTGCTGATGCGCGAAAATGAGGAGCGGATGAAGTTTTTAGGATACAACATAAATATAAGCCGTCTTATTCTTTTTACATTCACCGGGACTATGGCCGGGCTTGCAGGCATCTTCTACGCGTTTCATTTTAAGTTTGTTTCCATTTGGGCTATCAGTGTCGATATGACGACGGCTGTTCTGCTCATGGTCTTTGTAGGCGGAACGAAGGTGTATTGGGGTCCAATCCTGGGGGCCTTCGTTTATATTATTCTCCAAAACTATCTGAGCGATATCACGGCTCGCTGGCCGCTGTTTATGGGCCTCATCTTTGTTATAATGGTACTGTATGTTCCGGGTGGTCTGTCGGGAATAATTACGAGTATATGGCAGCGGTTCTTCGTAAAGAAAAACCATAATGCCGGGAAAGCCTCTACGGCAGAGGTAGTGACATCATGAGCGATTATATTAACATCCAGAATATTCACAAGGATTTTTCAGGACTGAAAGTTCTGGCCGGCGTCGATTTCAAAGTCAGAGAAAAAGAAAGTCATGCAGTCATAGGTCCCAACGGTGCCGGTAAGACGACTCTGTTTAACATCATCAGCGGCAAATTGAAGTCATCGTCCGGGTCTGTTGTCTTCAAGGGGCAGGACATAAGCGGAAAGCCCCCTCACATTCTGAACCGCCGTGGACTGTCACGTTCGTTCCAAATTACAAACGTTTTTCAGGAATTGAATGTCTTCGACAACATTCTCTCCGGAGTGCGATCCCGTTACGGAAGGCGGTATCATTTTTTTAAAAATCCCTACCATGATAGGAATATCTGCGAAAAGACGGAGTCCATTATCGATGAAGTAGGACTTACAAGCGCCAAGGACCAACCCGCCAGTTCCCTGTCTTACGGCCAGCAGCGAGCCCTGGAAATCGGCATTACCCTTTCGACAGAGCCGGAATTGATTCTCCTTGACGAACCCACCGCGGGCATGACTCGTGAAGAGACTGAGCAAGCCATCAGAATGATCGACAGGGTTACGACTGGTCGCACACTGATCATCATCGAGCATGACATGGAAGTTGTTTTCTCTCTCGCAGATACGATTTCCGTTCTTCATTACGGAACGATTCTCGTTTCCGGCACACCTGAGGAAATCCGGAACAACCAGCTAGTAAAAGATGCATACTTAGGGGAAGAATAAACATGCTAGAGGTTAGAGACATTCACAGTTACTACGGTAAAAGCCATGTTCTACATGGCGTTTCGCTGGATTTAAGAGAAGGGGAACTCGTCTGTCTGCTCGGCAGAAATGGCGTGGGCAAGTCCACCACTTTAAAGAGTATCATGGGCATTGTGAAACCTACGCAAGGAAGCATTCGCTTGGACGAAGGAAACCTGGTTGGCAAAGAACCTTATAAAATTGCCCGCTTGGGTATAGGCTATGTCCCTGAGGACAGGCGGATTTTCCGCAGTCTCACCGTTCATGAAAATCTCCTTATGGGAATCAAAAACCTGAAAAACAGCAGTGCCGAAGAAAGCAACTGGACTACAGCCCGTGTATACAAACTCTTCCCCAGATTGGAAGAAAGACGCAACCAAATGGGCTGTTACCTGTCCGGGGGTGAGCAGCAGATGCTTACGTTAGTGCGGACGCTCATGGGGAACCCAAGACTAATCCTCGTCGATGAGCCGACCGAAGGGCTAGCCCCTTTAATTGTCAAAGAAGTTCTGGAGATGCTGGTGTCAGTTCGAAAAACAGGTGTAGCTGTCCTCATGGTGGAACAGAACTTTAAGGCAGCCATAAAGGTTGCGGATCGTTTTTATATCATGAGCAAGGGGCAGATTGTTTTTGAGGGAAATACGGAAGAACTTATGGCGGCCGAGGATGTAAGAAAAAATTATCTGGAAGTATGACAATCGGGATTGATCCTTGCTGTGATGATGAAAAACCTCGTTGCACGTGATATTTGATCACGGTTTTATGCGCAGAAAATGAGTGAGAAAGCAATGAACAACAATACAATGGGAGGTGTTTTATGAAGAAAAAGCTTGTTTGCGGTTTATGTTTCTTTTGCATGACATTGATGGTGTCATTGTCACTGCCTTTTTATGCAGCGGCGGAGGAGACTGTGAAGCTGGGAGTCGTAGAGCCGTTTTCGGGGACATTCAAAGATGTTGCAGATAGGTATACTGAAGGAATAACCTATGCTGTTAAGAAAATCAATGCGAGTGGTGGTTTATTAGGCAAGAAGCTGGAAGTCGTACAAATTGATGCAGAAGCCAATCCTGCCATAGCTGCAAGAAAGACACAGGCTGCAGTCATGAAAGATGGCATAAAGTTTTTTCTGACCGGTTCAGGAAGTGCCATCGGTGCTGCCGTTTCTCAGGTAGGCGAAGAAATGAATGCTCTGGTGATAAGTCATGGTGCCCATGCTGCCAGCCTGACTGGCGAAAAGTGCAACAGGAATTTTTTCCGGACAAATATTAACACGGACATAACTTCTTATGCGCTGGCAACTGTGATGGCAAAAAAAGGCTATAAATCAATTGGTATCATGGTGCAGGACTATTCGTTCGGTTACGAAGCGGTGGATGCATTCAAGAAAAAATTGGCTCAGCTCAGTCCTGAGACAAAAATTGTGTCAGTAATTTTTCATCCGATAGGGACTAAAGACTTTGCACCTTATATCAGTCAATTGCTGTCTTCAAAACCCGATGCTGTCTTTACGCCCAACTGGGGAAACGACCTCAGAGGAATGCTTAAACAAGCAATACAGATGGGAATGAATCAAAAAGTATTTGGTTACTTCATGAATGATGAACTGATGGTACAAGCATTCGGCGATGATGATGAAAAACTGATAGGCTATGTGGGGGCTGAATCTTATGAAATTACCATCCCGACCAAAAAGAATGAAGAATTTGTGGCCGATTATCACAAGGTTATGGGAAGTTACCCAACATGGTTAAAAGGTAAGGGATATATTGCTTTAGCGTTCTGGGCAGAAGCGGTGAAAAAAGCGGGCACATTCGAAGTAAATGATATCATCAAAGCCTGGGAAGGCCTTAGTTGGGAAGGACCGACCGGGACGATAACGATGAGAGCCTGTGACCATCAGGCACAACTGCCTGTCTGGACTTTCGAATATGTAAAGAAAAACCCCTACTTCAAACATGCCTGGGTTGGTCCTGCAACCTTGGTTCCGGCAAAGGATGTGGAAACGCAATGTGGAGGAGAAAAGGGCTGTAAAATGAAGTAGCAGGTGTTCAGGTTTTAAACTTACAAAATATGTTGATATTTTTATAATCATGAATTTCAAAATATTTATGGTCGATGAGTATTCAGACGCCAATGAACTGCTCCGCCCTTGGGACGAAGCAGTTCAAATCATAATCTTATAAAATTTTTCAGCACTCTGTTCAATACTCTGATAGTATCCTTGTGCTTCGGCAAGGGCTGACCCGCTGAAGAATAAAGGCTACTGAGCCACTCTGAAACAAAGATAATGTATGCAGCCGTTAATTTAAAACAGCACGTCCGTTATTTCTGATATATGTGCAATAGGATAATTAGGGATTTATATGAAAACTACTAAATATGCAGCGCAGATTAGAGACCTCAGGGACATTGAGGCGTTAGAGAAAATGCCATATGACGAGTTAGTACCCGCCAAAAGCGTATATGAACTTTTCCAGGCCAATGCCGCTCTTTTTCCAGACAGACCGGCGATGACAGTACTTCCCACCGGATCATTAGATGATAAGGCGCATACCCGCAGCAATTTAGAATGGTTGCAAGAAATAACGAGTGTGGCCAACATGTTATCCGATATAGTCTCAACTCAAGACAGTGTTATTGCCATTTTATCCGCTGTTTATGATCAAATCCCGGCCACTGTCTGGGGGGCACAGACCGCAGCCATTGTGAGCAGTATCAACTATCTTCTCAGCCCCGATGTAATTGTTGATTTGTTGCGTGCCGAAAATGCGGAAATACTCGTGATCCCAGGACCAAATGTCGATAAAGACATCTGGGCAAAGGCTCAGCCGGTTATAGCCCGGGCAGGCACAATAAAAAAGATATTAGTACTAGGTGGCAAACCGAATTCTGATCCGCGAATGATAGATTTTGATAAGAAAGTCCTTGAATACCCCTGCGACCATCTAATTTTTTCCCGCAAGATAAACAGAGATACTATAGCCGCATTATTTCATACCGGCGGCACAACAGGGACTCCCAAACTCGCTCAGCTCACTCACGGTAACCAGATACATGGAGCCTGGTCATTTGCACAACTATGGCATCTTGATGAAACCGATGTTCTTTTGGACTGTCTGCCTATGTTTCATGTCGGCGGAACAATATCATTATGCCTGTCCGGCTTGGGCGCAGCCGCACACATCGTTATTATGTCGCCCTATGGTTTGAGGAACAAGGAGATAGTTCGTAACTATTGGCGAATTGCAGAACGCTACTCTGCGACAATCGTCGGCGGTGTGCCGACAGCGGTCGTGGGCATTTCAGAAGTACCGGTTGCTGAAGCTGATCTTTCTAAGGTGAAAATGGGGTTTACGGGCGGCGCCATTTGCCCGGTGCCTGTCGGGGAACGTTTCGAGAATATAATAAAGCGACGGATGTTTGAACAATATGGCATGACTGAAACGAGTGCAATGATTTCGTCCAATCCTTATCTAGGTGAAAGGATTCTTGGATCAGTAGGCATACGGGCTCCGTTTTCGGATATCATGATTGCCAGGCAGGGTATGGAAAAAGAAAAACTCGAGAAATGCGCTGTCGGAGAGGTCGGATCGGTACTGGTTCGTGGACCGCAAGTATTTCCCGGGTATAAAGACCCTCGCCATAATGCCGGGGCCTTTAAGGATGGCTGGCTGATAACCGGTGATCTAGGATATATGAACGCTGAAAACAGGCTCTTTTTAACTGGTCGCGAAAAAGACCTCATCATTCGAAGCGGCCACAATATTGATCCAGCATCTATTGAAGAAACAGCTAATGCACATCCAGCGGTCAGCATGAGCGCCGCTGTTGGTATGCCTGACGAGTATGCTGGTGAGGTCCCTGTTCTCTTTGTTGTCAGGGCACCTGGAAAAGATCTTGATATAGACGAGTTCGAAAAGTATATGATTGCGCGTATTGCTGAGCCGCCGGCCAAACCAAAAAAGATTTTCGAAATATCGGAGTTGCCAACGACTGCTGTCGGCAAAATTTTTAAACCCAGCCTCCGTGAATTAGCAATTCAGGCAAAAATACGCCACGAAATTGAAAAGTGTGCAGGACAAGGAGCTATTATGAATCTTGCTTCAGAAACTCAAAAAAGCGGGATAACTAATGCCACCGTTACCCTCAAGTCGGGAGGAAATATAAATAAGCTGGAAATCGAGACAGCCATCATGAAAGCCTTTAATGATCTACCTATCAAGCTACACTTAGAATGGAATTGACGGCTCACAATACGAATCTTTTTGTGCAGTAAAAGGATTAGCGTGGTAGTCGGTCAACTCCACCAGTGATATAATCACAAAGTAAACTTCCCAAGAATCGGAGGTGCCGTGGCTTAATACCATTGAAGCCCTGGCTTGACTGCCCCCGAATACCCATAGTAACTTTGTTGAGATGTTTCCTGATGACGGGGCTTGCCTGGCGCATCTTGCTAAATTACGCTGACCGGAAGGCTTCGTCTGTCCATTTCGCAGCATAAAGCAGAACCCTGGCAAGAAAGCCCCGTGGTCGCCTATTTTGCCGATTTTGTCGCCATCAAGAATCAATCACTGCATTTGATTAGACTATGACGCCGCTGATCAAGTGGGGCTAACCGACTATCCCTCCTTCGAATTTTTTATATTAAGAAACAAAGTCATTGTAACAACAGGGGTACTGGAAAAAATATCAATGAATGAAGGAGTTTCATAGATGGACGAGAATATAATAATGGAGACAGAAAAAGGCGTTCTGATCATCACCCTTAACCGGATTGGTAAGAAAAATGCATTGGTCAAAGATATGTATAGTGCCCTTGCTGACGCTTTTGATCGACTTGATAGTGATGACTCGCTCCATTGTATGCTTATTAAGGCAAACGGTGATGCGTTTTGTGCAGGGAACGACATTAATTTTTTTCTTGAAGATTATAGTATGGCTAAGGATGAACCAGTTGGCCTTTTTTTAAAGGGCCTTGAGACGCTAAGGAAACCGATGGTTGCAGCCGTTCAAGGGGTAGGCGTAGGAATCGGCCTAACCATTTTGCTACACTGCGATCTTGTTTTCGCCTCGGAGGATATTCGCTTGTCCGCGCCCTTCGCCCACCTTGGACTGGTACCTGAACTTGGATCGAGCCAACTCCTGCCGGATTTGATAGGCCATTGCAGGGCAATGGAAATATTCTTACTCGGCAAGATTATAAGGGCAAATGATGCCCTAACCTATGGCCTTGTTAATACAATAGTACCTATAGATCAACTCCACGCAACTGCTTTGGAAGCTGCTCAGAAACTGGCGGCACTTCCTGCTGAATCCGTATATGAAACGAGACGGCTTGCTCGAAAACCACCAGAGACTTTAAATAAGCATATTGAAGACGAATGCAGGGTATTCATACGGATGGTCGAAAGTGAAGCAACACAGGCTATTTTAAGGCGTTTCTTGAAGAGAAAAAAGAAATCATGATGAATAAATGAATCGTGCCTCAATCCTTGCCGTTCCCGGTTGTCGATGCAGTTCCAGTCAGGATATCAAAATTCCGGATGGCGTAAGAGAAGAAGCACTGTCAACATTGACGGCTGATGTCTGGTCTATGGATATTTATTAACGGACTTAAGACATAACACAATTGAGAGGTATTTTACTATGACAGAAAAAATTACCGTCATCGGTTCGGGTACTATGGGATCGGGCATTGCCCAAGTTGCTGTAGAAGCTGGTTTTCAGGTAAACTTGGTGGACACGGAACAAGGATTTGTCGATCGCGGAATTGCCAATATTTGCAGATTTTTAAGTAAGAAAATCGAAAAAGGCAGGGTGAATCAGACCCAATACGATGAGATGTTATCACGCCTTTCGGGAACAACGGTTATGGCCGAGGCCATCAAGGACGCAGTGATGGTTGTTGAGGCAGTCTTTGAGAAGCTTGAACTGAAACAGGAACTCTTTGAAAAACTTGATTTTCTGTGCCCGGCAGATGTTATCCTGGCCAGCAATACCTCGACCCTCAGCATCACTGCCATTGCCGCAGTCACGAAACATCCTGAGCGTGTCATCGGCACCCACTACTTCAGCCCCGTTCCAGTCATGCGTCTGGTAGAAGTCATCCACGGGAAAGAAACCAGCAACGCCACATCAAACAGGACGACAGATATCTGCAAGCTTTTTGGTAAAACACCAATTGTAGTCAAGGATATTCCGGGTTTTATTGTCAACAGATTTTTATGCCTGATTTATAACGAGGCAGCCAATATGATTGAACGGGGGGATTCAGTTGCTGAAGACATTGACCTGGCCATGAAGCTGGGCTGCAACTGGCCAATGGGTATTACCGAGATCATTGATCTAGCCGGAGTTGACGTCTGCGCCAACGCTATTGAAGCCATGTATCGGATGACAGGGGAAGAACGCTTCAAGCCGTCGACCCTTTTTGGAAAGATGGTGGCGGAAAAGAAGCTTGGCCGGAAGTCAGGGGAAGGGTTTTACAGGTACGATGACAAGTAAGAGTGCAATAGTGTTTTTTATAGAAGGAGAGTGAAGGATGAAAGCAAAAGAAGTGGTATTCATTGACGGCGCACGAACTGCTTTTGGACGCTTGGGAGGCAGTCTGAAAGACTTTATGGCAGAGGAGCTGGGCAGCATTGCCTTGAAAGGTCTTGTTGAGAAAACTAAAATCTGCGAGCGGGGCATCGTAGACTCCGTTTTTGCGGGGACAGCATTTCATGCGTCAAGGGCTCTCAATCCGGCCCGCTGGATTGTACTGGATGCCGGCCTTCCTGTAACCACAACAGCTTCTTACATTGAAATGCAGTGCGGATCGGCCATTGACTGTATTAATCATGCGGCCTGGAAAATGCTCTGCGGCGCCGCCGATTGTGTTATAGCCGGAGGAATGGAATCCTTCAGTCAGCTTCCCTTCAAATATTCCTCGAGTCCTGCTCCTTACCGTATCTCACCACCGAAACTTTTTGAATATCAGCTACAGCCAGGATCCAGGGAAGGCCGTCGTACATATGCCCCCTTTGAAATGGGACTTACGGCAGAGAATTTAGCTGAAAAATACAGTATATCTCGCATGGAACAAGACAAATTCGCTTTTCGCAGCCAGACACTGGCAAAAAAGGCAATCGATGAAGGCTATTTTGCGGAAGACATTGTTACGGTTCTTGTAAATCAAGGAAAGAAAAAACCTCCGATAGAGTTCAATACGGATGAACACCCCAGACTGGAGACCCTGGAAAATATTGCGAAGCTGCCGCCAGCCTTCAAAAAGGACGGCACAGTCACAGCGGGTAATTCATCAGGGTTAAATGACGGCGGGGCTTTCATTCTCATGATGACAAGGGATAAAGCCAGAGAGTGGGGTTATAAACCGATAGCGAGATGGGTTTGTGGTGCAGAATACGGGATTGATCCATCCATCATGGGTGTTTCCCCTGCATACGCCATTCCTATAGCACTGAAACGGGCTGGTTTGAAACTTTCCGATATGGATGTAATCGAGTGCAACGAAGCTTTTGCAGTGCAGAATCTTGCCGTCATAAAAGAGCTTGAAAAACAGACTGGAGAGAAGGTTGATCTGGACAAATGGAATCCCTTGGGCGGAGCTATTGCCTTCGGTCATGCCAACGGGGCATCCGGAGCCCGCTGCGCAATGTTTACCATGAAGCAACTTACCCGCACTTGCGGCAAATACGGACTGTTTTCAGCATGCTGTGGCGGCGGACAAGGTGTTGTCTCAATCATTGAAAACCTACTGAAATAACGCACTGGGCTAAATGTTTTTTCACTAACAGCCGAATTCCATTGCAAAGTGCGCGGCAAGATGTATTGAATACCTGGATGGATCATGGTAATATGACTTTGGTTTTTGGATTCACCCCCCAAAAATGGCAGGTACAGGAACCGGCCTTTTGATTTTGCCAATACCTTAAAACAGAGTCTCTTGAACATGACAACCCTGAAACACTCATCAAGCATCGTTATCTTTGTGATTATGCTTTTTTTATCATCTTATTGCTCAGCAGAAAATCTGTCTCGTGAAACCCCTGTTGTAAAGGCTGTCAGGAAAGTAAGCCCTGCTGTTGTAAATATCAGCTCGGAGCAAAAGATAAGACAGCGGCTCAATCCGTTTTCCGGCCATGAAGGTAATCCGTTTTTTGATAATTTTTTCAGGGATTTTTTCGAACGAGAATTCGAATCAAGCCAAAGAAGAACAAGCCTCGGATCAGGGGTAATAATAGACGGAAAAAGAGGATACGTTCTTACAAATGCCCATGTAATAGCCAATGCCGGCATAATAAAAGTCATTTTCAAAGATGAAAGGGAATATGAAGCCCGGATCATAGGATCTGATCCTGATTCAGACCTCGCCGTTCTAAGAATAACTATCAAGGAGACAGTTCCTGCCATCGAAATGGGAAACAGCGATGACCTCATGATAGGAGAAACGGTTATTGCAATAGGCAATCCTTTCGGTTTTTCAAATACTGTCACTACAGGGGTGATCAGCGCCCTTAACAGAAGCTTTCGAACAGAAGACAGGGTTTTTCATGATTTTATTCAAATTGATGCATCCATCAACCCTGGAAACAGCGGAGGACCTCTTCTTAATATCAACGGAGAACTTGTCGGCATAAATACAGCAATTTACGCCAGGGCCCAGGGTATAGGATTTGCCATTCCCATAAGCAAGGCAAGAAGAATAATTACGGATTTGATTCAGCACGGTGCTGTCATTCAGGCATGGGTAGGGCTTATCGTACAAGATGTTGATGCTGCTCTTGCCAGGTATCTAAAACTTCCCGAATCAGAAAACTCCGGTGGAAAAGGAGTTGTGGTAAAGGATGTAGAGTCCGCAAGTCCGGCATCTATCGCAGGAATTCAGCAAGGAGACATTCTTTTATCAATTGGAAACAAATCTATCAGGTCCGTTTCCGATTACACTTATGCCTTAAAGGAAATTCCGGCAGGAGAGACTTCTGTCATTCAGATATGGAGAAACGGGAAAACCTCTGCCATGTCTGTAAAATCGGCCATTTTTCCGGAAGAAAGAGCGCCTGAGCTTGCGTTTAAACTTCTTGGGCTGAAGGCAGAAAATCTTTCAGCAAGAAAACGCTCTGGCTGGCTGGCTTCTGCACGTGGCGGAGTCGTCATAACAGAAGTTTCCTCATCAAGTTATTTTGCCAGGATCGGTGTTAAACCAGGAGATATAATCCTAAGGATAGATGAAATAGAAATAAATTCTGTTGCAGACTTTAACAAGGCCGTTATAAGATACCGCCATAAAGCCTCTGTCGTTGTGCTTTTACAGAGGGCTGATCAGCTTTACAACATCACGGTGAAACTATGAAGTTTTTAGAGGCTACAGGGAATGGATAACACGACTTTTTTCCTGATTATTGGGGCTGTGCTTGTAATGGTTGGGCTTGCAGGTGTTGTTCTGCCGGGGCTTCCTGGTGCAGTAATCATTTTTGCTGGCCTGTTTCTTGCCGCATGGGCAGAAGGGTTCAGTTATGTTGGAACTGGAACAATTGTCGTTCTGGCTCTTATTACAGTTTTTATTTATCTGATAGAAATTATTACAGGATATTTTGGAGTCAAAAAATTTGGCGCAAGCAAATGGGCTGCAATTGGTGCAGCCCTTGGTGCCCTGATTGGAATGTTTTTCGGATTTCCAGGCATACTGGCAGGGCCTTTTATGGGGGCTGTCATTGGGGAGCTTTCAGCCCACGGGAATTTCTCCCAAGCGGGAAAAGCTGGTTTTGGCGCCTGGTTTGGCATTATCTTCGGCACAGCAATAAAGCTTGCATTGTCATTTACAATGATAGGCATATTTTTAATTTCAAGATTTTTTTAATCTCAAGCGATTTTTTGAGCAGCCAGAAAACCGCCGTGAACAGCGTCATTTATTTTTCCAGGCTTAATACAGTCGCCAATTATTTGATACGGAATCCCAAGAGATTCTATTTCTGATGAAATACGCTTGACGGACTTAGAGCCTGATGCAAGGATAATGGAATCGAATTTCTTCTCGTTTATCTGACCTTCTTTTTCACAAACTATGGTTCCGTCATGAATTGAAAGCACTTTTGTGCTTGTATTTATTTTTACCCCAAAGCGCTTAAGATTATCCGTAAGTATCCATCTCGTTGATTTTCCAACATCTTTTCCTGCCTTCGGAAGCATCTCAAAAACCGTTACCTGAGATGATCCTCTGAACATGAGCTCTCTTAGCCTGTCAATACTTTCTGCCTCATAGGTAAAAAGAAAATAGAGGATTTCAGGGGTAATTGTCCCTTTGGCTGCAACAAAGAGAGCTGTTTCAAGACCAACTGAGCCTCCTCCTATGATCGCAACCTTTTTCCCAAGCCTCGGGTTGTTGCGGAGCACTTCCCAGGCATTAAGCACTCCTGGCTCACAAGCGCCTTCAATGTTTGGAATGAGTGCTTCAGCTCCCTCTGCAACGATTATAAAATCTGGTTTCCTTTTTCTTATCAGCTCTAAATCCGCTGTTGTGTCAAGATGCAGCTTAATATTGAGCTTTCTTACCATAGCGGTATAATAACGTATATATTCAAGGAGTTCGCGTTTATGAGGAGGTGCACCTGACATCCAGAGCTGCCCTCCAATGTCAGAGCTTTTTTCATAAAGCTCAACCCTGTGCCCTGCTGTTGCTGCAGTGATTGCCGCCTCGAGCCCTCCGGGCCCTCCGCCGACAATCATTACTTCTTTTGGAGAAAGCGTTTTTTGAATATTTCTTTCCCCTTCAAAACCTGCTCTCGGATTTCCTATGCAAAATACAGGCAGACCGCTGAATACCTGATCTGTACAGCCCTGGGAGCAGGCAACACATGGCCTTATTTCATCAGACCTTCCTTCAAAAGCTTTTAGTGGCCATTCCGGATCAGCAATCAAAACTCTTCCAAGATTTACCATGTCAGCATATCCGTCTGATAAAATACTTTCTGCTGTTTTTGGATCTGCAATTCTGTTAGAAGCCATAACAGGAACAGAGACTGCTTTCTTTATGTTAAGAGCAAGATAGGAATAAGCAGAGCGGGGCAGCTCCATCGGAAGCTGAGGAACACGCGATTCATGCCAGCCCCCCGTAATGTTTATGGCATCTACACCTGCCCTTTCATAGACTTTTGCAATCTCAACTGTTTCTGCATCCGTGTTGCTTCCCGGAACAAAATCATTTCCGGCCATCCTTATGGTTAAAGGATAGTCTTTGCCGATCACAAACCTCATCTTTTCAATCAGCTCTCTTGGAAAGCGAGTCCTATTTTCAAAGCTTCCCCCGTATTCATCTGTTCTCAAATTCCTTAAAGGAGACAGGAACTGTGTTATTAGATACCCTGCTGATGCAATTATCTCTACACCGTCAAAACCTGCCTGCTTTGCCCGGAGAGCTGCCTTGATGAAGCTGTTTTGAACCTCATGGATATCATCAATAGTCATCTCCCGTGGAGTCACCCGGGAATAGCTTGAAAATACGGGAGAAGGGGCAATGGGTTCTTTCCCGTCTATCAGGATGGGATGGGAATAGGCTCCTGCATGAAAAAGCTGAACCCAGGCTCTTGCCCCACCATCGTGGATTATGTCAGAGAGCTTCCGGAATGAGGCAATGGCGTCATCACTTGCCAAAGAAAGAGCAAGAAGGCCTGATCCCAAAAAATCCACACCAACAGGACCAACTGTCACAAGTCCTGCTCCTCCTTTTGCCCTTTCAGAAAAATAGTTGTAATAGCGTTCGTTTAATTTACTGTCATATGAATAAAGGAGCCCAAGAGATGGGTAGGCTATCCTGTTCTTGATTTCGACGCTGTTTATACGAATAGGGCTGAATAAATATTTATACACGATGATCCTCTCTTTAATTCAGAACATGGCTCACAGACCCATGAACTTGGCTGCAATGCTTTTCATTATTTCGTTTGTTCCTGCAAAAATAGACATTACCCGTACATCTCGCCAGGCACGGGCTATCGGAAACTTCTCAAGCATACCATAATTACCTAAAATATCCAGACTCCTGTCTGCAATCCTGTTCACCATATCAGTTGTCCAGTATTTTGCCATGGATGTTTCCACCACAACGTTTTTACGGGCAATGTGTTCAAGAACTAATTTATCAACAAAAACCCTGCCCAGTTTTACTTCCGTTGCCATTTCCACAAGACTGAACTGGGTTGCCTGAAACTTCGACAGGGGTTTCCCCTTAACGGCTGTCTTTCTGCAGTAATCCATGATCCATTTCAAAATATATTCTGCAGCAGCAACAGCACCAACTGCGCAGGTGAGTCTTTCCTGCTGAAGCTTGTCCATCAGCATGAGAAAACCCATGCCTTTTTCTCCAAGACGATTTTTTTTAGGAATCCTGCAGTTAGTAAAGAAAAGCTCGGCTGTATCCTGGCTCCACCAGCCCATTTTTTCAAGCCTCCTTCCTCTCTTGAAACCAGGGGTTCCATCTTCCAGAAGATATATGGATATTGCCTGATAAGGGTTTTCAATTCCGGAATCCCTTGCAGCAAGAACCACGAGATCAGCATTTATCCCGTTTGAAATGAAGGTTTTGGAGCCATTTAAAACTATCTCATCTCCATCTTCTTCTGCAGAGGTGCTCATGCCGGCAAGATCACTTCCAGCACCTGGTTCTGTCATAGCAACCGCTGTTATGAAATCTCCTGAAACACATCCCGGAAGATATTGTTTTCTGATCTCATCAGAACCAAATGATTCTATATAGGGAACTACAACATCGCTGTGAAGACCAAGGGCAAGGCCAGTATGGCCGGTTCTGGCCATTTCTTCTGCCACAATTACAGAATATCTGTAGTCACCGCCAAGGCCCCCATACTCTTTTGAAACACATGGACATAAAAACCCTTCTTTTCCGGTTTTTCTCCATATCTCCTTGGGAATTATCTTATCCTTTTCCCATTCGTCTACAAAAGGAATGACTTCTGTTTCAAGAAATGCCCGAAGCCGCTGTCTGAAATCCTTGTGTTCATCTGTATATGTCAAAAGCTCCACTGAAGTTAGCCTCCTTAACACATTTTTTGTTTATGGACTTCTTGGCATGAAGTCATGGTTCATATTTGCCGACAATCGTAATGCTGCACACATTCTGAAAAGGAAATCCTCCAAGATTGTGGGTAAGACCAAATCGGGGGTTAGGAAGTTGTCGTTTATCAGCTCTTCCATGAAGCTGAAGATACATTTCATAGATCATTCTGATCCCTGAAGCCCCAATGGGGTGTCCGAAACACTTGAGACCTCCGTCCACCTGACAAGGAACCTTGCCATCTCTGTCATAAAAACCGTCCATGATGTCGTAAACAGCCCTGCCCCTTTCAGAAATATGAAGGTCCTCCATAGTCACAAGCTCTGTAATGGAAAAACAGTCATGAACCTCCATCATGCTGATTTCTTTTACTGGATCCTTAATGCCTGCCTCCTGGTAGGCTTTTTTACTGCATATTCTTGTGGTGGCAAAATGATCCCCGTCCCACTCATTAAAACCTGCCTCCTCTCCACTGCTGAGGGCTAGCTGAATGGACTTTACTGTTATGAAATCCTTCTTCCCGAGCTGACTTGCAATTTCAGGTGTTGTGACAATGGCACAGGCTGATCCGTCACTTACACCGCAACAGTCAAACAACCCTAAAGGATGCGCTATTATTGGTGAGTTCATGACCTGGGCTTCTGTGACCGGCTTTCTTAAATGAGCCTTGGGATTCAGGGCTCCATTTGCATGGCTCTTAACAGAAACATGAGCCATGGCTCTTTTTAAATCAATGTCTTTGATCTTGTGCTTGGCTGCATAAGCACTTGCAAGCTGGGCAAAAGAGCCTGGTGCAGTCAGGTTTGGCCACCACTGCCAGGTAAGAGTTCCTGCGTTTGAGCCGAAGTTGGGAAGGCCGCCGTAACCGCTGTCTTTAAGTTTTTCAACCCCAAGGGCAAGACATATGTCATAGGCCCCTGATGCAACTGCATAACATGCCCCTCTGAAAGCTTCTGTTCCAGTTGCACAGTAATTTTCAACCCTTGTAACAGGTATAAAGGGAAGTCTTAGTGTTGTAGAAAGCGGAAAAGCACATTTTCCAACGCTTGTTTCTTCAATGCATGTACCATACCAGGCTGCGTTGATCTGATTTTTTTCAATGCCTGCATCTAAGATGCATTCTTCAAATGCTTCGACCATGAGTTCTTCCGCACCTTTGTCCCAGCGCTCTCCAAAGCGGGTACACCCCATTCCAATAATTGCAACTTTATCTCTTATTCCTGTAGCCATAGGAAGGATTCCTCCATTAATTCATCATGTTCATCAAAAATTCCGTAAGATTAGCCGTTTCTTTTGCCCCGTCCATGGAATTGATTGCATCCCAGTTCTTATGAATCTGCTCTGGAGTCGGCGGACTATCTCCACTACTATCTGCAAGATATACTCCCTGGCCTGTCTTTATTGCTGCCCTGCTGAAATGCCCCATGCCTGCATTGAAGACAGAACCGGTCTGTTCGCATTTTTCACTGCATAGATACAAAACTATGGGAACCACAAGTTCTGGCTTTGAGCGTTCAAAGATTTCAGGGGGCATCACATCTTCTGTAAGACGGGATGCGGCAAGGGGTGTAATGGTATTTACCTTTATGTTGTATTTCATGCCTTCCTGTTTCAAGGCATTCATGAATCCCACCAGTGCCATTTTAGCTGACGAATAATTGGCCTGACCAAAATTACCATAAAGCCCTGCTGCTGATGATGTCAGAATTATTCTTCCATATCCTGCTTCTTTCATTGCCTGAAAAGCAGGTCTTGTCACGTTACAGGCCCCATTCAGATGAACAGCAAGAACAGCATTCCAGTTTTCAGGTTCCATGTTGACAAAACTCTTGTCTCTTAAAATACCGGCATTATTGATGAGTATGTCTACTCTTCCAAAGGATTTCAAGGCAGTCTGAACTATGTTTTCTCCTCCATCAGAAGTTGACACATCATCATAGTTAGCAACAGCTTCAGAGCCAATAGCCTTAATTTCCTGAACAACCATATCAGCAGGTGTTGATGCGCCCGGTCCTGAACCATCGCGGCTGCCCCCGAAATCATTTACTACAATTTTTGCCCCCCGCCTTGCAAGCTCCAGGGCATAGGCTTTCCCTAGTCCAGACCCTGCACCTGTGATTATAGCAACCCTGTCCTTGAAACTTATACGGTTCATTGCAGCCCTGGCACCTGGAACAGGAACTGCCTTCCAGAAATAATTGACAAAACCCCTTGTCTTGTCTTCACTTCTTTTTCTGAACATCATCTTCATGGGAAGGCCGACTATTAAATCTTCCATATCGCAGTCAGTAAAATCAGCCATGAATCTTCCGCCTGCTTCAAACTGTATCATCCCGTATTTAGTCGGAGGGTCGACAGAGACAGCAAGAAGATCGCTAGTGAATGTCTTTATGAAGGCAGGCTGATCTGAAAATTCATAGTCTATCTGTGTATGCGAGGCATTGCAGGCCGGATTGACACAAATATCCATCTTGGGAAACTGGGCAGACCCGCAATTCACGCATTTTCCCCCTACAAGGCCTAGAAGCATCTTGTTTTTACGCCAAAGAGCAGTCATTGCCGTCTGGGTAGGAGCTTCAGCCCTTATGCCCATTTCTGTCTGAATCAAATTTCTGAACTTGAGGAATTTAAGATAATTATCAATGGTTTTTTTATTGGACAAAGAGCCCTTGACCCCTCTTCTTGAAGAAATCTGATTGATCTTTTCTGTTACCACAAAATAGAGAGCATCGCAGCCCTGACCGAAACCTGCTAACAGAATCCTTTCTCCGGGTTTTGCATTCTCAAGAGCTGACACAAGCATCAATATGCTGTGAGCAGTTCCTGTCTCGCCGCAGACTTCATGAAGATTATCGCAAAGCTTTTCAGGTGATGCCTTCAGAATATTTGCTATGTTTTTGTGCTCTGCCTTGAAAACACAAGGAAACACGAGACGGTCAACATCCTTAATGGTAATACCAAGCTGGTTCATGAGTCCGTTTACTGCCTCGGGAATTATCTTGGAATAGCCTTCATCCCTCGCCCAGCGTTCTTCCCAGACATAGTCTGTCGTATTGAACGCCCCTCTGTAATGATCAACAAAATCACATGATATAGAATAGGATCCCTTGAATTCGGCTATTACATTGTCATTTCCTACTGTTACTGCTGCAGCCCCGTCTCCAAACCACATTTCATAAAAATAGGCTGCCTTTGTTTCCCTTTTGTCCGAAGCAGCAACCAGGATGTTTTTCTTGTTTCCGCCCCTTACCGCTTCAAGAGCCGTGATCAATGCACTGGTTCCAGCCTTCTGGGATGCTGTCATGTCGAGAGTCATGGAGTTGTTGGGCAGGTTTAGCGCTGCAGCTACAATTCCTGCATTCTGTCTGTCACTGAAAGGCAAGGTGGTTGAAGCCAGATAAAGGGCATCGAGGGTTTTTTTATCCCTGTCCTTCAGACAGTCACGGCAGGCTTCGACTGCCATTGTTACTGCATCTTCATCCCAGTTGCACATGGAGCGCTCTCCCTGAGCAACCATTACAATGGCCGGCGCAAACCAGCCCATAGCCTGAAAAATTGCCATCCTGTCTAGCCGAAGGCGCGGAATATAAGCGCCATAAGATGTAATCCCTATCATATATCTCTTCCCCCCATATTGAACACGGATAAGTGTTGTTATTTTTTAAAGAGTTTTTCTATTAGCTGAGACTTCATTATATCGCCTTCTATCTTAAGCTTTCCCGAAGTATATGCCATCATGGGTTTAATTTTTCCGTTCATCATGTCGAGAAAATCAGAATCTGCCATCTTGAGAATACAGGTTGGCTTTTCATGCTGACCGGGAGTAATTTTACAACCCTTATCCTTTATTGCACAGAACCAGTTTCCACCGTTCTTTCCAGAAATTGTATACTGAAATACAGCCTCTATTCCTGCAGAAGCCTCTGCTTTAAATACAGATGGCATTGCTTCGAATACTGCTGCAGGGGTTTCAAACTCTGTTGCCGGAGATTCTTTTTTTCCAGCACCATCTGCTGATTCCTTCTTCGGAGACAATTTGCTTGACCATGCATCAGCAACCTGATCGCCTAGCTGTCTGTATTCTTTTGCACCAGACTGATTGGAAATGCCTTCAAAATTATCTGCAATATCTTCAACAGTAGGAGGATTCTTTGCATCTCCAAGAACTAAACCACTGCCTGTCACAACTGCTGCCCTGTTGAAAAAACCCATGCCTGCATTATAGATGTATCCTGTTACTGGGCATTTCTCCGAACACAGATACAAGGCAAGAGGTGCAACAAATTCCGGCTTCATTTTCTTGAAGAGTTCCGGCGGAGTAACATCTTCGGTGAGCCTGGAGGCAGCAAGGGGTGCTATTGTATTCACCTTTATGTTATATTTTTCTCCTTCTAACTTCAGAGTGTTCATAAGACCAACTACTCCCATCTTGGCAGCAGAGTAATTGGTCTGACCGAAATTGCCGTAAAGTCCTGCTGCTGATGATGTCATGAGTATCCGGCCATAGCCGTTTTTCTTCATAATTTCAAAGGCAGGCCTGGTAACATTATATGCCCCGTTCAAATGAACGTCGATTACTGCCTGCCAGGTTTCGGGAGTCATCTTGAGAATGCTTTTATCGCGAAGAATCCCTGCATTGTTTATAAGAATGTCAACTTTCCCAAAGATATCAAGAGCTGTCTTTATTATTGACTTTCCGCCTTCCACGGTTGCAACATTGTCATAATTGGCAACAGCTTCTCCTCCAAGTGCTTTAATTTCCTGAACTACAACATCAGCCGGAGCTCTTGAACCCTGATCAGAACCATCCCTGGAGCCGCCAAAATCATTGATGACGAGTTTTGCCCCTCTTTTAGCAAGCTCCAGTGCATATACACGGCCAAGTCCTGCCCCTGCTCCCGTAATTACTGCAACCCTTCCGTCAAAAAGAATTTTTTCTTCAGGAATGTCCCCATATTCAAAAACACCTTTATCCATTAAAACTGCATTTGTTTCGGCATTCAGTGTTTGCCACAGCGCCTTTCCTTCTCCTGTTTTCCAGATAAGAGTCCTGATTGGAACACCAGGGTAAAGTGTTTTGGTAAAACGGCAGTCCATTCGCCTGACTTTTTCCGGCTTTCCTGGAACAAGACTTTGTATAAGGGCCCTGCAAGCATAACCATGAGTGCAAAGCCCGTGCATGATCGGCTTTTCAAAGCCTGCCATCCTTGCAAAATCAGGATCAACATGAAGGTCGAAAATGTCTCCTGAAAGACGGTAAACGAGGGGTTGGTTTTCTGGTGGATGGGCATCAACCGTAAAATCGGGTGCTCTGTCAGGAAAAACTATCTCTTCCCTTGGTGCATTTTCCCCGCCAAAGCCTCCATCAAGTCGTGAAAAAATTGTTATTATGCTTGTAAAGAGTTTCTCACCATTTGAGTGATAAGTATCGCTTTCACCTACTACAAGAGCGCCTTTTTCTGCCCCCTTATCATAAAAATGGGTTATTTTTCCATGGGTTACAAGCTTTCCTTCTGCAGGAATGGGGTTGTGAAAAATGAGACGCTGCTCTCCATGAAGGATTCCTGCGAGATTGACATTCGATGTTATTCCTATTTGAGCAAAAAAATCATATATTGCTGACATTGAAAAACTGGGTAAAACTTTAAGTTTTTTTTCATAACAGTATTCCAGTTCGGAATATCCAGCTCCTACCCCTAAAGCATAGAGAACAACATCTTTCCAGGTATAATCCTTGCTTACGGGATCTATGGGTTTTCCCAAGGCATCCAGATTTAAAGCCATATCTTTTCCTCCATTTTATAGAAAATAATTGGTTCTCCTGTTTTATTTTTTAAAAGCAGGCACAAGGATAAATTTGAGTGTCTCCTTGACAACGGCAAGGTATTCCTTTTTTTCAACATCCAGCATAGGCCTAAAAAAATTCTCTCCTGTAATGAAGTTGAGAACAGAATTCCACACCGCTATTATCCTTGCTTTTGCCTGTACAGTGATGTTTTGCTTGTCTTCTGCCAAGCCCATTGCAATTGCAATTACTGACACATATTCAGCCATTTTGTTATGAAGGGTTACCTCTTGCTTATCCTTGTTGAAGTATCCAAACAAAATAAGATTGGATACTTCAGGATGAGTAAAGAGATAATCACACATTACATCAATTGCTATTTCAAGCCTTATTGATACTGACTTTCCCGTGACCTTTCTTTCTATTTCTTGAAATTTTATTCTTATTTCATCAGTAACATCCATTATGACAGCTTCATACATGTCCTGTTTTTCCCCCCAGTGATAATATAGAGTAGAAATATCGATTCCTACATCTTTTGCTATCATGCGGGTTGTTGTTGCCACATATCCGTATTCTCCAAATTTTTTTCTGGCAGATGACAGAATTCTTGCTTTCATTGAATCTGGGTCCTGACGCGCTTTTTCCAGCCGCGTTGCCATAATATCTCCTTCCAACCATTTTGTCCAAACAATTGTTTCCAACAATTGATGGATAAAAACAAAATTTTCTTTACTCTCCTTCCGCGGTATGGAAGGAGATCATGTACTCTCAATTTTACTTAGTGGCTTAATAGTTATAAAAATTGGTTGTCGTTATGACTTCTTCAACATACAAGAAAGGTTTGAGACTGGTCGGGGCGAGAGGATTTGAACCTCCGACTCCCTGCTCCCAAAGCAGGTGCGCTACCAGGCTGCGCCACGCCCCGTGGTTCAGTTTAACTGATTTAATCTATCATGTTTTTCTGAATCAGGCAAGAAATAAGCTTTGACATCAAACTTATTTCTTTCTTTTTCCGTAAATATCTGAATCTTACCAAATTCTCCGTCATATCCTGGCTGAATTGACAGCTTGCCTTCTCGCATCCTTTTTATTGCTTCTCCAAGCATGGGAATTTTTGCTGATTCTATATCAGAGATAGACAGAGAATTTAAAATCGTCAATTCTGGTCCTAGTTTATCAAGAGCTAACTCATACAATTTCATCACTTTTTTTGTTCTGGTTTTTGTTTGAAAAATTTCTGAAATAATTTCTTCTAACTGTATCACAGAGTGAAACGGATGTGTTATTTCTGGTTTTTCTCCGTTTTTTCTGTCACCAATTTCTTCAACCCTGTTCAAGACACCAACAGAAAGTGGTTTTTGACATACAGGGCATGTTCCCCTATAGTTCAGGGTTTTTTCCGGGTTCAGCCTTACGTTGCATTTCTTATGACCATCAAGATAATATTTTCCTTCTTCAGGATAAAATTCATATGTCCCGAGGAAAGTTTTATTGTTTTTATGTTGAAGGGCTGCTTTTATTGAAGAATAGGATAAATCTGTATTAAAAATATTGGATTCTCTTCCTATTTTGCCTGGTGAATGTGCATCTGAATTGGAAATAAGAGTAAGATCATCCAGAAAAGATACCTTCCAGTTCATTTCCGGGTTAGATGAAAGACCGGTTTCAACAGCAAAAACATGATGACTCATATCTTCGAAACAGTCTTTCAGCGAATCAAAACCCGACTTCGAACCTAACAAGGAAAACCATGGTGTCCATATATGTGCAGGAACAAGAAATGCATCTTCGTCTGTCTCAAGAAGGATTTCAAGCAGGTTCCTTGAATCAAGCCTCAGGATAGGCCTTCCATCAGAAGCTATGTTTCCTTTTTTTTCCAGTTTTCTTTTGAATTTTTTCGCAACTGCCAAATCCGGTAAAAAGACGAGATTGTGGTTTTTTCTTGTCTTTTCCTTTTTTTTATAAATACTGCTTATTTCAGAAACCAGCATGAAACGAACCTTGCTTCGACAGGATTGAGGAATTTTTTCATCACAAATTTTTTCTATATCTCTTTTCAGCCTGTATAATCCTTGTTCAGCAGGTTCCAGTTTTTCTGTGACTTCTGCAAACCAGCCAGGATGTGTGATATCGCCTGTTGCAAGAACTGTAATACCTTTTAACTGGGCGGCAATATAAAAATTCTCGAGATTACTATTTTTTGATGTTGCCATTGAAAAACTGGAATGTATATGAAAATCAGCTATAAATTTCATTAAAAAACCTTATATGGTAAAAAGATTTTTTTTCTTCTGGAACCTGTTTATCGTATGTTTATAATAAACCAGTTATTGACAAGTTTTTTTTAAGACTATGATTAACGCCTTTATATGAACATAATTATGAACAATAAAACAATGAAGAATAAGCAATAAATCAAAAATATTATATGAGTTTTTATACAAATGAACAATGTATTATTGTCTTTATATTTTTATAAATAAAAAGGTGGAAATAAAAAAATCTCTTTTCACAGATATTATGACTTTTATAATTGGTCTTGTAACAAAAACACAAAACAGATAGAATCAAAAATCCGAAACAATAATTTTTCATAAGGAATGATATGGGAATCCTTTCTTCAAATGTTTCTATAACAAGATACAATGTAGTGGGTAATTTTGATGAACCGGTCATGGAAAACATGACAAAAATTCTTTCACAGAATGCGATTGTTGAAATAGACAATGAGAATTTTGAAAAATCTTCCGGCTGGACTTCTTTTGAAGATCATTTCAAACCTGATTTTACAGGAAATAATTTTGTCATTGGATCTTATTTTATTTTTTCGTTTAGAATAGATAAAAAAGTGATTCCTTCAAAGATAGTGAACAAAGTATACAGGCAGGAAGTAAGCAAAAAATTAGAGGAAAGCGGAAGAGAATTTCTATCTAGAAACGAAAAAAAACAGATAAAAGAAGATGTTATTGGACAGCTTTCTCTTCGCATTCCTGCAACGCCAAATGTTTTTGATATTATCTGGAATTTTGAAAAATCGATACTGTGGTTTTTTTCAACACAGAAAACTGCAAGCGAAGAATTTGAATATTTTTTTACAAAAAAATTCAAATTGAACCTTGTCAGACACTTCCCATATACTGCTGCTGTCAAGAATCTCAAGAATTCTGAAAAGGATTTTTTTGAAAAAATTGTTCCATCATATTTCATGGAGTAATGTATAGTGTTAGATATTTCAGTTGCTTATAACAAATATAAATTTGTTGGTCATGAATTTTTAACATGGTTCTGGTATGTCATCGAAAATGAACCTGAACAAATAGATGAGGCTGTAAAAGAAAAGATAAATTTTTCTCTTGGCAACAGAATAATGCTCGAAAATTCAATTCATTCTGCCACAGAAACCATTACGATAAAAGGAAATGATGCTGGCTTGGAAGAAGGACTATTAGCACTTAAGAAAGGTGCTTTTGTAACTGAAATACATGTTGTGGTTTCAGAAGATGAAAAAGAATGGCAATTCACTCTGAAAGGAGAAAGTCTCAATATATGCAATCTCAGGCTTGCTGAAACCGGCCAGGTTGAAAACAAGGATGACATAGAAGGAGCAATACTGGAAAAAATTTTTTTATATGAAAAAATAATAGGTTGGGTGGATTCCATATACGGTTTTTTCGTTAAAAAAAGAATATCTCCTGAGTGGAACAATCAAGTTGTACCGCATATAAAGAAATGGATATCGAATTAAATATAGTCCTTTTATGTTGAAAAAGAAAGGCACAACCTATGATGAAAATAAAACTCAAAAAATCAATTATGTTAGATATTCTGGTAAAAATTCAGGGAATAACTAACAGAAAAACAAATAATGCCATTACTAATTGTGTGCTCATTAAAGCAGTTGAAAACACAATTAAGGTTTTTGTTACTGATTATGAAACAGGTTTTACTGGTTCTTATACGGCAGAAGTCGAAAAAGAAGGCGAAGTAGTAATAAATGCCAGAAAATTATTTGAAATAGTTAGAGATTTTTCAACAGAAGATATTCTTGTGACAGAAATAGACAATTACTGGATAGAAATAAGCAATCACAATATTCAATATAACATTGTTGGTATGAACCCTGAATTATTTCCCATAATTCCTGAAATAGCTGAAATATCTTTCATAGAAATAGAATCAAAAAATCTAAAAAAAATGATTAACAAAACATCCTTTTTGGCACCATCAGTTGATGAGAAGCGCGCACATGTAATAGGTGTTTGTTTGGAGACATTTCAAAAAGAAGGGAAGAACTGGTTAAGAACTGTATCAACAGATGGAAATCGTCTTGCCAAGGTTGAATTTTCATGTATAAACGAGTCCTCAATATCCTTTGACAGATCTTTTTTAGTGAAAAAGAAGGGATTTAATGAACTTTCAAAAATTATAGTAGATGAAGACTTGGTTTTTTTAGGAAAGAAGGAAAACAAACTTTTTGTTAAAAATAAGCAGGAAACGGTTAGTATACAACTGCTAAACGGGCTTCTGCCGGAATATGATGCAGTTCTCGCAAAAAAAAAGGAAGCCAACCAGATTATCCTGAATAATTCGCTTTTTTTGATGATGCTTAAACGCATGTCTATTTTTTCTTCAGAAGAATACAGAGGAGTGTTTTTCAATTTTAACGACAATAGACTGATTGTTCATTCTACTAGTCCGGAAGTTGGCGAATCCAAGGAAGAGATGTTCATTGAATATACAGGCAAACCAACTGAGGCGGTATTTAACCCGAAATACTTCATAGAAGCACTCAATGCAATTGAAGATGAAAAAATAATATTAAGCATAATAGATCATGAAATGCCTTGTTTTATAGAAGGGGAAAAGGACGACAGTTTTATTTATCTCATCATGCCAATGAGAGTATAATGAAGAATCAAACTAAGAGACAATTTTTAAATAAAATGAATTAATACGAATTAAAAAAAGAAGACCATGGAAAATAAGACCAACGCAGCAGATAACATAACTGTATTAGAGGGTCTCGAGGCTGTGCGCCTGAGGCCTGCAATGTATATTGGAAATGTAAATATTGAAGGGCTTCATCATCTTGTATATGAGGTTGTAGATAACAGTATTGACGAGGCAATGGCTGGATACTGTGATCATATAGAAGTAACTATTCACACAGATAACAGTGTCAGTGTGGAAGATAATGGAAGAGGGATACCAGTTGGCATTCATAAAAAAGAAAATATTCCTGCTGTAGAAGTGGTTCTGACAAAGCTGCATGCAGGAGGAAAATTTGACGATGTTTTATACAAAGTATCAGGTGGTCTTCACGGAGTAGGTGTTTCTGTAGTAAACGCTTTATCCAGTATGTTAGAAGTCGAAATATATTCAGAAGGAAATATTTATTATCAGGTTTATTCAAGAGGGAAAAAAAACTCGGAGCTTCAAATAAGGGGAAAAACAAACAAAAGAGGAACCAGGATTCATTTCATTCCTGATCCAGAAATTTTTGAAATTACCATTTTTGAATTTGATATTCTGCTTCGCAGGCTGAGAGAACTGGCTTTTTTGAATAAAGGAATAAAAATAATTTTTGAAGATGAAAGATCTGATACAAAAAAAGAATTGCAATATAAAGGAGGTCTTGTTTCGTTTGTTGAATATCTGAACAGAAGAAACATACCTCTTCACCAGCCTATTTTCATAGAAGGACTAAAAAACGACGTAAGCATTGAGGTGGCAGTTCAGTATAATGATACATATAATGAAAAACTGTATTCTTTTGCGAATAATATTAATACAATAGAAGGCGGATCCCATCTTATAGGATTTAAGGCGGCCTTAACCAGAACGCTGAATCAGTATGCAATCAGCGGAAATATTCCTAAAAACCTTCAGACAAAAATAAGTGGAGACGATGTAAGAGAGGGTTTAACCGCTATAATTAGTGTTCGTATCAAATCTCCTCAATTTGAAGGACAGACTAAAACAAAGCTTGGAAACAGCGAAGTAAAAGGCCTGGTAGAATCTCTGGTTAATGAAAAACTGAACTCTTTTCTTGAAGAAAATCCATATGTTGGAAAAAAAATAATAGAAAAAGCAGTAGAAGCCTCAAGAGCCAGAGAAGCAGCCAAGAGAGCACGAGATCTTGCTAGGAATAAAGGTTCTTTGATAGATTCTTCATTGCCTGGAAAGTTGGCAGAATGTCAGAGTTCCGAGCCCGAACAAAGAGAACTTTTTCTTGTAGAAGGTGACTCAGCAGGTGGTTCAGCAAAGCAGGGAAGAGACAGAAAATTTCAAGCTATTCTTCCTCTTAAGGGTAAAATTCTTAATGTCGAAAAAGCCAGATTCGATAAAATAATAAAAAGCGAAGAAATCAAAAACATCATAACAGTTCTTGGTACAGGCATTGGAGCAGAAGATTATAAAATAGACCAGATAAGATATCATAAAGTAATAATAATGACAGATGCTGATGTAGATGGATCGCATATACGTACTCTGCTTCTGACTTTTTTCTATCGGCAGATGAAAGAAATTATTGAAAAAGGCTATCTTTATATTGCACAGCCGCCTCTATTCAGGGTTGGAAAGGGAAATCAGGCAATTTATCTGAAAGATGAAATGTCTTTTGACGAGCATGTTTTAAAACGTGTCTGTAACAAAAAAACAGTTAAAACATCTCAGGAAGATAAAATCATCAAGGAACAGAAATTATTGCTGTTTGTAAGCAATCTTTCGGAGTATTACACACTTCTAAACAAATTCAATGCACAGGGTTTTCCTTCTGAGATCATTGAATGCCTCATAAAAGCAGGACTTTCTGATAAATATTTCCTTAAGTATCATGATAAGATGTCTCTTCTAAGAGAATCTATAATGAAGGAAGGTTTCGATGTAACGGATCCTGAGTGGAATGAAGAAAAACATTTATTTGAAATGACTGTATCCAGCCCCGAAGCCGATCAATTAAAAAGACTTTTGACAGAAAGAAACGGAAAAGACTTCAAATCAGTTAAAGTGGGCAGAAGTCTTGTTTATTCAAAAGAGTTTCAAAAAATCCTGCTGCTGGGAGAAAAGATAGAAAATTTTGACAGACCTCCTTTCAAGATTTTAGATACAGATAAGGAAAAAGAAGAAACTGTTGTAATAAATAAAAAACAGCTTCTATATTTCTTGATTGAAGAAGGAAAAAAAGGACTTGGTGTTCAGCGGTATAAAGGTCTTGGAGAAATGAATCCTGATCAACTCTGGGAAACCACCATGAACCCTGAAAAACGAACCCTTCTTCAGGTAAAAATAGAGGATTTGCTTGAGACGGATGAGATTTTTAATGTTCTTATGGGAGAAGAAGTAGAACCCCGAAGGGATTTTATTCAAAACAATGCTCTTCAGGTAACAACTCTGGATATATAAGATGAAAGCAACTTTTATTGAAGCAAGAGATATTCCTGATGCCTGGTTTCAGTGTGTATATCAGATAATGGAAAGGGGATATCGGTATAAAATTGAAAGGGGCAGTTTTGAAGGCCAGGAAAGACTCGAATTCGACTATATAACAATTCAGATAGAACATCCCGGAACCAGACCTCTGATACCTGATATTCCACCTGCTCTTGGAATTCCCAATCCTGTAGCAGAAGGCTATATAGAAGATTATCTGCCTTACTTAATGACTTCAGCCAAGAAACCAAACGAGGATTATACTTACGGGGAATACCTTGAAAAACAGATTGCAGAAGTCATAAGGATGTATAAGGAAGATGGTCATGGAACCAATCAGGCGTACATGACAGTAGGAAATCCCGAAGCATTGCATCTGAAAGACCCGCCATGCCTTCGGGGAATAGATACAAGAATCCGCTACGGAAAACTTCATTTCGTGGTTTATTTCAGATCCTGGGACCTGTGGAACGGATTTCCTGCCAACCTCGGCGCAATTCAGCTTCTCAAGGAGTACATGGCTGCTGAAATAGGGGTTGAAGATGGTCAGATAATCGCTTCAAGCAAGGGTCTTCACATCTATGATTATATATGGGAGCTTGCAAAGCTAAGAACCATGAAAAACTAATATTGTAAACTTGTCTGAATCCGAATTATATCTTCAGGAATATCAACTTCCGGAGAATCATGGACACTTATGATTACCCGTATTTTATAACCATGCTCAAGGGCACGGAGTTGTTCTAGCTTTTCTATATTCTCAAGAATGCCGTCCGGAAGACCGCTGAAAATTTTCAAATATCTGTTTCTGTAGGCATATATTCCGAGATGTTTGAAAGTGTCAAAAACCGCTGATAAATCTCTTCCGAAAGGAATGGGTGATCTTGAAAAATAGAGTGCATCCCCTCTTGTATCGAAAGTCACTTTTACATCCTTGGGATTTGTTATCTCCTGTAGGTCAGTGATCTTGTAGGCAAGGGTACTCATGAAAATATCTGGATTTTCCATGACAGGGGTTATAACCTCATGGATACAGGCTGGATGGATGAGCGGTTGATCTCCCTGGATGTTAACCACAATATCATCATCAGCAAGGTCAAGTTTTTTTGCAGCCTCTGCTGCCCTGTCTGTGCCTGTCCTGTTTTCAGAGGAAGTCATAACAGCAGAGCCTCCAAAATCAACGACAGCAGAAAATATCCTCTCATCATCTGTTGCCACAACAACCTGGTCCACTGCATCAGAGCCAGAAGCTCTTTCGTAAACACATTGAATCATAGGTTTTCCGGAGATGAGGGCAAGAGGTTTACCCTCAAACCGGGTTGATCCATACCTTGACGGGATTATTACAACTCTTTTCATTAAAAAACCTTTATACCCATCCGCCCATTAAATGCATGTGGAGATGAAAAATTACCTGACCACCCCCTTTTTCAACGTTGAAAAGGAGTTTATATCCGGAATCCCTGACGCCAAATTCCATGGCCATTTTTTTGCTTATCATTATCATCTCTGACAAAACAGGTTTTTCTTCTTCAGTAAGATCATTGACACTGCGTATGTGTTTTTTTGGAACTATCAGAAGATGAACAGGCGCATGTGGCTTTATGTCCTTGAAGACCACCAGGTTTTTATCCTTGTAAAGCAGTTCAGTGGACATTTTTTCATTGGCGATGTTGCAGAAAAGACAACTGGTTTCCATAATAATCCTCCTTTTATTAGATTAAAGAGACGGCATTTTCCATTTTCCTCTTAGTGTGGGTGACTGCAAAGCCTGTCTTAATTCTACGATAAATTGCCTTCTGGAAATTTCCCTTGCTCCAAAGCTTACTAGATGTCGAGTTGTCACCTGACAGTCAATAAGACTAAAAGCCCATTTATTAAGGACAGATACAAGGGTTGCAAATCCGACTTTCGATGCATTGCTTTTCCTGGAAAACATGGACTCTCCAAAAAAGCATTTTCCTAATGATACCCCGTAAAGACCTCCTACAATCTCTTCATTTTTCCAGACTTCAACCGAATGGGCAAATCCTTCTTCATGAAGAAGACAATATGCATCTAACATGTCCTGAGTTATCCAGGTGCCTTCCTGGTTTTTTCTTTTTGTAAACGAGCATTCGGTGATGATTTTGTAAAAATTCTGGTCAAATGTTACTGAAAACCTTCCCTGTTTAAGGATTTTTTCAAGGCTCCCTGATACATGCAGCTCATCTGGATAAAGCACAAGCCTTGGGTCAGGAGACCACCAAAGAATGGGATATTCTTTTGAATACCATGGAAATATGCCATTTTGATAGGCAAGAATAAGCCTCTCTGTACAAAGATCACCGCCTATTGCAAGAAGTCCGTCTTTTCTGGACAACTCGGGAGGAGGAAAATAAATCTTCTCCGACAAGTAGAATACCGGCATTGTCTGATTGTTTAATCAGTATCGAAGGTAAGCTTCTCGCCGTTCAGATCAACCTGAACAGAAGCACCTTTTTCAAGGCCCCCAAAAAGAATCCGGTCAGAAAGCATATCCTTTATTTCGCTTTGAATAAGCCTTGACAATGGCCTTGCTCCGTACTGAGGATCATATCCTTTTTTTGCAAGCCACTGCCTTGCTTTTGGCATCAGCTCCAGCTTGATCTTTCTGGCAGAAAGCTGTTCGTTTATTTCTGCAATGAATTTGTCGACAACTTTTTCCATTATTTCGACTGTAAGGGCATTAAAGGTAATGATTGAATCAAGGCGGTTTCTGAATTCAGGACTGAAGCACTTTTCAATTTCCTTCAGACCCTTCCCTTTTGAACCTGATCTCGTATCTCCGAATCCTATGTTATGAATGCTCATCTCGCGGCTGCCGGCATTAGATGTCATGATGACGATGATGTTTCTGAAATCTGCTTTTTTCCCGTTGTTGTCAGTAAGGGTAGCATAATCAAATATCTGAAGAAGTATATTGAATATGTCAGGGTGAGCCTTCTCTATTTCATCAAGAAGCAATACTCCATGCGGGTGTTTTCTTATGTCATCGGTTAAGAGACCTCCCTGGTCAAAACCTATATAACCGGGGGGAGCCCCTATTAGTCTTGCCACAGTGTGCTTTTCCATGTATTCGCTCATATCGTAGCGCATGAAAGATATTCCAAGTCCTGCGGCTACCTGTCTTGCCACCTCTGTCTTGCCGACACCGGTTGGTCCTGCGAAAAGAAAAGAGCCAACAGGCCTGGTCGGTGCCCCCAGACCTGCTCTGGCTCTCTTGATGGCAGTAACAATTGCCTTTATTGCATCATCTTGACCGAAGACAACCTGTTTCATGCAGTCTTCAAGGGTTTCAAGTCTACTGCGGTCAGATGTGCTTACATTAATCTCTGGGATTCTTGCAATTTTTGCAACAATTTTTTCAATATCAGAAGGAAGTATTTTTTTTCGTTTCTTTGAGCCGGAGGAAAGCCTTATCCATGCTCCTGCCTCATCAATGACATCGATTGCCTTATCAGGAAGGAATCTGTCGTTTATGTGCTTGGCAGATAGAGTTGCTGCAGCCTTCAACGAAGAATCGGTATAAAGGATTTCATGGTGTTCCTCATAGTAAGATCTTAGCCCCTTTAAAATATCAAGGGTTTCTGAAACCGACGGCTCCAGAATATCGATTTTTTCGAACCTCCTGGACAAGGCCCTGTCTTTCTGAAAATGATTCTTGTATTCTTCGTAAGTTGTTGAGCCTATGCAACGTAAATCTCCGCTTGCAAGAGCAGGCTTTAATATGTTTGATGCATCCATGGAGCCTCCGCTTGTAGCTCCGGCTCCTACTATCGTGTGTATCTCATCAATAAAAAGAACAGTATTTTTCTTATTCTTAAGAGAATCTATGACTCCTTTAAGCCTTTGTTCGAAATCTCCCCTGAACCTTGTTCCTGCCAGAAGAGAGCCCATATCAAGACTGTAAACCCTTAGTCCTTTTACCGGTTCAGGAACCGAACCCTGATAAATCTTTAATGCAAATCCCTCCGCCATTGCCGTTTTTCCAACACCCGGATCTCCTACATACACAGGATTATTCTTTCTCCTGCGGCAAAGTATCTGGATAGTTCTTTCTATTTCGGATTCCCTTCCGATGAGAGGGTCTATCTTGCCCTGGGCAGCATGCTCAGTAAGATTCAGTGTAAAAAGCTCAAGAGGATCTGTTTTTCGGGGTTTTTCAGATAAGCCGGTCTTTGTTTTTCCGGCTGAATCCTGAAATAGCAAAGGACTGGATGCATCATGAGAAATATAGCTTAGGATATCGAGCCTGCTGATACCCTGCTCATGAAGGAAAAAAGTGGCGAAAGAGTCTTTTTCGAGGAAAATGGAAGCTATGATATCGTTTACTTCAACCTCCTGCTTTTCAGCAGAGCGGACATGATTTACTGCCCTTTGAATGACGCGCTGAAAGGCAATGGTCTGCTGAAGAACATAAACGCGATCTTCAGGAAGCTGCTCTAACTGCTCATCGAAAAATTTTTCAATAGATGAAATAAGAGCCTTGGCATTTCCTCCGCAACCCTCGATTATTTCAACCCCGGTACTGTCATGCAGTATGGCAAACAAAATATGTTCGACAGATACATATTCATGCCGTCGCTTCTTGGCTTCCCGGACAGCAAAACCAAGTGTTTCGCTGAGTTCTTTACTTATCATTGTTCACACTTCCTCCAGGGTGCAGCGCAGAGGAAACCCCCTCTTTCTTGCCAGTGAATGTACTGTGTCAACCTTGGTTTCGGCTATTTCCAGAGAATAAACTCCGCAAACCCCAAATCCTTTTCTGTGCACATTCAGCATTATTTCTGTGGCAGCTTCAATGGATTTATTAAATACTATCATGAGAATTTCAACAACAAACTCCATTGAAGTATAATCATCATTCAGAAGAATAACCTTGAACATGGAAGGTTCTTTGACAATCTCCTGAATTTCTTCATCCGTGCTGCCTTCAGTTTCGTGGTATTGTCCCATTTTAGCAAAAATCTTTCAATAATATTCACTCATCCTGCATTTATAGCCAAGCTACTTTCCGCAGCATTTTTTATGTTTTTTTCCGCTTCCGCAAGGACAAGGGTCATTTCTGCCTGTTTTTTCACTGGCTCTTTTCACCGGTTTTTTTTTCTGAGCAGAGCTGTCTGATCCTGAAAAAATCAGATTTTGCTGTTTGGGTTTATGGCGTTCATTTAGTTGTTCAGGTTCAGCAGGCTGAATCCGAAACAGAACCGAAACAGTTTGTTCCTGAATTCTTGAGATCATTTCCTGAAACAGTGCAAATCCTTCTTTTTTGTATACAACCAGCGGATTCTGCTGGGCATATCCTCTCAGACCTATGCCTTCTTTCAGGTGATCCATCGAAAGGAGGTGATCCTTCCACAGAGAGTCAACAGTATTAAGCAAGACATAGCGCTCTAATTGTCTTAAATAATCTTCGCCTATTTCGGCTTCTTTTCTTGCGTAATGCTCAAGGGCGTCTGTTTCAATTATTTCTTCAAGACCATCCATGCTGAGGCCATCTATTGTGTCTTCGGTAAGGTTCAGATGAAAATTGTACTGCTTGAAAACAGCTTCATCAAGACCCTTAAAATCCCATTCCTCGGGAGAGAGTCTTTCATCGGCAAAAGAGCCGGCAATTTCATGAGCCGTTTCCCTTATCATCTCCTCGACAGCGGGCTTAAGGCTTTTTCCGTTCAAGGCTTCCTTGCGCTGTCCGTAAATGACCTCTCTTTGCTGGTTCATCACATCATCATATTCTATGAGATGTTTTCTTATATCAAAATTGTGAGCTTCAACCTTAGACTGGGCATTTTCAATGGACCTGCTGACAAGATTGTGCTCTATTGGTTCACCGTCTGCCATCCCAAGTCGCTCCATGATGCTTGTCATTCTCTCTCCGCCGAATATTCTCAAGAGATCATCTTCTAGCGCCATGTAAAATCTGGATGAACCAGGGTCTCCCTGTCGGCCTGATCTTCCTCTCAACTGATTATCTATTCGTCTGCTTTCATGCCTTTCTGTTCCAATGATGTGAAGACCTCCAAGATCAGTCACCCCTTCACCAAGAACGATATCTGTTCCTCTTCCTGCCATGTTTGTTGATATGGTTACAGCCCCTTTTTGACCAGCCAATGCGACGATTTCGGCTTCTTTTTCATGGTTTTTTGCATTGAGAACTGTGTGGCGGATACCCCTTCTTGTCAGTTTCCTGCTTACATCTTCAGACACATCAATTGAAATTGTTCCAACCAGTACGGGCTGCCCTTTCTTGTGAAGAGCTGTAATTTCATCCAGTACAGCTTCAAATTTCTCTCTTTTTGTCTTGAAGATCATGTCTGGAAAGTCATGCCTGATCATCGGTTTGTTTGTAGGAATGACAGAAACATCAAGATTGTAGATTTTCTTGAATTCAGTTGCTTCGGTATCGGCAGTACCGGTCATCCCTGCCAGTTTATTGTACATTCTGAAGTAGTTTTGAAACGTTATTGTTGCAAGTGTCTGGTTCTCATTTTCTATCCTGACATTTTCCTTGGCTTCCAGGGCCTGATGAAGACCATCGCTGTAGCGCCTTCCAGGCATTAGTCTTCCTGTGAATTCATCTACTATTATGACCTCTCCGTCTTTTACTATATAGTCAACATCCAGTTTGAACAGGCTGTGGGCTTTAAGTGCCTGATTGATATGATGAAGAGTTTCAATGTTTCTGGGGTCATAGAGATTTTCGATGTTCAGCAGGCGTTCTGCTTTGGCCACCCCTTCTTCTGTAAGAACTGCTGACCTTGCCTTTTCATCTATCACAAAATCCTTTTCCTTGGTAAGGCGCGGTATTATGGTGTTTACTTCATAGTAGAGATTGGTTGATTTTTCAGCCGGACCAGAAATGATAAGAGGGGTTCTTGCCTCATCTATAAGTATACTGTCGACTTCATCCACTATTGCATAGTTGAGCTCACCCTGAACGATTGAATTCTTGTCAAACTTCATGTTGTCTCTTAGATAATCGAATCCGAACTCATTGTTTGTCCCATAGGTTATATCAGAGTGATAGGCGATCTGACGCTCACTGTCATCCAGCCCGTGGAGAATGCATCCTACAGAAAGACCAAGAAAACCATAAATTGCCCCCATCCATTCGGTGTCTCTTCTTGCCAGATAATCATTGACAGTTACTATGTGAACACCTTTTCCTGTCAGGGCATTCAAATAGGCAGGAAGGGTGGCGGCAAGGGTCTTTCCTTCTCCTGTCTTCATTTCGGCAATTTTTCCCTGATGCAGAACAATTCCTCCAATGAGCTGAGCGTCGAAATGCCTCATTTTAAGAGTTCTGACAGATGCTTCCCTGACAACGGCAAAAGCTTCCGGGAGCAACTCATCCAGGGGTTGACCATTATCCAGGCGTTCCTTGAAAATCTGGGTCATTGCCTTCAGCTCATCATTTCCAAGAACCCTCATAGAAGGTTCCAGAGAATTGATTTTTTCGACCAGAGGAAGTAGTTTTTTTATTTCCCTTTCGTTTTTACTGCCAAAAATTTTAGTTAACCAGTAAAAAAACATTTATTAGTTTATTCCTTTCTCAGGAGCTTCTACCAGGTTTTCAACATTTGCCCCGAAAGGCTTTGAAGCAAGCTCGTTTTTATCGGATAAAACCAGTTCAGCGGCAATCCCTGCAGCTTCTGTTATGATTTCCCTGCAATGAAGTGCGTGATCTCTGCAAAGCCAGTTTTCTTTCCAGGGTTTTGCGATTTCCCTGCAAAGGGTATTTCCGAATTTGTCTTTAATGCGGTTAGGAATCATGTTAAAAAGCCTGTAAAGACCAGGTTTTCCATAAAGCTCCTGGGTAGAGTTCTTTATCTCGCCTTCAGGAAGCCTGCTTCTTCCATGAACAGCTCCTACAGAGAGAATTGCCCCTGATATGGCTCCGCAGGTATCGCCGTAAAGTCCGCCGCCTCCGCCGAAACCTGTTGCAAGTTTCTGGATTTCCCTTGGAAGGCCTGTTTCAACGCTGTTTATAACAGCTTCAACCACGCATTCTGCACAGTTAAAGCCTTTTGAAAAATTTTTTCTTGCCCTCTGTTTAATAACTTCTACCAGTTCATTTTTTGTCATGATAAAATTCCTTTTTCAGGCTGAATAGTTATCCATTTTTTTTCGCTATCATCCCGACCAGTTTCTGAGACAGGTACATCGAGCTGGTAAATGCCGGAGAAATTGGATTTAGAAGATGAAGACAAGAACCGTCCTGAACAACCAGAAAATCCTGAACGAGCTCTCCTGTATTCCAGTCCACAAGCTGTGCCCTTATGCCTGTCTTTTCGCTGGATTCTATTTCGTACGGATCAAGTCGCTTAACAAGCTCTGCAGCATCTTTAAAAAACCAGTTGAAAAAATATTTCTTTGGCTCCGTTAAAGCTACATTTCTAAACTTTGGGTTTGTGATGAAAAGATGTGCATCGCTCAATAAAATTTCAATGCCTTCTGAATCTATTCCTTCAAAAATACCATAATTTTCACGGCCAAATGCAGGAATTGCTGTAGGCCCAATATAAACTTCACCGTGAATGTTTCTTGTAAAATGTACCCCGAGGAAAGGATTGCGTATGTCAGGCACTGGATAAATACTTCCCCTTATCAGCCAGGCACTTTTTTTATTGAGTTTTCTGTAGATTCCCTTGAATGGAATCAGTCTATACTGGGTTCCAACCCCGAAAGCCTTTGATACTCTGTCACAATAAGCTCCTGCAGCATTTACAAACTGCTTGAACCTTATAGTACCGCAATTTGTTTGAACCAGAGAGCTTCCTGCAACATTTTCAAAGACACAGTTAAAGAGGAATCGAACTTTTTTCGATTCCTCAAGGTCGCATCTAAGCGAGTGAAGAATTTTTTTGGGGTCAACCACAGCAGTATAATGGGAAAATATTGCCTGACCAAAGGTTTTTGCATTTGGTTCAATGGAGTCAAGCTCTTTTTCATCTATAAGATCGACTCTTGCCCCGTTTGCCTTTGCTCTCTGGTAAAGGGTGTTGAGCACGGGAAGCTCTTCCTCGTTTCTTGCGACAATCACCTTGCCGGTTTCAAGCACAGGAAGCCCTTTTTCACGGCAATAGGCTTTCATGAGAAAGTTGCCTTTAAGACAGGATTTTGCCTTAAGGCTGTCAGGTGCATAATAAATACCTGCGTGCAGCACTCCGCTGTTTCTGCCTGAAGCATGTTTTCCTGTTTCAGCTTCTTTATCAATTATTATGATGTTTTCCCAGCCTTGATTGACAAGCTCTCTTGCAATGGTGAGCCCCATTATGCCAGCACCTACAATGAGTACATCCGTATCATAGGAAGAGTTCATGCTGTTTCCTTTTATCATACATAACCAAAAATTATGCCTGAGTCATTAGGGCTTTCAATAAAGATTCTGCCGATATTTTTGACTCCCTCGTCTTTCAGCATATCACAAAGCTCTTTTTCTGAATAGGCCTGCCCTGAAGGAGTGTTAATGAGCATGTTGAGTGAAAAAAGGGCTGGAAACAGAGGGCCTGTCTTTTCATCATTTAAAATAAACTCATGAATCATGATCATCCCACCTGGATCAAGTGCTGATACAGCTTTTTGTATGATTTTCCTGCAGTCTTCAGGACCTTCTCCATGAAGAATATGCGAAAGCCATGCCACGTCGAAGGTACCCTCTATGGTATCTTCTGGAAAGCTGCCAGCCTGAAACCTTATCCTGTCTGACATGCCAAATCTGGATATGGTTTTTTCCGCAAAAGGTCTTGTTGTCGGCAGATCAAACACAACTGCCGTCAACAGGGGGTTTTTAATGCAAAAGTTTATTGCATAGGTTCCAGGGCCTCCTCCTAGATCAAGAAAAGATCTATAGGCTGAAAGATCGATTTTGGGGATAATTTTTGGTGCAAGATTCGAGGCCAGGTTAAACATTCCCATCAGAAAGCTTTCTCTTTCATCTTCGCTGCGTTCTGTGAAATCGGAGCTGACAGCTCTTCCGGTTTTAACAGATTCATGGAGTTTCCCCCAGGACTCCACAAGATGATGGTGATGTTTGATTATGAAACCTATATAGTCTGGCGATGTTCTTGAAAGAAATGTCCTTGCAGCATTAGTGTTGGCATAGAGGCCTGCCGATTTTTCAAGAAGGTTCATGGCTGCCATGGCGTTTAAAAGCATTGCAGCAGCTCTTGGATCAGTTCCTGTTTTTGCAGCGACAGTCCCTGATGAAAGCCTCTCTTCTCCTATTACAGTAAAAATATCAAGCTTTACTGCAGCATGAAGAGCGCAGGTTTTCCAGAACCCGCCTGACGTTTCAAGAAGTGTGCCTGAATTCCATTCATTTTGCTTCATAACATTCCCCCTTAAGAATCAGATTGAACTAACTACTCCAGGCTGTTAGCTCTTCGGCCTGGAATTCTACAGTCTGTCTACAAAAGCGGATACTACATCATTCAGGATTCTTCAACAAGTCTGGTGAAAACGGGATGACAAGCTCGTAGACTCCGCCTGAAAGAGTAGCCTTGATCTCATGCCCGCCTTTTTCAAAAACCCTCATCATGGAGTGATTGGAGGCAAGCACATCTGCTGTAAAACCATGAAGGCATCTTTCCTTTGCAAGCCTTGTAAGCATAGCATACATGTAGGAGGCGATTCCCAGACCCTGGTATTTTTCATCTACAATAAATGCAACGTCGCCATAAGGCTTTCCAGGATGTTTTACAAATCTTGCCTCTGCAATTATCTGCCCCTTCCCGATATCCCCTATGACACCGACAATAGACATGGCCTGACGGAAATCAACATTTACATATTCCTGCATTTTTGAATGCGGCATGGTCTTAACAGGCGAAAAATACCTGTAGTAAACGGCCTTGTCCGAAAACCTGTAGAAAAGCCGTCTCATTTCTTCTTCATCAGAAGGCCGTATTGCCCTAAACCTCACAGTGACAAGGTCTTTAAATGTACGCCTGGCTGAAACGCCTGACGGATAGAGATGGGCACTTTCTGCTATGTATATCTGATCAGGATAAAGGATATGGGCTGTCTTTGCCTGTTCAATCAGGCGTAGGCGGTCATCAGGATGGGCAATTTCAATCAGAGACTGTGCCCTCTCCCTCAAGGTTCTGCCCTTAAGAGATGCCACACCGTATTCTGTTACAACAATGTTGACTGATTCACGGATGCCTAATTCATTTGGAAAATTTTCAACAGAAAGCAGTATATTCGGTTCTTTTTTGAGATTTCTGCTTGGAAGGGCAAAAACGGTATATCCTCCTTTTGAAATTTCAGCTCCGTTTAATAGATCCATGGCTTCCCCTGGGCCTGCAGACACATTTCCCTTGCCTATGTGAAAAGCTATGCGGCCAGAGATGTCGACTTTCCTTGCAGGAAGAATTCCTACAAACCTTGGATTGCGCCCGATCAGCAAGGGACTTATTACCCTGTCAATGCCCTGAAACTCTACAAGAGGATTGTGATTCAGCCAGGAGAGAAGTTTTGAGCTTCCAAATCCGTAGCAGGCAAGAGATTTCCCACGAAATATGTTCTTGTAGCGGTTGGTGACAGCCCCGCTTTTTACTAGATCCATCAGAGAGTCTGTAAAAAGCGCTGTATGAATTCCAAGATTACGTTTCAGGGATAAATAAGGGGTGAGTGCCTCGAAGAGTGATCCAATGGAATAGGCAAGGCAACTCCCGTCCTCGATTACTGATGCTACATTTTCAGCAACCCTGTCGATGGTTTCATCCACAGCCCATCTTTCAAAATAATGAGGAGGGTCATTTGAATGAACAAAAAAATGAAAATCCGAAAAAGGGACAAAAGTGTCCCCAAGAGTCTGCGGAACCATGGTATTGATTTCCCCTATCACCAGAGAAGCTTTCTCAATGACCGGTCTTGCTACATCTACTGCTATGCCTAGGCTGCAATAACCAGCTTCATTGGGAGGGGAAACCTGAATAAAAGCTGCATCCACAGGCAGTTGACCGGATTCAATGAGCATGGGTATGTCTGAAAATCGGCTTGGTATAAGATCCACCAGTCCTGTTGCAATAGCCTGGCTTGCTATCCATCCTGAGAAAAAAGTCTTGAGTCTGTATCTTTTGGATTGAAGCGATTTTATGGAAATGGCATCCCCAAAACTTACGAGCTGTATGAGCTCAAGATCCATTAGATTTGAGGCCTCAGATGACATCAGGTGCTTTACAATCGTTCTGGGCTCTCCTGCACCAGTGCTGAGAAAAATGCTCATGCCCGGCTTGATCTGCTCAAGAGCTTTTTCAGGGGCAACGACCTTTTTTTGCCAGTCTTTTCCAGAGGATATCATAGATCAAACCTTTTAAGACCTGCTTCCCTTGCAAACTGAATAGCAATATCATATTCTTGCCTTGAGATCCTCCTGTTAAGGGACTTCATGTTTCCTGTGTCTCCGCAAGGATGGTACTGAGGCATTATATTCACATAAGTGTTTTTAGATACCTTTGTTGCAATAAAGTTCATTATTTCACGGGTTCCGGCAAGGCCGTCAGGCATTACAAGGTGTCTTATGAGCAGCCCGCGCACGGCAGTTCTTGAAACTCCAACCACAAGGTCTCCGACCTGACGGTGCATTTCAAGGACCGCTTTCCTGGCAGCATCAGGATAGTCAGATGCTCCACAGGTTATGTCTGAAATTATCGGGTTCCAGAACTTGAAATCAGGCATATATATATCAATTACACCATCTAAAATCTTGAGGGTTTCAACATCATCATAAGCGCTGGTGTTATAGACAAGAGGAACCGAAAGGCCTTTTTGAACGGCTATCTCGAGAGCTGAAAGGATCTGGGGAACAACATGTGACGGGGTTACAAAATTGATATTGTGGCAGCCTTTTTGCTGAAGAGCCATCATCATATTTGAAAGACTTTCGTCTGAAATCTCTTCTCCTTCTCCCTTGTGGCTGATTTCAAAGTTCTGGCAGAAATTACACTTCAGATTGCAGTTGGTGAAGAAAACTGTACCCGATCCATGAATGCCAACCAGCGGAGCCTCTTCACCGAAATGTGCATGGTATCCATAAACAACAACCTTATCTGCTGTATGGCAGATTCCTTTTTCTCCAGCAAGCCTGTTTACCCTGCATTTTCTTGGGCAAAGCGTACATGATTCGAGGATTTCATGCGCAAGGCTAATTTTTTTTTTCAACAGTCCGCTTTTATGAGTTTCAATGTAAATCATAATTCAGCCTATCTGTACGCTATTTGTACAAAGTTCCGATTAATCTCGCTCAGCTTAGCCTTGCCGGTTGCTCAGGCTTTGAAATGCGTGTCAAGCAGTTCGCGGATTATTTTCGGGTTGGCCTTTCCTCCTGATGCCTGCATTACCTTACCTATGAGAAAGCCTATTGTCTTGCTGTTGCCTTTTCTGTAATCGGCAACAGCAGCGGGCTGTTCTTTTAAAACCTTCTCGATCAGTGATATGAGTGCACCTGAATCGGAAACCTGGCGGAAGCCTCTGTCAATGACTATCTCGTCAGGGGTTTTGTCGCTGTCAAAAAGAAGAAGGAGTACCTCACGGGCAGCTTTGGGATTTATTTCTTCCTGAGATAACAGCTTAAGAAGTTCTGCAACCCTGTCTGGCGTCACGGGTGTGCTGCTAAGTTCCTGTCCCCTGTTCCTGACAGCAGGCATAAGCTGAGTGGTCAGCCAGTGCATGGCCATCCGAGGGGCAATTTCCAGGCCTGTCAGAGACTCGTAGAAGCCTGCAATTTCTGGATCGGAGCTAAGATAAGAAGCCTCTTCGCCAGAAAGCCCGTGTAGGGCAATAAAACGCGCAGCTCTATCTGCCGGCATTTCGGGAAGGCGCGAGCGCATGTTTTCGATCCAGTCCGGCGATAATTCAATGACAGGAACTGACGGGTCAGGGATACATGGGCCTTCAAATTTTGCCCTCATCGGTAAAGTTGCTTTTTTGTCCGCATCCCAGAGGCGGGTATGCAGGACAACGGCTTCACCAGACTGCACGCAGGCACCCTGGCGTCTTATCTCATATGAGATTGCATCCCCTACATGCCTGATGGAATTCATGTTCTTGATTTCCACTTTTGTGTTCATCAGGGCTGTACCCCTGGGGCGTACTGAAATATTGGCATCGACTCTCATTGATCCGCTTTCCATGCTGCACTCTGATGCTCCAAAATAACGCACCTGGGTGCGCAGAGCCTTTAAAAACTCAATCGCATCATGAGGGGTTCGAAAATCTGGCTCCGTTACTATTTCAACCAGAGGAACTCCTGCCCGGTTGAAGTCAACCAGACTTATCGGCATTCTTCCTTCCATTTCGTGCACGAGCCTTGCGACGTCTTCTTCCATATGAATATGATGGATGCGCAGTCTTTTTGGTTTGCCGGTTTCATCAAGAATATCTATCCAGCCTCCCCTTGAGAGAGGAAGGTGAGCCTGGGAAAGCTGATAACCTTTTGGGAGATCCGGGTAGTAATAAACCTTCTGGTCAAAGGCGCTTCTGGGCTGTAGCTGCGCATTTAGTCCCAGACACAAAAGAGATGCTTTTTCAAGAGCAGCCTGGCTCAGGCTGGGAATAGCACCAGGAAACCACAGGCAGACCGGGCAGGTATTGACATTGGGTGCATCTCCGGGGCTGTTGGGGCAATCGCAGAATAACTTGGTCTTGCAATTGAGTTCCAGATGAATTTCAAGTCCTATTACAGCTTCTATTTCCATTACTATTTACCTCCATTGCGCAAGCAAAGAAGATGTTCTCCCAGGGCTAAGAGCCGCGGATCGCTTAACCTTTGCCCTGAAAGTTGAAAACCTGAGAACTCTTTACCGGATGAGTGCGGCAAATGCAGTGCCGGTTGACCGGTTACATTGGCAAAGGCTGTATGGAGAGATTGCTCATAAATATCTGCAATTGATTCAGGAGGAGATACTTTTGCTTGATTGTTGCTTGTAGGAAAGACAAGAAAGTCCGCACTGGAAGAGATTTCGTTTATCTTTCTGACAAGACGCGCCCTTATACGGCATGCATCTTCATAGGCATCGTAGCGTTCAAACTGGAAGAAGGCACCCTGAAAAAGAAAGCTTTTCAACAAAGTTCCGAAAACTTCTCCTCGAGACTTGAGATACATTTCATTCCAGTTTTTTGCACCTGGTGAGCGAAGGCCATAGCGCACAGAATCATAGCGCCCGGTGCACGATGAGGCCTCAACAGAACCAATTATTTTATGGACTGTATGAAAAAGGGAAAAATCCGGCATAGAAAATTCCTGGATCAAAAAGCCAGCTTCTTTCAGTTCATCTACTGTTTCATGAAACATCATCTTATCTTCGGTGTTTAAATATCCGACAGCTTCTTTTATGATTCCCATGGCTGTTTTTTTCGGATCGATTTTTTCAGGGGAAAAATCAGGAGTTTTTTCATCTGGAAGTGAAAAATCCCTTTCATCATGGCCTGCAACAGTCCTAAGAATTTCCCTTATGTTTCTGAGACTATCTGAAAGAAGTCCGCTGCATTCCATGGAAGGAATAAGGCCCGCAAGTCCATGGCGGGACAAAAGACCATAACTTGGTTTGAAACCAAAAGCCGATACACGTGATGCAGCCAGGCGGCTTTCGCCTGTCAAATCTAAAACAAGTTCTGCATCAGCAGTCTTGTTTTGTACAGCGTAACCAGCCTTGCTGTCCTTAAGGCCCAAGCCGAATTCACTCATCTGGGTTGTGCCAGACAGATGGGCTCCGGCCATGCGAAGCCGCCCCACAACAGTCGCATCTTCAAGAGCAGTATAATTTGCAAGAGCCTTTGAGCCAGAGTCTATGGGCCATCCTGCTACAGATAGGAATGGCTGGACAGCAATCCTGAGCCCATTTAAAAAACCCTTCGTGGCGGATTGTTGGTTTATGTATAAGAAGATAGAATCCATTAAAAATGCAGTCCTTTATTCAAGAATACTGGCCACTTTATAATAATTGCCCTTAACAGACGGTGCAATCTTCAGCATTTGGCCGGTTTGAGAAAGTGCTGAGGGTTTTGCCTCAATTCCTTTGCGCGTTCGGTTGGCAACAGGGGCTACAGATCGGATCGGCAAATCAGTACCGGCCTTTTCTCTGGCAAGGGAAGCCATTTCTTCAGCCTGTGCAAGAACAGATTCCATAACAGGACGCTCCTGATCCGAAATCCCTATCCTGGATACCCAGGATAACCGGTCAATCTTGTTTTCATTGTGAGCTGTACCTGGCAGAGAATTCTGGCTGTTTGAATTCAGCAGACCCAGTTCAGCCAACTGTTCGCGTTTGACTGTTGAGGGCGCTCCTGTCAGAGGACAGGCTGCGCTGCGGTTTTTTGGAAAAGCGATTGTTTCTCGAATGGAAGAAGTTTGAAGAATCATGGACACTGTGCGGTCCATTCCCAGTGCCAGTCCTCCATGAGGAGGCGCACCGAAATCAAATGCCCTGAGGAAAAAACCGAATTTCTCCTTCATTTCCTCTTCTGTAAGTTCCAAAGCCTTAAATATCTTGCGCTGAACATCACGGTTGTTGATGCGAATGCTGCCACCACCCAGTTCCTCGCCGTTTATCACAAGGTCGTAGGCCCTGGAGCGAAGCATTAGCAGTTCTTCTATGTTTTTGGGATCAAAATCAGTTCTCTCTGGTGCTGTAAAAGGATGATGACAGGAAGTAACACCTCCTTCGTCGTCTGGCTCAAAAAGAGGAAAGTCTGTTATCCATAAGGGACAAAAACTGTTTTCCGGAATTAGACTGAGTCTATTTGCAAGATGAAGGCGCAACTGGCCAAGGGCTGAGACAACAACCTTATAAGAGGGGTCTGCTATCATGATAAGGACATCATTGTCTTCTACCTGAAAACGACGTTTTAATTCGTCTTGTTCCTCATGACTGAAAAACTGTACTATGTTTGATTCAAGTTTTCCGCCTTCTGCCCGCATCCAGGTCATGCCTTTGGCGCCAAACAAGGGCGCTATTTCTTTTGCGTATTCATTCTGCAAAACGTTTTTACTGAGATTGCAGGATTGCCCCTTGATGTTTATTCCTTTTATACAGCCTCCGCGCTGTAGAATCTGGCGGAAGATTGCATAACTGGTATTGGAAAACACGTCCGTCACATCTTTGAAACGCAAGCCAAAGCGAAGATCAGGGCGATCCGTGCCGGTTGTATCCATTGCCTCTTTATAGGTCATTCGATTGAAAGGCTTTGATAGAGCAATATTGCCTACTTCAAACATTTTGACTACAAGGGCTTCGATCATCTCATATATGAAATCCTCATCAATGAAAGAAGCTTCAATGTCTAACTGGGTGAATTCAGGCTGTCTGTTCGGGCGCAGGTCTTCGTCCCGGAAACAGCGGGCAAACTGAAAATAGCGCTCCATTCCACCTATCATAAGAAGCTGTTTAAAGAGCTGAGGCGATTGCGGAAGAGCATAGAATTTTTGTTCATGCACCCGGCTTGGGACAAGATAATCACGTGCTCCTTCAGGTGTGCTCATGGTCAGAACAGGGGTTTCAATTTCTATAAATCCACGCGAGTCAAGGAATTTGCGTACGTGCTTGAAAATTTTGTGGCGCTTTACAAGGTTATCCTGCATCGACCGACGTCTTATGTCCAGATACCTGTACTGCAAGCGTAAATCTTCAGAAACACTATCCGTATTTGCCAATACAGTGCCTGCTGTCATGGCTTTATCGGAAATCGCAAAAGGCAGTGGATCGGATTCGCTCAGAACAGTCAGTTCACTCACAAGCACTTCTATTTGTCCGGTTTCTATATAGGGGTTTTCAGTGCCTTCAAGCCTTTTTCTTACCAAGCCTTTGACAGATACGCAATATTCAGCGCGCAGAAAAGAAGCCTTCTGGCACACTTCGGCAGGGGTGGCTTCAGGACTGAAAACAATTTGTACTATGCCGCTGCGGTCTCGAAGATGGATAAAAAGCAGACCGCCGTGATCCCTGTAAGCGTCCACCCATCCTCCCAGAAGCACTGTGTGACCTGTCTGCTCCGGTTTCAGTTTACCGCAGAAGACACGTTGTGAAAAGAGCATGAAAAAATCCTTTCAGTTATTGATAATAAAAACTATGCTGGTCATATTATCTCAAGAATTGACATCTTAACAGATTTTAAAGTGAAAATTCCAGGATCGTTTATCCAAGTACATGCTTATCAAGGACAAAGCATGTAAATACCCCAGAGAAAACAACTTCTTCCTGTCTTGTTACTGAAACTAAAACTCGCTGTTTTTTCCCTTGAATTTCTTCTACTTTTGCCTCTGCTACAACCGTATCCCCTTTTTTCACAGGTTTTAAAAACCTTCCTTCAGAAGATCCGAGCACCACATTTGGGTGATTCACGGCAATCATTGCGGCATAGTCTGCAAGTCCGAAAATGAAGCCGCCGTGAATAAGACCTGTTTCATCTGCTGCCATGGAACTTGTTGTGACCAGCTTAACCTTGCTGTTGCCATCTTCAAGATATATGGGTACTCCGCATAGTTCATGGTTTATGCTCTTGTGAGTCCGGACAGTGATCATTTTGCCTCCTTGTAAAAACCGTCTCAACCGGTCTGCGCCGGAATGACATTGTTTGTGATTTTTCGGGTTCTTACCGTGTGCTTTGCTGCCGTCATTTCAGGTCAAGCCTTGAATGACGATTCAGGATATCATCATGCCCTATTTCAAGAGCATCTGCAACTCCTATTCTTGAGGGAGATGATCATTGTTTCAGGTTCGAAACGGGCATGGCTTTCTATGGTTTCCAGCTTGTAAATTAAACCATGAAGATTGAATGCTGATAATGCCCTGTAAACAGTGTCGAGTGAGAGTATTTTTTCAGACAGTCGTAGATGAAGTGCTTCTGTCGAAGGATGATCTTCTGAGTCAAGAAAAATTTTATAAAAACTTCTTGACAATTATTTTGAACAGCCATAATATTTTCGTCAAAACAAAATATGCTAAAGGAACAAAATATGACTGTTGAATATACATTGACAGCTAGCCTGGAAGACTATCTTGAGGCTATTTTTCATATTATCGAAGAAAAGCAGGCGGTCAGACCGAAAGATATAGCCAATCGGCTCAAGGTTGTGAACTCTTCTGTTACTGGTGCCCTTCACGCCCTTGCAGACAAAAATCTCATCAACTATGCCCCCCATGATGTAATAACATTAACAAACAGCGGCAAAGCTGCAGCAAAAAACGTTGTAAGAAGGCATGAGGTTTTACGTGATTTTTTTGTTAAGGTTCTTGCTGTTGAAGAGTTGGATGCGGATAAGGCTGCCTGTCTGATGGAGCACTCAATTCCTTCCGGAATCCTGGAGAGATTTGTTCGGTTTGCAGAGTTTGTTGAGGTTTGTCCCCGCGGAGGTGCTAAATGGATTGCAGGTTTTGGTTATGATTGTGATCATGGAGCTATGCAGGATAAGTGTCCATCTTGCATATCATCAGCGCTGGAAAATATAGGAAAAAAATATACACTGCAAAAAGGTGGCAAAACTATGGTGACAACAAGACTGAAGGATTTGAAGCCAGGACAAAAGGGTAAGGTGGTGAAAATAAATGCCAGGGGAGAAATAAATAAGCGTATCTTAGAGATGGGAATAACGCCAGGCTCTGTAGTTGAAGTGGAAAGGGTTGCCCCTATGGGTGACCCCATTGATATCAAGGTAAAAGGTTATCATCTTTCGTTGCGGAAAGCAGAGGCTGGAACAATCGAGATCGAATTCTTTTAAATGAGGATGTTGGCTTGATTTTTTTTGGCATTGATTTTCGTCTTGCCTAAAATTTTACTGATTAATGAAAAAAATGCGGATTGAAAAAGTATCAGGGGGCGTCATGAAACAAAAGGCAGTCGTTGCTATAGTGGGGAATCCTAATTCGGGAAAGACCTCAATATTCAATAATCTGACCGGTGCCCGTCAGCATGTTGGGAACTACTCAGGTGTAACAGTTGAAAAAAAAGAGGGTTATCGCAGATACAAAGACATTGAAATGCAAATAGTTGATCTTCCTGGAACATACAGCCTTAGCGCCTATTCTGCTGAAGAACTGATAACAAGAAATTATATTCTTGACGAAAAGCCCGATGTGCTGGTGAACATAATCGATTCTTCGAACCTTGTAAGAAACCTGTACCTTGCATCTCAGCTCATGGAGCTTGGAGTGCCTATGGTGCTGGCATTTAACATGAGTGATGAGGCAAGGGCAAGGGGGTACGAGTTTGACATTGAAAAACTCTCGATGTCTTTTGGTTCCAGTATCGTCCAGACTGTCGGGCACAAAGGCACTGGAATGGAAGAACTCTTAGATGCCATAGTGGCCACTGCAACTGCCAATGGATCATCTAATGGCGGCGGTCAGAAAAAGACGATTAGTTACACTGGTTCACAATCGAGCAATGACCTCGGTTATAAAAAACCTGTGATCGATTATGGGAGAGAAATTGAAGAAGAAATCGGACAAATAGAGTTTTTTATTAAGGCAAACAATCTGGTTGACGAAAAAGTCGACTCAAGATGGACGGCTATAAAACTCCTCGAAGGCGATAAAGACATCAGAACCAAAGTCAATTCTCCTGAAATTCTCAACATGGCAGATGTTGGTGCACGACAGATTGAAATCATGACAGGAGAGAGTCCTGAGGCCAGCATTGCAGGCCGGAGGTATGAATTTATCTCGGCAGCATGCCAGGGTGCAGTGCGCTCCACCATTGAAATTCATAGAACCGTTTCTGACAGGATAGACGCCATCGTCACCAACCGACTTCTGGGTATTCCGGTTTTCATGGGCCTGATGTTTCTTGTTTTTAACCTCACTTTCACGCTGGGAGAACCCATAATGGGGGGAATCGAGACTCTTTTCGCTGGATTGGGAGGCATTTTCGAAAACTTCTGGCCAAAAGATTCAACCTCTTTACTGAAATCTCTCATAGTAGACGGAATAATCGGAGGGGTCGGTGGGGTAGTCGTTTTTTTGCCAAATATTTTGCTGCTCTTTATGGGAATAGCAATACTGGAAGATTCCGGCTACATGGCAAGAGCTGCGTTTATCATGGATCGCCTGATGAACTCAATAGGGCTTCACGGCAAGAGCTTCATCCCCATGCTGATAGGTTTCGGATGCTCGGTGCCGGCAATCATGGCTACCCGTACACTTGAAAACAGGCGTGACAGATTAGCAACCATGCTTGTGATACCTCTTATGAGCTGCGGGGCAAGGCTTCCAATCTATGCACTGATTATCCCTGCCTTCTTTCCTCCGATATGGCGTGCTCCGATGCTCTGGATAATATATGTTATAGGTATTTTGCTTGCAGTTATAAGCGCAAAGATTCTTCGTTCCACCATTTTGAAGGGTGAGGCTGTTCCATTTGTTATGGAAATGCCGCCTTACAGGATGCCAACCCTAAAAAGCATTATGATTCATACATGGGAACGCGGTTGGCTTTATCTCAAAAAGGCAGGTACCATAATTCTAGGAATCTCTGTTCTGATGTGGGCCATGACGACTTTTCCTGGTCTTTCAGAAGACAGGCAGGCTTATTTTGAAACCAAAAGATCTTTGATCCAGGAGAAAAATGCTGAAGATGCTGTTCCGGATAACTACATTTCCGCCATTGACAACGAAGAGGCCCAGGCTGCTCTTCTATACAGCATGGCAGGACGGATTGGGCTTTTCATGGAACCCATGCTGAAGCCAATGGGTTTTGACTGGAAGATCGGAACAGCTCTTATCGGTGCTTTTGTTGCAAAAGAGGTTTTCGTAGTACAGATGGGGATCATGTATTCTGTTGGAAAGGCAGACGAAGATTCTGAAACGCTTAGAGAGGAACTGGTTAAGAGTTACAGTCCTCTAACTGGATTTTGCATAATGCTTTTTTGCCTTATCAGTGCTCCTTGCATGGCCACCATAGCAGTAACAAGAAAAGAAAGCGGGTCGTGGAAATGGGCTTTGTTTCAACTTGGAGCTCTTACACTTTTGGCTTATTTGTTGACAGTTTTCACCTTTCAGGCTGGCAATCTGCTAGGTATAGGCACATCAGGAGGATAAAATGTTTGAAACCATAATAGTTGCAGGAATTCTAATTCTTGCCCTTTTCTTTGTTGGAAGATCTGCTCACCGGGCAGTGACTGGCAGAACAGGAGGATGCAGATGCAGTTCCAACTGTACAGCCCTTGCCAGCAGGAATTCTTTGGAAACACCCGATAATCATATTTTGAATAAAAGGAGATAGAGTCATGCTGCTTAATCAACAAAGCCAACCTTGCCAGGAATTTACAGCGGCTTTGATTCTGGAAATAGAGAAAAAAGACAAACATCTTGCCATATTAAAAAAACAAAATAAGCGACTTTCAGACGAACTCCTGTTGCAAACCAGATATGTTGAACGGTTAGAAAAAGAATCTCGGGAGATCGTGGCAGGTTTCTGCAAGACAAACCGCTGTGATTCCAACTGTCCATCCTTTGACCTTTGTAAGAAGCGAGTCCTTATAGTCGGCGGAGCTACCCGGATGGAGGCTTTATATAAAGACTTGATCGAAAATAATGGCGGAATTTTCGAATATCATGACGGTTATATGAAAAAAGGCTCAAAAAACCTGGAAAACCTGTTAAAACGGGCAGATCTTGTCCTGTGTCCTTTGAGCTGCAACAGTCATGCTGCCTGTTCTGTAGTAAAAAACCTGGGTAAAAAATACAATAAACCAATCCATATGATGACTAATTTCAGCTTGAATGCCGTAGCCCAGGTTATTCGACATAAAGAAAGCTCTTCGGAGGAACTAGTGAGCAGCAAGGGGATTACCGAAAATAGAAAACTCGCTTGCAGTGGGAATTGTGCAAATTGTAAATGTTCTGAGAAAAAGAAACAAAAACAGGTTTTGAAATCCTTGCTTACTCATCAAGGTATTTCTGTAACTGATAAAAACTAGAATATTTTGAAAAACAAGAGAGGATTGGAAATGTTAAGACAAATTATAGCCGTCATGATTTCTGTTTTTTGTTTTGCTGGAGTTTCATTTGCAGCACACCCATTGATCTCTGATGATACAGGAACTCAGGGAAAAAGAAATTATCTTTTTGAAACACATTTCGAGCATGCTTATGACAGCAGCATGGGAAACGATACAACCATCAATAAAATTCAACTACTGCAAAGCATTGGTATCACAGATGCAACAGATCTTGTAATAGCAATTCCGTATCAGTTTATACAAATAAAAACAGACGGGGACAGCAACAAGGATGATGGTCTTTCAGATATAACGCTTGAAGTCAAATGGCGTTTTTATGAAAAAGATGGCCTGAGCTTTGCTCTGAAGCCCGGTGTTTTGTTTCCAGCAGGTGATGACACTAAAGGACTGGGAGCAGGAAAGCTGGGAGCAAGCCTTTTCTTCATTACTACAAAAGAGATTGAGCCATGTGCCTTTCATTTCAATCTCGGCTACCGTTTGAACGAGAACAAAGCCGATCAAAGAACAGACATATGGCATGTGTCCATGGCTGCTGAAACTGAGTTGAGCAAGTGGGTTAGAGCTGTTGTAAACATAGGTGCGGAAAGAAATCCTGACAAAGAATCAAATACACAGTCTGCCTTTGTTCTGGGTGGGTTGATCTTTCCTGTTGCAAAGAATCTTGATCTGAGTGTTGGCTTAAAACGAGGATTGGCAGGATCAGAACCTGATTATTCGTTTCTTGCAGGCTTGGGATTTAGTTTTTAATGAAAAACTGCCAAATGAAAAATTTAATATCATTGACAGACTGCCTTGCAGTCAAACAAATTAAGGAGGAAGAGATGTTTAAGGTATTTTTCAATGCAACAAAAATGTTCGTTATCTCAATAATGATCATTTTCGCATTTGCTGACGGGTCATTTTCACAAGAACTTGTTGTCTATTCCGGCAGATCAGAGAGGCTTATAAAGCCGGTATTGGATGAATTTACAAAAAAGTCAGGCATCAAGATTACACTGCATTCCGCAGGGACGGTGGAACTCTTCAATAAGATAGTAGCAGAAGGAGACAAAACAACTGCTGATGTGTATTTGACTGTTGATGCAGGAACACTTGAAAGGGCAAGAATCGCAGGGCTTTTACAGCCAATCAAGTCAGATATTATTACAAAGAATATCCCTTCCGAGATGAGAGCCCCAGACAATAGCTGGGCAGGACTTTCTCTCAGGATGAGGGTCATAGCATATAACCCCCAAAAGGTTAAGCCAGAAACTATAATGACATTTGAAAGTTTGATGGATTCAAAGTTTAAAGGAAGACTCGGTATCAGGACAGGCTCAAATGTCTATCCACAGTCACATGCTGCAATGATGATTGCAGAAAAAGGTGAGGCAGATACAGAAAAGTTTTTGCAGGCAATAGTTTCAAATGCAGGTGACAAGATTTACCCGTCAGACAGCAGGGCAGTTGAAGCAGTTGCCAAGGGTGAGGTTGATGTGGCAATAGTTAATCACTATTACATTTATGGGCACCTCAGGAAGACCCCAGATGATGCCAAGTCACTTGCTTTCGTTGTTCCACCAAAAACAGCCTATAATGTCTCAGGAGGAGGCATATTAAAGAATAGCAAAAACAAGGACAATGCCCAAAAACTTATGGAATTTATGGCAGGTGATGAAGGCCAGCAAATGTTTGCAGAGGAAAACAGGGAGTATCCGGTGAGCCAAAAGATTCAACCTCATGAGGATATGATTAAAAGGGATAAAATTACCCTGTCTCCAACCCACCTTTCAACAATGGGCAGACACATGGTGCAGGCAATGGACCTTATTGACAAGGTGGGGTACAGGTAAAAAATCTGAGAGTTAGATGATTATGAAAACAAGATCAACATGTCTTCTTATCCCCATGGCCATTGGAGTGATGATATGCGTCTCAACTCCAGTAATCTTTATATTATACAGCGCCGTTAAAGTTGATGTTGCATTATGGATAAGACTTTATGAAACAAGGTTAAATGTCATACTTCCAAATACCGTGATGCTCTTGCTTTCAGTTGGGTTTTTAACTGCAATTCTTGGCGTTACGACAGCATGGATTATCACTCGCTATGATTTTATGGGGAAAAAAATCTGGGAATGGGCAATTATTTTACCCCTTGCAGTGCCGGGATATGTTCTTGCCTATGCTTATGCAAGCATAATGGCGCCAGGCGGTATTGCTCAAACAACATGGCATAATGTCTTTGGTGATATGCTGGATATGCCGTCATTATACAGTTTTTGGGGTGTTTCCATAATTTTAAGTCTTGTGAATTATCCCTATGTTTATTTATTAACACGGGCAAGCCTTTTGAGCCTGAATGCAGTTTATGATGATGCAGCAAGGGTCTTGGGTGTATCAAGGTGGCGAAGGCTATGGTCGGTCAATATCCGTTTGTCTTATCCTGGTATTGCTGCAGGAATTAGCCTTGCTATGATGGAGGTAATGGCAGATTTTGGAACAGTAGCAATTCTCAGATATCCGACATTTACAGAGGCAATATACAGACAGATGACAGCCAGATTTGATCCTCTTGGGGCCTCAGCCCTTGCCATCATACTTGTAATGACCACTTTTCTTTTGCTTATTTTAGAGCGGTATTTCAGAGGCAAGAAGCGCTTTGAGCAATTCAGCGGCAAATTTCAGATTTATAAACCTGAAAAAGTCTCCTCACTAAGAACTCTCTTTTTTACGGCCATCATGATGTTAATAATCGGAGTAGGTTTCATAGCGCCTGTCAGTTTTTTGATAAAATGGAGCTTTGATGCCGCCCTGAATGGCGGAATAGACAGCCGTCTCACAGAGTTTATATATAATACTGTTTTTGTTGCAGGCACAGGATCCTTTTTAGCTGTAATACTGGCAATACCTGCAGCTTACCTTCATGCAAGAAAGCCAAATTTTATTCACAGAACAGTTTATTATTTATCCACTCTGGGTTACAGCCTTCCAGGCCCTGTGATTGCTGTAGGGTTATTGCTGACCGTAAGTATTATATTCCCCTATCTTTATGGAGGGCTGATTCTTTTGCTTTTGGCATATGTAGTAAGATTTATCCCAATAACACTTCAGGCCCTGGAATCTTCCATTTTAATGGTGTCAAGGTCTCTGGAGGATGCAGGAAGAACACTTGGAGCAGGTACATGGAAAACCATAAGAAGGATTCTGCTGCCTCTTATAAGGCCAGGAATGCTTACCGGCGCTATAATAGTATTTGTTGACTGCATGAAAGAGCTGCCTGCAACTTTAATGCTTAGACCCGTTGCCTTTGATACTCTTGCAGTAAGGGTGTGGATGGATGCCTCTGAGTCTCTATGGGAGATGGCGGCTCTGCCAGCATTACTTATAGTAATTGCAGGGCTCATCCCTATCGCCATAATTATAAACAGAACAAACAGAGGTATGAGAGATGGTATTGAGGTTGCTTAAAGAAAAAATGCGTATAACACCAACTGAAACATTCCACGTTTCCATGAAAAACATAACAAAATCCTACGATCAATACATTGATGCCGTTTCTGGCTTAACACTTGAAATCAGGAGAGGCGAATTCTTTTCGCTGCTAGGTCCTTCTGGTTGCGGAAAGACCACTATTTTAAGGATTCTTGCTGGACTCGAAGTACCTGACAAGGGTTCAGTAAAGATTGGAGATATTTCAGTTGCAGGCGAGGCATGGATTCCACCAGAAAAAAGAGGTGTAGGAATTGTCTTTCAGGACTATGCTCTTTTCCCGCACATGACCATATTTGAAAATATAGCCTTCGGATTGAAGGGATGCTCAAAAAAAGAACAGAAAGAAAGGGTAATGGAGCAGTTGGAAATGGTTGGAATAATCCGGATAGCCAATTGTTATCCACATGAGCTTTCAGGTGGGCAGCAGCAAAGAGTTGCGCTGGCAAGAGCGATTGTGCTTTTTCCAAAGGTTATGCTTCTAGATGAGCCGTTCTCGAGTCTTGATGCTGACCTGAGATTAGAGTTGCGTCAGGAAACAAGGAAGATATTAAAAGAGAAGAATATAACAACCATACTTGTCACACACGATCAGGAAGAGGCTTTCTCTCTTTCAGACAGAGTGGGAGTACTTGATAAGGGCAAGCTTGAACAGGTTGGTACCCCTGATGAGATCTACCATAAGCCTGAAACCCGTTTTGTTGCTAACTTTGTAGGCAGGGCTGACTTTGTGAGAGGATTCATTCAGGACAATGTGGTGAGCTCTGACATTGGAATTTTCAAATGCAATGATCATAATTTATACAATAAAGAAGAAGTTGACTTAATGATAAGGCCTGATGATGTGGATTTCACGGTAAATGCCAATGGAGATGCTGTAATAACTGAGTCGCAGTTTCTGGGAGCTTCGGTTATCTACACTCTCAGAATGCCTGGTGGAAAGATTATTCACTCCATGAAGCCATCAACCCAAATAAAAGCTGTTGGCACTAAGGTTAGAATAGATGTTGATCCTGTCCATATTATTATCTTTCCTTCTACTGGAGGTAACAGGTCAACCATTTGTTTTGAAGAAGACAAAAAAAATTCCCACAAGCGTTGTTAGTATTATAAAAAAGGTAATTCATGCAATTTCACAATGAAATAATACAGCCAAAGCAAATGAAGCGCTTCATAACAGACTTCTTCATTTCCTGCAGGCGTTTCTATAGGAAGCATAAGTTAGTCTCCAGATATGCAAATATATAGAAAAATGGCCGGTAAAAAAACTTAAAAGGTTTTTGGAGGCCTTGGGGGACAAGAGAGCAATGCACGAACCGGCGAAGAATCAGCGTTCACACTACTGAGCTTTTTATGCTTGTGTCAGCGCTGGTGAATTTTCTTGATTTTGCCTTTTTGAAAAGATAGAAGAGAACATGTGTTTGCTGGTCGAACACATGGATGCCGTGAAGGATTTTCATTTGTAAAATCCTTAGTACAATACAAGATACGCCTGCCACTATATGTCTTTTCCCGACATCAAAAGACATAAAAACGAGTATGAATAAACATGATAGGAATACGCATGGAATCCAACCTACCCGAAAAAACCAGAGTATTA
>JBBIWB010000013.1:0-62208 GCA_037439445.1 Desulfobacteraceae bacterium | reverse complement strand
TGTCATGTCCTCTATATTAGTTCTGAGTGGTGCACTTTGAAGTTGAATTCACCCAGGCCGGTCAACCGTTGCGAACATGCTTTGCCGTGAGCCCGGCAGTTTTTGAAAAGGCTTGCTGTTGAGTTCTGCAAGAAGACGCCGGATTTCCCGGTTCAACTCTTCGAGTGTGAAAAAGGTATGATTTCTCAGCCGGGCCAGGATTTGACGTTCAGCAATCTGCACGGCCGTCTCAACCTTTGCTTTGTCCCGAGGCTCCCGCACCCTGGCCGGCAGAATAACCACCCCGTAGTGGCTTGCCATGTCCTGATAGGTGGGATTGATCTCCGGATCGTAGTAACACGCACGGCTCACCCCGCTCTTCAGATTGTCCGGGACCACGGCAGCCGTGACACCGCCAAGAAAATCAAAGGTTCTGACATGTGAGCCGATCCAGTCCGTCAACCCCTGGCTCCAGGTGGCTTCAACATACATGTAATTGCTTGCTCCCAGAGAGCCGCGACAAAGATCTGGGCGTGTCTGAGCTCACCGGTTACCTGGTCGATTATCTCCATCGTATTGCCGGCATAATCGACAAAAAGCTTCTCGCCGGCCTGATGCTCCTGGCGCATCACCAGATCAATTGTGCCGTGCCACTGCTCATACTGGTATCCGTCCGGATTCTTTTCCTTGTATTCGTGCCACAGCAGGGCAAGAGTCACACCCTTACGCCGTAATTGCCGGCGGACTTCCGGCCAATCCGGCAAGGGGCGGTCCCGTCGTGAGCACCCTGTTGCCGACGGAAAGAGCAAATGTTCCAATTTCTCTTCATCCATCCCTTTGGGAAGTGGCCAGGAGATTCCCGCAGCGCTGGCTCTGAGCAGATAGTCCGCAACAGTACTGCGGCTTGTTGTTGTGCTATTGGAAATGTCACGGTTACTCAGCCCGTGACCATATTTTAAACGCAGAATTTCTTGTATCTTTCGCATGGATAACCTCTTTGCCGGCATCTCGCCCCCCTTTCTTTTTTATTGAAAAAAAGGCGGATACCATCATTTATCCTGCGACGCTACTTCCTTGTGCCAAGGGTGGCCGGATTCCTCCGGAATTGGTGGCCGACTTCAAACGGAATCAGTGGCCGGAATAAAATGGAATGGGTGGCCGGATTCGAATGGAATCACCGGCCAACTTGCTCTGGAATACGCAGATCTGCCCACAAAGGTCAGAGCGGCTATGTTCTGTATGCCTGTTTCTGATACTGAGATGCTTGGCATAATTTCTCCGTGAAAATCTCTCAATTTTATTCGAAAGTCCACTTTGCGGGTTCAAGAATCAGTTTTAAAAAGCGGTTTTTCAACAGTCTCGTTCGCTTTCCAATTCGGCGCCATTTTAAATCTTGAATTTTTTCTGTAACCACCATATATTCCTACCAGTAAGATTTAACAGGTTTATGGAGGTCAAAATGGCTAATGTATCAACAACAAAAATGTCCTCGAAGGGGCAGGTCGTTATTCCTGAAAACATTAGAAAACAACTGAACTTAAAGGTCGGAGCTCAATTTGTCGTTGTTGGTGAAAAGGACGTTGTAATTCTGAAAAACATATCGCCACCATCACTTGACGAATTTGGTGATCTTATAGCGGAAGCCAGAAAAAAGGGAAAACAAGCTGGAATTAAAAAACATGACATCAGCGATGCCATTTTAAAAGTCCGGGAAAGAAAGAAATGAGAATCATCCTTGATACGAATGTTTTCATATCAGGGATTTTTTTCAGCGGCCCACCGTCGAAAATCCTCAAAGCGTGGGAGAAGCAAAGCGTTCAAATTGTGCTTTGCCAGCAAATTCTTGATGAATACCAGCGAGTAGCAGATGAGCTTTCCTCTAAATATCCGTTGGTTGACATAACGCCGATTATCGAATTGCTCACTATTTTTGGTCAATTCGTAGATACAAAGGGTGTTGACATATCCATATGCGAAGATCCTGATGATGATAAATTCATCGAATGTGCTATCGCCGGAAAATGCGGCATTATTGTATCTGGTGATACACATTTATTAAAATTGGCGGAGTATAAAGGCATCAAGATTGTGAAGCCACGCGATTTTGTCGAAGAATACTTGTAGCATAAAAGCGAACAACCAAATGCATCGGATGCAAAAGGCCGGGCTTCTTTCACAGTCGGTGGTTTTTCACCGGTAGAGGCTTTTGCATAAGGTGAATTCCACTTCAAAGTGCACCACTGTGAGCCTGGCGATAGACTTCATTGGGCGTCCCCATAAAAACATAAAAACCCTTGACCATTACAATTCTTAGAGCCACCAGTATCCCTGAATATCAAGATTTGTAAGTCCCAATTCTTGTGCTCTTTTCACGACATTTTTATATTCTTCTCTCGTTATTCTCCTCGATATTTCCGGATAATCATATGCTTTAAAGAGCGGGTTATATTGTGCCATAATATTGACGTATGTATTTTTGGGCAAAGCTTCTGATATCCACTCCATAACCTGTTCTGAACCGCCCACGTTATTTGGCATGACTAAATGCCGAATCATCAGGCCTCTTTGCATGATGCCGTCCTTTGCGGGCTTTGTCATACCGACTTGACGGTTCATCTCGAGGATAGCTGTTTTTGTCACTTCAGGATAACTCTCTGCTCCAGATGAATATTTGGCCGACATGGCGCTATTCCAATACTTGAGATCCGGCAAGTATATATCAACTATTCCATCCAAAATCTCGATTATCTCAAGACGCTCCCAGCCACTGGTGTTGTATACTATGGGCAGCCGCAGGCCTCTCTCAGCGGCTACGTCAAGCGCTTTAAGGATGTGCGCTGAGTAATGCGTTGGGGTTACAAGATTAATGTTGTGACAGCCAATTTCCTGAAGCTTAAGCATCATCCTGGTTAAATCCTCGATATCCCTTTTTGATCCAACGCCATGCTGGCTTATTTCCCAGTTTTGGCAAAATACACATCGTAAATTGCAATGCGTAAGGAAGATCGTTCCAGATCCTCCTCTGCCAACCAGGGGTCTTTCTTCGCCAAAATGCGGGTGAAATGATGAAACAATAAGGGTTGCGCCGGGAGCGCGACAGAATCCGCTCATTCCTTTAAGACGATTAACACCGCACCTTCTAGGGCAGAGCTGGCAACCTTCCATAATGCCCCAGAGTTTTTCTGCGTGCCTGCCGAGTTCACCTGTATTGTGAAGTTTCAGATAAGCCGGTTCAAAGCCAACGTCTGTATTGCCGGATTTTTGAACCGCCGTATTTGTTTTGCTGTGGGTTGGATCCGGCTTGCAGGAGTAAAGAAAGATTGAAGATAGCCCTATTTTGATACATGCTCCAGATGTGTTTTTCAGGAACTCTCGCCGTGTCATTTTCTCAGAAAAACGATTTTCCATTTTACACCTCCTCATAATCACTGATTTCGCTGAGTTGTCATGATTATGAAGCTGGTCAACTTGAGTAACGCTACTACTATCCCGGTACCCAAAAGGCCGAGAACAGGCAGAAGCACCACCGCGCCTATGATTCCGCCGAGCCAGCCCCCCACCAGGTCGCAAGCATAAAGTAACCCAGCCGTGTGGCTTAAACTTTTTTCACTCCCCAGGTACAGCTTGTTTGCCAGAGGAAATTGGGAGCCAATCAACAATCCACTGATAAATGATAACACAAAAAATAAGAGCTTGAAAACAAAAAACAAGTCTGGGTTACCCAGATACGAATACGCACCAAAAACTATAACAGGGCACCCAACCGACAAAGAGATGATTGCCAGTTCGATTTTTGCAAAAAACCTGAAACTGTTTTTCAACTGCTCTAAAACCATCGTTATCACCACTGCTCCAAGAGCCGCTCCGGCCATAAAAGATGCCACCAGAAGCCCGATCCATGAAAACACGTATCCGTAGATTGCCTGAAAGGCGAAGATCAACATGAGATGAAATGTCATTCCGGCAAAACCTGTTGTGATAATGGCTAAAGGGATGCCCGCTTTAAAGAGCTGGTTCTTTTTGAATCGAAAAAGGAGCCAAAGAAGAAGGGGAATGATAAACAGGGCAGCAACAGTCCATAAATTTATCCTTTCAAACTGCCTGAACACCCAGCGAAGATGAGGTGCGAACAAGGCATTCCAGTGAGAAAGGCTGTAAAATACGCCTACGGGAGTAAATTCGGAATTAATCTTCTGGCTGCCCCCCTCGATGAAATTGGAGAACCATGCCTGCCATCCGGGATGCAGCTTTTGCTCAATGTACCAGGGGATGACGACATCTGCCTTGATGTTCCGTTGCTGCAATCGTTCTATAACCTGTAATCTGTCAATTGTTAGAATCTCCTGGGAATCCGACGAGAGAAATAGGTTCGTGCCGTCACCGGGAATAACTCTAGCATTAGTAAAGACACTTTTCAGAGTGTGAAAAATACAACTGTTCAGGTTTTTCAATTCTTCGTTCATGTAAGTCAAGGAGCCAGGCAATCCGATGGCCAATATGCCACTTTCGTTCAGTCTTGCCTTTGCCAGTGAGAAGAACTCTCTGGTAAAGAATCTGTTTGCCTGCAAATTGGAAGGCTCCGTAATTCCGACCAGGATCAAATCATATTTTTCTGGTGTTAATTTGAGGAAAAGTCGACCATCAACATGTTTTATCCTTACTCTTCCATCATTCAATTCCGATTCGGTCAGCGGTGTGGGGAATTTTCTGATCAGATCGATAAGCAGCGGGTCGAGTTCCGCATATTTGATTGTTTCTATGGACGGGTGTTTTAATGCTTCATTGATCATACCGCCTGCACCGCCGCTCAAGATGAGAAGTTTTTCGGGCTCTGGATGAGCAAGGGCCGGGATATGCACAATCTCTTCAACAAATGGTATATCCGGCAAAGGCGTTATGAGATTTGATACACCGTCCTCAAAAAAGTTATACTGCCCTTCATTTTCTATAACGCAGATATTTCCGTACAAAGAATTCTGATAGTGTAAAACATTGAGATTTTTCCACTGCGCTCTGATTGAGTACTGATGGAGCTTGTCCGCCTGACCGGAAAAAACCAGATAAGCAGAGAAAAGGGGAAGAACAATCAAAGCGGTCAGGATCGTTTTTTGAAGCCATCCGGTTTTCCAGTACGGGACAAGCAGGGCAAAGCATACCACAAAGTTCAACAGCGCGAGCCAGATGGATATCTGAAATGTATTCAGATGGGGAACGAGCATGTAGGTACAGACAAATCCGCCAATAATGGTGCCCACTGTCTCCTGAGCGTAAACCCTGCCGGCCGTAGACGGATCTTCACCTGAAAACATGGCATAGATTTGACAGCTAAAGGTAAACAGTGCGCCGTGCAGTATGCTTACCGGTAGAAGTATGAGAAATGAGGAATAGAACATAGGCAACAAGCCGATACTTTCACCAATGGAAAGGCCAAGCGATATTTTCAGAATACGTATGAGGAAAATGGCGATGAGTAAAAATATGGAGAAAAAAATTGTAATAACCGCAAATGTTTCAAGCTTATTTGGGGATTTCTCGACTTTTCTGCCGAGGAAGAAAGACCCGAAAGCCTCCAGAATGAGCCAGTTGGCCAGGATAATACCCATGGAAAACTCGTTGCCCGAAAAAACGATCAGAAACTCCCTTAAAAGGAGGACCTCGGCCACCAGTCCGCTAAATCCCATCGTCAGGATTGCTGTACGAACAAGGTTTTTCATTTAGACTGAACCCATTTCCAATGCAGCAGGCCGTTGGTTCTCAAACGGTATAAAGCTTGTTCCGACTCCGCTACCATCATGTTACGTTTCGCGGTAAACAGCTTTCGCGGCCATACATATCTTGTCATATGTAATGAGCCTGTAGCAAAGCAGACTTAAACAGGCGCGGTACTCAAGTCGGGGGCCTAACGAGACTGTCGAAAAACCGTTTTTTAAACCTGATTCTTGAACACGCAAAGTGGACTTTCAAATAAAATTGAGGTATTTTCATGGAGAAATTATGCCAAGCATCTCAGTAATTGACAATCACGGCATGCGCTCTTCGGAGCCTGATATGCGATTGCTTTGTGTCCGTAAGCCGTTATGAAATTCCGGTTCCTTACTTAAAGCGCATGGCCGGCAGGACAAATAAGCTTACCGGTACGATCATCCATCTCGAAATCTTCCACGCTGAACCAGCGCTTCTTAGATTTGTATCTTTCCTTGCGCCTGTCTACAGAACGCAGGTGTCATCCGGCATCTGCAAAACGGACATCCCTCTTTCGAAACTGCGGGTCAGGCACAAAGGCATCAACTCCTAATTCCTTACAAGCTTCCAGGTTCTTTACGCTGTAGTATCCGGTGTCAGCGCTGATTATCATGTTCTTTAAAGGTTCTTCCCAGCCAGCGGAGCTTCCAGCTTCTTTCTCGCTCCCTCCAGCATCGGTTCCATAATGGAGCTGTCTTCGCCTTTTCCAAAAGCCTCGGTATGCATTAAGGCGTTCTTCCACCACATGATTTATCGCATATTCCATTGTGCCTGGCATTATTGATCTTCCAATGACACCGGCACCATCGCAAGCAGTTTGTAGTCATAGTATTTATATCTCGCTATCTGTGATTCTCGGTGGATATGTTGTTAACTTGTTGACTACTCTACCACAGATCAGCTTATATTTCACTACCATGAGAATATATATTTACTTTTTCGACAGGCTCAATGCTCCGCATAACCGGCAGACAATGAAGTGCAGCGGAATTGCCAGTCTGAGTTGATGCGGTTGTTATGCGGGGTTATTCTCTTTGCTTTTATTGTAGACAAACTCAGGATCAAGGTCGACGCCACAGTCCCATGCAATGGTGTCGAACGTGACTCGAACCTTCTTGAACGCTTCATAGTCCTTAATCCGCTGAAATATGCCGAAATCGAGAATCGGTTTCATGTCGAGACGGCCTTTCTCGCCATTTTCGAAAATAACGGAAAGTATATAGTTGTCGCCAGGAATAACTTCTTTCACTGCGGGATACATGGTATCACTCCTTATTGAAGAGGTTGAATCTTGAAGGGCTCTTCTCCATTCATTACCAGCTTCCAATCTGCCATTAGCTCTTCTTAATGCAACTCAGCCCAAGCCAGTACCAGTTTTGTCTGCCTTCCAGGTAGATTGCCATCAATTACCTCACACGAGCGAATATCCACAGAAGCCTTAAACTCGTTGTAATATACATGAAAATGCGGCGGCTGATGTTCACCAGGTGCAAAATACATACGGATGATGATCCCGTAAAACATTGAAATGGTTGGCATCGTAATATATCCTTTCTATATGCGCTGCACGCAATCGATCAGATTACAAAAATGGTTTAATTTTAATGGACACCTTGCTAAGAGAACCTGAAGAAAGTGAGGTGCCAATGAGCCAAAAACAAAAAAGACAAAAATTTAATGAAGAATTTAAGGCTGACGCAGTCAGCCTGGTCATTGAACAGGGTTACTCGGCTTCAATGTCGGTAAATGTCTCGGAATTCATCTTGCTGAGGGTAACCAGATCGGCCGATATGAAGTCTGAAGACTGATGAAAAACCCTGGTCTGAAAGCAAGGTTCCCGAAACCCTGTAAAGTGATAACTAACAGCAAACATAATTTTAATGCGGCTCCAAATGTCCTTTAACGGATGTCAGTGTTATTTAATTCCATCGGCACTGTCGGTTTAAGCTTGGTCATTCTTCCGGTTTCAGATGATCAGGAACGATTACCATCTTAAGAAGTATTGGTTTCAAAAATGACCAGCGGATGCCAATCTTGAAAATTTCTTCAAGATCACGTATTGCATCCCAGCAGTTGTGGCAAGGAGAAATGACTAGTTTCGCACCTGTTGCAATGATCTGATCACGCTTTATCTTTAAGCCTACATTCCGTTGTTCACGATACCTGCCCAGGCCGTTTATGCCACCGCCTCCTCCGCAGCAGAAATTATGCTCCCTGTTTGGCCTCATTTCCCTGAAATCTTCTGCAATATAGCTCATGATTTCTCTGGCACAGTCACCCAGCCCTGCATTTCTTATGTAATTGCAGGAATCCTGGTAGGTGACCGGTTCCTTGATTTTTTTGGATGGGTCTATCTTAAGCTTTCCGGTTCTAAGCGCCTCTGCAACCCACTCAACATAATGAAAACTTGGAATCGGAGTCTTTCCGATCTTAAGTCCGGCCCAGTAGGGTCCTTCAATCACTGTTGCCCTGTAGGCATGACCGCATTCGGTAACTACCATGCGCTTGGGCTTCAGGCGCTCCATTGCCTCATAAACAGTCTGAACCTGAAGTCTGCAGCCTTCCCAGTCTCCGGCAAACATGGCAAGGCTCGTTTCTTCCCAGCCCACGCTTGGAACTGTCCAGTTTTCTCCTGCAATATGGAATAAAATTGCAGCCTCGGCAACATCTTCAGGGTAATGCTTGGGTTCCCTCGCGTTTAGTGTGTACATAATATCCGCATTTTCCTTGTCAACAGGAATCTCAAGACCAGGCCAGTCTTCCTCGTTTTCTTCGGTCATCCACTGACAGGTATCCACCCAGTCTTCTGTTGTGATATCCATCTGTGCCCTGAAGATACGGTGCATCCCAGAGCCTATCTTGAGTTCCCATGGAACAAATCCCTGTGAAAAACAAAGGCCTCTGAGATAGCCGAACATCACACCCATATCTATGCCAAATGGACAGTAGATGCCGCAGCGGTTGCAGCATGTGCATTTTGACCAGGCTGTATCCATTGTCATCTGCATGAAGGCATTGTCCACATTCCCATTTCTTTTAACGATCTCACCAAGAGTGGACTGAATCTTATAAGAAGGGACCTGTCTGGGATCTTTATTGTTGGCAAGGTAAAAAAAACAACTGTCAGCACACATCCCGCAATGCGCACAAATTTCGAGCCATGTACGTATACGCGACTTGCAGGTCTTATCAAGAGTTGCCTTGAGCGCTGCCGGATCAACACAGAGGTTATTCATCTCCTCGTAGTATTTTTTCCCACTCTTGTCGGCCAGAAGTGCCATTAGCTCTTCTTTGGTGTTAACCGGTATTTTATTACAGAGTGTTCCTTCAGTCATGGTATTATTTCCAAAAAAAGTTGATAGTTACCAGGCAAGTCCCTTGTTTTTCATTCCCCCCCTTTTAATGCCGAAATCCATTCCGATCTGAGCACGGGTGAGGAAGAATTTTACAAAATGAGATAATTTAGTGAAAGGAATAGCAACCAGCATTATTTCCCCCGAAACTATGTGAAGAATCAGCCAGAACTCGTAATTCCAAACCTGATAATGAGCCATCAGACCTGTAAAAAACGGAGAAACTGCAATTATCAGCAAAAGATAATCATAACCTGTCGTAATAATACGAACTTCTGGAAGGGCTATCCTTCTTAAGACAAGAAAAATAGCCGAAACAAGCACAAGAATCGTAAGAAAATCTGCTGTTGCTTCTGAAAGTGACGGAAATCTGAAACCCCATCTTTCAAGTAATAGCTCATTGTGAGCAACAAGAAAAACCGGAGTCAGCAGGAGTCCAATATGAAATGTAAACACAAAGAATGTCAAGAAAGGACTGCTTCTCCATCCGCGGGTGCCAAAAGGCAGGAGCCAGAAAAAAATGGATCTGAGAGCTCCTTTTATGCCATAAGAGACATTGACTTCATAGGTTACCCTGTCGAGCTTCCAGTCAAGACCCCTTATGTACTGCACAACACGCACCATACTGCCTACGAAAAAAACCGAAAATGCCAGCCATGCAAGGGGGCCGGTTACGAATTCATACATGCGCGACTCCTTTATGTCTCACATTCATGCTTTTAATGATGTTGAACCTTGTTCTGATGTTCTTCCGGTTCCTGGTCAGCATCACGCTCTGATAAAAAAAGCCAGAACCCTGTAATTCCAAAAAGTATTGCAACCATTATCAGATATACAACAAGTTTGGTATAAGCCATGAAATCCTGAAGAGTATAAAAGCTGCCTTCCATAATCATCCTTTTTAATGCAATAGCACCTTACAGGCTCGCCTTGCACATTGTACTAACTTGTTCAGAACTGTCAATTCTTTATGCCAACAGCAATCTATCAATGAGTTTCCTTATAATCAGGATGTGCATACAGTATTGGCATCTTGGTTACAATAAAACGAAAAACTAAAATCCCTATGGTCACAATAAAAACAGAAGTCATGATTTCCATCCAGTGGGGGAAATACCTTTCAGACGAAGGAAGATGCCAGTTAAAGGCAATGAGGGAAACATTGAAACGATTCAGCACGACTCCTAAAATTGCCACAACAGATGTCCAGCGGATGAGTGTAACGTTTCTATCCCTAACTCCCACTGCATACATGAAGCAAGGCAGGGCCACAAAACCAAGAAGCTCAAGAAGAAACCACAGGCCGTAACCTGTTGAAAGATAATGCCAGTTATCTGAAGCAGCAATTCCGACCATCTTGATGGAAAAATATCCTGCAAGCACAAGGGAGGCTGCTTTCCCGAATCCAAGAGTTACGTCTGTATTCTCTGTTAAATGTGTATTATCCATCTTGTCTTTGAAATAATGATGAGACAGGGTGCTTTCAAATATTACCATGGAAAGCCCTGCTATTATGCTTGAGACAAAAAAATAGACAGGAAGATAGGTTGAATACCAGAGAGGATGCAGTTTTGATGGTGCTATGAGAAAAAGTGCCCCGAGAGATGACTGATGAAGGGTAGACAGTACTACCCCAAAGATTGTAAGAAGAAGAGTAAGCCTTACAACTATGTTTCTTGCTTTTTTCAGCCCAAGCCATTCCATGGCTGCAGGAGTAAATTCTATGAAGAGCACTGTCAGATAGAGAGCAACACAGGCGCCGACTTCAAACAGCAGAGAAGTTGTCCCTGGCTGAACTATGAATGGATAGGGAAGCCTCCATGGCCTTCCTACATCGTAGTGGAGAGCAAAAACAACCAGTGCATAGCCTAAAAAGCCTGTTAATATCGCAGGCCTTACTGCTGAATGATATTTTTTCATGCCGAAAATATATACAGCAGCAGAGGTTACAAAGCCTCCTGCTGCCAGAGCAACTCCACAGAGAAGATCAAAACCTATCCAGATTCCCCATGGATTGCTGTCTGAAAGATTTGTTACTCCTGCAAGCCCCTGGGTAAATCTCAGTACTGTGATTACTGCTCCAATCAGCAAGATAATCCCTGCAACCAGATTGAAAGGAGTCAGGAATTTGTTGACTGAGATGGTTTTTTCAGACATCAGTTGCCTCCTCTGTTTTGCCCTGTTGAGCTTCCTCGAGGGCTTTTTTTACAGCCTGTTTAATGGCCAGATCCTTTTCTTTCTGGGCATCTTTCCCTGCTTTTTCCATGGCAGAAGCCAGTTTTTGTTTTTCCTGGGCATGAGTCCTTTCAATCGCTTCTGCTACAGCAATCCTTTTTTCTTCAGCATTGATTTTTTCTTTTCTTTGATTTATGGCATAGATCCCGGTGAGTAAAACAGGCCATAACCCTACAACCAGAGGTACTGCACCGAGCGCTCCGGCAGTGAGTTCAGGCGCAGGAGTTACTCCTAGATCTTCTCTCATGCCGGCTTGTTTAAAAGAATTTCCTGCAATATACAGCCAGCTTGTTCCGCCCATTTCTGTTTCGCCGTAAATATGATCTATATAGCGTTCAGGGTTCTTCCTGATGCGCTCACGGGCGAGGCTCAGTATGTCTTTGCGCTTTCCGAATGAAAGAGCTTCTTTTGGGCATGCCTCTACGCAGCCCGGAACAAGGCCTTGTAAGATACGTGGATGGCAGAAGGTGCATTTCATGATCCTGGGAGTAAGAGGGTTGTCATATTCATAGGCAGGAATATTGAAAGGACAGGCTATCATACAGTAGCGGCATCCTACGCACACCGTATGATCATAGACCACAGAACCTTCAGGAGTTTTTTGAAAGGCCTTCACAAAACATGCAGATGCACATGCAGGTTCCAGGCAGTGATTGCATTGTTTTTTTGCAAAAACAGGATTCTTCGGGTTTTGTTCATTTTCGAACCGGTTTACAACAGTGAATGCTTTTGCATTAGTACGGCGTTTTTCATTGAGAACGGTCAAATCCTTAAACGGCTTGTCAGGTAATGGGAGCTCGTTGACTTTGTTGCAGGCAGCTTCACATACCCTGCATCCTACACACAATGTAATATCGTGCAGGACTGCAAAACTTCCAGGGAATCCCTTGAAACTAGCCGATGAAGCTGCGTTTGCCGAACTGCCCAAAAGAGTGCTGGCACCTGCAGCGCTCATCCATCCAAGAAACCTTCTGCGTGTTAAAGTCATTCCGCTACCTCTTTGAGAATAAGGTAATGAGTAGTTACTTTTTTTCCTTGTGGCATTCCGTACATCCCATGGGGCTTTCCATCTCCATAGCCTTATGACAGCCCATGCACTGCTGGTGATATGCTCCAAGCAGGCCAGGCACCATGGGATTCTTTTCGTTAAATGGTTTGTTATGGCAGCTCTGGCATTTTGGAGGCTTCAAGGAAGCAGGGCTGTTGTGATGACAGCCCTGGCAGATGCTGAATTCATCCTTATGAAAAACACCTGCCAGCTTGTTGGTGCTGATATTTTTCAGAAGAGTTTGAGCGATCTTTCTATGTGGAAACTCTGAAGGCTCGTACTGATTGGACAAGACTTTTATTGTTACTTTTTCAGGGACTTCTTTTAACATCTGCTCTGAAAAAGAGGTTATCATAGGTCTTCTGGAATCAAGCAATGCTTTGGCAAAAAGCGGTTCTTGCTCTGGAAGAATTGGCAGCATTGCATCCTTAGGGGGTTTTGCGTGACATTTAAGACAGGAATTCTCATCTTTGTTGGTCTTGGGTATCAGGCTGTGGCAGCCCATACATTTTTTATCTGATTTCTGTTTTTCATGACAGCCTTTGCAGCTTCTTGAAGAATCCATCTGATGCATTGCATTTTCAAGAGAAACTCCTTTGCCGTCCTTTGATCCTGGAACCGTATGGCACTTGTTGCATGAACCCATCTCTTTGTGATGACACACTCGACATGTGTCATTATAGTCTTCATGAGCTTTGTGATCGAAAGGAGTAAAGTTCATGCGGGTTTCAGGCTGGATCTCGTCTTTGCCTGTCTTGATTAGAACAACATCAGGCTGATTTCGTTTCATGCGAGGAGTGTTCTTGACTTTTTCAACCAGGGCTGACTGCTTTGGATCATGACATCCCGAGCAAAGAAGAGGCCCTGATTTTTCACCTGAGGCAATTGTTTTCCTGTGACAGTCTATACAGCCGCTATGAGCGGCCTGTCTGTAGGATATGCGGTTTTCCTGAGCAGCTTCCTTGTGGCAGTAGCGGCAGGTGCCTTCTTTGCCCTTGGCGTAAAAGAGTTTCTTTGATTGATCATCATATTCATGGTGACAAAGCTCACATTTATTATCCAGAGACTTTGTGTGGCGAAAGTGAAGGGATTTGTCAAAACCAGCAGGTTCACGGACAGAGGCTGTGCCAGGTTTTCCTTTGTGGCAGCCTCCGCAGGTAACAGGGCCTGATTTTTCACCTGATGTTAAGCTTTCTTTATGGCATTCAATACAGCGGGCATGATAAATATCCATGGACTGTTTTTTTGAGACATCGCTTAGCCGCTGATATTTAGTGGAAAGACGATCTTTTTCGGGCAGATGACAGGCAGTACAGTCTTTTTTTGCTTTTTCCAGGGCTTTTGTGTGTGTATCATGGAGAAACTCAACAGCAGGCCGATCTAGTTTTCCAAAAATCTTCAGCGCATCGATCATGATAACATCAGCGCGTTTCCCATTAAGAGACTCGCCATTCCTGCCATAGGCCCCTACTCCAAAGATAGTAACAATTACAACTGCTGCCGGTATAATCGCCTTATAAAGTACTGACCTTGCCTTCTCCATTATGCGATTCCTTGTAATGTCAATGCATGGGAAACAAATTGTAAAAGATTTTTAAATGTGGAGCAATTTCTCAAGCTGATTGAAAAACACGATCTTTACGACAAGTTTTTTCTTCTTGCTCTACTAAACAAAAACGCTTCATCTGTCAAAAGTTTTTTTTAAAATAAAGAGTATGCTCATATTTATTCTGGTTTTTTTATTTTAATTGGAATTGACATTTATCATTAGACAATTGTAAATGAAGAAAATATTGCATTTTTTGACACCTCCACACAACTACCTGGTCCTGTTTTTTTACAAACTTAAAATTAGGAGGCATATTCATGAATAAAAAAACGCTTATCTCGATATCAGTTGCAATGCCTGTAATCTTTCTGTTCTTTATGGCCGGTTGCTCTTCAACAAAATCGGGTGGTGCAGTTAATACTTCTCCTGCTGCTGTACAAAAAGACAAGGGAACAAACCCTGTTTACCGTGACTTTTCTGACGTTCTGCTTCCAGGGGAAATGGAAGTAGTCCAAAAATCGTCCTTTGTACATACTACGCCTGGGTTTGCTGCTGGAGTCTTGATGCTAAAAGGATATGTTGACAACGAATCCCTTATTTCTTTTTTTCAAAACAACATGGCAAAAGATAACTGGAAATTGATCAGCTTTTTTAAATCGCCAAAGACCAAAATGCTGTTCAGAAAAGAAACCAGATTCAGTGTCATCAGTATTACAGAAGAGACATTCTATACATACGCTGAAGTCTGGGTTTCTCCGTCTATAGGAGAGCTGGATACAAGGCTTTTGAAGTAATTACTGTCAATTCTGTCAAACTTTAGGAATTCAAATGTTGCCAGCACTTTTGGATAAAAGAATTGTTCTGGGGGTATGCGGAGGAATAGCCGCCTATAAAAGTGTTGATCTCTTGAGGAGGATAACTAAGGGAGGTGCAAATGTTCATGTCATCATGACAGAAAACGCAAGATATTTCGTAGGTTCCATGACTTTTGAAGCCCTGTCAGGTCAACCTGTCTGCACGAGCCTGTTTTCAGAAGGGTCAAATACATCCATCAGGCACATTGAGCTTGCTCAAAGCGCACATGCTGTTGTTGTTGCTCCTGCCACAGCCAATATGATTGCAAAGCTGGCATGTGGTATTGCAGATGATGCCTTAAGCACGTTCATGCTGGCAGTATCGTCTCCAAGGCTGATCTGTCCGTCGATGAATTCTGTCATGTACAAAAATGATGCTGTTCAGAATAATTTGGCCATCCTGAAAGACAGAAACTACAGGATTGTAGAGCCTGGCTCAGGTGAACTTGCCTGTGGGACAACAGGTGCAGGAAGACTTCCAGAGCCAGAAGAAATACTGGATGAGCTCATATTCGTGCTAACTGACAAAGATCTTCTCGGGAAAAATATTCTTATAACTGCCGGTCCGACAAGAGAGCATATTGACCCTGTCAGATTCATAAGCAACCCGTCGTCAGGGAAAATGGGATTTTCAATTGCAAAGGCCGCTGCCCAGAGAGGAGCCGTGGTGACACTTGTTTCAGGGCCATCGGAGCTTCCAGACCCTTATCATGTTAAGGTGATCAGGGTGGTTTCAGCAAAGGAAATGGCTGAAGCTGTTTTTGATCATTTTGATCATGCTGATGTTGTCATCAAAACAGCAGCAGTATCTGATTACAGACCCAAAGTACAGGCAGCTCATAAGATAAAGAAAGGATCTGATGAAATAAGCCTTTCTCTTGAAAAAACTCAAGACATCCTTAAGGAACTTGGGAAAATGAAAAAGGACAGGATTCTTGTAGGGTTTGCTGCGGAAACAAGAGAAATCCACACTTATGCAAAAAATAAACTGGAAGAAAAAAATCTCAACATGATTGTAGGAAACCTCATTGGAGAAAAAGGATCTGGTTTTGGCTCGGAAACCAACAAGGTAATAATTTTTTACAACAACGGGGCAACAGAATCTTTATCCATGATGCCTAAGACATCCCTTGCCAACATAATACTAGACCGTGTAACAGAATGCATGAATCATAGATGATGAACGCTCAAAACCTCAAAATACTGTTTTGTAAAAAGCCGTAAGACAACTCGTGCTGCTGCCCTGTTTTTCAGATGCCGTCAAAGATAGTAAATGCCAATAAGAGACAGCTTGTTATCAATAATCAATGAAATTCTTCAAACTCTTACAAGCCTTTCCGAAAAAGGAGGTAAGGGCTTTGATTGTTCTGAGAAGAGCATGTCAATATTAAGTTCATGGAAGAGGCCTGTTCCTATTCCTCAGGAACATGTTCCGAAGAGTTCCTTGCAGTCAGTCCAAGAAGAAACCGAAACAATATTCCTGCCAGCATCAAATGCGCCCAAACAACCTGAAATCTCTGCTCAGAATAGTGAGGATCCCCTCGGTTCCATACTGAGAGATATTGGTGATTGCAAGCGATGCAAATTGGCCAATACACGCACAAACATTGTATTTGGGGAAGGGAGTCCTTCTGCAAGGCTCATGTTTGTGGGAGAAGCTCCAGGATTTGATGAAGATTGCCAGGGAAGGCCTTTTGTAGGAAGAGCAGGACAGCTTCTGACCAAAATCATCCAGGCTATGAACATGACCCGTGAAGAGGTTTATATCTGTAACGTAATAAAATGCAGACCGCCAGAAAACAGAAATCCCGAAAAAGATGAAATAATGACGTGCTCACAGTTTTTAAACAGACAGATATCGGTCATCAAGCCCCGGTTTATATGTGCACTTGGTACTTTTTCTGCTCAGACCCTGTTAAAGACAAATGAACCAATATCAAAGTTAAGGGGGAATTTTTTCGATTACAGCGGGATAAGGCTCATGCCAACTTTTCACCCATCATATCTTCTCAGAAATCCTGATAAAAAAAGGGAAGTATGGAATGATATGCAGCTTATCATGCAAGAAATGGACAAAGCATGAAAAAATACGACATAGTGATTCATAATGGCGTGATATTGACTATGGATACCCATTATACTTTGATAGAAAATGGTTCTGTTGCCATTAAGGGAGATACAATTGCTGATATCAACCCTCAAGTAATGAATTTTGAGGAATCTGCCACAAAAATCATAGATGCAAAGGGTGGAATTATCCTTCCCGGCTTGGTGAATGGCCATACTCATGCTGCCATGACTCTTTTCAGGGGATTGGCAGACGATCTTCATCTTATGGAATGGCTTAAGGATTATATATTTCCTGCTGAAAGCAGGATGGATAAGGATTTTGTATATGTAGGAAGCCTTCTTGCCTGTGCAGAAATGATTCTATCCGGAACCACCACATTTTGTGACATGTATCTGTTTGAAGCTGAAGTGGCAAAGGCAGCAAAAAGATCGAAGATGAGATGCCTTGCAGGAGAGGTTCTCTTCGATTTTCCTTCTCCAAATTATGGTCCTGTAGAAAAAGGATTCGAATATACCAGAAACCTGATTCAGGAATGGAAGAACGATCCTCTTGTTTCTGTTGCTGTTGAACCCCATTCGCTTTACACGTGCAGCTCATCTCTATTAAAGACTGCTAATTCCATTGCACTTGAAAACGGGATTCCCATTGTAATCCATGTTGCTGAAACACTCTCGGAGATTACTGAAATAAATGGCAGATACGGAAAAAAACCCTTCGAGCATCTCGAATCACTCGGCATTCTTGGGCCCCATGTCATTGCAGATCACTGCGTTCACTTAGATGAAGATGAAATCGGAAGAATAGTCAAAAACAGTGTAAAAGTAATCACAAACCCTGAAAGCAACATGAAACTTGCCTCTGGAATTGCTCCTGTTTCCACTCTGATTGCAAGTGGAGCAATTGTAGGTCTTGGAACTGATGGATGTGCTTCCAATAACAATCTCGATATGTTTCAGGAAATGGATTCCCTGGCAAAGCTCCATAAGATAGCATCTATGGACCCAACTGCGATGGATGCAATCACTGTGTTGAAGATGGCCACCATCGACGGTGCAAAAGCTCTGGGCATGGATGGAATTATTGGATCAATTGAACCTGGGAAAAAAGCAGATATCATAATAGTAAACACTAACAAGCCTCATCTTACCCCCTTGTACAATCCTTATTCCCAGCTTGTTTATTCAGCAAACGGGTCTGATGTGAGTCATTCAATAATTAACGGCAGGCTTGTAATGGAAAACAGAAAGCTTATTAACCTTGATGTTGATGAAATCATTGCTATGGCAAAAGAAAAAGCTGCAATGGTAAGAAAATGGATTTCCAGAAAATAAATGATTCTTGTTTTTTGCTGATTGCAGATTTTATCCTTATTGTTCATCTGGCATTTGTAGGGTTTGTCGTCCTTGGTCTTGTAGTTATCTGGGCAGGTTTTTTCCTTAAGTGGGAATTTGTAAGAAACAAGATATTCCGGATGCTTCATCTTGGTTCCATGGCTTTTGTTGCAGGAGAAGCCGTTCTTGGTCTTACCTGTCCGCTAACCGATCTTGAAAACCATTTCAGGTCAATAGGCAATGAACGCTATTCAGCAAGAACTTCATTAATACAGGATATTGTACACAGAATACTTTTTTATGAATTTGACCAATGGGTGTTTACTGTTGTTTATCTTGTTTTTCTGATAATGATATTGTTAACCTTATGGTTTGTTCCTTTAAAAAAATAACCTTATCGACTCATCATAGACACACGATCGTGTGTTTCTGCTGAATCAGGACAGAAAACCCTGTTGACACTAGTTGTTTGACAGTATGATAGTAAGGATATGATTAATGATCCCATGTAAAAGGAGGACATTTAGATGAATGTCTGGCTCATTCGTGCTGGCTTTTTTTTGCTGTTTCTTTTAACGCCGCTATACGCTTTTGCTGCTGGAGAGAAGATTCTGACCATTGATCAGGCAATTGAAATAGCTCTTGGCAGAAACCCGAGCATAGCAATTTCTCAACAAGAGGTCATGGCTTCTCGTGCCAGGCTTACTCAGGCTAGTTCAGCTTATTTCCCCCAGGTATCTGCCAGGACAGGGTACACAAGATTTAACAAATGGTTTGCAGACCCTTTCACAGGAAAAGAATTCCGCAGACAGGATAATGATTACGACATTGGTTTGACGATATCCCAGTATCTTTATGATTTCGGGCAAACCAGTTCTAAAGTCGATCAGGGACGTTTCAGTCTTTCTGCAAGCGAAAAAGGGGTTTCAAAAGCCATATCTGACACTATCCGTGACATTAAAAAAAGCTATTTCGAAGTATTGAAAAAACAAAGTCTTATAATGGTAAGTCAGGAATCTGTAAAGAATCAGGAAGAACATCTGAGGCAGGCAAGGGCTTTTTTTCAGGCAGGGATACGCCCGAAAATAGATGTCACTAAAGGAGAGGTTGAATATGCCAACAGCCGGCTGAAGTTGACACGAGCTGAATATGCTCTTCAGTCTACGAAACTCATATTTGAAAATATTCTTGGAGGGCCTCCTGTAGCAGGGCCATATTCTTTGGCAGATGTTCCGGGACAGGATGCTGCTGAAGTTCTTGATATAGATTCCCTTGTTCGGGAATCCTATGACAGAAGAGCAGAAATAACGGGGATAAAGGAACAGATCAAGGCAGCTCATGCCCTTATCAAATCGTCGCAGGCAGCTCACTGGCCAACAATAACTGCAAATGCCGGCGGAGGATGGTCAAACAATGAATTTCCGGTTCAGGATTACTGGCAGTTCGGGATAAATGTTTCGTTGCCTGTTTTTACAGGATACAGAACCCAGGGCAAAATTGCAGAAGCAAGGGCTGAAATCAATAAGCTTGAAGCAAAGCTGAGACAAATTGAACTTCAGATCTTCAATGAGATTTCAACAGCCTATTTAGGTGTTAATGAAGCTGCCGAGACAATAAAAACATCAAGGCTTGCCCTTAAACAGGCTCAGGAGAACATGGATCTGGCTGACGGAAGGTACAGAAACGGTGTTGGAAGTGCTCTAGAATACAGTGACGCAGAACTCATTCTGACCCAGGCAAAAAGCAATCTGATCCAGGTTTCTTATGAATACCACCAGAAGGTGGCTGATCTTGATTATGCACTTGGCCGTTAGGCACAATAATTGCAAACCTTTTATGCAGGTGTTGTAAATATAATCCAAAGAGGATGATTTAATGAATTTATTTTTCAAGAATGTTCTGGTGACAGGTGCAGCCGGTTTTATTGGCTTTCATCTTTCTTTACGTTTGCTGAAAAACGGTTGTAATGTAGTTGGTATTGACAACCTGAATTCTTATTATGATGTGAATCTGAAAAAAGACAGACTGAATCAATTGATTGCCTTTGAGGAATTTGCGTTTCATGAAATCGATATTGCAGATTTAAGCAAGATGGAGGCTGTTTTTAAAAATCACAATTCTTTCGATGTTGTGGTCAATCTTGCTGCACAGGCAGGTGTCAGATATTCTCTTACCAACCCACATGCATATGTAAATGCAAATATAGCAGGATTTGTAAACCTTCTTGAATGCTGCCGCTACTGCCAGGTACAGCACCTCGTATTTGCATCTTCTAGTTCCGTATACGGGGCAAATACGCTTATGCCGTTTTCAGTACACCATAATGTTGATCATCCTGTATCACTTTATGCTGCCACGAAAAAGGCAAATGAGCTCATGGCTCATACTTACAGCCACCTTTATTCGATGAACTGCACAGGCCTTAGATTTTTTACTGTATATGGCCCCTGGGGTCGACCTGACATGGCATTGTTTCTTTTTACCAAAGCCATCATGGAAGGCAGACCCATACAGGTATTCAATCACGGGAAAATGAAACGCGACTTCACCTATATAGACGACATCATCGAAGGTGTTTTCAGGATAATGGGAAGGATCCCGCAGCCTAATCCTTCATGGAAAGGAGATATGCCTGATCCTGGAACATCCTATGCCCCTTACAGAATTTATAACATTGGCAACAATAAGCCTGTTGAACTTACGGAGTTCATTGAAATAATAGAAGAAAAACTTGGCAAAACCGCCATCAGGGAATACAGAGACCTTCAGCCCGGTGATGTTGTTTCAACCTATGCAGATGTTGATGACCTGATTGCCGACGTTGGATTTAAGCCAGGGACCCCTCTTGATGTCGGAATCGGACAGTTTGTCGAATGGTACATGGGATATTACAGATAAAAAGGAATTTGGTGAATTCATGAGTGATGAATATTTGGCATCTGACTTGAGTGTTTATAAGGAGCTGAGTCTTAACAAGTTCTGGCAGAAGCTGCATGCTATGGCTGAAGTTATGGATATCCCGGAAAAACATCTCAAATATCTCGTCAATGAAGCAAACCGTTTAAGACTGTTTTCGCGTGTCTGGGATGATATTTTTTTCGATTTTTCCAGGCAAAGACTCGATCTCAGAACTCTTAAACTTCTCTTTGATCTTGCAAAATCCCGTAAATGCCTTCAAAAATTCAAGTCAATGACAAAGGGTGAGACAGTCAACATCTCTGAGAACAGGGCAGCCCTTCATACAGCAACCAGAAAATTTTCAGGGAAATCAATCGTTATAGAAGGAGAAGATATTTTACCTCAAATAGCAAAGGTTAACTTACAGATAAAAACGTTTTGTGAAAGGATTCACAATGGAAATATTACAGGCACAACAGGAAAGCGTTTCAGGCATGTTGTTGTAATAGGAATAGGGGGCTCTTATCTGGGAACTGAATTTGTCTCTACAGCTCTGGAGGCTTATGCTGACAAGGATATTAATCTTTACTTTCTTTCCAATGTGGATATACACAATTTTGGATCGATTGTCAGAAGAATCGATCCTGAAGCTACCCTCTGGCTGATAATATCAAAAAGCTATACAACGCCTGAAACTCTAGCAAATGAAGCACTGGCAAGATCTTTCATGCTTGAAAAAGGACTGGCTCCATCGAAGCACATTGTAACAGTAACCAGCAAGGGGAGCCCAGGGGATGATCCAGGAAATCCTGTTTTAAAGTCTTTTCACATGTTTGATTTCATAGGAGGAAGATACAGTGTTACTTCTGCTGTTGGCGGTGTTCCTCTGAGCCTGTACCTTGGATATGAATGTTTTGAGCGGTTCCTTAAAGGTGCCGAAAAAATGGATAAACATGCGCTTGAGGCCTCTGTTCAGGACAATATACCCCTCATATCAGCACTTATTTCCATTTGGAACAATAATTTTTTGAAATATCAGGCAAATGCTATCATTCCATATGCCTCACCACTGTCCAGGCTTGCTTCTCATGTTCAGCAGCTTAGCATGGAAAGCAACGGCAAATCAGTAAGTGCTGATGGTAAGTTCATGGATGAGCCATGCGGAACCATAATCTTTGGAGAGCCAGGTACAAATGCCCAGCATTCTTTTTTCCAGCTTGCTCACCAGGGAAAAGCTTTCCCCATTGATTTTATAGGTGTACTTGTACCGCAATATTCTGAATACAGGACGATCTCCAAAGGCGTTGCAAATTTTCAGGAGCTCTGGGCAAATCTTCTTTCACAGCCCATGGCACTTGCTGTTGGCAAAGATGATGATAATGCTGCCAAATTTTTTCCAGGCAACAGGCCGTCATCAACCTTGATTCTGAGTGATCTTTCTCCTGAAAGCATTGGCAAGCTCCTGTCCTTTTATGAAGCCAAGACTGTCTTCGAAGCCTTCATATTGGGTATCAATCCTTTTGATCAGTTTGGAGTAGAGCTTGGAAAAATATCAGCAGGAAACATCCGAAAAGAAATGGCTGCCAGGAACGAGAATGCTTTCCATAGATTTCAGGGCGTTGATTCCATAACAGATTATTATCTTGACGCTTTCTTTGCAGGGCATTTTAGCAATAAATCGTAACCGTTCATTCTGACTAACACAGAAGTCTTTACTTTTTTACATTAATGCTTGACACGGTCAATTACATACTATAAATATAACAGGAGAAAACATGAAGTTCGCCGTTTGGAGTGAATATCTAACCAAATACCTCAAGTAATCTAAGTCTCGCACATATTGTACTCCATGATCACCAAGGCACGATTCATAGTTCACCAGTAGAAATTTACAATTAATGCATGTATTTATGCTCCATTCAGATATTTTTCCACCTCTAAAGCACCCATGCCGTCCTTTCTCTGGATTATCATAGGCGAATTAGAATATTGCGGGGTAAAGTTTAATGAATATTGCCGAACTTAAAGATAAGAAAATCAGTGAATTAACCAAGATGGCCAAAGACCTTCACATTCACGGGGCTGCCGGGCTAAGAAAACAGGAACTAATCTTTGCCATTCTTCAGACACAGTTTGAAAAAAACGGTCAGATTTTCGGAGAAGGAACTCTTGAAATCCTTCCTGACGGTTTTGGCTTTTTACGGGCCCCGAGCTACAACTACCTTCCTGGCCCTGATGATATCTATGTGTCACCTTCTCAGATCAGGCGATTCAACTTAAGAACCGGAGACACTGTATCAGGGCAAGTCAGACAGCCGAAAGAATCAGAGCGCTATTTCGCACTTCTTAAAGTAGAGGCTGTTAATTATGAAGATCCCGAAATAGCAAGAGATAAAATTCTCTTCGACAATCTTACTCCATTGTATCCGCAGCGCAAGATGAACATTGAAACCAGATCAGACAATTATTCTACCAGGATTATGGATCTGATGATTCCCATCGGTTTTGGGCAAAGAGGTTTGATAGTTTCCCCTCCTAGATCTGGAAAAACCATGCTGCTTCAAAACATAGCCAACAGCATCATTGCAAGCCACAAGGAAGTGATTCCCTTTATACTTCTCATCGATGAGAGGCCGGAAGAAGTCACAGATATGGAAAGATCTGTTAATGCCGAGGTTATCAGCTCTACTTTTGACGAGCCTGCAGAACGTCATGTTCAGGTGGCTGAAATGGTTATTGAAAAAGCAAAGAGGCTGGTTGAACACAAGAAAGATGTGGTTATACTTCTTGACAGCATAACCAGGCTTGCCCGCGCTTATAACTCAGTCATGCCGCCAAGCGGCAAGATTCTCTCAGGAGGAGTTGATTCGAATGCTCTTCAGAGACCCAAGCGTTTTTTTGGTGCAGCCCGAAACATAGAAGAAGGGGGTAGCCTAACAATAATAGCTACTGCACTGATCGATACCGGAAGCAGGATGGATGAAGTCATCTTTGAAGAATTCAAGGGAACAGGCAACATGGAAATTCAGCTTGACAGGAGACTTTCTGACAAGCGGGTATTCCCTGCGATCGATATCAAGAAGTCCGGGACGCGAAAAGAAGAATTGCTTTTGAGTGAAGAGATATTGAACAGGGTATGGATACTGAGAAAATTACTCTCTTCCCTGAATCCTGTTGACAGTCTAGAATTTTTACTTGAAAAAATGGGTGGAACAAAGAATAATAAAGAGTTCTTGAATTCCATGAATACTTGAATAATATCACCAACAATAACTACACAGACAGGGAGTTTACCAAGAGAAATGAAAGAAGCCATTCATCCTTCGTACACCAATACAATTATCAAGTGCGCATGCGGACAGAGTTTCGAGGCTGGATCCACAAAACCAAACATCTCCATAGAGATTTGTTCCAAATGCCATCCTTTCTATACTGGAAAGCAAAAACTTGTCGATACGGCTGGCCGCATTGAAAGATTCAGAAAAAAATATGAAAAATTTCAAAAATAATAAAAAAATATGTATGATAAATTAAAAGGGGTAGAAAAGCGTTTTCAGGAAGTAGAAAAACTTCTCTCTGATCCTGAAACCGTCCAGAATCGAGAAGCCTTCCATAAATATGCACTGGAACACTCTGAGCTTAACAAGGTTGTCACAGTATACAGGGAGTATAAACAGGTCTGTGACAGAATAGACAGCAGTTTTGAACTCCTGAATGACAGTGATCCGGACATAAAGCTTATGGCAAGGGATGAAATCGATAAGTTGACCCTTGATAAAGAACAGCTCGATATTCAGATCAAGAAACTCCTGATGCCTAAAGATCCGAATGATGACAAAAACATCATTCTTGAGATAAGGGCTGGAACTGGAGGTGAAGAGGCAGCTCTCTTTGCAGGAGATTTGTTTAGAATGTACTCCCGTTACGCTGAAAAGCGTAACTGGAAGGTGGAAGTAATGAGCCATCATACTACAGGAACTGGCGGCATGAAGGAAATAGTTGCCATGATCCATGGCAATGGCGCTTACAGCGCATTCAAGTATGAAAGTGGCACTCATCGTGTTCAGCGTGTTCCAGCCACTGAAGCTCAGGGCAGGATCCATACTTCAGCAGTAACTGTTGCAGTTCTTCCTGAAGCTGAAGAGTTGGAGGTCAATATTGATTCAACAGAAGTCAAATTCGATGTATTTCGATCATCCGGTCCTGGGGGACAGTCTGTCAATACAACCGATTCTGCGGTAAGGGTTACCCATTTGCCAACTGGTCTTGTTGTAACCTGTCAGGACGAGAAGTCTCAATGGAAGAATAAGGCCAAGGCAATGACTGTTTTAAGAGCCAGGCTTCTGGACAAAATGGAGAACGAGCAGGATGAAAAGCGCTCTCAGGACAGGAAAACACAGGTTGGAACAGGGGACAGGAGCGGAAGAATAAGGACATACAATTTCCCGCAAAGCCGTATCACTGATCACAGAATAGGGCTGACACTTTATAAGCTGGAAACTGTTCTTGAAGGTGAACTCGATGAAATCATTGAGCAATTAAATTCATTTTATCAGGCCCAGGCTTTACAGAATGCAGAATCCTCCCAACACAAGGGAACATGAGTGGACAATTCTTGATCTTATAAGGTGGACGACCGGGTATTTCACTTCACATGGCATTGACAGCCCTAGAACTACGGCAGAAATACTTCTTGCACATGCCCTCCAAATAAAAAAAATCGATTTATATCTAAGGTATGATCAGCCCTTGCTGAAGAAAGAGCTTTCTGCCTATAAATCGATTATCAAGAGAAGGATTGACAGAGAACCGGTTGCCTATATTACAGGGAAAAAAGAATTCTGGTCGCTGGAGCTTTGTGTCTGTCCAGATGTTCTGATTCCACGGCCTGATACCGAATGCCTGGTCGAAACAGCCCTGGGCTATCTTAGCAGGGAAAGAAGTGCAGGTCATTCTTCACAAGGTCTAGTGCTTGAGCTTGGAGTAGGTTCTGGAGCTGTTGTAATAGCTCTTGCTCATGAGAGACCAGCATATAGATTTATTGCTTCAGATATTTCACTGAAAGCCATTCGCGTTGCAAAAAAAAATGCTGAAAAACATGGAATGGCTTCCATCGATTTTTTTGTTGGAAACTGGCTGAATCCTTTTTCGGAAAAACCGCTTTTTGATATGATTCTATCAAATCCTCCATATATTCCATCAGGAGATATTAAATCCCTGCAGCCGGAAGTCTCACGATTCGAACCCATGATTGCGCTTGATGGAGGTAAGTCGGATGGCCTTGATGCCATCTCTGAAATCATTCTTTCAGCGCACAGGTTTTTAAAACCTAAGGGTATTCTGTTGCTTGAAATTGGTTTCGACCAAAAGGAGAAAGTCTCGAAGATCATTGAAAACTGTAGTTATTACGGATCGTTTAGTATAATTAAGGACTATGCAGGACATGATCGGGTGGCCTTGTTGCATAAAATATGACGTCATCGTAAAAAAGCCATGACCCTGGGCAAGCAATCCAATGACGAAGGGTTTGAGAGCCTTGCCTGCAAACCTTTTGCTTGAGTGTCACAATTTTGACATTTTACGAGTTTTCCTATTTGAAAACGTTTGAATCGGCTGACTTATAAGGGGTCTTGATCTATGCGCAAAGAATGATAGTCTCCAGCCAATTCTGAACACCTGAATTGTTGCAGTTTTTTTATTGAAAAATCCTTAGCAGTTTGGTATTTAAAAAAGATTTTAAATAATTCACACATTTTCTGACCGGATTTCAGGTGCTTTTACAATAGGTAAAGGTTGATATCCGGAATGAGGGAAATGAAAGTTAAAACCAAGAAAGGGGAAGAAACATGGCTTATGTTACAATGAAAGAGCTTCTGGAAGCGGGGGTTCATTTTGGTCATCAGACTAAACGCTGGAATCCAAAGATGAAACCCTATATTTTTGGAGCAAGAAACGGAATTTACATCATTGATCTTCAGAAGACAGTCCGCATGTTCAGGGACGTTTATGATTTTGTCACAGATGTTGTTGCTAATGGCAAGTCGATTCTTTTTGTCGGTACAAAGAAGCAGGCAAAAGATGCCATCTATGAGGAAGCAAGCCGCTGCGATATGTTTTATGTCCATAACAGATGGCTAGGCGGAATGTTGACTAATTTTCAGACAATTAAAAAAAGCATTGACAGGCTGAACACTCTCAATACTATTGAGGAAAACGGGTCGATTAATCTTTATCCTAAAAAAGAACGTCAGCAGCTTGCAAATGAGCGGCTGAAGCTGGGAAGCATTCTTGGGGGTATCCGCTCAATGAATCACCTGCCAGGAGCGATCTTTGTTGTTGATTCCAAGAATGAAGCCATAGCAGTCCGTGAGGGACGAAGGCTTAGAATCCCCATAATAGCGATTGCTGATACCAACTGCGATCCTGATGAAATAGATTATCTGATTCCTGGAAATGATGATGCCATCCGGTCAATCCGCCTGTTAACTTCAAAAATTGCAGATGCTTGCCTTGAAGGCCGAAAAATTTATTCAGAGAAGCGGCAGGCTGATCTGGACAAGGCTATTGATGAGTCGGAAATGCTTGCTTCTGGTGCAGACCTCAAGACCGGAGAGAGAAAAGTGATTTCGGACGGCTCAGATGGACCTGTCGTTGAAATTATAAGTCGTGCATCATCCAAATATGTTGCATTTGATGAAGAAGATGAAGAGTAAAATTTATTAAGGAGAAGCATAATGACAACCATTAGTGCATCAGCCGTTAAAGAGCTTCGGGAAAAAACCGGAGCCGGAATGATGGATTGCAAGGAAGCACTGCAGCAAAGCAACGGAGATATGGGTAGCGCCGTAGATTTTCTCAGAAAAAAAGGACTTGCTACGGCAGCCAAGAGGGCAGGCAGGGCCATGTCTGAAGGAACCATACAAACATACATTCATACTGGTGGAAAACTTGGGGTTATGGTAGAAGTTGGATGTGAAACCGATTTTGTGGCCAAGAATGAGGATTTTATTCAATTTGCGAAAAATATTGCCATGCATATTGCGGCAACGAATCCCGTATCCATTTCCCAAAATGATGTGCCTCAGGCTGTGATCGAAAAGGAAATGGAGATTTATCGCGATCAGGTCAGGGCTATGGGTAAACCGGAAAAAATGGTTGAAAAGATAGCAGAGGGAAAACTTGGCAAATTCTACAAGGAAAGCTGCCTGCTAAACCAGAGCTATGTGCGTGATCCGAATATAACCATTTCGGATCTTATTAATGAACAAATTGCTAAAATAGGGGAAAATATTACCATTAAACGTTTTGTAAGATTTCAAACAGGAGAATAAGACCTTTTGAAACAGCCAAACTATAAACGAATTCTTCTTAAGTTAAGCGGCGAAGCCCTCATGGGGAATCAGGGCTTTGGCATTGATCCAGACATGATTAAATATGTTGCTGATGAGATCCGTTCAGTCGTTGACATAGGAGTTCAGGTTGCAATAGTTGTTGGCGGGGGGAATATTTTTCGCGGAATCGCTGCGAGTTCCTTCGGAATGGACAGGACATTTGCAGATCACATGGGAATGCTGGCCACTGTCATCAACAGCATAGCCCTTTCAGATGCTCTTGAACGAAAAGGCGTGGAGACCAGAGTGCAGACTGCCATATCCATGCATGAGGTAGCAGAGCCTTTCATTGTGAGAAAGGCTATCCGCCATCTCGAAAAAGGCAGAGCAGTCATTTTTGCAGCCGGAACAGGCAGTCCTTATTTCACTACAGATACGGCGGCTGCCTTAAGGGCGCAGGAAATACATGCAGAAATGCTTCTTAAGGCAACCAAGGTTGATGGTATATACGATACTGATCCTGTAGTGAACAAGGATGCTAAATTCATCAAATCCATAACCTACATGGAAGTACTCGAACGTCAGCTCAAGGTAATGGATATGACTGCCATCTCTCTTGCCATGGACAACCAGCTTCCGCTTGCTGTCTTTAGTCTTAACACTCCAGGAAACATAAGAGGAGTTGTCTGCGGAGAAGACATAGGAACCAGAATCATAAATTGATGCAAAAGGCTTACAAATTCTGTCTCTCACTCATACACACTCTCTCTTTGAGCCTTAAGTAACATGATAATTTTTTTGGAAACGTTCATGACTCATCATGTTGCTCCAGCAAATGAAAATGTTTCAAGACCCTTTAAAGGAGGCGCTTTACAAGAGACGCGTTTTATAGGAAAAAACTAAGGAGAACTCCATGATTGAATCCATTTATGAAGAAACCAAAGATTCAATGAGCAAATCCCTTGATGCTTTGAGAAACGAATTCAAACGGGTTAGAACAGGCCGGGCATCTTTATCGGTTCTGGACGGGATTCGTGTTGATTATTACGGAACACTTACTCCTTTAAGCCAGATGGCCTCCCTTTCTGTTCCTGAAAGTCGGATGATAGCCATTCAACCCTGGGACACTTCTGCAATAAAGGAGATTGAAAAGACGATACAGAAATCAGATCTAGGACTTACTCCGTCCAACGATGGGAAAATCATTCGCATATCCATACCACCTCTTACAGCTGAGCGCAGAAAAAGCCTTGTTAAAGTCATTCACAAAATGAGCGAAGAGCACAAGGTAGCCATTCGCAATATCCGCAGGGATTCAAACGAATTAATAAAGACTCTCAAGAAAGATGGAGAAATCTCGGAAGACGATGCATTCAAGTCCCAGGAAAATATTCAGAAAATAACAGACGACTACATCAAGATGGTAGATGTTGTTTACAGAGAAAAAGAAAAGGAAATCCTTGAATTCTAAGCTATATCCTGCCCAGATTTTAGCCATCGAAAAAGATGTTCAACTTGACCGGCTTCCTGTTCATGTTGCAATTATAATGGATGGCAACGGTCGCTGGGCAAAAAAAAGTCTCCTTAACAGGGTTAAAGGGCATGAAAAAGGAGCAGAAGCAGCTCGGGTAACTGTTGCGGCAAGCCGTGAATTGGGAATATCCTTTTTGACCCTGTATGCGTTTTCAACCGAAAACTGGAAGCGTTCTGAAACTGAAATATCTGCATTGATGTCGCTGATGAAAAGAATTCTTGTATCCGAAAAACCCAATCTTATGGAACGTTCAATTCGCCTTAATGTCATAGGGCAGATAGAGCTTCTTCCACGTGACGTTCAGGATGTTCTTTTAGCGAGAATCGAAGAAACCAGAAACAACGATAAAATGGTAGTAAACATAGCACTCAGCTATGGGGGGCGCTCGGAGATAGTCAGAATGGCAAGGATAATAGCCGAAAAAGCAATGAAAGGCGAATTGACGCCTGAGTCCATCACAGAAGAAACGGTTTCAGCCAATCTTTACACAAAAGACATTCCTGATCCTGATCTTTTAATCAGAACAGGCGGGGAAATGCGCATAAGCAATTTTCTTCTCTGGCAGATCGCATATTCTGAGCTTCATATCACGAAGACATTGTGGCCTGATTTTTCTCAGAATGAATACATTGAGATTTTAAAAGAATATCAGATGCGGGAGCGTCGATTCGGCAACGCATGACATCTCATATCAAACGATGGATAACAGGCCTTCTTGCCCTGCCGATCCTTGTATTCTGGCTTGGGTGGGGAAGTCCCCTGATGTTTGCTTTTCTTATTGCCATTGTCTGCATGCTTGCTCTTTTTGAGTATTTCCGTATAACGCTTGATGCAAAAAATGAAAAAAACAATCGTCTGCATCTTGAAATTTTAGGTTATACATCGGGTCTTTCAATCATCCTGGCTTCATATTTGAGTGCTTCAACGCTGGTTGTAGTGGTTCTGTCAGTAAATTTGCTTCTTGCAGGGTTTTTTCTCCTTTATTCATTCAAAACGGATCCGTCCATTGTTATGCCGGTTGCCATGCAGGTTCAGGGGGTGATTTATATACCTGTCCTGATCTCTTTTCTGGTTCTTATCCGAAACGGTGAAGATGGGATCCTGTGGATATTTTTTCTTCTTGCAGTTGTCTTTGCAGGAGATATCGGGGCATATTATGTCGGTTCTTACCTTGGGGGCCGAAAGCTTTGTCCTTCAGTCAGTCCTAAGAAAACCTGGGAAGGATCTGTTGGGGGTATAACGGCTAACATTCTGATAGGTGGTATAATAAAGTCATTTTTTATGCCGTCGCTTTCGTGGGCCATATGCATAGTTATGTGTGTTTCAATAGGTTTATCCGGACAAATCGGTGATTTATTCGAATCAGCATTAAAGAGAGCAGCACAAGTAAAAGATTCCGGGGTAATCCTGCCTGGTCACGGAGGCATGCTTGACCGTATAGATGCCTTGCTCTTTACCGCCCCTGTTGCGTTTATTTTTAAAGAATACTTCATTTACTAACCTCCTTCCTCTTCAAATATTTGGAAAAGTATGAAAAATCTTTGCGTATTAGGCTCAACAGGTTCTATAGGTCAAAACACGCTTCGCATTGCCGGACAGTTTCCCGGGCTTTTCTGTGTGAAAGCCCTGGCAGCGAAATCCAGCATTTCAACCCTTGCAGATCAGATAAAGACTTTTAAGCCTGAAGTGGCAGTGGTTTTTGATCAGAGTGAGGCCGAAAAGCTTGAAAAACTTCTTCCGGTAAATCCTGATATAAGAATTCTGTCTGGTTACGATGGCCTGAAAAGAGCAGCATCCCTTGATTCGGTCAACCTTGTGGTAGGAGCAATGGTTGGAGCCTCCGGGCTTATTCCAATTCTTGATGCCATTGAAGCAGGTAAAGACATTGCTCTTGCTAACAAGGAAACACTCGTTATGGCAGGAGCCATGGTCATGAAAATGGCTGCTGAAAAAAAAATCAGGATTTTGCCCATAGACAGCGAGCACAGTGCAATTTTTCAATGCCTTCAGGGAAACAGCCTGGATGCTGTAGAAAAAATAATACTCACCTGCTCCGGAGGACCTTTCCGCAATAAATCAAAAAAAGATTTTTCCGAGATTTCGGTTTCGGATGCTCTCTCTCACCCGAACTGGGAAATGGGGCGAAAGATTTCAATTGATTCTGCTACATTGATGAATAAAGGCCTGGAGATAATTGAGGCATGTCATTTATTCGGGGTGTCCAGGAAACGAATCGATGTTGTAATTCATCCAGAAAGTGTGATACATTCCATGGTAGCCTTTCATGATGGCTCAGTGATGGCTCAGTTAGGTGTTCCTGATATGAAAACAGCGATTTCTTATGCTCTGTCGTTTCCTCAGAGGCTATATCTCGGACAGGCTTTGCCTGATCTTGCTAAACTGGGGTCACTTACTTTCAATGTCCCTGATTTGGATAGATTTCCTTGTCTCAAGCTTGCCTGCGATGCTTTTGATGCCGGTGGAACACTTCCTGCTGTTATGAATGCTGCAAACGAAATTGCTGTTCAAGCTTTCCTGGATGAAAAGATAAGATTTACAGATATTCCTGAGATTATCAGGTGCACTATGGAACGTCATAACATGCTGGCATATCCTGATCTTTCTGAAATTCTTTTGTCAGATTCGTGGGCAAGAGAATTTACAATGAAAAATATTGATGTGCTTATAAAAAAAATGGTACCCAAAAGTTGACGGTCTTGTAAAAAGTCAAGATACAGACGGCTTTTTACTATGCAGTCAAAAATCAAGATGAAAAGAAAGAGCTTTATCAAATGACCAACAGTATTTTTGCATTTATTATTGTGCTCAGTATTCTGATTCTTGTTCATGAACTAGGTCATTTTCTTGTGGCGAGATTCTTCGGAGTCGGGGTTCTGAAATTTTCCCTCGGATTCGGGCCAAGAGTTGCCGGTAAGACCATAGGTATTACAGACTACAGGCTGTCTGCGATACCTCTTGGGGGTTATGTTAAAATGGTGGGAGACGAGCCTGATGCAGAAATTCCACCTGAAGACATTCATTTATCATTCAACAACAAGCGTCTTTACCAAAGATTTTTGATAGTGGCAGCAGGTCCTTTTTCAAACCTTATGCTTGCTGTCGTGATTTTTTTTGGGCTTTTTCTTGCATCTGGAGTTCCTGTCATAAACCCTGTCATTGGAAAGGTTGAACCTGGATCGCCTGCCGAACTGGCAGATATCAGGGCAAATGACAGAATAATGTTCATCAACGGAGTGGTAATCGAAAGCTGGAAAGACATATCAGAAATGATAACAACCAGTAAAGGCCGTGAAATTACACTTACCATCAACAGGCAGGATAAAATATTAGATGTTGTTGTAAAGCCCATGGTTAAGACTTCCCAGAATATCTTTGGTGAACCTGTTGATCGTTTTGTAATAGGAGTAATGTCATCATCTGATGTACATATTAGAAAGATAGGTGTTTCAGAGGCTTTGTATGAAAGCCTGATTAAAACCTACAGGATAGCGGAGCTTACGGTTCTAAGTGTTGTAAAACTCATCCAGGGAACTGTATCTGCCAAGACTCTGGGAGGCCCCATCATGATAGCCGAAATGGCGGGGCAGCAAGCCAAGGAAGGTCCATCAAACCTGATATTTTTTATTGCTCTCCTTAGCATCAATCTGGCCATCCTTAATTTTTTGCCTATTCCTGTTCTGGATGGCGGTCACTTGCTCTTTTTTTTAATTGAGGCAATCATAAGGCGTCCTCTCAGCATCAAGGTCAGGGAAATTGCCCAGCAGGCCGGAATCACAGCCCTTATACTTCTGATGATTCTCGTGTTTTACAATGATATTACCCGTATATTTTTTAACTGAAGATAGGGTTTCGGGATTCAGCGTTAATAGAGGTAAGGAATATGCCTTACAGACTAGAAATTATGTTAAAGCCTGATTTGTTTGATGCAGAAGGCAACGGCATATGCATCAAAGCCAGGAACTATTTCGGCATCGAGTTAAAAAGTGTCAGAACCATTAAGGTAATCACAATTGATGCTGAGCTTTCTGCCGATCAGCTCACGAAGGTCCAGACAGATGTCTTTACCAATCCTGTGACCCAGGTTTCTTCGTTTGCTCCGCTCAATGTTGATTTTGACTGGGCAATATGGGTCGGCTACAGGCCAGGAGTAAAGGACAATCCTGGAAGCACTGCAGTTGAAGCTGTAGAAGATGTTCTGGGAATAAGGCTTCAGCCCAGGGAAGCGATTTACACGTCAAAAAGATACTGTATTCAGGCAGATCATCTTGGGCAAGATCAGGTAAACAAGATTGCAAATCAACTTCTGGCAAACGACATAATCCAGCAGTGTCAGATTTATTCCAAAGCCGGCTGGGATATGGATGAAGGCATTGGTTTCAAGATTCCAAGGGTGAAGCTTAATCACATTCCTGCAGTTAATGTCATTTCAGCAGAGAGTGACCGTGATCTCATGGCGATAAGTAAAACCAGGAACCTGGCCCTTAATCCAAATGACATCCCTGTCATAAGAAAATATTTTATGAATCCGTCTGTAAGAAAAGAACGTGCAAAACTCGGGCTTTCAGACCCTACTGACATAGAGCTTGAATATATTTCACAGGCAAGAAGCGATCATTGCAATCACAATACATTCAGAGGTCTTTTCAGATACAGAAATCCCGACACGGGAGAAAATTTCGAACTCGACAGTCTTTTTAAGACCTGTATCGAGGTTCCGACCCTCGAGCTGAAAAAGAAAAAACCCTGGGTCATATCGGTTCTATGGGATAATGCCGGAGCTGCACGTTACGATGATGACCATTATTATGTCATTACAGGTGAAACTCATAATTCTCCATCCAACATGGAAGCTTATGGAGGAGCTATCACAGGAATTGTTGGGGTTTACCGTGACCCTCTGGGGACAGGCAAGGGAGCCCGTCTCATCATGGGAAGTTACGGTTTTTGCGTAGGTCAGAGAGATTATGAAGGAGATCTTATGCCCCGTCTTCATCCAAGACGTCTTCTTGACGGAGTGATAGAGGGTGTAAGAGACGGTGGAAATAAGAGCGGAATTCCAACGACATTCGGGCAGACTTTTTTCCATCCAGGCTATATGGGGAAATGCCTTGTTTTTGTGACTGCCCTTGGAATAATGCCTGCAAAGATTAATGGCCTTGCATCTGATGTGAAAAAAACATCTCCAGGAGACCTTGTAATCATGTCTGGAGGAAGGGTTGGAAAAGATGGCATCCACGGAGTCACAGCCTCATCAGAAGTATTTTCACAAAACACCCCTGCAGGGCATGTTCAGATAGGAGACCCTTATACACAGAAAAAAATGCACGATTTCCTGCTGGAAGCAAGAGATCAGGGGCTTATTCAGTTCATAACAGATAACGGAGGGGGGGGGCTGTCTTCCTCAATCGGAGAATCTGCAAGATTTTCAAATGGATGTATCGTTTGGCTTGAAAAAGTTCCGCTAAAATATGAAGGCCTCGACCAGTGGGAAATCTGGATATCAGAGTCTCAGGAGAGAATGACCATAGCGGTAAGGCCTGAAAACCTTGAGAGATTCATGTTTCTTTCACGCAAGCACGCGGTAGAGAGCACTGTGATCGGACAATATACTGATTCCGGTAAAATCCATATTACCTATGAAGGTAAAACCTGTGCGTTTATTGATCTTGATTTTCTGTCGTCAGGTTTTCCTCAGTGGGAGTTTGATGCCTTCTGGCAGAAACCTGAAGACAGGGGATTTTTTGAGCCTGTTCTAAAAGAACCATCAGAATATGAAGAACTGATTCTCGATATGCTGGCAAGGCCAAACCTCTGTTCCAAGGAATGGATTACCCGCCAGTACGACCATGAGGTTCAGGGATCGAGTGTCATTAAACCGCTTGTCGGAAAAAACAGAGATGTCAACAGCGATGCAATAGTCATCCGACCTGTACTGACATCTGAGAAAGGAATCGCATTTACTCAGGCAATCTTGCCTCTCTACTCACAAATAGATGCCTATGCCATGACAGCCTGTGTAATAGATGAGGCTGTCAGGAGGCTTGTTTCGGCAGGAGCGGATATCAATCAGATCGGAGGGGTCGACAATTTCTGCTGGCCAAGCATTCAGTATCATCCTGAGGATAATCCTGACGGACGCTTCAAAGCAGCACAGCTTGTCCGTTCCTGTCTGGCTCTTAAAGACATATGTCTTTCCTATGAAATTCCGCTTCTTTCCGGAAAAGACAGCATGTATGTGGACGGGTACCTTCCGGGGAAATACGGGGAAACCCATAAGATATCAGCTCCTGAAACCCTCCAGTTTTCAGCAAGTTCAATTGTTTCAGATATTTCACGATGTGTAACACTTGATCCAAAAGCAGAAGGCGATCTCGTCTATGTGCTTGGAATTACACGAAATGAACTGGGAGGATCTGAATACTATGATCATATGGGCTATTCAGGACTAAATGTTCCAAGAGTATATCCTGAGCAATTCTTATCCTTGTACAAGGCGCTGTCATCTGCCATTGACAAAAGCCTTTTAGCTTCCTGTCATGGCATTTACAGCGGAGGCATTGGGCTTCACCTTGCTCTTCTTGTGATAGCAGGAGGCTTCGGAATGGATATAGAATTGACAAACCTTCCTGTCGAAGGAATTCTTAGAAATGATCAGGCACTTTTTTCCGAGTCTTCAGGCCGTTTCATAGTCACTGTATCGCCTGAAAAGACAGATGAGTTTGAAGCCATAATGGCTGGAGAGGATTTCGGGTTTATCGGAAGAATGACCTATCCATCAGGATGCCTTGAGATCAAAGGATTGTCCGGAACCCGGATACTGAAAATTCAGGCTTTAAAACTGAAGTCTGCCTGGAAAAAGACTTTCGGAGGCCTGATATGATAAGGGTAAATGTTTTGATTCAGACAGGTTATGGTCTTAACTGCGATCTTGAAACTGCTCATGCCTTCGAGCTGGCTGGTGCAACTCCGAGCAGGGTGCACATAAACTCCCTTATAGACGGATCGGTCAAGCTTGAGAACTATCAGATACTCGTTTTCGGTGGGGGATTCAGTTGGGGAGATGATCACGGTGCAGGCGTGATTCATTCTGTGAAGCTTAGAACCCATATGGGTGAAAAACTTCTTGAGTTCATAGGAAAAGGAAATCTTGTAATAGGAATCTGCAATGGTTTTCAAACACTTGTAAATATAGGACTTCTTCCAGGTTTTGACGGTGACTACAAGAGGCGTTCAGTAGCTCTTACCTATAATGACTGCGGCAATTTCAGGGATCAGTGGGTTTATCTGAAGGTAAATGCCAACTCACCCTGTGTGTTTACAAAAGACATGGATTTTATGGAGCTTCCTGTTCGCCACGGAGAAGGAAAGTTTTATTCCAACCCTGAGAGCCTGGAAAGACTTGAAGAAAACAATCAGATCGTGCTTCAGTATGCTCTTTCAGACGGCAGTCCTTCAAGTGGGAGGTTTCCCCATAACCCTAACGGTTCCATAAAAGACATTGCAGGAATCTGCGATCCTACAGGCAGGATTTTTGGACTCATGCCTCATCCGGAGGCATTTCATCATTTTACCAACCATCCTGACTGGCCTCGGATCATGGAAATGAAAAGAAGAAAAGGCCTTATAACAGAATCCAAAATAACACCTGGTGTCAGGATATTTGAAAACGCTGTAAATTTTATACGATCAAGATGACGACTTTTTCCATAAAAACACTTGGATGCAAGGTAAATCAATGTGAATCCGAATGCCTGAAGCAGGAGTTAATAAGAAGGGGGTACAGTGCGAAAACCCATGATACTGCGGATTTATGCATAATAAATACCTGTACTGTCACGCAGAAAGCCTCCATGCAATCAAGGCAGGTGATCCGCAAGGCAATTCGTGAAAATCCTAATGCCAAAATTGTTGTTACTGGCTGCTACGCACAGTCCGAGCCTGAGGCCGTAAAAAAAATTGCAGGTATTCATGAAGTTGTAGGAAATGGTGATAAGCCAGAAATTCCTGAGATTCTTGTCAATTCCCGGGCTCCTGAATGCAACCACCATATCAAGTCTTCAGATGATGTCATAATAAATCATTCACGCACAAGGCCTTTTTTGAAAATTCAGGATGGCTGCAATGCCTTTTGCTCGTATTGCATAGTCCCATATGCAAGGGGCAAGAGCAGGAGCCTTCCAGTAGAAAATGTGATTAGATCAATTGCAGGGCTGAAACAAAATGGCTTTCACGAAGTAGTTTTGACAGGAATTCATCTTGGCCACTATGGTCTGGATTTGCATCCAGAAACAAGCCTTACAGATTTGCTGAAAACGATTGAAAAGAAAAGATTGATTCACAGGGTTCGCCTGAGCTCTGTCGAACCTGCTGAAATAACAGATAGCATCTTGAAGATAGTGGCAGGGTCAAATACGTTTTGCCGTCATTTTCATATTCCCCTTCAAAGTGGAGACAATGATGTTCTAAGGCTTATGAACAGGCCTTACACCAAGGAATTTTTTAAAGAGCTTGTCACAAGAATTCATTATCTTATGCCAGATGCAGCAATAGGAACAGATGTAATGGCAGGGTTTCCGGGTGAATCTGATGATGCATATGAACAAACTCTTTTTCTTTTACAGGATCTTCCGGTAACATATCTCCATGTATTTCCCTTTTCTCCGAGAAAAGGCACTCCTGCATACGCATCTAAGGACAAGGTTCCTGATGCAGTAGTAAAAACCAGGGTAAATGCACTGAAAAACTTAAGCAAAACCAAGAAAAAATCTTTTTATCTGAGACATATAGGCAAAGAAGCCGAAGTCATTATCGAAGGCACAAGGGACAAAGCCACCGGTTTCTTAAAAGGAATTACTTCCAACTATATCCAGGTTCTGATAGACGCCAGGGACAATCTCAAACAGAAGCCTGCAACTGTAAGGATCATGAGGCTTGAGGGAGAATACTCCGTTTTCGGTGAGATACTGTAATCCGGGACACACAAGTGAAGAAAACAAAGCAGTTACTCACAATGGTATTTGCCATTCTTATCATCATGACTGCAGAGACTCAGGGGCGTGCGGAGACAAACGATCGTCTGTCTCTGCAAAAAAACATGAGTTTCATATCATATACACCCCGAAGCTTTTCTGTAATAAACGCTAAGGTTCAACCAGCAACAATTAAAGGCATAAGAGATGATCTGAAACTCCTGAGGGCTCATTTCGACAGCATCATTACCTATTCCTGTAACAATGGTCTTGAGCATGTACCTGAAATAGCAGAGAAATTAAAATATAAGTCTCTGATCATAGGAATCTGGGATCCAAAATCCGAGACAGAAATCCTGAATGCAGTCCGCCTTGCAAGAAGCCATCCAAGACTGATTGCAGCCATTTCAGTTGGAAACGAAGGGATTTTTGCAAAAAAATATACTGCATCGGATGTGGAACAAACAGTTCTTCGTTTGAGAAAAGAACTTCCGTCAGTTCCACTCACCACTTCAGAGCCTTTTTTTCTGTATTTGACACCTGAATATTTCAGGTTTTTCAGTACCATGGATATCCTTCTTCCAATCATACATCCTATGTTTGAAAAATGGTTCAATCCAGCAGATCCGGTAAATGCGGCTGCTTTTGTTGTCAATGTTTCGGATAAACTGCAATCCAGGTATCAAAAACCTTTGATCGTAAAGGAAACAGGTCTTCCTTCGGGTCCGGTATCAAAAGGATTTACCAGGGAAAACCAAAAAGCTTTCTGGAAAGAGATGCTTAAACAATTCATTCCTTCTGAAAAGATGGCCTTGTCTTTTTTTGAGGCTTTTGATGCGCCATGGAAACCTGCTGTTACAAAAGGGAATTTCCCAGGATTTGATTATTCCCAGGAAGAGTTCTGGGGGTTTTTCACTCCTGATGGAAAGTCAAAACCCGTGGTCGATGCTCTACGTCCAGGAATTCAGTAGAGTCCGGCGATAGTGCGTCTTCTGCTTTTTGGCTACGCTCTACCCCTTAGCTGAATTTCAACCGCTTTGACCGATATTTTGCCATAATATTGACGGCATCGTAAAAAGGCCGGATGCAGCGCTTGCGCTGCATCCTTCGTCATTGCGGCGTACCATAAGTACGCCTCATTCCCTTAGGATTTGCGCGCCTTGCCTGCGGCCTTTTTACAAAGCTGTCCGACGGACTTTTTACGAGTTCATCAATATTAAATTCTGTATTTATTCAAATTGATTGCTTTATTTTCAAGGATTGCATATGTGAAATGATGAATCCAGTCTCCAGTATTGCAGTAGATTTTGTCGTTCCATGTGTAAATCTCAGGACAATGGGTATGGCCTAAAATGACTATATCGGCTCCTTTGTCAAGAATTGACTTTGCAATGCTCCGATACTCTCTTATATCTTCTTCCTGAGATCTGCTGGCTCTTGAAAAAATCTCTGATATTTCTATGCCAAGATTCGGGTGAAGTAGCTTATAGATTCTCTGGCAGAGGGGATTTTTCAGCATTCCTTTAATGAACCGCAAGACATGATCATTGGAAATCAGGCCATCTCCATGACAGATATGAAGATTTTTGCCCTGAAGTGTGAATCTGAATTGTCCTGAATGATGTATAATAATTCCAATGGTATTAGCAAGAAAATCTCCGAGAGCAAAATCATGATTTCCTGCTATGTAATGAAGTTCTACCCCAAGTTTTTTTAGTCGTCTCAGTTCATACAGAACGTGAAAATAATCCGGACGAATGGCATGTTTATATTCGATCCAGAAATCAAACAGGTCACCAACGATGAAGAGATGACTTGCCTTGTAGGCTATGTCTTCCAGAAAGGAAATGAGAATTCTTTCCCTTTCTTCAGCGCCGGGAATATTGGCACCAAGATGAGCATCTGAAATAAAATAGGCAGGTTTCATACAGATTCCGTAACATGTTGTTTTATTTCAAGCATGGAGACTTCGACAGGGCACAGCCGCTGTCCAAGTCTCTACGTTCAATGCTTGAATGCAATGTGTAAAATAAATGTTTCTATCTGAATTCACAATAAATTTGTTGATATAATGGCTTCCTTTATTATAAATGTAAACCATGGGGGCCTTAGGGCAATACATAGAGGTTGCCCGTATGTATTTTCACGGTAAATTTGTGGAATTGGGGGAAAAATGAAACAGACAAGCATAATGAACCGGATTGTTTTATCCGTTGCTGTAGTGGTTTCGTTAACCTTTGCTGTCACCGGTGGCTGTGAAAAGAAAAAAGAACCTGTTAAGGTGGGTTTTGCCGCTTGCCTTACAGGCAAGTTTTCTGAGCTTGGAACTTCGGGCCGCAACGGAGCAATGCTTGCAACAGAGGAAATAAATGCTGCAGGCGGTGTCAATGGACGGGCTGTGAGTCTCATAACAAGAGATGACAGACTGGACCCCCAAGAGGCTTTGAGGGTTGACAAGGAGCTTATAGATTTAGGGGTAGTGGCAATCATCGGTCACATGACAAGCAATATGAGCATGGCAGTTCTTCCTCTTATCAACCAGGAAAAAATGCTCATGATAAGCCCTACTACTTCCACAAATGCCCTGTCAGGAATGGATGACTTCTTCTTGAGAGTTATCCCTGCGAATAAGAGTGAAACAGATCATCTTGCCAATCTTGCATTTAACAGTATGAATCTCAGGAAATTGGCTGTTCTGTATGAAGTTTCAAACATGGCCTATACTGAAGATTATTATAAGAATTTCAAGTTTCAGTTTGAAACCCTTGGAGCAAAAATCATTAAGGCAGAGACCTTTAAATCAGGGGATTTCAATCCCAAGACGATCGTGGATTATATACTTCAAGCTAAACCGGATGGTGTTCTGATCGTGGCAAGTCCCATGGATACAGCCATCGTCTGCCAGCATTTAAAAAAAGCCGCAGAGACGCACTACCGTGAATCTATGCGTGGCGGTTTTCCAGTACTGTCCAGCGGCTGGGCAATGACAACAGATTTCATTCAGAATGCCGGATTGTCTTCAGAAGGGGTTGTATTTTCACAATTGGTAGATGAGAAAAGTACTTATCCATCTTATCTGAGGTTTAGAGAGAATTTCAGAAAACGTTTTGGACATGATCCAAGTTTTGCAGCACTACATGCTTATGATGCTGCAAAACTTCTTTTTCGGGCTTTGAAAGAAAATGCTGATCCTAAAAAATTGAAAGAAATAATTCTTGGCTTTAAAACCATTCGTGGTGTTCAGGGAGATTTTGAAATGGACCAATTCGGCGACACCACATGCATGCGCTTTCCTGTTGTCGTCAAAGACGGTATGTTTCAGATTTTGGAGAAAAAATGAAAATTCGCTTGAGCCTGAAAAATATCCTGACATTGAATTTTCTGGTTGCCGCACTTCTGCCCCTCTTTGCCGTGGGAATAATCAGCCTGCATTTTTTTTCAAACACCCTTGAAGAAGAGATAACCAACAGGCATTTTCTTTTGGCAAAAGCTATTTCAGGCGAGGTGGAAAGTTTTCTGAGCGAGCCTTCAATGCTCCTTGTGCAAATAGAAAACTATCTGGAAAAAAAACTGATAAGGGAAGAAGACATCAACATTTTTCTGCAAACCCTTGTTGACACTTATGGCTTGTTCAGAATGATAAGAATATTGGATGACAAGGGCATTGTAAGGTATATGGCGCCTTTAACAGATGATTATATGGGATTTGATATGTCGCGCCAGCCTTTTTTCATAAGATCGAAGGAAACAGGTACCCACTTTTGGTCTCCTACATTTATTTCCATTGAAACAGGTCATTCAGCACTTGCCCTTGCAAAACCTCTTGAAAAAGGGGTTGTGGTAGGGGATTTGGACATTGAAGTGTTGCACAGAATCATCGATAGAGTAAAGTTTGGAAACAATGGCTATGCTGCCATGGTCGATAAGGACGGAGTTACGATAGCCCATCCTAACAGAACTTTTGTTTCAGAAAGATTGAATGTAAAAAACCTGAATGTCATTGCTGAAGGATTATCCGGAAAAGAAGGTACATTCCGCTATGTTTTCATGGACGAGGAAAAAATTGGAAGTGTTGCAGCCGTACCTCAGACAGGCTGGCTTGTAGTTGTGGTTCAAACGGTTGAAGAGGCATTTGCTCCTGTACAAAGGATTAGAAACACATTAAAGGCAGGAGCAGGTCTTGCTGTCTTGTTTGTATTTGTTCTTTCCATTAACAGCGCGAAAAGGGCACTGAGGCCTTTTTCCAGGCTTCTGACAAATGTCAGAAAGATTGCAGACGGTGACTACCACATAGATCATCAACCGAAAAGCTATGAGGAAATAGACAAGCTTACAGACGATTTTCTGAGCATGGCAAGGGCTGTTGAAATAAGGGAGAATGCTATCAGGAAAAGCGAGGAAAGACTCTTGGCAATATTTGAGGCAAGCCCCGATCCCATGGTTGTCTATGATGTAAATGGTCTTGTTGTCAATTGCAATTCCGCATTCGAGAGAGTTTTTGGCTGGTCTCTTGAAGAGGTGGCAGGAAAACTCATTGACTATGTTCCTGATGATCAAAAAGAGACGACCATAGCAAAAATCAAAGAAATTTATGAAACAAATGAACCCTGCTTAGAGTTTCCAACAAAGCGATTCACAAAAGACGGGAGAACTCTTGAAATTATTCTCAACTCTTCGCTCATCAAAGATGAAGATAAGAATCCAGCAGGAATTGTAGTCAGCTTGAAAGATGTTACAGAAATGAAACGTCTCGAAGCCAGATATAATGCTGCTAAGCGTATGGAATCTATAGGAACTCTTGCAGGCGGTATTGCCCATGATTTTAACAATCTTCTGATGAGCATCCAGGGAAACACATCCCTCATGCTCCTTGATATTGACAGCAATCACCCCCATCATGCGAGATTAACAAGCATTGAAAAACATGTACAGCAGGGAGCAAACCTTACTAGGCAGCTTTTAGGCTTTGCCAGGGGTGGCAAATATGAGATAAAGCCAACAAATCTTAATGAGCTGATTAAAAGTCACAATCTCATGTTCGGCAGGACAAAAAAAGAGATAGGAATCTATGAAAAATTTGAAAAAAATGTCTGGACAGTAACTGTTGATCGCGGACAGATAGAGCAGATTCTGATGAATCTGTATTTAAACGCGTCTCAGGCAATGCCTGAAGGCGGAAACATCTATATCCAGACTGAAAATGTTGTCATCGATGAAGAATACGACAAGAGCTGGAAAATAATACCAGGAAACTACGTTAAAATTTCTGTCACAGACACCGGTCATGGAATAGATGAATCCATTCGTGAAAAAATATTTGAGCCTTTTTTTACAACAAAACAGAGATCAAGAGGAACAGGGCTTGGACTTTCTTCTGTTTACGGCATAATCAAGAACCATGATGGATTCATCAACGTATACAGCGAAAAAGGCAAGGGAGCTACATTCACCATTTATTTGCCTGCTACAGGCTCGGAGGCAGCCGGAGAATTGAAAATAGAAAAAACTCTCAAAAGAGGCAATGCCATGATTCTGCTTGTAGATGATGAACCCGTTATTCTTGATGTTGGAAAAGACATGCTGGAAGCACTCGGCTACAGGGTCATGACCGCAGGAAGCGGAAAAGAAGCATTGGAAATTTACAGAGCCAATAAAGACAGGATTGATATTGTCTTTTTAGACATGATAATGCCTGAAATTGGGGGAGGTAAAACCTTTGACATGCTCAAAGAAATAAACCCCGCGATAAAGGTCATTCTTTCAAGCGGCTATAGCATAAACGGTCATGCCCAGGAGATAATGGACAGGGGCTGCAATGGTTTCATCCAAAAACCGTTTAGCTTTAAGGCGCTGTCTGAAAAATTGGAAGAAGTGCTGGGCTCACCTTGACCCGTGAGCACTCAGAAGAGGTGAATTATGTCTTTGAAATCAAAAATCTTTTTCATCATAACAGGAGTGTTTATTTCTTGCGGCATCCTGAGTTATTTCATTCAGAAATCGGTTGTTCTCCCAAGCTTTATTGAACTTGAAAATGAACAGGTCCATAAGGACATGAAACGAATCCATCAGGCAATCAGGAAAGAAATTGACAATGTTGATGCTCTCTGCAAGGACTGGTCTTCCTGGGATGATGCCTATGAATTTGTTAAAACGAGCTCACCTCATTTTATTAAGACAAACCTTGCAGATTCTACGTTTACCAACAACAACCTTAATCTTATATATTACCTTAATGCTTCCGGGAAGATAGTCTGGGGACAAGTGTATGAACCCGAATTAATGGTTGTCGTCAACCTGCCGGAGTTTCCTCTTCACAGATTTCCAAAAAACCATCCGCTGATTAATCTGCAAGACAATCACCCTGTAAGCGGGATTTGGATGACAAGCCTTGGACCGATGTTGATTTCATCAAGATCTGTTTTAACCAGCGACAATACAGGCCCTTCTACAGGATATTTGATTATGGGGCGGTTCTTGACAAAGAAGATGGAGGAAGCGCTAAACCGTCAGACCCAGGTTCAGTTTCAAATTATTTCAGCTTCAAACAACTCGCTTATGGAAATTGCCGGTGGAGTTCCTCTGCTGTTTCCGGAAAAACTCCCTTTTGAAGTGGATAATGCAGGTGCATCGACTCTCATTGTTTCAGCATCATGTCCTGACATTACCGGAAAGCCAGCATTAAAGATTGCAGCAGAAATTCCAAGGTCCGTCTTAATCAAAGGAAACCAATCAGTACGCACTTCTTTGTGGATAATCTTTGCCGGAGGCGTTATCGCCCTTGTATCCCTTATTCTCATGCTTCAAAGAACAGCCATAAGACCTTTGATGCTTCTTACTTCTCAAGCCGAATCCATTGCTCAAAGCCAAGATATGTCTGTGCGGCTCGCAATGGAGCGAAAAGACGAGATTGGAAGTCTTGGGATGGCTTTTAACAAAATGATGGATAAGCTTGAGCAGAGCATGTCGCGGGTCAGGGATTCAGAAGAAATGTTTCGTCTGATGACAGAATATTCCCTGGCACAAATCAGTATAATTCTGGATGGAAATTTTATTTATGTAAATCCAGCTATGTCCAGTTCCTGCGGATATCTTCCTGAAGAAATGATAGGGATGAAATCCCTGCACCTGGTGCATCCTGAAGACCGCTCCCTGGTTCTGAGGCGTACCATGAATCAGTTAACCTCCCTGGAATCGGTATATGATAATTATAATTTCAGATACATAACCAAGACCGGGGAAACGAGGTGGCTTGAGCTCATGTCTGTTCCCATTCTCTATCACAAAAAAAAAGCCATTCTTGGACATGGGATAGACATTACCGAAAGAGTAAGGACTCAAGAGGAAAAATCTATCCTTGAAGAACGAATTCGTTTGTCTGAAAAAATGGAAACAATCGGCATGCTGGCAGGTGGGGTTGCTCACGATTTAAACAATATTCTAAGCGGTATAGTCAGTTATCCTGATCTCTTGTTGATGGGGCTTACAGATGACAGTCCTATGAAAAAACCGCTTATGACAATCAAACAATCAGGGCTGCGTGCAACAGCGATAGTTCAGGATTTACTGGCTCTTGCCAGACGGGGAGTTGTTTTCCAGCAGGTTGTATCCCTTAACCTGGTTGTAGGTGAATACATGAGCAGTCCGGAATTTGAAAAACTAAAATCTTTCAATCCAGGCATGGAAATCAAGACAGAGTTGAGCGAGAAGCTCTTCAATATAAAAGGATCTGCGCCTCATCTTTTCAGGATGATAATGAACCTGGTAAACAATGCTGCCGAGGCAAGTTCAAAATCAGATGTTGTAACTATTTGTACCAAGAATCATTATCTTGAAAACTCCTTGGAGCACCTTGCTCCTGGCGAATATGTCATGCTTACAGTATCAGACACAGGAACAGGGATATCCCAGGAAGACATTGCAAGGATATTCGAGCCGTTTTATACAAAGAAGGTTATGGGCAGAAGCGGAACCGGACTTGGAATGGCTCTTGTGTGTGGGACAGTAAAAGATCACAACGGACATATATATGTTGAAAGCACGCTTGGAAAAGGAACAGTCTTTACGCTTTATTTTCCTGCTGTCAGGGAAGGGTTGGTAGATATGAACACTAAAATTCTGACAGAGACCCATCCTGGGCGTGGAGAAAAGATTTTAATTGTAGATGATGTACTGGTGCAAAGAGAAATTGCATCAGAAATCCTCAAAAAACTGGGATATTCTGTTGATTCTGTCCCAAGCGGGGAAGAGGCAGTGGAATTCGTTAAAACCCAGAACGTGGATCTTCTGCTCCTGGACATGATAATGGAACCAGGCATTAGCGGTTTGGAGACATACAGGCAAATCATAGCTCACAAAAGACTTCAAAAAGCAATTATCGTGAGCGGATATTCAAAAACAGACGAAGTTTCCGAGGCTTTGAGGTTAGGTGCCGGCAGATACCTTAAGAAACCCTATGTTCTGGAAGAATTGGCAGAGGCAGTACATGCAGAACTTAAAAGATAACCTTTCCAATAAGTTATTTCAGAGTATCAAGACAAAGTTATTCCTGGTGGCCATTATAATTTCAGGATTGGTTTATGCTGACATCAGCCTGGCTGTCCCAGATAAACGAAGTCAGGATTTCCCTGCTGCCGAAGTAAAAAATCACAGGGAATCCATTGAAGTAACCATTGAAAAAGAAACATCTGTAAATGAAGACCTTAAAACCAAGCTGATTCAGGCTGCATCGTATCATAAGGTTTTGAAAGCAGAGTTAAATGTTTACAACGTCCAGTTATCGGCTTATGGAAACATCCTTTTGCAGTCTCAGACTCCTGTTTCAGATCTGGAAAAAGCAAGGATAGATACACTTAAAGCCAAAGACGCTCTTGACTTAAGATTAAAAGAGCTTTCCGAAATAAATGAATTCTTCACACAGTTGTCGAATCAAACCCAAGAGCAGCTTGTCCTGAATGAAAAACAGCTTTCAGACATAAATGCATCAGGACAAGTTGATGCTTTAACTGGAAATCTCAAAAAAAACCTTAAGACGCTTATAACAATTTTAACAGCTAAGCAGAAAAATATTGAAAAAATATTTGAAATCTACAAACCCCTTCAAAAGCAAATGGAAGAAATTAGAACCGCTCTTTTAGAAGTTGCTGAAAAGCTGAACAGGCTGATTGAGACCAGAAAAAAAGAAGCTCTCTTTCAACGCAGCGCCTCGCCCCTTCTTGCTTTGAACATTCAGCTTATAGGCCAGGAGTTATCTCTAATTTTTGACAAGTTAGCAAAACTTGCATCCGTTCATTTCTGGGCAGCAGGAGCAGCATCCTTCTGGGAAGCAGCAGGCCAAGGGATATTAACTGCTCTGGTTCTTTACGCTGTTTTTTTATGGGCGATCATCAGTTTCAGAAGATTTTGCCGGAATTATGAAAAGACAAGCCAGTTTGACAAGACTCCATGGAGGGGTCTTGTCTTCATGATTTTTTATAAAACCATTATCGTTCTTGGAACAACTGTCTTTATTTACGTATATATGTATCAGCAGGCTGAATCAGCCATGATGGTTCTGTGGAAGATGGCCCTCGATTTTCTTTTACTCTGGCTCTTTACCCAGTTGGGTTTGTCAAGCCTTCAGGCCTGGAACAAATCCCCATTGCCTGCAATTTCACCAGCAATATCTAAGAGAATTTGCCTTGGACTCCGTATAATCAGATATTTCGGGATTTTCTATCTTGTTCTTGGAGTGTTACTGGAAAATGCCGGCGGAATTCTTCTTATCATGCGAATGTTGTTTGGAATAGGATTGTTTGCAGGATATGTTTATTTCTGGAAATCGATCAAGCCCCATTTTTCAGAACTTTCTGATAAAATCAACAGCATAAAGCCTTTAATGGCAGGGGCTGGTTATTTTATTTTTGGTCTTGCTCCTGTCCTTGAACTCATTGGTTATGGACATCTGTCCTTGTACTGGCTGACATCCTGGGGCATTACTCTTGCTGCCTGTCTTCTTGGGGCAATACTGATGATGGCCATCAGGGAGTGGCAGCATCATCTCAAAAATAACTACCAGCCTGAAGCTGAAAAACTGACCAAAGACAGTTATACAATGCAGTGGCTTTTCATGCTTTTGTCATGGGTTCTCTGGGCTCCCATGATTATTGTTTCGGTACTTATGGCCTGGGGGGGTAAAGATGTTGTTTTTATAGGATTTTTTAGGGTCATGACATACCCGCTTCCAATCGGGGACATGCAGCTTAGCCTCATAGGGTTTGTTTTTTCAGCGCTGATTCTATTGATTACCCATGCATCGGCCCGTCTTTGGCGACGATTCCTGAGAAGAAAAATTCTAATAGGAAGCCGGATGGATATTGGGTTGAAGGACTCTATTACCACCATAAGCGTGTATCTTCTCTGGGTTGTTGGAATATTTATCTCTCTTAGGGCTGTAGGTGTAAGCTCAACATCCCTTACTGTGATTTTTGGCGCTCTCAGCATAGGCCTTGGATTTGGGCTTCAGAATATTTTCAACAATTTTGTTAGCGGAATTATCCTGCTTTTCGAACGCCCCATTCAGGTAGGTGATGCAGTAGAAATCAGCGGGACCTGGGGTGTTGTCAAGAAGATCAATGTGCGTTCTACCCTGGTTCAGACTTATGATAACGCATCGCTGATAATCCCGAATTCGGAATTTATCAGCAACAAAGTGGTGAACTGGAGTTTTAAGGATCACCGTATCAGAAGAGTAATAACCGTTGGCGTTGCATACGGATCTGACACCTCTCTTGTTTCCCGCACCCTGCTTGAGATAGCGGGGGAAAATCCTGGAGTTCTTGATGAGCCTGCTCCTGAGGTCCTTTTTTCCGATTTCGGGGACAGCGCTCTCATCTTTAAACTTCGAATATGGACGATTGTTGACAGCATGGTAAGCGTTGAAACACAAATCAGGTTTGAAATTGAGAGATTATTCCGCGAACGTCATATTTTGATACCGTTTCCGCAGCGGGATATCCATATTCTTTAGAACCAAATGATCTTTCGCGCGTATCTACTGTTGTACAATGCATGGTTCGCCTGAACACTGATTTATTTCGATTGTGATATGGGATAATTTGCTGGTGTTTTTAATCAGCTTCTTATAGTGTTCTGTCGGTTTTGGATAGTGTGTGACAAGGGAAATTATTGCTGCATAATCATCCGGTCCGACTTTCCACAGGTGAAAGTCGGATATTCGATTGTCTGAGTCGGATTCTATTTTTTCTTTTATGGCTGATTTTTTGTTTTCTTCGATACTGCTGTCAAGTAATATTAAGCTGGTTTCTTTCTGCAAACCATATGCCCAGTGTGTTATAACAAGAGCACCTGCTATTCCCATCAGAGGATCAAGCCAGTTCCAGCCAAAAAATTTTCCTGCAAACAATGCTATTATTGCCAGCAAAGATGTGAGGGCATCGGCTAAAACATGATAATACGCTGCCTTTATATTATGGTCATGATGGTGATGCGTCTGTTCCGATTCATCGTGATGATGATGTTTGCCCTGAAGAATAACAGCGCAGACAAGATTTACAATCAAACCAAGAATGGCTACTGCTATTGCCTCATCAAAATGAATCTCCTGGGGATGTACTAAGCGATGTGAAGATTCAAAGGCCATCATTACTGCCACTACAGCCAGAGCCACTGCACTGGCAAAACCTCCAAGCACAATTACCTTGCCCGTGCCGAAGGTAAAGGCCGGATTGCGGGCGTGTTTTTTTGCATAGCGGTATGCAAATACAGCAATAAAAAACGCTGCAACATGGGTGCCCATGTGCCATCCGTCTGCCTGAAGAGACATTGAGCCGAATAATTTTCCTGCAATCAGTTCAACTACCATTGTGATTGCAGTAAGAATCAAGACAAGTAAAGTGCGCTGTTCGCTTTTTTTCTCGATTACTGCATAATCGTGATGATGTTTAAAGGTTTCCAGAGTCTTGGTGTGCATTATTTTTATCCTCCTTCTGTATGCTTATAGATCATAACAAGATGAAGTTATCGCGTCAATTGAATGAAAACAAAATCCATTTTTGAGTTTCATCTTCATAATGAATTATAATTCAGTTTATTTAAACTCTCTTCCTGATTCTTTTCTCTTTTCTTAGTGTTTTTCCATGGTTTTCGACAGAGACAATGCAACAGTCATTTCACAGGAGAATCCATGCACTGGGTCCTTCCATAAGCGCCAGCGTTCAGTCGTTATAATTGCTGAATGAATCATGGCCATTTCCTCCCGATTTTCACCAGGCTCGCCCGCCGTATGATAAATGCACAGAATTTATAGGGTTATGCGAATGTCTTGCCTTGATAGAAATATCTTGAAAGAGAAGTTGACTTCCAATCTTTTTCTTGACATTCTGTTCAGCCTTCTGATAAATGAATGAATACTCATTCATATTTATTTCAAGGCAGGCAGAAGGTCTAAGCCTTTTATCATGGCCTTCTGTCTTATACAATCAACCAATTTGAGGAGGGTATTATGAGCAGAAAAATAAGGACTGCTGCTGTTATAGGCTCAGGGGTGATGGGTGGCGGGATTGCAGCTCTTCTTGCCAGCGCAGGAGTCAAGACACTGCTTCTGGACATTGTTCCGTTCGATTTGAAGGAAGAGGAAAAGACTAACAAGGCTGCAAGAAACCGGATCGTAAAAGCGGGGATGGATACGGTTCTCATGTCAAGGCCGGCGCTTCTCATGCAGAGAAAGGATGCAGAGCTTATTAGTATCGGAAACCTTGAAGATGATTTTAACAAGCTTTCAGGCTGCGACTGGATAGTAGAAGTTGTAGTTGAAAACCTTAAGATTAAACAGGATCTGTTTAAACGTATTGAACCTGTCCGAAAAAAAGGAAGCATTATTTCTTCCAACACATCCGGAATCCCTCTTAAATCTATGTCGGAAGGCCTCAGCGAGGATTTCCGCAAGCATTTCCTGGGAACCCACTTCTTTAATCCAGTTCGGTACATGAAACTATTAGAGATCATTCCAGGCGAAGATACCCTTCCTGAAGTTCTTTCCTTCATGGCAGATTATGGTGAAAGAATTCTTGGGAAAGGCATCGTATGGGCTAAGGATACCCCGAATTTTGTGGCAAACAGGATAGGGGTTCAGGGTATTGTGAAAGCCATGCAGCTTATGCTGGAAGATGGTATCAGCATTCCAGAGGTAGATGCTATCTTTGGCACAGCCATGGGACGCCCTAAAACTGCCATGTTCAAGACCACAGATCTTGTAGGACTTGATACGATGGGCCATGTTGCTAAGAACACTTATAATCTCGTTGTAGATGATGAGGCCAGGGAAAGCTTTGTTGTTCCTGATTTTGTCAACAAGATGATTGAAAAGAAATTGCTGGGAAACAAGACCAATGGCGGGTTTTACAAGACAGAGCTGACCCCTGAATGGAAAAAAATCAGAAAAGTAATAGATCCTGCAACCCTTGAATATGTCGAATACGCAGATGCTGGTTTTCCATGTCTCGAGGCAGCCAGGAAAGCAAGGAGTCTTCCAGAAAAAATAAAGGCCGTTGTTTATGGTGATGACAAGGGTGCCCGCTATGCCTGGAAAACACTTGCCTATAACCTCATTTATTCAGCAAACAGAATTCCTGAAATCTCCGATTCCATAGTTGAAATAGACAATGGCATGAAATGGGGCTTTAATTTTACAATGGGTCCCTTTGAAACATGGGATGCAATTGGTCTTGTAGAATCTGTTGCCAGGATGGAAAAAGACGGCTTTGTCATTCCAGGGAAGATCAAAAAAATGATTGCATCTGGAAATACTCTTTTTTACAAGACCGAAGCAGGTAAAACAAAGTATTTTGATTTTGTCACAGAATCCTATAAAGACCTTGCTGTAAGCAGGAATGTCATATCACTTCCTTTGCTTAAAGCAGGCAACAAGGTGATTAAATCATGCAAATCTGCATCTCTTGTGGATCTGGGAGACAACGTATTCTGCTGTGAATTTCACACAAAGATGAATGCGATAAATGGTGAAATAGTGCAGTTCATGGAAGACTGCACAGATTATGTTAATTCAAATGCAGCAGGCCTTGTAATAGGAAATCAGGCAGGTGGAATGCCGGGAGCATTTTCTGCAGGAGGTGATCTTTCCTTTATGGCAGCGCTTGCAAAAGAAGGAAAATATTCTGAAATTGACTCTTTTCTGGCCTCTGCCCAGGCAGGAATGCAGAAAGCAAGATATTCAAGTTTTCCGATTGTTGCAGCTCCATATGGCATGACACTTGGCGGAGGATGTGAGGTATGTCTTGGCACTGCCGATAAAATAGTTGCTCATGCAGAGCTTTACATGGGGCTTGTTGAAATAGGAGTGGGTCTTCTTCCCGGAGGAGGCGGATGTCTCAATCTCTGGAAGAAAATGACTGCCAACATTCCTGAAGCAGTTACAGAAGTTGATCTTGCCAAGTTTTTTATCCCAACATTCATGGCAATAGCAATGGCAAAAGTTTCTATGTCTGCTGCCGAGGCAAGAGCAAACGGTTTTCTTGGACCAAACGACAGGATCATCTTTAACCGGGATTATCTGATCGGGGAAGCCAAAAAAGAGGTACTGAAAATGGTGGATGAAGGTTATTCTCCTCCTGTCAAGAGAAAGATCAAGGTATTCGGAGAAGCTGCCCAGGGCATGATAAACGCAGAGCTCTTCAATATGCAGAGCGCCAAATTTGTCAGTGAATATGATGTCTTCCTAGCCAAACGAATTGCATATGTAATAAGTGGGGGAGATGTCAGAACAGGCAGCGAAGTGGATGAAGAAACTATTCTAAAGCTTGAACGCGATGCTTTCATTGACTTCTGGAAACAGGAAAAAACAGTAGCAAGAGTTGACCACATGCTTAAAACCGGCAAACCGCTTAGAAATTAAAATAATGACTATGTAAATCAGGTTTGCCTCTGATTCCTTGCGTTTCGAGGCAATCCATTATGGTTTACATGGCTCTAAATGGAGGATTCTATTATGAGAGATGCTTATATCGTTACATCCGTCAGAACCCCGGGATGCCGGAGGAGCAAGGGCGGATTCAAGGACACAAGACCTGAGGATCTGTTGGCATTCATTCTGAATGCAGCAGTAGACAAGACTCCTAACCTGGAAAAGAAAGACATCGACGACATGATGATAGGATGCTCTTTTCCTGAAGCAGAACAAGGCCTTAACATTGGAAGGCTTGTTACTCAGATTGCAGGATTTCCCCCGGAAGTCTCTGGCGCAACCATCAACAGATTCTGCTCATCAGGGCTTGAAGCCATAGCACTGGCCTCTCTTCGGGTAATGTCAGGCTGGTCTGATGTTGTCATCGGAGGCGGAATTGAATCAATGACTTATGTGCCAATGGGCGGAAATCTTCCAAGACCTCATCCCGAATACAGTAAAATCCGCGCCGACCTTTATGCCTCCATGGGTATTACTGCAGAAAACGTTGCCAACAGGTATAACGTGTCCAGACAGGAACAGGATGAATTTGCCTGTCAGTCACACGTAAAGGCAGCCAATGCCAAGGCAAATGGTTTTTTTACTGAAATAGTGCCTACTCCTGCAGTAAAATTTGTCATGCAGCCAGACGGTACATGCAAGAAAGAAACATTTATCGTATATGATGATGATGGCATCAGGGAAACCACAACTGCAGCCGGCCTTGCAAAACTAAGGCCTGTTTTTGCAGCAAACGGTTCTGTTACTGCCGGAAACTCCTCGCAGACGACAGATGGAGCCGCGGCAACCATAATCATGTGTGAAGACAGGGTTAAAGCCCTTGGCCTTAAGCCGATAGCAAAGCTTAAATGTTATACTACTGTAGGATGCGAATCTGATGAAATGGGTGTTGGCCCGCGTTATGCCATACCAAAACTGCTCAAAATTGCAGGGGTTGATTTGAAAGACGTCGGCCTTTTCGAGATCAATGAGGCCTTTGCATCTCAGGCAATTTACTGTGTCAGGGAACTTGGAATAGACATGGCCAAGGTAAACGTCAATGGAGGAGCAATAGCCCTCGGGCACCCTCTGGGTTGCACTGGTGCAAAGCTATGTGCCACGCTTCTTGCCAGCATGAAGCGGCTCGGAGTCAGATACGGGGTTGAATCCATGTGTATTGGCGGGGGCATGGGAGCCGCCGCACTTTTTGAACTCTGTGACTAAAACAGATCTTTTTCCCACCAGTAGAGACGCATGACCGTGCGTCTCTACTGGTTGTTAAATCTTTGCTGAACCCTATCTGTAATTGCCTGAGTTGTTTTTTCTTTCAGTATTTCACTAACAAAACTTCTTGCCTCTTCAATATTTAAGGATCTTATGGTCTGCTTGGCCATGGGAATTGCGTGAGGGTTCATGCTCAATTCCAGAATTCCAAGGCCCAGAAGAACAGGAATATTTATCGGATCCCCTGCCATTTCCCCGCACATATATACTTTTTTCCCCTTTGCATGAGCTGCATCGACTGTTTGTTTCAGCAGGCGAAGAATGGCAGGATGAAGAGGATTATAAAGGTAGGCTACCTGAGGATTCCCTCTGTCTATAGCAAGTGAAAACTGAATCAGATCATTTGTACCTATGCTGAAAAAATCGACGATTTCTGCAAAGATATCTGCCAGAATAACCGCAGAAGGCACTTCGATCATTATCCCGACCTCGATATTCCTGTTATGAGGGATATTTTCCATGGTCAGCTCTTCTGATACCTTGTCTATCATTGCCTTTGATTCCAGGATTTCTTCAAGACCCGATATCATTGGCAGTAAAATCCTGACATTTCCAAAAAAAGCAGCTCTTAATATTGCCCGAAGCTGGGTCTTGAATATATCAGGATTCCTGAGGCAGTAACGGATGGCACGAAGTCCGAGTGCAGGATTGTCTTCAATGATTTCAGTATGCCTTTCAAGAGCCTTGTCGCCATTAATGTCAAGAGTTCTTATTGTAACCGGTTTAGGTGCCATGACTTCAACTACATCTTTGTAATTTTCGAAAAGCTCATCTTCACTTGGAAAATCAGGTCTGCCAAGATATTGAAATTCGGTTCGGTAGAGACCTATTCCATTGCCTCCGTGATCCAGAACACCAACTGTTTCTTCCGGAAGTTCAATGTTTCCCATCACCAAATATCTGTTGCCGTCCAGACTGACAGCATCCAGATGGCTTTCCCTGTCGATTGCCGCCATTCTTGCCTCATACTCAAGTCTTTGTCCTTCATAATATGAAAGACTCTTCTCTGATGGATGAATAATGACTGTTCCGGAGATTCCGTCAACAATTATTAAATCCTCATTGGAAATGATCTGTGTTGCATTGTCGAGTCCGGAGACAGCAGGAAGACCCAGTGTCCTCGCAATGATGCTGGTGTGTGAAGTTGCTCCACCTTTATCAGTGATGAAGCCTTTAATAAGCGCAAGCTGAGTCTGGCTGGTCTGAGCAGGGGATAAATCATGTGCTACCAGAACAACTCTTTTATCAATTGATGAAATGCTTAACTGTTCAGAGCCTAAAAGATTGTGCATGATTCTATTGGAAACATAACCTATATCAACCGCCCTTTCCTTAATATAGGGGTCAGACATGGTCATAAACATGGCCTTCAGGGAAGCAGTAACCTTTTTTAGCGCCCATTCGGCATTGATATGCTCATCTTCTATGATTTCTATGGTTTTTCCGTAAAGAAGCTTGTCTTTGAGCAGAATGACGTGGGTTTCAAGAATATCGGCATGTTCTTTTATGGACTCTCGCGTATTTTCGATTATAGAGCGCAGTTCGTTTTTGGCCTTTTTGACAGCCGACTTGAATCTCTTGACTTCAGCAGGGATGTAAGACTGACGGATATAATATTTCTCTACTATATCCATCCCTTCAACATCTATGAGATATGCTTTAGCAATGCAGATTCCAGGTGAAACTCCGATTCCTTTCAGTACAATTTCTTTTTTTTCTGCACCGTTCATGACTTACTTTCTCCAAAACCATTTTCAACAAGGGCTAAAATGGCTTCAAGTGTTTCAATATCGAGTGAATCTTCTATTAAAATCGTTATTTTTGATCCTTTCGGACAATAAAGAGAAAGAATATCAAGAGTGTCTTTAGCATCTGCCTTTTGACCGTCTTCACTGATCACCCAGACCCCTGAAACAGCTTTTCCGGCAAGGGATGCAATCTGGGCAGCAGGTCTGGCGTGCATCCCAAGAGAATTGATAATCCTGATATTTTTAGATAGGCCTTTGGAAAAATCAATCATTAAATCATCCATATTGTTTCTGGATGACTTTTACCTTTTCCTGAGCATATATGCAATAACTTCTCTTTAAAGTAAATCCACCAATCCTGTCTGCACAAAAAAACTGGGCAGTGAAACATAAGCCGAGAAACTCTGGATCTTCTTAGTTAATATTGACATATCTCACGAACAAGGGTAACAACAGATTCAACTGTAAGTAATTTTAAAGAAAGATCATATAATAAAGAAAATAATTTAGAGCAGGAAAAGGAGTGGCCGTCATGACAGGAATAGTTGAGATCAGAGCGAGAGAAATCCTGGATTCAAGGGGAAACCCAACAGTTGAGGTCGATGTATTTCTTGAATGCGGGGTAATGGGCAGAGCTGCTGTTCCATCAGGTGCATCTACCGGTAGCCGTGAAGCACTCGAACTTCGAGATAATAAATCGAAAAGATATGCCGGAAAAGGCGTATCAATTGCGGTTAACAACATCATGAACGAAATTGCCCCGTTACTTTCAGGTAAAGATGCTGCCAATCAGGCTCTTATCGACAGACTCATGATCGAACTGGATGGAACTCCCAACAAGGCAAAACTTGGCGCAAACGCTGTCCTGGGCGTTTCCATGGCAGTTGCAAGGGCTGCTGCCAATGCTTATAACCTTCCTCTTTACAGGTATATAGGCGGAATAAATGCAAGATCACTCCCACTTCCAATGATGAACATCATTAACGGCGGCGCTCACGCTTCAAATAACCTCGATATTCAGGAATTCATGATCATTCCTGTAGGCGCTAAATCCATCGCTCAGGCTGTTCAGATGGGTGCAGAAACATTTCACTGCCTGAAAAAAATCCTCAATAACCAAAAACTGAGCACTGCTGTCGGAGATGAAGGAGGATTTGCACCAGATCTTGGCTCTAATGAAGAGGCCATAAAATATATCATAAATGCCATAGAAACTGCTGGATATGAACCCGGCAATGAAGTCGGAATTGCCTTAGATGTTGCAGCAAGCGAATTTTATACAAAAAATAAAAAATACGACCTCAGGTCGGAAAAACGGAAACTCTCTTCCGAGGCAATGATAGATTATTATGACGATTTAACCGACAGGTATCCCATTTTTTCAATTGAAGACGGGCTCTCTGAACAGGACTGGGACGGATGGAAACTCATGACCGACAGGCTAGAAGGCAAGGTCCAGCTTGTAGGCGACGATATTTTCGTCACCAATCCAGAGATTCTCCTCAGAGGGATTCAAATGGGAATCGGAAATTCCATTTTAATCAAGGTTAATCAGATAGGAACTCTCACCGAGACCCTAAGGGCAATTGAACTGGCTAAAGATGCAGGCTATTCTACAGTCATATCGCACAGATCAGGAGAAACTGAAGATTCCTTTATAGCCGATCTTGCAGTTGGTGTTAATGGCGGCCAGATAAAAACAGGGTCAATGTCCAGAAGCGACAGAATTGCCAAATACAATCAACTGATACGAATCGAAGAAGAACTTGGAGAACGCGCAAAATTTTCAAATGACGTATTCTGACAATAATTATCAATTTTCAATTCAATTCGTTCTTTTCCGAGGTCAAAATGGGCTCAAGCACTAAATATATTTTTGTAACTGGAGGGGTCTTATCTTCCCTGGGAAAAGGGCTTGCCTCTGCAGCAATTGGCGCACTGATGGAAAGCAGGGGTTTGAGTGTCACTATAAAAAAATTTGACCCTTATATAAATGTTGACCCTGGAACCATGAATCCTTTTCAGCATGGTGAGGTCTTTGTTACAGACGACGGATCTGAAACAGATCTTGATCTTGGTCACTATGAACGATTCACGCATGCAAAGTTGGGACGTGACAGCAATTTCACCACAGGGAAAATTTATCATTCTGTCATAATAAAGGAGAGAAAAGGGGAATATCTTGGAGGAACTGTTCAAGTCATCCCTCACATAACAGATGAAATCAAGGCAAGCATAAAAATAGGGACTGAAGATGTAGATATCGTGATTATAGAGATCGGAGGAACCATAGGCGACATAGAAAGCCTTCCCTTCCTGGAAGCAATACGTCAGTTCAGGGCTAATGTTGGAAAGGAAAATGTCATCTACATTCATCTTACCCTTGTTCCCTACATTGCAACTGCAGGAGAAGTCAAAACCAAGCCTACCCAGCACAGTGTAAAGGAATTGCTAGGTATAGGCATTCAGGCAGATATTCTTCTATGCCGTACAGACAGGTATCTTTCCAAAGATATTAAATCGAAAATCGCCTTGTTCTGCAATATCGGCGAGGATGCAGTGATTACGGCAAAAGATGTTGACTGTATCTACGAAGTACCTCTGATTTTTCACAATGAAGGGCTTGACAATAAAATCGTTGAGTTGCTCAACATCTGGACAAGAGCGCCAAGATTGGAGGACTGGCAGGAGCTTGTCCGTAAATTCAAGGAACCGGTTCATGAGGTCACCATCGCAATTGTGGGTAAATATGTCAATCTGACAGAATCGTATAAAAGCCTCAACGAAGCTCTTCACCACGGAGGAATTCCCAATGACTGCAAGGTAAAACTGTCTTTTATAGATTCAGAGACCATAGATCCGTCATCGTGTGAAGAAATTCTATCAAAAGCAGATGGGATTCTTGTGCCTGGAGGATTTGGGTCAAGAGGAGTGGAAGGAAAAATCTGTGCTGTAAAATTTGCAAGAGAAAGCAATATCCCATTTTTCGGGATATGCCTTGGAATGCAGATTGCAGTGATTGAATTTGCACGTAATGTAGCTGGTTTTTCCGGGGCAAACAGTTCTGAATTTGATGAATTTACTCAATATCCTGTAATTTATCTTATGCATGAATGGTATGATGAACAGACCAGGACGGTTCAGAAGCGGGACGTTTCTTCAGACAAAGGCGCAACCATGAGACTTGGTGCTTATCGCTGTCGTATCGAACCGGGTACCTTTGCCTGGCATGCTTATGAAAAAGTCGATATTTCAGAAAGACACCGCCACAGGTATGAATTCAACAATGACTATAGGGAAAAGCTTCAGGAAAAAGGACTCGTAATAAGTGGAATGTCTCCCAATGGGGAGCTTGTCGAGATAGTTGAACTTAAAGATCATCCCTGGTTTCTTGGATGCCAGTTTCATCCGGAGTTCAAGTCCAAGCCCATGGAACCACATCCACTCTTTGGTGATTTTATCAGGGCAGCCCTGAATAACAAGAAAGCTTCATAGGAGGATTTTCGGATGCCATCCCAGGTAACAATTCCAGCTCTGTTCAAAATGAAGGAAAAAGGTGAAAAAATTGTCGCCCTGACTGCTTATGATTTCCCGTATGCAAAACTTCTGGATGAATCAGGAATTCATATGATACTGGTTGGCGATTCTCTTGGAATGGTGGTTCAGGGTCATTCCAGCACTCTTCCTGTAACAATGGAAGAAATGATTTATCATACAAAAATTGTGGCAGGGGCTGCTAAGAATGCGCTTGTAATAGGGGATATGCCTTTTATGTCCTATCAGACAGGAATAGAAACGGCCATTGCAAATGCAGGAAGATTCATAAAAGAAGGTGGCGCTGCTGCTGTAAAGCTTGAGGGCGGTGTTTCTGTTTCATCAGTCATTAAAGCAATATCCTCTGCAGGTATTTCGGTTCAGGCGCATATAGGACTAACACCTCAGTCTTTTCACCAGATGGGAGGCTACAGGGTCCAGCGCGATAAGGACCGCCTCATTCAAGATGCCCTGGAGGTTGAAGCAGCAGGAGCTTTTTCTGTGGTTCTTGAAGGCATTCCATCAGATATAGCTGAGGCAATCACTAAAAAATTAAAAATACCAACTATAGGAATCGGCGCAGGACCGGATTGCGATGGACAGATTCTGGTGATCCATGACCTGCTGGGACTAACTGACAGGCATGTTGCCCGTTTCGTGAAACAGTATGCAAATCTCCTGGAGTTGGCCAGAAAAGGTGTTCAAGGTTATATTGCAGATGTAAAATCAGGTGATTTTCCAGGAAAAGAGCATTGCTACTGAAGGAGGTTCCCACATGAAACCTTCTGTTTGTATCGTAGGCTGTGGCCGGCTTGGAACTGCCCTTGCTATGATTCTTACAGATAAAGCCTATCCGGTCATAGGAGTTTCAAGCCTTAGTCTGTCTTCTGCACAAAAACTGGCTGCCATTTGCAACATACCCTTTGCCACAGATAAGCCATGGGAGATCACGATAAAGGCTGATGTCGTGTTTTTGACCACTCCTGACGGGGTCATAGAATCTGCATGCGAGCAAATTTCTGAAAAAAACGGCTTCAGAGAAAACTCTGTCATACTTCATTGTTCAGGGGCGCACTCTTCCAGCATATTGTCTTCTGCCCGTAAAACCTTTGCAAAGATTGGCTCGATGCACCCGCTTCAAAGCTTTGCATCAGTTGGTTCGAGCAGGAACTCTTTTGAAGGGATAAATATCGCTGTAGAGGGTGATTTTGCTGCTGTTGAACTGTCTCGTGAAATAGCAAAAGACCTGGAAGCTTTCCCAATTGAAATCTCCACAGAAGGAAAACCTCTTTATCATGCTGCTGCTGTGGTTGCATCAAATTTTCTGGTTACACTCATTGGGATTGCTTTAAAGCTTATCCAAGATTCAGGAATCCCTGCAGAAAAAGCCTATTCGGTGCTTAAGCCACTTGTTGAAGGTACACTGTTCAACATTGGGAAGGCAGGAATCCATCAGGCGCTTACCGGCCCAGTGATTCGAGGCGATATAAAGACGATAGAAACCCATATTAATGCTATTGGAAAGAAGTCACCAGACCTTCTTCCCTTCTACAACTGCATGATTAAGTACACGGCTTTGGAGGCCAGGCAAGGAGAAAGGATTTCAGAGGATTTGATGAAAGCCATAACTGTAATGGTCAAGTAAAAACGGACACAGTTTAGGCCGCAAAGAGGCACTGCTCTTTTTCATATTCAAATGGGGTTTTATGCCCCTACTCTCTCAGATTTAAGGCTTCGAAAGAATCGTTCTGTTGGAGCATTATCCCAGCAG
>JBBIWB010000012.1:0-69475 GCA_037439445.1 Desulfobacteraceae bacterium | reverse complement strand
TGCCTGCGGCCTTTTTACAAAGCCGTCCGAATATTGACTTTTTACGAGTTCATCATGTTTTAATTACACACAGTTTAATGGTTAATCAGAAAAATCACAACAATCAATCTGAATGCATGATCCTTAAAACCGGATTATAAACGCTTTTTGGTTGACACACCAGAAATTATTGATTAGGTTATAATAAATTTGCCAGGCTGAAGCCTGAGCATGAGCCTAAAATCTTATAAATAAATAAATGATGCCACAAAGGTAGCCGTATCAAGAAGATACTCTTTCCCTTGTGGTTTTTTTTTGACTGTGTTGGGATGGAAAAGGAATAGGGATGAACCTTGCAAAGCCTGTTAAATTCGGTGTTATGCATGATGGAAAGACCATAGATATCATGGGAGCATTGCTGCCGGAAAAAACCGGAAAACATGATACATGGAAAGCTGAATTTACTGTCAGAAGACCAGGGATTTACACTTTTTTCATGGAACCCGTTCCTTACTGGGAATCTTCTGAAGACTGTTTTATAGTACATTATACCAAAGTCGTGGTTGCTGCCTTTGGAGACGATGAAGGATGGGTAAACCAGTAGGCCTTAAAACAGAAATCGTTCCGCTTTCAAGGCCTTTTGGTCTTTATGCAGGAAACGTTTTTCAGGGAACGGTAAAACTTAACGGCAAATCCGTTCCTTACGCAAAAGTTGAAGTCGAATACTATAACAAAGACGGCAAAGTGCATGCTCCAAGCGATTATATGATTGCACAGACGATAAAGGCCGATTCAAATGGTGTTTTCACTGAAAGATACTTATGCATATTTCGGAAGGCGTCTTATCGCCTTTAATACTTCTTGGAGGGGCTGCTCTTGCAGTTGCCGGAACAGGAATCGGGCTTAGAAAGCTTCAAAACGAAGAGATTCCTGCAATTGGAATTCTGTCTGCTGGTTTTTTTGTAGCGTCTCTGATTCACATACCCATAGGGCCGGCTTCCGTTCACCTCATTTTCAACGGGTTGCTGGGGCTCATTCTGGGCTGGAAGGCATTTGCATCAATACTCGTGGGTCTAAGCCTTCAGGCCATGCTGTTTCAGTATGGGGGATTGACAACTTTAGGAATCAATACCTTCAACATGGCAATGCCTGCGGTCATTTGTCATTATTTGTTCAAAAACGGGGTAAAAATAACAAGCACAAGAAAGATTTTCATTGTTTCGGCATTTTCCTGTGGATTCTGTGCCGTGCTTCTGAGCAGTGTCATGCTGGGATTTTCTCTATATCTTACCGGAGAAGCCTTCTTACAGTCCGCAAAAATCCTTGTCATGACCAATCTTCCTGTAATGGCCGCTGATGGTGCTATCACAGCGGCATGTGCTTCTTTTATACTAAAAATTCGTCCTGAGTTCTTTGAGGCAATCCATGGAACAAAAGCAAACAAGGCCATTAACTAACCTGGTTTTCATGACGGGATTTCAGCTATTTTTAGTGCTGTCATTTGTTATTCCAGACGCTTATGCCCATAAATTATCTGTTTTTGGATGGGTTGAAGGCAACAGCATTCACACTCAAAGCAAATTCAGCGGTGGTAAAACGGTTCAAAACGCCGCTGTTTCCGTTTTTGATTCAGAAAAAAAATTACTTCTTGAAGGTACAACAAACGACAGGGGGATGTTTTCATTTAAGATTCCCGTGATATCTGATCTCAGGATTGAGATAAAAGCCTCCATGGGGCATATGGGGGAATGGACAATTAAGGCAGATGAATTATCCGGGGAAAGTTATGCTCAGGAACCACGAGCTTCAGACAAATCAAGGGGCACGATGCCTGAATATGAGACAGGAAAAGATGCAGGATTTTCTGCTGCGTCCCCTTCCTCAATATCAACAAAAGAACTTGAAAAAATGATAGATGATGCTCTTGAAAAGAAACTTGAACCCATTGTCAGGATGCTTGCAGAGACCAGAGACAAGGGACCGGGAATTACTGAAGTACTTGGTGGAATCGGCTATATAATAGGACTTGCAGGCATTGCCTTATACATGAAGGCAAAGAGGTAACAGGTCTCTTGTGATTTTTAACAGATAATCGAAATTATGATGAATGAACTTGAGAGCAATAATATTTTTTTTCAGAATCTTGACCCAAGGCTAAAACTGTTGCTGGTAATTGCCATGTCGATATTTCTTGCCATGTCCAGCCAGATAAGAGTGTTGTTGACAGCTCTATTGCTTGGACTGATTATAGCATTATCAGCGCGAATCCACATTTCAGATATTATAAGACGCCTGATTCCAGCCAATTTGTTTTTACTGTTCATATGGATAATAGTTCCTTTCAGCATGGAAGGCAGCCCCTTGTTTGCCATAGGTTCTCTGATCTGTTCAAGGGAAGGATTTGTCCTTGCAATCAAGATCACCATAAAGTCGAATGCAATAATGATTTATGGGATCTTTCTGATGGCAACAACTCCCGTTTTCACCCTTGGGCATGCAATGCATAAACTAAGGCTTTCTAAGAAGCTGGTTCATCTCTTTTTCTTTACCTACAGATATATTCATGTAATAAATCAAGAATATATGCGCCTTATGTCGGCCCTGAAGATAAGGGGGTTTCACCCTGAAACGAGTCTTCATACTTACAGGACTTTTGCTTATTTGATCGGAATGCTTTTGATAAGAAGCCTGGATCGTGCACAAAGAGTTCATCAGGCAATGCTTTGCAGGGGGTTTCATGGAAAACTATACAGCATTCAGAAATTTTCCATTACAAAAACCGATATGCTTGTCTTTTCGGGATTCAGTGCTGCAATACTTGCCCTGGGGATCATGGAATGGACAGCAGCCGTATAATTATAGATATAGCAGACCTTTCTTTTGGCTATCCGGGTTCAGCCCTTATTCTGGATTCTCTTAGTCTGAAGGTATGCCCAAAAGACCGAATAGGACTGATGGGTTCCAACGGAAGCGGCAAGACCACTCTTTTCCGCGTGATCATGGGTCTTATCAAACCGCTTTCCGGAAAGATGATTATTTTTGAAAAACCTGTTCACGATGAAAAGGATTTCAGAGAAGTAAGGAGAAGGATAGGGTTTCTCTTTCAGGATGCAGATGATCAACTCTTCAGCCCTACTGTCCTTGAAGATGTTGCTTTCGGGCCTTTGAACCTTGGCAGCACGATGGAAGATGCCATCCAGACAGCCCGTGAAACTCTGGATTTTCTGGGTATGACAGGTTTTGAAAACAGGGTCACCTATAAATTGTCCGGAGGTGAAAAGCGCATGATTTCTCTGGCCACTGTTCTTGCCATGAAGCCGGAGATGCTCCTTCTGGATGAGCCTACTTCCGGACTGGATTCAAAAACCCACGCCAAGCTTACAGAAGTTTTGACAGAGATTGATCTTCCATGCATGATCATTTCACATGAAATGGATTTCCTTGAAAAAACAACGGATAAGATTTTTCTGATGGAACATGGTAAGATTCTTACAGATTCAGGACTTCATATCCATCACCACGTTCATGTTCACTCTTATGGCTCTGTGCCACATAAACACGATTGACGGCCTTTTTACAAAGCCGTCCGACGGACTTTTTACGAGTTCATAACGATTAGGAATTGAGAATTGAGAGTTGAGAATGGGAAATGTTATCCGCTCGATCACCTGAAGCAAATATTTCAGGCAGGACTTGACAGGGTTGATCCTTATAAGATGATCATGGAGCATGTAAGATTATTGGATTCAAGGCTTGTGGTAAATATAGAAACCTTTCACCTGGAAGTCGATCTGAAGGAGTTCAGGCAGATCTTTGTCATGGGTGTGGGGAAAGCTACTGCGAGAATGGCTAAAGCCTTTGAGGATATACTCGGTGAGCGCATCAGCAAAGGGATTATTGTCGTAAAATATGGATATACTGAGCCTTTGAGTCGAATAAAAACGATGGAAGCCGGACACCCTGTTCCTGATGAAAACGGGGTGGAGGCTGCTCAAAAAATTATTTCTCTTGCAGACGAAACAGATGAAAAGACTCTTGTCATAACCTTAATATCAGGAGGTGGTTCGGCACTTCTGCCGCTTCCTTTGAAGTATCAGGGTGAAGCAGTTGGCATTGAGCTTAGCCTTGAAGACAAGCAGCAAACAACGGCCATGTTGCTGGCCTGTGGAGCAGACATCGAAGAGATCAACTGCATAAGGAAGCATCTCTCAGGAGTCAAGGGCGGGAGACTGCTTGAGCGCATCAAACCCGGAAGAAGTCTCAACTTTATCCTGTCAGATGTGGTTGGAAACGATTTGAGCAGCATAGCATCAGGTCTAACAACAAATGATCCCACCACTTTCAGCGATGCACTTGCTATAATCGAAAAATATGGGCTTTCTGAAAAAATCCCCCGGAATGCTCTTCAGCTTCTAAGGCTTGGAAAAGATAAGATGATTCCGGAAACCTTGAAAAAAGGTTGTGAATCAGAGCTTCTTTCAACAAACATACTGATCGGCACAAATGAGACCGCCTTGTACGCAGCAGGTGAAAAGGCCAAAAAACTTGGATATAACCTGGCTATTCTTACTTCAAGGGTAACAGGGGAGGCAACCTGTATTGCCAAATTTCTGGGGGGCATTGCACAGGATGTGAAGGCATCTGACATGTTAGTAAAAAAGCCAGCCTGTGTCATTTCAGGAGGTGAGCCGGTAGTTACGATCAGGGGATCAGGAAAAGGCGGAAGAAACCAGGAGATGGCCCTTGCCTTTCTTGCGGAAGTGGAAAGAAAGCCATCCCTGTTTGAAGGAATCTATTTCCTTGCAGCATCTACTGACGGAAGCGACGGGCCTACAGATGCCGCCGGAGCATTTGCCCTGCCGGAAATGGTTGCTGAGGCTAAACAGCACTTCTTATCCATCACAGGCTATCTAAGGAACAACGACTCGTACCATTTTTTTGAAAAAATCGGCGGGCTATACAAGACAGGCCCCACAAACACTAATGTCTGCGACCTTCACATCATATTGGTGCATGACAGTTAGTGCTTATCAGGAATTGACGATTTTTTCGACTATTATCTTTGTGATCATGTATGTTGGTTTTATGCCTTCATCCCCCATGCTTCCCGAGGACAGGGTCTGGCCGCTGACAAGAGGATTGTCCGAGGCGTAATAGGCATATCTGAGTTTTATATCTGCTTTGATATGACCCCTTATGATGGCCGCACTTATTGCCCTCTGGTAGTGCCCTCCTTCCATTTCAAGGCCAACAGCCTTCCAGCTTGTTCTCTGAAATTTTTCAAGAACATCCTTGTTTTGCAGTGAAGTTCCCAGAACAGTTACCATAGGCCCAACATAAACATCTACTGAATCATCAAAATCCTCTCTTCCGATATCATTTTTTACCGGATAATTGTGTGGTGTCCCTTCCTCGACATGAGCTGTCGGGATCATGATGTCTCCCTTGTTTCCGGGAAGAATTCCAGCCTTCCCCATTATTGATATGGAATTCACCTGGATTTTCGGATCAAGGTGCATAGTTGATAAAAGCTCATCCATTGCTTCATAAGCCTGTGTTCCAAATGCATAGTCAATTATGAGAAGCACCGGAGTGTTCTGAGCGAGATTTCCAGGATCAATTTTAAGAAACGGATGAAAGATCGTCTGATCGAGCTTCCCCATGTCTATGATTTGTGCATTGATAAGCATTCCCGATGTATCAGTGACTTCATGAAACCCGGCTGCACTGTTTTTTACCATGTCAGCTTTTCCCCTGAGGCTCTGAAGAAATAAATAAAGATCGCAGTCCGGTTTTTCCTTGCTTTCTCTGCATACGGCATTGTAGCCGTAAAGCAGGTTCAGGACACTGTGCATGTTGGCACTGATTATGTGTAATGGGCGACTGTTGAGCCCTATTTCACACAATTTATCCTTAATCGCCAAAGCCCAGACAGGCCCATAAGCGTGGTGTCCAATCATGCTCTGCAGGGATGGTGTGAAATAGATGGTAAGCGCATTGTCCTTTGAAATCATTTCGCTCTCGACGCGTTTTCCCAGTCTGTAGATGATCTGAAAAAGGCCGCTGTTGGATTCTGATTTTTTTCTGGCATCACTAAGATAATTATAAGTATCTCTTGTTTCCTGGTGGGATCTTCCTAAAAAAGTGCTTAAATTCCACAAAGCCTTGTCAAGCTGCATGGGAGTGAGTGTTTCTTCTGTTCCGGCAATGCGCTCGAGGTCCTTCCATCTGCTGAAATACTCACCTGATGGTTCTTTCATCTTACGGTAAATTTTTACAGCCTCGATGTTAAGAAAAGTTAAATGAGTCAGGACATCATAGATTTCACTCAGTCCGGTTGTAATTATGAAGCACATTTCTTTTTCGTTTATTCTGTAAGAAAGGCGCCTGCGTTTGTTTGGCTGAATTTTTTCAAAAGATGTGTTTTCAAAATCTTCGTGTGCTGTAAGAACGATTTGGGTACAGTCCTCAATTCCACGTGGGAGACGGTCGAGAACATATTCGAGTCCTTTGATTTCGATGCTTCTGGGATCATTCATGGAACCGTAAATTTCGGGGCTCAAATCTCTAAGGGATGATTCAAGTGCTTGTCCGGTTGTCCCAGATGGTTTGTAATGACCTCTTATAGCCAGAGAATCCGCTATGATCTTGAAAGCACGGATAGCCAGTCTTCCTTTATGCGCTCTGCTGAATGTCTGCAAATATGTCTCTCCTTTTTTCTGATGTTTATATGGCGCTTGCTCCGCCATCTACCATGAGGACATGACCTGTAATGAAGCCGGCAGCCTCAGAGCATAGAAAAAGTACAGGATAAACTATGTCCATGGGTTCAGCAAGCCGGCCCATTGGAATTGTCTTTACAATACTGGCATGAATATTTGGGTCAGACCAGAAAGGCTGGCTGAATTTTGTTTTCACCATGCTTGGAGATACTGCATTGACCTGGATATTGAATGGTGCAAGCTCCTGAGCGAGCACTCTTGTCATCATCTCTATACCAGCCTTGGCTATGCCATAGATTCCCATAGCAGGGGCAGATCTTCTTCCGGCTATAGAAGAAATACTTACAATTTTACCTGACCTCTGATTTCTCATGATCTGGCCGGCTTTCCTGGAACACAGTAAGGCAGAGTTGAGATTGGAGTCTAATATTTTTTGGCAGAGCACGGGGTCGGAATCAACAACACTTGTAATGATATTCATACCAACATTGTTAATCAGTGCATCGATTTTTCCAAAAGCCTCGAGGCTTCGTTCGAACAGGATATCGACATCTTCAGGTTTTGCAACGTGGGCCTTAACAGCCAGAAGCCTGTCCTTGCAATTCAAATCCATGACCGCCTTATCGATGTTGTCTTGTTTTCTGCTGCAAATTACGACCCTTGCGCCCTGCTCGAGAAGAGTTCTTGAGAGCTCGAAACCGATTCCGCGGGTTCCGCCTGTAACCAAGAAAACTTTGTTTGCCAAACTGAAATTCAGATCATTCATGACTGTTCTCCCGAAAATTTGTTTTTTATGGAAAATTTTCATTTTTTTTGATAAACATTAAATAATGTTAAAAACATGCAAGAGTCAATCATAAAGACTTTGTTTGAAATGGCTGGTATATTTTTAAAAACAGCCAGCTTGTGCCGGCTAAAAGATTTTTATTTTTTTGTTGATTTTCAATTTTTAAAATGCTAAAAAATAAAGATTCGAAAAAAATTGGCTAAAGTAATGCCAGCGTAGCTCAGTTGGTAGAGCTACTGATTTGTAATCAGTGGGTCGGGGGTTCGAGTCCCTTCGCTGGCTTCATTGCAGAGATAGATTAGCTAAAACTACACTATCTAAAAAAAAATATAAGGTGGGGTTCCCGAGTGGCCAAAGGGAACAGACTGTAAATCTGTCGGCGAAGCCTTCGGAGGTTCGAATCCTCCCCCCACCACCAGCCTGAAAAAATGATTTATGTAGAAGATTTATTACGACTGAAGGATAAATCGCTATGCAGACTACATATTTTCATCTTCAGAAAAATTGGTTTTCTTGATTAAAAACCGGCCTGATCCATAGATTCTGGGCAAGCTGGAGTGCAAAATGGTTGTGTTTTTAGCGGGAGTAGCTCAGTTGGTAGAGCTCTAGCCTTCCAAGCTGGATGTCGCGAGTTCGAGTCTCGTCTCCCGCTCCAAAATTTCAACCGCGATGCATAATTGATGAACTCGTAAAAAGTCAAAATTGTGATGGCAAAGTAAAAAGGCCGCAGACGAGGCGCACGAATCCTAAGGAATGAGGCGTACTTATGGTACGCCGCAATGACGAAGGATGAAGTGCAACGAAGTATCCGGACTTTTTGCGAAGCCATCATAATTAGATGCAAAAAAAACAAGATTGCCCACGTAGCTCAGTCGGTAGAGCGCTTCCTTGGTAAGGAAGAGGTTCATCGGTTCGACTCCGATCGTGGGCTCCATCAGAAAATGAATGATCGTGAATGCTTGACGCAGTGGAAATTGGCTAATGGTTAAGCCCGATCAATATGGGTAGTTATAAATATTTAGTAGGAGGGCAAATATGGGTAAGGAAAAGTTTGAGCGGACGAAGCCGCATGTGAATGTGGGGACTATAGGTCATATAGATCACGGGAAGACGACTTTAACTGCAGCCATAACCAAGCACTGTGGTTTGAAGGGGCTGGCCAAGTATGTACCGTTTGACCAGATAGACAAGGCGCCGGAGGAAAAGGAGCGAGGCATCACGATTGCAACGGCGCATGTTGAATATGAGACGAAGAACCGTCACTATGCACATGTGGACTGTCCTGGGCATGCGGACTATATCAAGAACATGATAACCGGTGCGGCGCAGATGGACGGAGCTATTCTTGTGGTAGCAGCCGATGATGGTCCAATGCCCCAGACCCGTGAGCACATTTTGCTGGCCAGGCAGGTTGGAGTGCCAACGATAGTGGTTTTTTTAAACAAATGCGACATGGTTGATGATCCTGAGTTGATTGAGCTTGTAGAGCTTGAGCTAAGAGAGCTTTTGACCAAGTACAATTTTGCGGGAGATGATACGCCCATAGTGCGCGGAAGTGCTTTGAAGGCCCTTGAGAGCGACAATCCTGACAGCGATGAGGCCAAGTGTATTTTTGAGCTGATGAATGCCATAGACACGTTTATACCTGAGCCGAAGCGTGATATAGACAAGGCATTTTTAATGCCGGTTGAAGATGTATTCAGCATATCAGGCCGAGGGACAGTAGTGACCGGGAGGGTTGACAGAGGGATCATCAAGGTGGGAGAGGCTGTAGAGATAGTAGGGATAAGGCCGACGCAGAAGACTGTCTGCACAGGTGTAGAGATGTTCAGGAAGCTTCTGGATGAAGGAAGGGCAGGAGATAATATTGGAGTTCTTCTGCGGGGCACCAAACGCGAGGAAGTTGAGCGTGGACAGGTTGTGGCACACCCTGGTTCAATTACGCCGCATACGAAGTTCAGGGCTGAAGTGTATATATTGAGCAAGGAAGAAGGCGGGAGGCACACACCTTTTTTTAATGGATACCGTCCGCAGTTTTATTTTCGGACAACAGATGTGACAGGAGTATTGACACTGCCAGAGGGTGTGGAGATGGTGATGCCTGGGGACAATGTAGCCATAACAGCAGAGTTGATAACGCCTATAGCAATGGAAAAAGAACTCAGGTTTGCGATACGTGAAGGCGGAAGAACCGTAGGCGCAGGCGTCGTCAGCGAAATTCTTGGCTAAATAAAGGAGTCCTCAGGTGAGAATAATTATTACCCTTGCGTGTACAGAATGCAAAAGAAGAAATTATACTTCGACTAAGAATAAAAGAACAACACCTGACAAGCTGGAATTCAGTAAATATTGTAGCTTTTGTAAAAAGCACACTTCCCATAAAGAAACAAAGTGAGCATTCAGAATTCTAGGTTTATAAAGTTTTTATGATTATCAAGGCCAGTAGCTCTAACGGTAGAGCATCGGTCTCCAAATCCGAGTGCTGGGGGTTCGAATCCCTCCTGGCCTGCCAAAAAAAATGCAGATAATTTCTACGGCTTGGCTTCCTAAAGCCAAGCCTGTGGTGAGTAATTGTTTTTTAGGAGAGACATGGGACGGTTACTGAGAAAAAAAGACCAGCAACAGAAAAAAAAAGAGAGCAGGGAAAACACCTCTGAAGAATCGGCTTCCGAATCATCTGGATTCAAAACCGAGGTTGCGGTTTCCTTGGATTCAAAAGAAGGCCACCAGAAGAATGTGCCTGCGAAGAAGATTTCTGAAAGTTTCTCATCTCTGAAAATTAAAAACAAATATGTTGATCAGATTGTGCAATTTCTCAGGGAAGTCAAAGTTGAGCTGAAAAAAGTTATATGGCCGTCCAGAAAGCAGGCAACAGGATCTACTCTTGTGGTTATCGTGCTGGTGTTGCTGGTGTCTATTTTTTTGTCGGTAGTTGATATCGGTTTGTCCAGCTTGATTAAAGCTGTACTGAGATAGGAGTAAATTTTAGTGTCTCTTAAATGGTATATAGTCCATGTATATTCAGGATTTGAAAACAAGGTAAAAACTTCACTCGAAGAACGGATATTTACTTATTCTCATCCGGAAAAATTTGCTGAAGTTCTTGTGCCAACAGAGCAAATTGTTGAACTTGTCAAAGGAAAACGAAAAGAATCTTCCCGGAAGTTTTATCCCGGATACATTCTTGTCAGAATGGAACTGGATGAAGAAACCTGGCATATTGTCAATGATCTCCCGAAAGTTACAGGTTTTCTTGGCGGCAAAGAAAAGCCTGCTGCGCTTTCAGATGAAGAGGCAGATCAAATCCTGAATAGAATGGAGTCAGGAAAACAGAAACCCCTGCCTAAGTTTTACTTTGAACCTGGCGACGAGATTCGCATAGTAGACGGGCCATTTTCAAATTTTAATGGCATTGTAGACGATGTGAATCCTGAAAAAGGGAAAATCAGAGTTCTGGTCAGTATATTTGGGAGATCGACACCGGTTGAATTGGATTTTGTCCAAGTTGTCATGTTATAATATCAGGAGTAATGAAATACAATGGCCAAAAAGGTGATTGCACAGGTAAAACTGCAGGTAATGGCTGGTAAAGCCAATCCCTCGCCCCCAATCGGCCCTGCTTTGGGTCAGCACGGGGTTAACATTATGGAATTTTGTAAAACGTTCAATGCAAGGACTGCAAACGATGAAGGTATGATAATACCTGCTGTCATCACAGTCTATCAGGACAGAACCTTTACATTTATTACTAAAACACCCCCTGCATCTGTTCTTTTAAAGAAAGCAGCCAAGATTGCCAAAGGGGCAGGCAACCCGAAACGGGATAAGGTTGCTAAGCTTTCAATGGATCAGATCGATGAAATCGCCAAGCTGAAAATGGTCGATTTAAATGCAAATGACCTTGAAGCTGCGCGGAAAATCATTATGGGTACAGCCAGAAGCATGGGTATTGAAGTTGGCTAAAGGTAAAAGGAGTTAAAAAGAAAATGCCGAAGCGGGGGAAAAAATACGTAGAATCGCGAAAGAAAATTGACACAAGCAAACGGCATGATCTGGCCGATGCAGTGCAACTGGCTATAGAATCATCTTTTGCGAAATTTGATGAAACAGTTGATGTAGCAGTCCGCCTTGGGGTTGATCCAAGGCATGCAGACCAGATGGTAAGAGGAACAGTCGTGCTACCGAACGGATTAGGCAAGGTTGTAAAGATACTGGTTTTTGCCAAGGGCGAAAAGGAAAAGGAAGCTCTGGAGGCGGGTGCTGATTTTGCTGGGAATGACGAACTGATTGAAAAGATCAAAGAAGGGTGGACAGGCTTTGATAAAGCTGTTGCTACCCCTGACATGATGGGTATAGTCGGGAAAATAGGAAAAATCCTAGGGCCAAGAGGGCTGATGCCAAACGTCAAGACTGGTACCGTCACTTTTGATGTTACAAGGGCAGTCAATGAACTGAAAGCAGGTAAGATAGATTTCAGGGTTGAAAAAGCAGGCATTGTGCATGTCCCTGTAGGAAAAGTTTCTTTTGGTGTGGAAAAACTTGTTCAAAATGTTACAGCTTTTCTTGAAACTATCGTGAGAATCAAGCCATCTACCAGCAAGGGAACCTATGTTAAAGGGCTGGCTGTTTCAACAACTATGGGGCCTGGTGTAAGAGTGGATACAGGTTCTCTGAAGGAAGTGATCCGCTAGATTTTTTGTATTGAGTTATAATCCTGTCAAAGACCGTAGGTGAACACTTTTGGTGTATAATCGGCGTTGCTGGCCTACCGAGATGGGTTCAATAGATTGAAAGCATAGAAATGAATCATCAATATACTTCAATCCATGATTCCTTAAGACTCCAGGTAAATATCCTCCGGTGTAATAACTGAAAAAGAAAGGAGGTGTAATTATCCGTGAAGTTAGAGGAAAAGAAGAAGATCGTAGAGGAACTTGAGGATAAGTTTTCAAAATCCCAGGTTGTAATTCTTACCAATTTTAGTGGACTCGATGTTGCCGCCCTTAATTCGTTGAGAAGAAAATTACGGGAGGCAAATGTTGATTACAGAGTTGTAAAAAACTCTTTGCTTGTCCGGGCGTCTGAAGGCAATTCTGTCGCACTCATAAGAGACAACATGAAAGAGGCAAGTGCTGTTGCCTTTAGTGCCGATGACCTTGTGGCTCCTGCAAAAGTCCTGACAGCTTTTGCTAAAGACAATGCGAAGCTAAAAATAAAAGCAGGCGTTTTGCAGGGCAAGGTGCTTGATGAAGCAGCAATTGCTGCACTTTCCATGCTGCCATCCAGAGAAGCTCTGCTGGGGCAGCTTCTTTCTGTAATGGTCGGTGTTCCGACTGCACTGGTTAGAGCGTTAAATAATATACCGCAAAAATTCTTGAATGTGCTGTCAGCGTTAAAAGATCAGAAAGAAAAGGCTACTGCACAAGCGGTTACAGAATAAGAAAAAGAGTTGAAGAAAGGACTGGAGGAATATAAAGATGGGTGATATTACAAAAGCAGATGTTATTGAATTTATAGCAAATATGACTGTTCTTGAACTTTCCGAGCTTATCAAGGACATGGAAAATAAATTTGGTGTTTCAGCAGCAGCTCCTGTTGCAATGGTCGCAGCTGCATCTTCGGCAGCAGCAGCTCCTCAGGCTCAGGAACAAACCGAGTTTTCGGTAATCCTGACAGGCTTTGGAGACAAGAAGATTCAGGTCATTAAAGAAGTTAGGGTTATCACCGGCCTTGGACTCAAAGAGGCTAAAGACTTGGTGGATGGTGTACCGAAACCTCTGAAAGAAGCAGTTTCTAAGGAAGAGGCTCAGAAAATAAAAGCCCAGATAGAAGAGGCTGGCGGTCAGATTGAAATAAAATAGCACTGCAGTATAGTAAGGGTGAATTAAAGGAGATGGGATTTACAAGGACTGTTGACCTTAAATCCCATCTCAAGTTTTTCGAAACTTTTTTTTGGAGCTGACATGACGCAACGTCCTCTGGCATCAAAACGTATAAGAAAAAACTTTGGCAGGATAAAAAAGATAGTTGATATTCCTGATCTCATTGGAATGCAGAGAGATTCCTACAGCCGGTTTTTGCAATTGGATACACCGCCTGATCAACGTAAAGACGTTGGCCTTCAGGCTGTTTTCAATTCTGTCTTTCCTATTAAAGACTTTACCGGAAGTGCTTCTCTTGAATTTGTAGAGTATAAGTTTGCAGAAGTCAAGCAAAGCGTTGAAGAGTGTATTCACAGAGGTATGAGTTATGAAATCCCTTTACGGATAACTGTCCGGCTTGTCGTTTATGATACTGATAAAGACACCGGCTCATCCAATATCCGTGATATCAAGGAGCAGGAAATTTACTTTGGAACCCTTCCTCTGATGACAGAAAAAGGAACCTTTATTATAAACGGAACTGAGCGCGTTGTTGTAAGCCAGCTTCATAGGTCTTCAGGTGTTTTTTTTGATCATGATAAAGGGAAAAACCACTCAAGCGGAAAGATAATTTATACTTCACGCATTATTCCTGTCCGCGGTTCCTGGATAGACATGGAGATAGATCCTAAAGACATCGTTTACATCCGTATAGACAGGAGGAGAAAATTTCCTGCAACTCTTCTTTTCAAGGCATTCGGATATACTCCTGAAGATCTTCTGTCATATTTTTATGAATCTGAAAAGATAATCCTAAAACCTGATCAGTGTTTAAAGGTTTTCAATGAAGAGTTCCTGAAGGGTCAGAAAGCAAGCAGAGATGTGGTTGACCCGAAAACAGGCGAAGTAATAGTTAAAAAAGGAAGAGTGTTTAACCAGAAAATTCTAAAGCGCATGAAGGCGGACAAGTTTGAGGCAATACCGATCAATCTTGGAGATCTCTATGGCAAGATAATAGCCAGTACAGTTCATCATCCAGAAACATCGGCTGTGATAGCAAGGGCAAACGAAACTGTAACAGAAGAACTGCTTGAAAAATTGAATAAAGCCGGTGTTAACGAATTTGAATTACTTTATATTGATGGATTAACCATAAGCGATTCGATACGAAAGACATTGATGCTGGACAAAGTTCAGTCCAAAAGAGATGCTCTTCTTGATATTTACAGAAGATTGAGACCTGGTAATCCTGCGACTGCCGAAGTGGCACAGGATTTTCTGGATCATCTTTTTTTCAAGACAGCTTTTTATGATCTTTCCGGTGTAGGAAGGCTAAAGATAAACCAGAGCCTGGGCATAAACAGCAGCATTGATCTGCGGATACTGAGGAAGGAAGATATTCTCTTAACAGCAAAAAAACTTATTTTCTTGCGTGATACCCAGGGAGTTATAGATGATATCGACCATTTAGGTAATCGCCGTGTAAGAGCTGTAGGTGAGCTTCTGGAAAATCAGTACCGTATCGGTCTGGTCAGAATGGAGCGTGCAATAAAAGAGCGAATGAGCCTTCAGGAAGCAGACACTTTGATGCCTCATGATCTCGTCAATCCAAAACCTGTATCTGCTGTGGTCAAGGAATTCTTCGGAACAAGTCAGCTTAGTCAGTTCATGGATCAAACCAATCCTCTTTCTGAAACAACTCACAAAAGACGCCTGAGTGCGCTTGGCCCTGGAGGTCTTACGCGTGAGAGAGCTGGCTTTGAGGTTCGTGATGTTCATCCTTCCCATTACGGAAGAATCTGCCCGATTGAGACACCCGAAGGCCCGAATATTGGTTTGATAGTTTCTCTCAGTACTTATGCCCAGGTCAATGAGTACGGTTTTATAGAAACTCCATACAGGGTTGTACAAAATGGTGCTGTTACTCCGGATGTAAGTTTTTTAAGCGCCTTTGACGAAAAAGATCATCCTATTGCTCAGGCAAATGCTGCCTTAGATGAAAATGGGTTTTTCACTGACAAGGAGATCAACTCACGTGTTGAAGGCGAATTCAAGATGATCGATAAGGACAGTATTGAGCTGATAGATGTTTCACCGAATCAGCTTGTTAGTGTTTCTGCATCCCTCATTCCATTTCTGGAAAATGATGATGCAAACAGGGCGCTGATGGGCTCAAACATGCAAAGACAGGCAGTGCCTCTTCTAGTGAACGAGGCTCCTCTCGTAGGTACTGGAATTGAAGGTGTAGTTGCCAAAGATTCTGGTGTTACAGTTGTCGCAAGGCATGATGGAATCGTAGAAGAAGTTGAGGCAAATCGGATAGTAATAAGGCATGACATGTTGATTCATGAAGACAGTAAACCTGTAACGATTTATAACCTGTCCAAGTTTGTCAGGTCGAATCAAAATACATGTTTCAATCACCGCCCGATTGTAAAAAAAGGACAAATTATAAAGAAGGGTGAAATAATTGCAGATGGGCCTGCTACGGACAGGGGTGAGCTTGCATTAGGGAAAAATGTAACCGTTGCTTTTATGCCATGGGGTGGATATAATTTTGAAGATTCCATTCTGGTAGGCGAAAGACTTGTCAGGGAAGGTGTCTATACTTCGATCCACATTGAAGAATTCGAACTGGTTTCCAGAGATACCAAGCTCGGAAAAGAAGAAATAACACGAGATATTCCAAATGTTGGGGAAGAAGCGCTCAGAAATCTGGACGAAAGCGGGATTGTGATGTTGGGTGCTGAAGTTGGTCCAGGAGATATACTGGTAGGCAAGATCACTCCAAAAGGCGAAACTCAGCTTGCTCCCGAAGAAAAACTTCTAAGGGCAATCTTCGGTGAAAAGGCAGGAGATGTTAAGGATACATCTTTAAGGGTTCCTCCTGGAATTCAGGGCATAGTGATTGATGCTAAAGTATTTTCCAGAAAAGGTGTTGATAAAGATGAAAGGATGCGTCAGATAGAAGACGCTGAAATCGCACTTCTAGAGCGCGACATGAAAGATGAGCTTTCAGTGATTCAAGAAGTTGCCCTGTCTAAGTTGAAAGAGCTTTTGATTGGTCAGATTTGTACCTCTGTATTGAAGAGAGGTAAAAAAATACTTATTCCCAAAGGCATTCCAATTGATGACACGATGATCGCAGGTATTCCAGTCGATCATTTTGAAGGAATAGTGCTTGCCGAATCTGAAGTGTCAAGAGAAGTTCACAGGCTAATCGAACAACAAAGAGAACTGAGCAATGAGTGCAGGATTAAATTCGACAAACGCGCCACCCGTTTTGAGAAAGGTGATGATCTTGCTCCAGGGATCATAAAAATGGTCAAGGTGTTTGTAGCCATGAAAAGAAAGCTTTCTGTCGGGGATAAAATGGCTGGCAGACATGGGAATAAAGGTGTTGTTTCCAGGATTCTTCCAGAGGAGGATCTCCCATATTTTGCAGATGGAACTCCTGTGGATATGGTATTAAATCCTCTCGGTGTGCCTTCAAGAATGAATGTAGGCCAGGTGTTGGAGATTCATCTCGGTTTTGCTGCAAGGGGCCTGGGGAATATGATCAATAGCCTTGTTGAGCAGAAAAAACTGAAAGAGCTAAGAGAAAAAATCACAACAATATTTTCTTCTCCTAACGAGGAAGACAAGCAAATATGTCAGCAGGCTGCCGGAATGTCTGACCATGAACTTGAAGCTTTTGCAGTGCAGTTCAAAAATGGGGTTTCGATGTCGACTCCTGTTTTTGACGGTGCCAAGGAAAAGGAAATCAAGTTTCTCCTGCAAGAAGCAGGACTTGATTCATCTGCTCAGAGTATCTTGTATGACGGAAGAACAGGTGAGCCTTTCAAGGGAAAAATTACTGTGGGGACGATGTATATGCTTAAGCTCCATCATCTTGTAGATGATAAGATTCATGCGAGATCTATTGGTCCCTATTCTCTTGTTACCCAGCAGCCACTTGGGGGAAAGGCACAGTTCGGAGGTCAGAGGTTAGGAGAAATGGAGGTCTGGGCCATGGAGGCATACGGGGCCTCCCATGCGCTTCAGGAATTCCTGACAGTAAAATCAGATGACATGGCTGGCAGAACAAGGATGTACGAGAAGATAGTCAAGGGTCAGAACACATTAGAACCAGGAATACCGGAATCATTCAAGGTGCTGACCAATGAACTGATGAGTTTAGGCCTGGACATTTCCATGCTCGAAGATTGATAAGGAGATAATTTTTGGAAACTTTATACGATTTTTTTGCCAAACCCATGGATCCCAAGCGCTATTCTGGCGTTAGAATTGCCCTGGCTTCACCTGAGCAAATCCTGAAATGGTCTCATGGAGAGATTAAGAAACCGGAAACCATTAATTATCGAACGTTTAAGCCCGAACGTGACGGTTTATTCTGCGCAAAAATCTTTGGCCCTACTAAGGACTATGAATGCAATTGCGGCAAATACAAGAGGATGAAGCACCGTGGTGTGATCTGCGAAAAATGCGGGGTTGAGGTAATACAGTCGAAAGTCCGCAGGGAACGAATGGCACATATTGAGCTGGCATGTCCTGTTGCTCATATCTGGTTTTTAAAGAGCCTTCCAAGCAAGATAGGAAATCTTCTTGATCTTACTTTGAAAAACCTTGAAAAAGTTCTCTATTTCGACAGCTATATAGTTATTGATCCCAAAGAAACAACCCTGACCCGCGGTCAGCTTCTTTCTGATGATAAATACAGAGAGGCTCTTGATACTTTCGGACCAAAATTTGAAGCAGGAATAGGCGCTGAGGCCATCAAGACTCTTCTTAGTGATTTAGATCTTCAGTCCATTTATGATGAGATACGCGCTGGAATCAGAACAAGCAATTCGTCTGCAAAACGCCAGAAAATGGCCAAGCGGCTAAGAATCGTAGATGCTTTCAGGCGTTCAGGCATAGACCCTACATGGATGATCATGGACGTCATTCCTGTTCTTCCGCCAGATTTAAGGCCTCTTGTTCCTCTTGAAGGAGGCCGTTTTGCGACCTCAGACTTAAACGATCTTTATCGCAGGGTGATAAACAGAAACAACCGTCTTAAGCGCTTGATAGAGCTTAAAGCCCCCGATATCATAATCCGCAATGAAAAACGAATGCTCCAGGAGGCTGTTGACGTACTCTTTGATAATGGCCGGCATGGCAGGGTCATTACAGGGACGAATAAACGCCCGTTGAAGTCACTGAGTGATACTCTTAAGGGAAAGCAGGGAAGATTCCGTCAAAATCTTCTTGGAAAACGTGTTGATTATTCCGGGCGTACCGTAATTACGGTTGGTCCGAATTTAAGACTGCATCAGTGTGGACTGCCTAAAAAAATGGCTCTCGAGCTTTTCAAGCCTTTTGTTTATTACAGGCTTGAGCAGAAAGGACTTGTTCAAACAGTAAAAAGTGCAAAAAAAATGGTTGAAAGTGAAGATCCACAGGTTTGGGAAACCCTGGATGAGGTTGTCAGGGAATACCCGGTCATGCTTAACCGTGCACCGACCCTTCACAGACTTGGGATTCAAGCCTTTGAACCAATTCTCATAGAAGGAAAGGCAATTCAGCTCCACCCGCTGGTTTGTTCGGCATTCAATGCTGACTTTGACGGTGACCAGATGGCAGTTCATGTTCCTCTGTCTGTGGAGTCTCAGATCGAAGCAAGGGTTTTAATGCTTTCAACCAACAATACCCTGTCACCTGCTAACGGAAGCCCTGTTATTGTACCAAGTCAGGATATTGTCCTTGGGATATATTACATGTCAAGAGGTGTTCCAGGATCAAGGGGAGAAGGTATGCTCTTTTCCGGGCCAGAAGAGGTCCGTTCCGCCTATGATGCCGGAGCGCTCGATCTTCATGCCTGGATAACGGTTCGTATCCAGGGCAAACAGGTGAAGACAACAGTTGGCCGTATATTGCTGTGGGAAATCATGCCTAGAGACAAGGTCATGGTGCTGCGAAGAATAATGACTTCCACTTATGAAGAAGCTGCAAGGATAAAAGAAGAAGTCAAGAACGGCGCATCTTTTACTGCTCAGGTGAAACAATTTTCCATTCATCCAGACAAGGCGCAAAAAGGACTTGTTGGAAGACTCAGGCAAGAGGAATTCAGACGGGTATTTTCTGCAAACCCAAAGGAAGTAAATGATCTTTTCCTGCTTTCACCAGGATGTATAAGCGAGGTCATGAGTTTTGATGACTCGTATCACTTATTTGAAGTTATAGATTGTATGCCAGAGATTCCTTTTTCTGTTGTGAACAATGTCATGGATAAGAAATCCTTAAGGGATCTTGTCGATTATGCCTATCGTAACCTTGGGCCTAAATCTACTGTGATTCTTGCTGACCGCATCAAGGATATTGGATACCGTTATTCGACTGAAGCCGGTCTTTCCATATCCATTGAAGCCATGATAATTCCTGAAGCAAAACCAAGAATTCTTAGGAATGCTGATGAAAGAGTCAAGGACATAGAAAAACAATATACTGAAGGGCTCATAACACCTGGCGAAAAATACAATAAAGTAGTCGATATCTGGGCTAAGGCAACTGATGATGTTGCCAATGAAATGATGTCTGCCATGAAAATGGAGCATGTCATCAAAGACGGTAAAACCATCATGCAGGAAAGCATGAATCCAATTTACATGATGGCTGACTCAGGGGCTAGGGGAAGCAAGGACCAGATGCGCCAGCTAGCAGGTATGCGGGGTCTCATGGCCAAGCCCTCAGGAGAAATCATTGAAACGCCGATTACCGCCAATTTCCGCGAGGGCCTGTCTGTTCTCCAATACTTTATTTCTACTCACGGTGCCCGCAAGGGGCTTGCCGATACTGCTCTTAAAACAGCCAACTCAGGTTATCTTACAAGAAGGCTTGCCGATGTTGCACAGGATTGTGTTGTTTCACAGGATGACTGCGGAACCCTCATGGGTGTTGAGGTCGAACCTTTGACTGAAGGCGGTGAAGTTATCCAGCGTTTGGGAGACCGTGTTCTGGGACGTGTAGTATGCGAAGATGTTCTGGATCCTTACACTGATGAAGTCCTGATACCATCAGGAATCGAACTCGACGAAGATGCAGTTAGGATAATAGAGGATGCGGCTATAAAAAAAGTCCGAATAAGAAGTGTTCTTACTTGCAAGCTGGATAAGGGGGTTTGTGCTAAATGTTACGGCAGAGACCTTGCACATGGGCGAACTGTTGAAATTGGACAGGCCGTAGGGATTTTAGCAGCCCAGTCCATAGGAGAGCCAGGAACCCAGCTTACCATGAGAACATTTCATATCGGAGGAACAGCTAGCCGTCGAGTTGAACAGGCAGATATAAGGGCAAGGGTAGATGGAGTAGTTAAATTTCACGATCTCATAGTTGAAGTAAATTCTGAAAATTCCCCCATAGTAATGAACAGGAAAGGCGGTGAATTTTCAATTATCGGTGAAACCGGTCGAAAGCTTGAGCAGTTTTCAGTTATTTTCGGCGCACACGTGCTTGTAAAAGACGAACAGAAGGTAAAGGCAGGGGATTTACTGGCGGTTTGGGATCCGTTTACCACTCCGATAATTGCTGAGGTTGGAGGTACAGTAAAATTCGGAGACATCACTGTTAACAAGACAATGCAGGAGAAAGTCGATTCTGTAACTTTAAAATCAAGCAGGACGATCATTGAATCCAAAGACATAGAGGAACGACCCAGGATTTCCATAAAGGACAAGGAAGGAAAAACAGCTAGATTGCCCCGATCGAGCGGATGGGCAAGATACATGCTTCCGGTCAATGCAATCCTTCTTGTTGAAGAAGGCGATACTGTCATGGCAGGAGATGTTGTTGCCAAGCTTCCGAGAGCAACTACAAAGACAAAGGATATCACAGGCGGGCTTCCAAGGGTTGCAGAGCTCTTTGAAGTAAGGAAACCAAAAGACATTGCCGTTTTATCTGAAATAGACGGTTACGTTTCGATTGCCAAGAGCAGCAAGAAGGGGAAGCAGAAGGTAATAATAACTCCTGTAGATGTCGGGGAGAAGAAAGAATACCTCATTTCCAGAGGCAAACACATCCATGTAATTGAAGGTGACTATGTCCGTGCAGGAGAGCCACTCACAGGAGGTTCAAAAATTCCTCAGGATATTTTGAACATCAAGGGCGACATAGAACTGGCAAGATATCTAGTCAATGAGGTTCAGGAAGTTTACAGGCTTCAGGGGGTTCGCATCAATGACAAGCACATAGAAGTGATTGTTCGCCAGATGATGAGGAAGGTCAAGATTACAGATGTTGGTGATACTGATTTCATACAGGATGAGCAGATTGATAAGGCCAGGTTTCAGGAAGCCAACTCCAAGATTATGGATACACCTATTCAGGAAGACGATGGTGCTGGCAAGATGATTTCAAGACCTGGTGTTCCTGCAAAGGCTGAGCCCTTGATTCTGGGAATAACCAAAGCATCTCTTAGCACAGACAGCTTTATTTCTGCAGCCTCATTTCAGGAGACAACAAAGGTTCTGACGGATGCCAGTATTGCCGGGGCCGTGGATAACCTGCGTGGTCTGAAGGAGAATGTTATAATGGGAAGAAATATTCCGGCAGGTACTGGATTCCCTGCTTATCGCAATATTCTGATCGACTCAGCTTAAGTTCATTGTGATAAAACACTTGACAATACACGGATAGAAATATATAAAGACAATTTTTTACGGTACATTTAATTGTTTTAGCAAAAAATGTTGATATAATTGCTAAGTAAGTGATTGAAGGGGAAAAAATGCCTACGATTAACCAGCTAGTCAGAAAGGGAAGGGAGAAGGTCAAGAAGAAGACCAATACACCCGCTCTGAAAGGAGCACCTCAGAAACGAGGGGTTTGTACCAGAGTATATACATCGACACCCAAGAAACCAAACTCAGCCTTGAGAAAAGTCGCCAGGGTAAGGCTTACTTCAGGAATGGAAATTACTGCATATATTCCTGGTATAGGACACAATCTTCAGGAGCATTCAGTTGTACTGGTTCGTGGTGGCAGAGTGAAAGACTTGCCGGGTGTTCGCTATCATATAGTCAGAGGAACCCTTGATACCCTTGGGGTCAATGACAGAAAGCAGGGCCGTTCAAAATACGGTGCCAAGAAGCCTAAATAAGCAACTCAACGTTGCTGTCAGATCAATAAAAAACTTTTTTAGGAAGAAAGTGGTGTAGGATATGCCCAGACGAAGAGAAATCGCTGAACGACATATTATTTCAGATGCAAAATATGACAGTAAACTTGTGGCCAAATTTATTAAATCCATCATGCGGGACGGCAAAAAAAGTTTGGCGGAATCGATTTTGTATGATGCTTTCAGTATCATAGAGAAAAAGACAAGTGATGCTCCGCTCAAAACATTTGAACAGGCAGTAGAGAATGTCAAGCCCGCTGTAGAGGTAAAATCGAGGCGAGTTGGTGGATCAACTTATCAAGTGCCCACTGAAATCCGGTCATCAAGGCGTACGGCCCTTGGAATCCGATGGCTCATCGGCTTTGCAAGAAAAAGATCAGAAAAAAGTATGTCAGAAAAACTAGCTGCTGAAATTCTTGATGCAGCAAACAACAGAGGGTCTTCTGCTAAGAAAAAGGAAGATACACATAAAATGGCCGAGGCCAACAAGGCATTTGCTCATTACAGGTGGTAGGCCCGAACATAGCAAGGAATCCCGGCCGGACGAAAATAAGCATGCTGATGGCAAACAGTAAAGGATAGACCGTAAAAAAGGAGGGCAAATATGGGTAAGGAAAAGTTTGAGCGGACGAAGCCGCATGTGAATGTGGGGACTATAGGTCATATAGATCACGGGAAGACGACTTTAACTGCAGCCATAACCAAGCACTGTGGTTTGAAGGGGCTGGCCAAGTATGTACCGTTTGACCAGATAGACAAGGCGCCGGAGGAAAAGGAGCGAGGCATCACGATTGCAACGGCGCATGTTGAATATGAGACGAAGAACCGTCACTATGCACATGTGGACTGTCCTGGGCATGCGGACTATATCAAGAACATGATAACCGGTGCGGCGCAGATGGACGGAGCTATTCTTGTGGTAGCAGCCGATGATGGTCCAATGCCCCAGACCCGTGAGCACATTTTGCTGGCCAGGCAGGTTGGAGTGCCAACGATAGTGGTTTTTTTAAACAAATGCGACATGGTTGATGATCCTGAGTTGATTGAGCTTGTAGAGCTTGAGCTAAGAGAGCTTTTGACCAAGTACAATTTTGCGGGAGATGATACGCCCATAGTGCGCGGAAGTGCTTTGAAGGCCCTTGAGAGCGACAATCCTGACAGCGATGAGGCCAAGTGTATTTTTGAGCTGATGAATGCCATAGACACGTTTATACCTGAGCCGAAGCGTGATATAGACAAGGCATTTTTAATGCCGGTTGAAGATGTATTCAGCATATCAGGCCGAGGGACAGTAGTGACCGGGAGGGTTGACAGAGGGATCATCAAGGTGGGAGAGGCTGTAGAGATAGTAGGGATAAGGCCGACGCAGAAGACTGTCTGCACAGGTGTAGAGATGTTCAGGAAGCTTCTGGATGAAGGAAGGGCAGGAGATAATATTGGAGTTCTTCTGCGGGGCACCAAACGCGAGGAAGTTGAGCGTGGACAGGTTGTGGCACACCCTGGTTCAATTACGCCGCATACGAAGTTCAGGGCTGAAGTGTATATATTGAGCAAGGAAGAAGGCGGGAGGCACACACCTTTTTTTAATGGATACCGTCCGCAGTTTTATTTTCGGACAACAGATGTGACAGGAGTATTGACACTGCCAGAGGGTGTGGAGATGGTGATGCCTGGGGACAATGTAGCCATAACAGCAGAGTTGATAACGCCTATAGCAATGGAAAAAGAACTCAGGTTTGCGATACGTGAAGGCGGAAGAACCGTAGGCGCAGGCGTCGTCAGCGAAATTCTTGGCTGATTATTTGAAAGAGAGATGAATGTCATGATTATGAACACCAAGATTAGAATCAGGCTTAAGGCATACGATCATAAATTGCTTGATCAGTCAGCCTCTGATATAGTGGATACAGCCAACAAGACTGGCGCCAAAGTCATTGGTCCTATACCCTTGCCTACATCAATCAATAAAATTTGTGTTCTCAGATCCCCTCATGTTGACAAGAAATCAAGAGAGCAGTTCGAGATGAGGACTCATAAAAGGCTTGTCGATATACTTGAACCTAACCAGGGAACAGTCGATGCCTTGATGAAACTGGATCTTTCACCAGGTGTCGATGTTGAGATTAAACTGTAGAATAGGGAAGATAAAACAAGATGTGCAATGGATTGATAGGCAAAAAACTGGGTATGACAGGTATTTTTACCCATGACGGACGTAACATTCCTGTAACTGTTGTTCAGGTCGGGCCTTGTGTTGTCACTCAGATTAAAACAGTGGCAACAGACGGATATGATGCTCTGCAACTGTCTTTCGGTGCTAAGAAAATCTCTCGTGTAAACAAGCCAATGAAAGGCCATTTCGGTAAATCAGGTGATGAAGCATATTCACATCTGAAAGAATTTCCTGTGGACAATCCTAGTGATTATTCCCAGGGACAGAAACTATCTGTCGACATGTTTCAGATAGGAGATACAGTTGATGTTACAGGTACAAGCATAGGCAAGGGGTTTGCCGGAGTGATTAAGCGTCATGGATATGGTGGCGGACGAAACACTCACGGAAGCCATTGCAAGAGAATTCCAGGCTCAATAGGGTGCAGTGCCTGGCCTTCGAGGGTTGTTAAGGGGAAAAAACTCCCAGGTCGTTTTGGAAATTACCGCAAGACTGTACGTAATATAACGATTGTGGATATCCGCCATGATGAGAATATTCTTCTTCTCAAAGGTGCTGTTCCAGGAGCTGAATCCAGTATCGTGACTATAAATAAAATAAAAAACGCCAAGACAGGCAATCATGAAAAGAGTAAAGTTTGAGAAGGTAAGGAAAAGAGCTCCATATCCAACTACCGCTCATTCTGGGTAATTAAGCGCATAGTCCACCGGGATGAAGGATGAAGTGCAGCAAGGCAGCGGAACTAATTACGAAGCCACCAAAAAGGTTAATGTATAATCCGGCATTTATATGCCTCGATTTGGTGTAGAACAGGCCAACGAAGGCGAGGGAAAATATGGCAGTAGCAGATGTATTCAATAAAAAGGCTGAAAAAGTAACCCAGGTTGAACTTGTTGACGACATATTTAACGTCACGATAAAACCATGTGTACTGCATGATGTGGTAAAGATGCAGCTAGCTAGCAGGCGTGCTGGAACCGCCTCAGTAAAGCACCGTTCTGATGTTCAGGGCAGCACGAGAAAACTTTTTAGGCAAAAAGGCACAGGTCGGGCAAGGCGAGGCGATATAAAAAGCCCGCTCATGAGAGGCGGAGGCTCCATTTTCGGCCCGAACCCAAGAGAATATGCTTATAAGGTGCCAAAAAAAGTCAGATCTCTTGCGCTGAAAATGGCTCTGACTAAAAAGGTTCAGTCCCAGACGCTTCTTGTGATTGATAACCTTGAACTTGAAAAGATAAAGACGAAGCAGATAGTTGAAATTCTAAATGCATTTGAAGTTGAAAAGGCGTTGATCATTGAGAATAAGGATAATGAATTTTTGAGACTTTCATGCAGGAATCTCCCAAATATAAAGATTCTTAAGCCAGAAGGGCTCAATGTATTTGACGTTCTGAAATACAAATATCTTCTGCTGGTTGAGCCTTCTATTAAGGCTATTGAAGGGAGGTTGCAGAAATGAATTATTATGCAGTCATAAAACGACCGGTGGTAAGCGAAAAAGCCACGCTGCAAAAGGAGATGGCAAATCAGATTTCTTTTGAAGTCGACAGGAAAGCTAATCGCATAGTCATTAAAAAAGCAGTTGAAAGTCTCTTTAATGTTGAAGTTGAGGGAGTTTGCACACAACAAATCAAAGGCAAATTCAAACAGCGCGGCCGGATCATTGGAAAGCGCAGAGACTGGAAGAAAGCTATTGTGAAGCTTAAATCAGGACAACGAATCGAATTCTTCGATGGAATATAAACCGGGGAAATAACCATGGAAGTCAAGAAGGTAAAACCAACATCACCAGGACGAAGATTTCAGATGTACTCATCATTTGATGAAATCACTCGATCTACTCCTGAAAAAAGCCTCCTGAAAGTTTCTAAGAAAAGCGGAGGAAGAAATTCATATGGCAGGATTACATGCAGGCATCGGGGTGGCGGACACAGGAAGCACTACAGGATCATAGACTTTAAAAGGGACAAGATAGGTGTACCGGCCAAGGTCGCAAGCATTGAATATGATCCGAACCGCTCTTCAAGAATTGCTCTGCTGCACTATCTGGATGGGGAAAAACGCTATATCCTTGCTCCCCTTAATCTTTCAGTCGGTGATATGGTCATGTCAGGGCCAACGGCAGATATTAAGCCAGGCAATTCCTTGCCTTTGGGCAATATTCCTTTGGGAACTCAGATTCACAATATAGAGCTTAAATCCGGGAAAGGTGGGCAGATTGTAAGAAGCGCCGGAACATTTGCCCAACTGATGGCCAAAGAAGATCGCTATGCGCTGGTCAAACTTCCTTCGGGTGAAGTCAGAATGGTTCTTTTAGCCTGTTGTGCAACAATCGGTCAGCTTGGAAATGTCATCCATGAAAATGTTGCTCTGGGCAAGGCCGGGCGGAAGCGCTGGCTTGGAAGACGTCCCAAGGTCAGAGGTGTTGCCATGAATCCTGTGGATCACCCCATGGGTGGTGGTGAAGGAAGATCATCTGGTGGAAGGCATCCATGCTCACCGTGGGGTACACCAAGCAAGGGATTCAAGACACGCAAGAATAAACAGACCAGTAAATTCATAGTGAAGAAAAGGGTCAAATGATGTGCGTTTCAGTAAATGAAACACTAATTCAAGATAGAACACTACTTTAGGAGAAGTTATGCCGCGGTCTTTAAAAAAAGGTCCATTTATTGATTCCGACCTAGCAAAGAAAGTCATGGTTGCACAGGAAACCCGTAGCAACCGAGTGGTGAAAACATGGTCACGACGATCTACAATAGTGCCGGAAATGGTTGGTATAACACTTGCCGTACATAACGGCAAAAAATTTGTACCTGTTTTTGTTTCAGAAGACATGGTAGGCCACAAACTCGGGGAGTTTTCACCAACACGAACTTTTTACGGGCATACCGGAGATAAAAAAACCAAAGTAAAGAAGTAATATCGGAGTAAAAAATGACTGATTTAGATGTCAAAGCTGTGCTAAAATATGCTCGGATTTCGCCCCGGAAAATTCAGATAATTGTTGGGGCAGTTAAAGGAAAAACCGTTGAAAAAGGGCTCTTTATCTTGAAATTCATGCCTCAGAAGGCAGCTTCAATTGTCGAGAATATAGTCAAGTCGGCTGTTGCAAATGCACAGCAGAGATCAGGAATTGATGTTGACAACCTGGTCATAAAAAATATCACTGCTGACCAAGGTCCGTCTTTGAAACGCTTTAGCGCCAGAGCCCGCGGCCGGGGAACGCGAATCGTCAAAAGAACCTCTCACATCACAGTAACTTTAGCCGAAAATTAGCTTTAAAAGGAGGGTACGCTTGGGCCAGAAAGTTAATCCAATAGGGTTGAGACTTGGAATTGTAAAAACGTGGGACTCACGTTGGTTTGCAGGTAAAAAATATTCGGATTATATTCTTGAAGATTTTAATATCCGCAACTACTTGAAAAAAAAGCTTGGTCACGCTGGTGTATCCAAGATAGAAATAGAGAGATCATCGAAGCGGGTAAGACTACGCATTTTTTCATCGCGTCCAGGAATCATTATTGGAAAAAAAGGTGCTGAGATAGTTCAGCTCAAGCAAGACATAGAAAAGATGATTTCCCATGATGTGATCATAGATATTCAGGAAATCAGAAAACCCGAACTGGATGCGCAGTTAGTGGCTGAAAATGTAGCCCTTCAGATTGTACGTAGAGTTGCCTTCAGGCGTGCAATGAAAAGAGGCATAGCTTCTGCACTGCGTTTTGGAGCTGAGGGCGCTAAAATTATCTGTTCGGGGAGGCTTGGTGGAGCGGAAATGGCCAGAACCGAACTCTATCGTGAGGGAAGAGTGCCCTTGCATACCCTAAGAGCCGATATAGATTATGGTTTTTCAGAAGCCAATACAACATACGGAATAGTTGGGGTTAAGGTTTTTATTTTCAAGGGTGAAATTCTGAAAAAAGACGCGGTCAGCTTGTAACAAATAGGAGATACAGGGCATGCTGAGTCCCAAAAAAGTAAAATTTAGAAAACAGCAGCGCGGAAGGATGAAAGGAATTTCAAAACGGGGCTGCACGCTCAATTACGGAGATTTTGGATTGCAGGCGATAGAATGCGGTGCAGTCAGTTCTAAGCAGATAGAAGCCGCTAGAATTGCAATGACCCGACACGTGAAACGCGGTGGGAAGTTATGGATTCGAATATTTCCTGACAAGCCTTTTACTAAAAAACCTGCCGAAGTTCGTATGGGTAAGGGTAAGGGAGCTCCTGAAGGCTGGGTTGCAGTGATCCGCCCAGGAAGGATTCTCTATGAAATGGAAGGAATACCTAAGGAACTGGCCATGGAAGCGCTGAGACTGGCTTCTCACAAGCTTTCGATCAGAACACGCTTTATAGAAAGGAGCGAAATTCAATGAAATCCACAGAAATCAGAAAATTAACTCCTGAAGAAATGAAATTGAAACTTGTTGATTTACAGCAGGAATTGTTTAATCTGAGGTTCAGGCATTCAACTAACCAGCTTGAAAATCCGAAGAAACTTCTACACGTAAGACGTGACATTGCTAGACTGTTGACCATTCAAAATGAGTCCAGGATGTCCTGAACAGAAGATAACCTTAGGAACTAAAAAGAGAATACGAAGATATGATGAATCGAGGAATGCGAAGGCAGATGGTTGGTAAAGTCATTAGCAACAAAATGGAAAAATCCGTTGTTGTTCAGGTTGAAAGGCTAGTGAAGCATAAGGAATATCATAAATATGTTAAGCGCCGTGCAAAATTTGCTGCCCATGATGAAGCCAATGCCTGCAATATCGGCGATAAAGTTTTGATTACTGAGTCCAGACCAATCAGTAAAACCAAGAGATGGCGTGTCAGTCAAATCGTCGAAAAAGCCATTTGATCACAAAGGAAGGCAAGGAAGATGATTCAGTCAGAAACCCAATTGACAGTAGCAGATAATTCCGGAGCTAAAACTGTTTACTGTTTAAAAGTCTTAGGTGGCTCCAGGAGACGTTACGCGCGTATTGGTGACATTATAGTAGTATCTGTCAAAGAAGCGATCCCTAATGCAAAAGTTAAAAAAGGGGAAGTTCTGAAGGCAGTTGTTGTTCGCACTAAAAAAGAGATAAAAAGGCCGGATGGCTCTTATATAAGGTTTGATGATAATTCCGCTGTACTGATCAATGCTAGTCAGGAACCGATCGGGACTCGTATTTTCGGTCCTGTTGCCAGAGAATTAAGGTCAAAACGGTTTATGAAGATTATTTCACTGGCGCCAGAAGTCCTTTAGCTATTTTTGTCCGTTTTGGAGAATCGGCCCATGATAAAAAGTGTATGTAATTTGAAGAAAGACGATAAAGTCAAGATAATGACAGGGAAAGACACGGGTAAGGTAAGCAAGGTTTTGAAGGTCAACCGGAAGAAAAATCGCATTCTGGTTGAATCAGTCAACATGATGAAAAAACACACAAAGCCGAACATGAAGAACAAACAAGGCGGAATTGTTGAAACCGAAGCACTAATTCATTGGTCAAACGTCCTGTTGATGTGTAATAAATGTATATCACCAGTGCGTATCCAATATAAAACTTTAGAAGATGGTAAAAAAATGCGGGTTTGTCGAAAGTGCAATGAACTTATCGACAAATAGGACTTATTCCCGGAGGAAAACCCAAAATGTCTCAATTAAAGCAATACTATGAAACCCAGGTCGCTCCAAAGCTAGTTGAATCTTTTCAATACAAAAACAGTATGGAAATTCCAAGACTGAAGAAAATTGTCTTAAACATGGGCCTTGGTGATGCGATTCAAAATATCAAGATAATGGATTCGGCAGTTGAGGAATTGAAAATTATTTCCGGTCAGCGTCCGGTTGTAACGAGATCAAAAAAATCGATTGCTGCATTCAAGCTCAGAGAAGGAATGCCTATTGGCTGCATGGTTACTCTGCGTAAAGACAGAATGTATGATTTTTTTTATAAATTGGTGAATGTTGCGCTTGCCCGTGTTCGCGATTTCAGGGGTATATCAGGCAAGGCTTTTGACGGGAGGGGAAACTATACTCTCGGTATAAAGGAGCATACAATTTTCCCTGAAATAAGCTATGACACAATCGAAATGATTAAGGGGCTCAACATTACCGTTGTCACAACTGCAAAAACTGATCAGGAAGGAAAAGAACTTTTAAGACTCCTTGGAATGCCATTCAGAAATTAAGTCTGTTTTTGAGTTCGGGAATTCAGTAGAAGTTCATCATTGGAGGTTGAATTGGCAAAAAAATCGCTTGTGAATAAAGCAGCACGCACACCAAAGTTTACTGTCAGAGCCTACAACCGGTGTTCTATGTGTGGGAGACCCAGAGGTTATATACGTTTGGCCGGAATATGCAGGATTTGTTTCCGTGATTTAGCCTCAAAAGGCCTTCTTCCAGGAATAACCAAGTCAAGCTGGTAAAAAGTCCGTTTTTAATTGAATTTTAAAATAAATTTAGAGTACTGGAGAAAGCAATGGCGATTAGTGACCCAATTGCAGATATGCTGACAAGAATTCGAAACGCGGGGAAAGCAAAGTTTACAAGTGTTGATATCCCTGGCTCGAAACTGAAAATCGAGATTGCCAAAGTTCTAAGAAACGAGGGCTACATTCGAAACTATAAATTCGTACAGGATGAAAAACAAGGTATATTAAGGATTTACCTTAAATATATTCCTGGGAATACGAATGCGATTTACGGACTTGAACGGATCAGTAAACCGAGCAGGCGAGTTTATTCAAAAGGGAAAGATCTTAAGCCGGTTCTCAATGGGCTGGGAATTTTGATCCTTTCGACGTCTCAGGGAATTCTGTCTGACAAGCAGGCCAGAAGCCAAAATATTGGTGGCGAAATTCTCTGTAAAATTTGGTAGTTAGGAGCTCAATATGTCCAGAATAGGTAAAAAACTGATTGCCGTTCCCGGTAATGTAAAGATAACTAATGAAGGCAGTAAGCTTACAATAAAGGGTGAAAAAGGAGAATTGACCAGATCACTTCATCCTTCCGTTGCCTTGAGTGTAAAAGATGGCTTTATTCATGTTACAACCTCGATAAACAATAAAAAAACAGATGCTCTTCAGGGTTTGACCAGAAGTCTTGTTGCCAATATGGTAACAGGAGTTTCAGCAGGGTTTAAGAAAGACCTCGAAGTTAGTGGTATTGGATATAGGGCTTCTGTCTCAGAAAACACATTGACTCTTACTCTTGGGTATTCTCATCCCATTAATTATGATCTCCCTGTTGGCGTAACTGCCACAGTGGATAAGAACAACGTAATCAGCCTTATGGGTATTGACAATGAGTTGATAGGACAGACTGCTGCTAAAATAAGACATTTGAGGCCACCTGAGCCCTATAAAGCCAAAGGGGTCAAATATGCCGAAGAGCGAATTAAAAGAAAAGCAGGGAAGACAGGGACTAAATAGTGAATAATATTTCTCTTTTAACAAGAGGTCTGCAGGGCAAATCAAAATTTGATAAGGAACAGACAAGATGAGTTCAGTTGATGAAAAAAAACTGGCGCGCTTTAAAAGAAAGCTACGTATCAGAAAGAAAATCTCAGGCGATTCCAAACGCCCAAGGCTCTGTGTTTTCCGGAGCGCTAAACATATTTATGCCCAAATCATAGATGATACTTCTGGACATACTCTTGCTGCTGTTTCAACCCTCGATTGCGAAGTAATCGATAAAGGAACAACTGGTGGTAAGGTAGCCAAGGCCGTAATAATTGGGAAACTCCTCGGTGAGAAGGCTCTCAATATTGGAATTAAACAAGTCGTATTCGACCGCAACGGTTTCTTGTATCATGGCAGGGTCAAGGCTGTAAGTGATGGCGCTAGGGAAGCTGGTCTGGATTTCTGATTGAAGGAGGATTTTTACTTGTATAAACAAGATAATGCTGAGAACCAATTGATTGACAAAGTCGTCCACATCAACCGTGTGGCAAAGGTCGTTAAAGGTGGTCGCAGGTTCAGCTTCAGCGCTATTGTCGTTGTCGGAGACGGTAATGGCAGTGTCGGTTGCGGTCTCGGGAAAGCCGGTGAAGTTCCCGAAGCTATCCGTAAAGGTGTTGAACAAGCAAAGAAAAACATGTATTCAGTTCCACTTACAGAGGGAACCATACCTTATGAAACCCTTGGCAGGTTCGGCGCAGGAAAAGTATTTCTCAAGCCTGCTTCAGAAGGTACAGGGCTTATTGCCGGTGGTGCTGTGCGGGCAGTTTTGGAAGCACTGGGTGTCCAGAACATCCTCACAAAATGCATGGGTTCAAACAATCCTCATAATGTTGTGAAAGCAACCATTGATGGTCTCAGAAAACTCCAGAGTCGTGAGCAGGTGGCAAGCAGACGCGGTAAACAGATAGAAGACCTTTATTGAAGGAAATGATTATGTCTGGTGTTCTTAAAATAACGATGATCAAGAGTATGATTGGTAAGCCTGATAAACATATAAAGGTTTTAAAAAGTCTTGGACTTACAAAAATGAACCGGCCCAAAGAACACGCTGATACACCTACTATACGTGGGATGATCAATGTGGTAGCTCATATGGTAAAAACCGAGGAGAAGTAAATGAGTTTAAATGAATTAGCACCGGCAAAAGGGGCAAGCAAAAACCGTAAACGCCTTGGAAGAGGAATGGCCTCCGGGACCGGAAAAACCTCAGGCAAAGGGGCAAAAGGTCAGAAAGCCCGCTCGGGCGGTGGCGTACGTCCGGGATTTGAAGGCGGTCAGATGCCAATTCACCGAAGGTTACCCAAGAGAGGATTTACAAATATCTTTAAAAAAGTGTTTGCTATTGTCAATCTACGTGATCTTTCCATGCTTGAGGCCGGGACAGTGGTTGATGAAGCCTTGTTGCTGAGGGAAGGTATTGTAAAGGGACGATTCGATGCAATAAAGATTCTGGGTAATGGTGAAATATCCTGTCCTTTGACTTTGAAGGTCGGCTATGTAAGCAGCAATGCAAAGGCCAAGATTGAAGCCTCAGGCGGAGTGGTCGAGGTAATTGCATGATTGGGGGCGGATTTTCTAATCTCTTTAAAATTCCAGAGCTTAAGAAACGCATTTTCTTTACACTTGCCCTTCTGATAGTCTACAGAATTGGTGTACATGTTCCGGTTCCAGGCATTGATCCAGTTGCTCTTGCAAGTTTTTTTGCAAAGGCCAAGGGGACTATACTAGGACTCTTTGACATGTTCTCCGGGGGCGCACTGGAGAGGCTTTCAGTTTTTGCTCTCGGAATAATGCCCTATATCAGTGCTTCAATAATTCTTCAGCTTCTTACCGTCGTTGTTCCTCACCTTGAAAGGCTGTCTAAGGAAGGTGAGCAGGGCAGAAAGAAAATTACCCAGTATACACGATACGGTACAATAGTCTTGAGCATTATACAGGGATTTGGAATTAGTGTGGGACTCGAGAGCATGGCTGCACCAGGAGGTGCTCCTGTTGTCATAGATCCTGGATGGAGTTTTCGGCTGCTCACCATGATAACTTTGACATCGGGCACTGCTTTTATCATGTGGCTCGGGGAGCAGATCACCGAGCGCGGTATTGGCAACGGGATTTCTCTCATCATTTTCTCGGGAATTGTCGTGGGGATACCCAGCGCAATTGGAAATACCTTTACTCTCCTGTCAACTGGGGAAATCGGGATATTCCTTGTACTCTTACTTCTTGTCATGATGATTGCAGTTGTTGGTTTCATTGTCTTTGTAGAGCAGGGTCAGCGTAGAATTCCTGTTCAGTATCCAAAGCGTGTCGTAGGACGGAGGCTTTTCGGAGGGCAAAGCACGCATTTACCTCTTAAAATAAATACCTCAGGGGTCATTCCTCCGATTTTTGCATCTTCAATCATCATGTTTCCGGCTACTATAGCAAGTTTCATAAATATAGGATGGGTTAAGGCAACAGCAGAGGCCATTACTCCAGGCAGTTTTCTTTATGAGTTTTTGTTCGTGGGATTTATTTATTTCTTCTGTTATTTTTATACAGCAGTTACATTTAATCCAGTGGATGTTGCCGAGAATATGAAAAAGAACGGTGGATTTATTCCGGGGATTCGCCCTGGGAAAAAGACATCAGAGTATATTGACAGGATTCTGACGCGGCTTACTCTGGGGGGTGCCACCTATGTATCTGCTGTCTGCGTTCTTCCTTCGATTCTCATAACTCAGTTTAATGTTCCGTTTTATTTTGGCGGGACAGCGCTCCTGATAGTAGTTGGAGTTGCCATAGACACCATGTCGCAGATGGAAACTCACATGTTGTCACGGCATTACGAAGGCTTCCTGAAAAAAGGCAGCGGTAGGGTAAAAGGAAGAACTTAAGTTTTTTGCTGGAGCAAATCTCTATGTCTAGTAAGGAAGAAGCAATAAAAGTTGAAGGAAGAGTGCTTGAAACGCTTCCCAATGCCATGTTCAAGGTTGAATTGGACAATAAGCACCAGATACTCGCGCATATTTCCGGGAAGATGAGGATGCATTTCATCAAGATATTGCCCGGCGATAAGGTTACTGTAGAGCTTTCTCCTTATGATCTCACAAGGGGCAGAATCACCTACAGATCAAAATAACAATTTCCCTAGAGGCTTTTCCCGTATTTTGTAAATGCATTGATCTAAAAAAAGTCTCTCAGGCAACAGGAGCAAGAATCATGAAAGTCAGGGCATCCATAAAAAAAATATGTGTAAAATGTAAGATTATCAGGCGTAAGCAGGTTTTGCGTGTAATTTGCGAAAATCAGCGGCATAAACAAAGGCAGGGATAGAAGGAGGATTTAGCTTTGGCTAGAATTGCTGGTGTAGATTTACCGAAGCGTAAACGAATCGAGGTGGGACTTACCTATATTTTCGGAATAGGGCCAACGACATCCAGAAACATACTCAACAGACTCAATATAAGCCCTAACATAAAAGTAGATCAGCTTTCTGATGCTGAAGTCAATGACATCCGGAAAATAATTGACAGTGACTATAAGGTTGAGGGTGAACTTCGCACACAGATATCAATGAGCATAAAGCGACTCATGGATCTTGGATGTTACCGCGGACTTCGTCATCGAAAGTCGCTTCCCGTAAGAGGTCAGAGGACAAAGACAAATTCCCGTACGCGTAAAGGACCCAAGCGGGCGGCTGTCAAGAAGAAAGTAGCGGCTAAAAAATAGGTAACCACAGAAAGCAGGGACTTAAATGGCAAAAAGAACCCGTATAAAGAAAAAAGAGAAGAAGAATATAAACAATGGTGTTGTTCATATTCAGTCAACCTTTAATAATACTATTGTAACTATAACAGATCCGGGCGGCAACGTACTTTCATGGTCGAGTGCGGGTGTTCAAGGGTTTAAGGGCTCTCGTAAAAGCACTCCATTTGCTGCTCAGATAGCTGCCGAAGACGCTGTTAAAAAGGCATTGGAATGCGGCATGAAAACAGTTGAAGTTTACGTTAAAGGACCTGGAGCCGGGCGGGAATCAGCACTCCGATCGCTGCAGTCTGCTGGTTTGAATATTCTTTCGATCAAGGATGTTACACCCATTCCTCACAATGGTTGTAGGTCACCCAAGAGGCGAAGAGTATAGTTTAGAATTTTTTTGGAGAATCAACTCTATATAAAGGAGGTTGACTTGGCAAGATATACTGGTTCAGTCTGCCGGCTGTGCCGACGCGAGAATTTAAAACTCTTTTTAAAAGGTGACAGATGTTTTTCCGATAAATGCTCATTTGACAGAAGAGGTTTTCCTCCTGGGCAGCACGGGCAGCGAAGAGGAAGGAAAATTTCGGATTATGGGATTCAGCTTCGTGAAAAACAAAAAATAAAGCGTATGTACGGGCTTTCTGAAAAGCAGTTCCGTTTGTTTTTTAAAAGAGCAGAGGCACAAAAAGGGATAACAGGATCGAATCTTTTGGTTATGCTCGAAAGACGTCTGGACAATGTAGTTTACAGATTAGGTTTTTCCAATTCAAGAACTCAGGGCAGGCATTTTGTTAGGCACGCTCATTTTCTTGTGAACGGAACCAGTGTGGATATCCCTTCTTATCTGATAAAGCCAGGTGATGTCGTAGAGCTTCGAGAATCCAGCAAAGCCATAAAATCAATAAATGATTCCATGGAGGCTGTTGTAAGAAGAGGAACGCCTCAATGGCTTGAACTTAATAAAACGGCTTTTTCTGGTGCTGTCAAGTGTCTGCCCGTAAGGGAAGATCTGACCATGCCGATGCAGGAGCAGCTTGTAGTAGAGCTTTACTCGAAATAAGCACTACAAATCTAAGTATACCAAATAATAGAGTTAAACATGATCACAAAAAAAATGATTCGAAAGTCCTCTGTTAAAATCTGGAGAAATCATAATGCAGACCAATGAACTGATGACGATTAACTGGCAAAATCTGATTATGCCGGAAAAGGTCCACGTTACAAGCTCTCCAACTTACGGCAAGTTCGTTTGTGAGCCCCTTGAAAGAGGATTTGGAATTACCATGGGAAACGCCCTGCGCCGTATTTTACTGTCTTCCTTACATGGTGCAGCGATAGTGTCTGTGAAATTTGAAGAAGTGATGCATGAATTCAGCGTGATCCCTGGTGTTCTTGAAGATGTGTCAGAGATAATACTGAATTTGAAGTCTGTATGCCTGAAGGTTAAAGATGTCGGGCCTCACATTGTAAGAATTAGTTGTTCAGGCGAATGTATTGTGAGGGCTGGCGATATCATCAGCGATGACGGACATTGTGAAATTCTTAATCCCGATCTTCACATAGCAACCCTGTCCGCAAAGGCATCTCTCAACATGACTATGACAGTCAAGATCGGAAAAGGTTATGCTCTTTCTGAAGCAAATAAGGATACTAAAGCATCAGTGGGTACAATCCCGATTGATTCAGTGTTTTCACCTATCAAAAAAGTGATTTACGTTGTTGGAAATGCACGCTTGGGCCAAAGGACCGACTACGATAAACTCACTTTGGAAGTCTGGACAAATGGGAGTGTACTTCCAGAAGATGCTGTGTCTTATTCAGCAAAAGTCATGAAGGAGCAGCTTAGCAAGTTCGTCAATTTTGACGAGTGCTTGGTACCAGCATCTGAAGTTGAGCCCCACGCCGGCCATAAACCTCAGTTTAACGAGAATCTGTTGAGAAGCGTTGAGGAGCTTGAGCTTTCTGTTAGAAGTGCGAATTGTCTTAAGAATGCTGATATATATAAAATATATCAACTTGTCAGCAAGACTGAGACAGAAATGCTTAAGACGAAGAACTTTGGCAGAAAATCACTTAACGAAATCAAGGCCGTTTTGAGTGAAATGAATCTTTCGTTGGGTATGAAGGTCGATAATTTTGTGTCCCCTGATGAAGACATTGAGCAAGGAGATTAAAGAAGTCTATGAGGCATGGAAATTCAGGATTAAAACTAGGGCGTACTAGCAGTCACAGAAAGGCGATGTTCAGAAACATGGTGACATCGTTGTTTAAGTACGACAGAATAACTACTACTGATGTAAAAGCCAAGGAACTGAAGAAGTGGGCTGATAATCTTATCACACTTGCAAAAAGAGGTGATCTTCACGCTCAAAGGCAGGCACTGGCGATAATAACAGAAAAAGAAGTTGCATATAAATTGTTCGCCGAAGCTGCTGATCGCTATGGAGATATTAATGGCGGTTATACGACGGTTGCAAAAATCGGGAATCGTTCTGGAGATGCTGCGCCACTTTCCATAATTGAGCTTGTTGCAAGAGAAAAGGGCAAGCCCATGCGAGAGCGCATGAAAAAAACTGTCAAAGCTATAACTTCCAAAAAGAAAAAGACTGAAAAAACCCCTGAATCTTCTAAAGAAGTACCTGCTGAGACTAAAACTGAAAACCCCTGATTATTTCCTATTCTTTGAAGGGGTTAAATGCTTGGAAGTTAATTTTAGCATTTAACCCCCTTGCGTTAAGTTAGGTGTATAGCTTAATTCTTATCCCCTTCATTTAGCGTTTTAAAAAAACCTATTCCCTTCTGTCTGTTTGTCTTCAATACCTCTTGAATAAGACAACGGATTCCGACCTTTGCTTCTGAAAACTTTCTCCTTACTTTTCAAAACGATGGCTGTCGATATTGATCTTGCTGATTTTGTATGAAATCCTGTGTTTTGGATTATTATGCAATTTATGTTTACTTCCTTCATTCTTTTCAATAATAAGATAATAAGTCAAAATAAAGGCAACGATTACCATTTTTTCATGTAGATTATCAAAAAATGACAGGACTGTATTTATATCGACCTTATCCGGAAATCTCTGGGGATATGTGAAGAAGACTTCGAATGCAGAAAAATTGCACCAACCTTAAAGAATGGATAACAGATCTAATAACGAGCTTTGTTTTTCTGTCAGAAGAAAATTCTCTTAAACTTGCACTGACTGAAAAATTCTGGGATGAACCTCTAGTGGGCTTTTCAAGAGGAAGTGATCCTTTATACTCTTTTTTAAAAGAAGACATAGGAGATTTTTACTGGCATCCTTCAGATGTCTTTTCAGCACAATACCCTCTTCTGGATTTCAGTCCGGAACAGCTTTCAATAATAAGCTGGGTACTTCCTCAGACCGAAGAGACAAAAAAGGCACAAAGAAAAGAAAAACTTTATCCTTCACAAAGATGGGCGAGATCAAGACTGTTCGGTGAGAGATTTAACGATGAAATCAGAAAATTCGTGGTTGGTAAAATGAATTCTGAGAATTATCCGTGCATCTCCCCCATTCTTTCGCCTTTATGGGAGACAGCAATATCAGCAAAATATGGATATGCCTCCAAGTGGTCGGAAAGGCATACTGCATTCATATGCGGGCTGGGAACTTTCGGGCTTTCAGACGGTCTTATCACACGCCTCGGAAAGGCTGTAAGATTTGGCTCAGTAATTGTAAAAGCAGATATAGAGCCAGACCCAAGGCAATACAGATTGCAGAATGAATACTGTTTACATCGGTTGAACGGAAAATGCGGTAAATGTATCAAGCGCTGCCCTGCAGGTGCAATAAACGAAAAAGGGCATGACAAGGAAAAATGTAAAAAATATATCAGACAGATTACGGCAGTATATGCAGAGGAAAAATTCAATATAAGAGTCAATAGCTGCGGACTTTGTCAAACCGGGGTGCCTTGTGAATCAAAAATTCCAGTTCCTGTAAAATAACAAAAGCTGTAATCTGTTGAGGTGCCGTAAAAAACTATAGACTTTAAGTCGCGCATTTTGGTAAAAACTAATCTTAAATTGAATCACATTTATTAACCAACAATCGCAAAGAATTGGTTCAATGGAAGTGAATCTGCCAATTCGGATCAGAGCAGTTGAAATGTGGAGGAAGCCTCTTAGATGAAACCTTCAAAACTGATGAGCATGAGAGAGGCAATTTCTGGATTTGTTCATGATGGCTCATCTGTTGTAACATGCGCTAATCTTGAAACATCCATACCTTTTGCAGCAGGTCATGAAATTATCAGGCAGGGCAGAAAAAACCTTACACTTATTTGCCCCATATCCGATATCTTGTTTGATCAACTCATTGGAGCAGGATGTGTCAAGACAGTTCGGGCTGCGTGGGTAGGCAACGTAATTACTGGAATTGGCTATAATTTCAGAAGGGCTGTGGAGAAAAACCAGGTTGAAGTAGAAGATCACTCTAATTTTACCATTTCACTGGCTCTTAAAGCAGGAGCTCAGGGAGTTACCTTCCTGCCTTCAAGGACAGCTCTGGGAAGCGATCTTTTCGGTACAAACAAAGGACTGAAAACCGTTGTATGCCCTTTCACTGGTCTTTTGCATTCTGCCGTGGCGGCAATTATGCCTGATGTTGCGGTTGTCCATGTTCAGAAATCCGATTCATATGGAAATGCCCATGCGTGGGGCAACATGGGCGTTGCCCGTGAAGCGATTATGTCAAGCAGGAATGTGATTTTGACAGCAGAAGAGATTGTATCAACTGAGACGATCTGCAAAGATCCAAACAGGGTTATCGCACCGGGCTTCAAGGTAAGTGCAGTAGTTCATGCTCCGTGGGGGGCACACCCTTCTCCTGTTCCGGGATATTATAACAGGGATCATAAGAAATTTCTCGATTATCAGGAGTCGAGCAGGACACAGGAAGCTTTTTCAATATGGCTTGAAAAATGGGTCTTATCTGTTAAGAATTTAGAAGGTTATATTGCGTTTCTTGGGAAAAGCTGTCAGTCTGAACTTTCAATAAAAAAACATTCCTATTCTGAGCCGGTTGACTATGGATATTAAGCGTTCTTATACAAGATCAGAGCTCATGGTAACTGCTGCAGCCCGCGAAATAACGGAAGACGAAGTTGTTTTTGTCGGCATGAGGCTTCCACTGCTGGGTTTTTTACTGGCAAAAAGTCTACACGCACCAGGGGCAACTGGGATATACGAACTCGGTATTATCCGTGAATCTTTAGCTCCCGCACCAATACTGACCATGGGGGATCTGCCCAATCTTTATATGTCCCACTGGCTTGCCGACACTTTCGATACCATGTCCATCCTTCAGGCAGGACTTGTTGATTTGAGCTTTATTGGTGGTGCCCAGGTTGACAGGTATGGAAACTTAAATACAACCCTAACAGGAAAACCATTGAAAACAAGGCTTCCCGGAAGTGGTGGTGCGTGTGACCTGGCGAGTCTTGCAAGACGTCACATAATCATCATGGCTCATGAAAAAAGAAGATTTGTTTCCAAAGTCGATTACATAACATCTCCTGGATATGGAAATGGAAAAGGCTGGCGTGAAAAAGTCGGCCTTGTAAGAGGCGGGCCATCAGCGGTTATCACGACGCTGGGTATATTCAGGTTTGACCAGGAGTCCTGCGAAATGATACTTTCTTCCGTTCATCCTGGGGTCACCCTCAATGACATTCATAAGGAAACTGGATGGAGTATCAGGGTTTCAAACAAATTATCCGAGACTCCTGAGCCAACACCTAAAGAGCTTGACATACTTCGCCAGCTTGATTACCAAGGATACTGGACAGGAAAATAACTAAGATGACAATATTCTCAACCGCACGAAATTATAGGTGGATCATATTCTGGGTTCTGGCATTTGGATATATCCTTGTCTATTTTCACAGGCTTTGCCCTGCTGTAGTGGCAGTCGACATGATGAGGGATCTTAAGACTACAGGAGGACTTACAGGGCTTCTCGGGGCAGCATATTTTTATTCTTATGCTGTCATGCAGATCCCTGCAGGACTCCTTTCTGATTCATGGGGACCCAGAAATACAGTTACTGTGTTTTTTCTTGTTGCATTCATTGGCTCTGTTATCCTGGGATTGGCATCAACAACCTTTATGGCTATTTTAGGCCGCACCTTTGTAGGCATAGGGGTGGCCATGCTTTTTGTTCCTACAATGAAGATTTTTGCCGAGTGGTTCACTCCATCAGAGTTTGCTCCTATGACAGGGATACTCATGGCAATGGGAGGGCTTGGCTCACTGATGGCGGCAACGCCACTTGTATTGCTTAGCAGTGCAATAGGTTGGAGGATGTCTTTTGTTTCGGTCGGAGTGTTGACTCTCTTTTTTTCACTGATAGTGTGGATATTTGTAAGAAACAGGCCTCAGGAAAAAGGCTGGGAGCCTATTGTAAAATCTGCAAAATCGGATCAGCCTGCCATTGGACTCATGGAAGGATTTCGGAAAGTGATTTCATCTTCTCATTTCATTCCTCTGGCGGCATGGTTTTTTTTCAACTGCGCTATTTTTTTTACTTTTGGAGGACTCTGGGGCGGACCATATTTAGTACAGGTTTACGGACTTGATAAAACTCAGTCGGGCTATATTCTTTCAATGCTTGCAGTGGGTCTTATGGTTGGGAGCCCTCTTCAGAGTTTTATTTCAAACAAGCTTTTTCGAGCAAGGAAACCTGCTCTTATCCTATCATCTTTTTTGCTTCTGTGTATCCTGTCGGTTCTTGCTTTTGCCGTAGATCGAATTCCGGTTTCAGGCCTTTATCTTATATGTTTGGGGTTTGGAATTTTTTCAGGTTCTGCTGTTGTAATCGGATTTACGGCTGCCAAAGAGCTTTTTCCAGTTCAAATTGCAGGTACTGCCACCGGGCTTTTCAATATTTTCCCTTTTGCGGGGGGTGCTGTATTTCAGCCGCTGACTGGCTACATTCTTGAAAGCTACGGAAGACAAGGCGATGCCTTTACCGTAGCCGGTTATCAGCAGATGATAAATCTTCTTCTGGGTTGTTCGGCCATTGGACTTACTGCTTGTTTTTTTGTCAAAGAAACGATGAATGATGATCGGGAGAAATGAAGTCCGGTTATCAAAGTCAAAAAATGAGGGAATTAATACTTGACAAAAAAACATTTAGCTGGAATATAGCCATTAAGATAGTTTGGTAACTGAATGGCATTTATTAAACAACAAGTTGTGTAAAGGAGGCAAGTATGACAAGCAAGAAAGTGACAGTAGTCGTATTGTTGGGTGTGCTATGTCTGTTTTTTTTGACTGGTTTAGCTATGGCCAGGACAGCCCCGTCTTTAGATGCATGGAAACCTGCTTTCGATCCTGCGACAGCCAAGTACAAATGCGTTCTATCAAATGTCTCACACCCGGTCATTAGGGGGGTATTTTTTGGATTTGCATTCAGGGATGAACTTTGGAAGCGTACTAACGGCCAGATTTTCATCGATTACAAACCGTTTTCAATCCTTGGAGGAGAAGTCGAGGTACTGAATCAACTGCAAATGGGTGCAATCCAGGGAATGGGAGTAAGCTCTGTTGCTTCCACCAACCTTGGCCCGCGTTTTGGAGTTGTGAACCTTCCATTTCTAATTGACTCTTATGACAGACTCGAAAAATTTGCCGGAAACGAAAAGCTGTTCAATCATTTTTTAAATGGAGCAGGTCATCTTGGAGTAATCGGACTGGACATAACATTGTATGGAAGTTACGGATGGGCTACGGTTTCGCCTGTCAAGACAATCGAAGACGCCAAGAAAATCAAATTCAGAACAGCGGAGGCTGCTGTCAATCAGTTGCTGTACAGGGCGTGGGGTTTTAACCCTGTTGTAATGCCATGGCCGGATGTTTCTGTTGCCCTCAAGCAAGGAGTCATTACAGGTCTCGACCATACTCTAACAGTCTGCAGCATTACCAAGAAATTTGAAGATGTAAAATTCTTTACCCAGATAGATTATGCACAGGGTTTGTTCCTTTGGCTGTTCAACAAGAAATGGTTTGAGAGCCTTCCAGCAGATCTTCAGAAAATATTCAGAGAAACTGCAAAAGATGTTGCATCAAAAATCCGGGCTGAAGGGTTAGCTCAGGAAAATACCGAGATCGAAAAGTCAAAGGCAGCAGGTGTTCAGTTCTTTAAACTTACAGATTCTCAGACTGCAATATTGAAAAAGCAAGGCAATGAAGTGCATAAGAAATACGCTCCTGAGATCAACAAGCTGTATGACGGAGATACCTATAAACCAGCCGATTTTCTGAATGAAGTACAGGCTTTTATCGGGTATAAACCATAGCGGATTGACGTAGATTGTTTTTTCCATTCTTTCAGAATAAAAGCAATGTTCTGAAAGAATGGTTTTTAAAATACCTGTAAAAAGAAGAAGATATACAGGAGCTAACAAGGAATTCTGTATGTTTGGAAAGATACTGGCTGGAGTTGATAAGGTTTTAACTTTTTTTGAAGAATGGACACTTTTTCTGTCTGTGATGGTTGTCCTGATTGCGTTGTTTTTTAATATCATACTTCGTTATGGATTTAATTACTCTCTTGCTTGGTCTGAAGAACTTGTGAGAGAGGTAATAATGTATACCACTTTTATTGGTTGCAGTGTAGCAGTCAAGACCCGTTCGATGATCAAGGTTGATGCACTGCTTCAGTTAGTTCCCAGTCTCAGGCTGGCTCTTATGACGATAAGCCATGCTGCAACAATAATTTTTTCTTTCATCATGATTTATTATGGATATCTGATTTGTTTACAGCAGGCTGCTACAAGTCAAAAAACCATTATTCTTCAAATCCCGATGGTCATTCTTTATTCTTTGCTGCCGGCTATGGGAACATTGATGCTGATACGTACAATCCAGGTAATTTATCAGGATATAATGATAGAGCGTGAAAAACGTGAGAAGATATAGAAGAATTTTTCAGCTTTTTGACAAACCCATCACGCCTAATTAACTGAACTAGGGTAAGTGAGTTTTAGATTATGGAATGGAGTTATTTAATTGTTCTTTTGTTACTGCTTGGAATGATGGCAGCATATATACCTGTTTTCATGTGCCTGTTTTTTACATCAGCCATCAGTTTGCTGATATGGACAGATATTCCCATCCTCCTGTTGATCCAGACAATATTTCGCAGCATGGATAATTTTGCTCTGATAGTGGTACTTTTTTTTATCCTCTGCGGCAACATCATGACAGCAGGAACGATTGTAGAAAAACTCATAAAATTTTCCAACATTCTTGTCAGTTGGCTTCCAGGGGGTCTGGGGATGGCAGGAGTCATAGCATGTGCATTGTTTGGGGCAATTTCAGGCTCAACTGTGGCAACTGTCGTAGCACTTGGCGGATTCATGATTCCAGCTTTAAGACGGCATGGTTATCCAGATAATTACAGTGTTGGTGTCATGACTACTGCTGGCAATCTCGGGGTCATAATTCCTCCTAGTATAGGTATGATTCTTTACAGCATGATAAGCAATGTGTCTTTGGAAGCGCTTTTTTTGACAGGGTTCGTTCCAGGGGTCATGATCACTGTCGGAATGTGTTTTTATACTTTTTTTATTTTTAAAAACAATAAATCCATTGTGCGAGAGCCTGTACCAAGTTTCAGTAAAGTAATAGAGGTCAGTAAAGAGTCATTTTGGGCATTGATGCTTCCCCTGATCATTTTTGTCGGCATATACTCAGGCATGTTTACTGCCAATGAGGCTGCTGTTGTGGCCTGTGTATATGCTTTTATAGTCGAGTTGTTCATTCACAAGTCGATGAAGTTTAGTGGTGTGAAAAACGTAGTGGTAAATTCCGCAGTGACTTCCGCGACACTTTTGATCATTGTAGCAGGAGCAACCTGTTTCGGGCGGTATCTGACATTTGAGAACATACCCAATAAACTGACTGAGGCAGTTGTTTCAGCCATACAATCGCCCGCGCTCTTTTTACTTGCCATAGTCATTTTGCTGCTTGCCATAGGGACACTCATGGATATAATATCAGCAACCCTGATAATAGGTCCTGTGTGTATTCCAATGCTCCAGGTGTTTGGAATAGACCCTGTTCATTTTGGGCTCATCATGACAGTCGCCCTTGCAATCGGATACTGTACCCCTCCTGTGGGGGTAAGTCTATACATTACAGGCTCTATTGCAAACAAAAGCATCATCTTTGTTACAAAGGCGGTCCTTCCTTATCTTGTTATCCAACTGATTGTCCTGTTAATGCTGACCTATATGCCAGGTCTTACATTATTGCTTCCCCATCTTCTTGGCTATGAAACCGCAGGAATAACTCTCGGCGGAGGAAGATAGCACGAAGAATTGAGTTCAAACATTGTTTGGGGGCTTTCAGGAAAACCAGGATGGTAAAGCATTCTGGTTTTCCTGTTATTGAGCTGTTTTTTCTTGACTTATGTTAAAGTACTTTTTATTAGTTATTTTATAGTTACAATGTATTTAAGAAATGACTGTAATCTATCTTGATAAACTCGTAAAGACTAAGAAGACGGTTTTGTAAAAACTTAGCAGGAAATCACGCGCTTTATGCAGCGCAACACAGAATCCTGGTTTTTTTTATGATGCCGTCAAGCTTTGAGAAACTAAAATATAAAGGAATCTGATCATGAAATTAAAACAAATATCAATTTCCATAGAAAACTCTCCGGGAAGACTCTATGAAGTAACCCATGCGATAGGAGAAGCCGGTATCAATTTAAGGGCACTGAATCTTGTGGACAGCGGAGATTTTGGAATGCTGCGCCTTCTGGTATCGGATTTGTCCAAAACCAGACGGATACTGATGGAAAAACATTTTCCGGCTAGAGTTGACGATGTGGTGGCGGCAGAGATTGAAGACAGGCCTGGCAAGCTTTCAGATCTGCTGAAACCTTTGATGGAAGCCAAAATAAATGTCACGTACATGTATGCATTCATCGGAATGTCATCCAATAATGCGGTAATGATCTTTCGTTTCAGCGATAATGATGCTGCCATTGAGATTCTTCGATCAGCCGGTGTTAGGATACTTGATTCCAAAGCCTTTGGCATTCTCGAAACCGAAAGCTGACGGTATAAGCCATGATTTTGATAAGTTGACACTTCATTTTTTAGAAATGGGAGGTTGTTTTTATGAGTGAAAAACCGGAGTTTTGTCCCAAATCTTTTGCAGTAATAGGAGCAGGTCCAGTTGGCTGTATAGTGGCAGCCTTTCTTGCAAAAAACGGATATGATGTCACCCTCTGCGATGTTGTACCGGCTTTGCTGGAGCCGGCAATAAGCAGTGGAATAATAATAGAAGGCTCAGAAAATCTTCAGCAGAAAGTATCAAGAGTCTGTGTTAATATTGATGATCTTGCACGCTATTCACCGGATGTCATATTCGTTACAGCCAAAGCCAATGCGCTTCCTTTGATATCTTCAGCCATAGAAGGATTTTACCGCGATGGCATGGTTGTCATAAGCTGGCAGAACGGCATAGATACAGAACTTGAAATTGCCAAGGCCCTTGGCAGAAGGCCGGTAATGAGGGCTGTTGTAAATTATGGATGCGGCCTTATAAAGCCAGGTCATGTTAAAATGCCTTTTCATCATCATCCCCATTACTTACAGGAAATGGATCCTGAATCCAGTCAGGCTGCCATTGCAGTTGCAGAGGCTTTAAGCTCAAGTGGTCTTCCTACCAGACATACTGACAATATAATCTCTATGGTATGGAGAAAAGGGATCTTGAATGCCTGCATGAATCCGGTATGTGCAGTAACAGGTTTTACGATGGCTCAGGCAATGAGTGATCCCATAGTGTTTCAGATCGTTGATGCCCTGGTCAAGGAATGCATAAAAGTTGCAAGGGCAAATGAAATAAATCTTGGCTGGGATTATTATCCGAACGCAATCGAATACATGCGCAAGGCAGGCGACCATAAGCCGTCAATGCTTATGGACATAGAAAACAACCGCCGAACTGAAATCGACTTCATGAACGGAAAATTCATTGAATACGGCTTGCAGGCCGGAATAGAGATACCATATAATATAATGATACGCTCTCTTGTAAAGGCCATAGAATCCAAACGAAGTAATTAATCCTTGTGAAAGAGACTTCAGGTAAATGAAAAAATCCCTGCCTGTTTTCGCAGGAATCGATGTCGGTGCATCCAGAACCAAAGCCGTTATTATTGATGAAAAGAAACAAATAGTTGGCTTTGCGGTAGTAAAATCAGGAACCGATTTTGAAGCCTCTTCTGGGCTCTGCCTCAAGATGGCACTCGATATGGCGTCTCTTTCAACAGAAGATATTCTGAAGGTTATGACAACTGGTTACGGTCGTCATAATGTTGCCATTTCCCATGAATCCAAGACCGAAATAAGCTGCCATGCCAGGGGGTGTTTTCATTATTTTCCTCATCCAATAACGATAATTGACATCGGAGGACAGGACAACAAAATCATAAAACTGGATGAAACCGGAAAACGCATAAGCTTCAAGATGAACAGAAAATGTGCAGCAGGAACTGGAGCCTTTCTTGAAGAAATGGCAGCACGACTGGACATACCCATCGATAAGTTGAATGGGCTTGCCATTGAATCACAGAACATGGTTGTACTTGGAAGTTTCTGTACTGTTTTTTCTGCTACTGAAGTGCTTGAAAAAATTCGGCAGGGTAAAAAAGTCCAGGACATTGTAAAGGGCTTGTTTTTATCTGTAATAAAACGTGTGATGGAGATGGATTCTCTTACGCAGAATGTTGTCATGACAGGAGGGGTGGTGGCGAATAACCCTTATCTTGTTAAAATGACTGAGGATATAATAGAAAGAAGTGTATTGGTTCCGAAATATCCGCAGCTTACAGGAGCTTTTGGGGCTGCTCTTTATGCCATGGATAATTGAAGGCGGGGAATGAATATGGTTGAAGAAAAAAAACCTGAGCGAAAAAAAATAGAGGCAACTGCTCTGATGAATCGCTTTATGTCTGAATATTTTTATGAATTAAACGATGCTGCCAAAACCCGAAGCCAGAAGATTGCCTGGTGTACAAGTGTAGGCCCTGCCGAGATTCTTAGAGCCATGGGTTTTCTTGTTTTTTTCCCGGAAAATCACGGAGCTATGCTGGGTGCAACCAGAATGTCCACAGACATGATACCTTTAGCCAACCAAAGAGGATATTCTCCTGAAATCTGCTCTTATCTTACTGCAGATATTGGTGCATATATAAAAGGAATAACACCGCTTTCAAGGGCTTATCCCGGGATTTATTCGGTTCCAAGACCGGATGTTCTTGTTTATAACACCAATCAGTGCAGGGATGTCCAGGACTGGTTTTCCTGGTATGCAAATGAGTTCAGGGTGCCTGTTCTTGGAATCCACACTCATCGCGGTGTAAAAGATATTGATGACAGTCACATAAAATCGATTGCAAGCCAGATGGAAGGACTAATTCCGAAGTTAGAAGAAATATCAGGGCATGGTTTTGACATTGATAAGCTTAAGGCTGTTCTTTTGCTTTCCAGACAGTGTTCCGACCTCTGGGAAAAAGTCCTCAATACAGCCTCGGCAATTCCTTCTCCCATCACTTTTTTTGACAGCACGATTCATATGGGACCTGCTGTGGTGCTTAGAGGCACCCAGAAGGCAGTAGACTATTACGGCAGTCTTTTGACAGAGCTTGAAACCAGAATCAAGGACAGGATTCCAGCAGTAGAAGGCGAGCGTTTCAGGCTTTACTGGGATGGGATGCCTGTATGGGGAAGGTTGAGGGACCATTCAGAGCTTTTTTCAAAACGAGGCATAAGTGTTCTTGCATCAACTTACTGTAACAGTTGGATATTTTCAGCTTTTGATCCTGAAGATTCTTTTAACAGCATGGCAAGGGCATACACTGAGCTTTTTATTGTAAGGGCAGACGATTCAAAAGAGGCATACATCAAGCGAATGATAGAGTTTTTCAAGGTGGATGGAATCATATATCATGATGCCAAGACCTGTCCAAACAACTCCAACTGCCGTTACGGTATGCCACAGCGCCTTGAGGCAGCTACAGGAGTTCCAAGTCTTACGATAAATGGCGACTTGAATGATCTTAGACTTGTTTCTGATGAACAGACAAAGACCAATGTAGAGGCTTTTATCGAACAACTTGAAGAGAGAAAATAATATACTTAAAACAAGAAGGTTATGAAATCAGATGCTTAGTCATATAGTTATATTCTGGCTTAAACCAGAGCTTACAAAAGATCAGATAATAGAATTCCGGACAGGCCTTGAAGCTTTAAAAGGAATAGAATCTGCAAGAGGAGTTTATATTGGCATTCCTGCTCCTACAAAACAGCGTCCTGTGATCGACTCGACATATTCTGTGGGCCTAACCGTCCTTTTTGACTCAATTGAAGGTCATGATGCATATCAGGTTCATCACCTGCATCAGGAATTTCTTGGAAAATATGCATCATTCTGGTCAAGGGTAGTGATCTACGATTACATGTAGAGTCTCTTTTGCAAGCTAAGCCGGCTTGGGCGAAGTTATATTCCCGTAATTCTTACAGCACATATCTTTGTTGCAGGCATCTTTGAGCTCGGATGGCAATAGTGGATACCAATTCGCTCATGCCGCAATCCTTAACTTTTGGTGCCCACTTTTTCTATCCTCCCTAAGCTTGATGGTCTCGTAAAAAGTCAATATTCGGAGGGCTTTGTAAAAAGGCCGCAGGCAAGGCACGCAAATCCTGAGGAATGAGGCGTACTTATGGTACGCCGCAATGACGAAGGATGCAGCGCAACGCAGCATCCGGCCTTTTTACAAAGCCGTCAAGCTTTGAAGTATTGCGAAAGACAAGGAATATAAAGATTGAAGGGGGCTTTGGGGACATTCAAATTATAAATCTTAAGGAAGGGCAAAGTTGAAGCACTACAGAGAGCTGATCGGTGAGGCGTTGGGCACGTTTGTGCTTGTATTGTTCGGATGCGGATCGGTTGCCGTATCTGTATTATTCAATGCGCATCAAGGATTGATGCAAGTGGCTTTGGCTTGGGGTATCGGCGTGACCCTGGCGATTTATTTGACCCGTCATTTGTCATGTGCGCATCTTAACCCTGCGGTAAGTTTGGCTATGGTGTTGAGCGGTAGAATGTCTGTCAGGAAATTTCCGGTCTATATAGCAGCTCAGTTTGTTGGGGCAGTCTTGGCCGGTTTTGCGTTGTATGTGCTGTTTGCGCCGTCGATTGCAGCCTATGAAAATGCCCACGGCATCATTCGTGGCTCAGCCGAATCGGTTAAGACGGCAATGATGTTCGGCGAATATTACCCGAATCCTGAAACTGCTGCAGTTGTTTCCCTGCCTTTGGCCATTGTGGCGGAAGCCTTTGGAACATTCCTGCTGGTACTGATGATTTTTGCTTTGACTGAAGGCTGCAATGTTGGACGTCCGGATAATGCTCATGCACCAGTGTTCATAGGTTTGACAGTTTCCTCAATCATCTGTCTCATCGCACCGCTGACGCAAGCAGGGCTGAATCCAGCGCGCGATCTTGGCCCTAGGCTGGTGGCATGGCTCACAGGGTGGGGTAGCGCGGCCTTTCCCGACAGCGTCGGTGGTTTTCTTTACGTATATGTTCTTGCTCCCTTGCTCGGGGGTGTGCTTGCTTCGTTTCTTTTCATCTGCATATTGGAACCTGCTATGAAAAGCAAATCCGATCGATGCGATTGTGAAATCGAAAAAATTGAACAATAGTGGCCACAACAGGCAGGTTGTGTTTGCACCGGATGTGGTTTATAAGTATTATCTTGACAATCTATGCTATTGGAAGGAAAAGCTGTGCTGCAAGGCTTACGCATATTGAATTAAACCAGTCCCATCTGATTGCAGTTACCCCGGAGAAGATGACAGAAACCTGGCAGGGCTGATCAAAAGGGTAGCATTGCGGCAGAGGGAAAAGATATCAGGGCAAGCTTGAGAAGAGAACCGGAAGCAGTACGAATTTGTAAGGACTTCAGGTCTCGGGTTTATGGGTAAGATATCAACAAAAGAGTCGTCAGAGAAAAGATTGATTCAGAAAATATCGGAAAATAGAGGATTCATATGAGCGTTATTGTTGAGCTGTCAATATTTCCCCTCGACAAGGGGGCAAGCCTTAGTGCTTATGTTTCAAGAGCGTTGCGGATAATCAAGGAAAGCGGGCTTCCCTATAAATTAAATCCAATGGGAACCTGTATCGAAGGAGAATGGAACGATGTTATGAATGTCGTAACAAAATGTCTGGAAGAATTAAAAAAAGATTCAACCCGTATATCCATAAATCTCAAGGCTGACTACCAGGAAGGTAAAACTGGAAGGATGGAAAGCAAGGTTCAATCGGTAAAGAAGAAACTGTAGAACAATTGCAACTATTCAGCTCTCGTTCCCAATCTTTTCCTTGGGAACGAGAGAAAAATCAGTTATTCATATAACACCTTGAATCAATTATAATTTAAGACTGATGAAAAACTTTATGCCTGATCAGGTACGGCGTTGAATAAAGAAAAGCTTCAGGATGACAGCCAGTCACTTGCCTGGCAGGCAGGGCGGATGAGTGTGACAGGGACTTTTGACAGTGCCACAACCTGACTGGCCACAGAGCCAGGAAATAATGCCCCAAAGCCTGTACGTCCGTGGGTACACATGACAATCATGTTCATATTTTTTGTCTCTGCGACTTCAAGGATATCCTGACTAAGTTTTCCCTTGTTAGCCATTACTTCCCAGGTAGCAGGAAAACCTTTTGCCTGCAGATCTTCGGCCTTTCGCCTGAGATATGCCTCTGCTTGAAGCTTCTCCTTGTCTGTTACAGGAAACTGGATTGAGGCATCAGGGGATATCTTTCCACCTGCTTGTACCCCCTTGAATGTGGTGATATAAAGTAGATGGATGTTTTTAACCCGGCCTCTTGCTTCTACAATCTCTTCCAGTGCAGCAATAGCATTCAAAGAGGCTTTGGATCCGTCCAAAGGAACCAGGATTTTTTCGATCATAAATATAACCACCCCCTTCCTTCTCTCAAGTGCCTGAATGAGTGCATGATAGGCTATTTCTCAAATGAATGTGATAGTTAGCCTATAATTTTGCCTAATCTAGGCATTGATAATGTGAGATTTGCGATTAGAACCTTTTACTCCCTTTTGTTTGAAATTTTTAACCTTATCTTCCGGATTAGGAATTATGTTCAATTTATCTTTGATGAATTGAAAGAAGGGTTCTAATTCCCTGGGATCACCCACAACCTTATATTGCTTGACAGGTTTGAAAAAGTATAAAAAAGGCAGTAAAAGCATTATTGGGGTGAACTTCCTTTGCAGGTTGTCCTCTTCGTCCAACCGAAGCTTGATCCATGCATTTTTTCTGTACAGCCCAAGCGCAAGAAAAGTACAACCTATGGCGGTAATTGTCGTGCTAACCAGAGCAGTAGCCGGAGTCACCCAGGCTGCAATAAAAAATCCCATGGCAATAATGATTTTGGACATTCCAATAGGTATCCTGTAGCTCACTTCTTTAATCTCATCATAGGAAACGGGACTCACCATGTTGCCTCTTTTGTATAGGAGACGACGGGTGGTTGCATACACGACGAGTCCGTCCCTTATATTGAATATATGACGCACCTTTTCCCCGGACTCTAAAAATTCAGCCACTTCGGTCGGTGTTTCAGAAACCGATAAATTTTCTGTATTCAACTGATCTTAGCCCTTTCGTTTATGATGATGGACAAGGTTATTTAGGCTTCGCGCGGTCGAACGAGAAGAACAGGGATTTTAGACTGCTGAACCACCCTGCTTGCAACAGAGCCGATCAAAATCCGTCCAAGGCCCCCTCTTCCATGAGTGCTCATGACAATCATGTCCATTTTCTTTGTGTTTGCTACTTCCAGGATATGACGAGCCAGTCCTCCGGTATGGCCAGCCAGAACTTGATATGTTGCTGAAAGACCTTTCTTTTTAAGTTCATTGGCTTTTTTATCAAGATAAGTAGCAGCATGTTGTTGCTCGTGCTCGTAGGCGGTTACAGGGATAAGGGAGTCCAGAGCTACCTCGCCTCCGGCAGGTACTGCATTGAAAACCGTGACATAAAGCAGGTGAATGGTTTTAGTCTGACATCCGCTTGCTATCTCTTCTACGATCGGGATCGATGCTTCGGAGTCTAAGGATCCGTCTAATGGTACCAAGATTTTTTCGATCATGAATTTAACCTCCTTCATCTCTGTTATGGAAAACATTGAAAAAAAGCCGGTTGCGCCTGTGCTTATAATAAGATTTAAAAGATAAGGATTAAAGATATGGCAAAAAAACTACAAATCATAAAATTTCCAGTTTTTTTGCCGTGATCAAGGTTTTATTTTCCGCGAGTATCCTTGTAAAGCCAAACTCCTCCAACAATAATAGGTAAAATCCAAAAAAATAATACAATATAAGTTGATTCTGGTCCCATTTTTTCCTCCTTTAATCTTTGATGGTTTTTGCAGCCTCTTCGTCAATGGGCTCAGGTAAAAGCGTTGGATGAGTAGCCATGCAAGCACCCCAGCACATTGACCAGAGGAGGAAAGTACCAGAGATGCCGCCTATAATCAGCCACAGCCACTGCCCCGGAAGTCCAAGTGCTATGCCGTCAAGGTAATTGCCAATCTCAATACCTGGTCCTACAAACATCAGCCACCAGAACGGAATGTAGAAGATAAGGAATTTCTGCCAACTTCTGGCCTTTGGGGCGTAGAAAGCAGTGTCATGGGTACGGTAAAAATCATTGAGCCGATCAGCCCATGCAACCATTTTCGGGCTAGGAGTTGTGAAAGCTGAAACGATAATTATGGTTAGAAGGTTGAAAATTATCCCCCATCCAGCGCAGTGGATGGTGAGAGGATATCTGTAGGCCGGAAACCAGTAGCTTATGGTAACAAATATTATACCCATTAATAGACCCCAGAATATGCCGTCCCCTGACCAACGGTTTGGCCAGCCCTTGAAAACATAGCAGATCATTAAAAGTGCGGGAATAAGCTGGAAAGCATAAGAGACTGCAAGTCCTCCAAGCATAACAATAAGATCAGGATTGATGTATGCTACTACAAATGCGCAACTTACAATGAAAACACAGAAGAATCTTGCCCAGAAGAGCTGTGATTCTTGAGAGATGACCATGTCAAGAGTTACTATAGCGTTTGGATCACCAAGCTCAGTTCTCTTCTTTCTTATCAGGTGGCCGCCGATAAGGTTCCTGCTGGCAATAGCCGCAAAAGAGGAGATGTAGGGCGCTCCTGTTGACTGAGCTGCTGCAAGCAAACCAAGGGCAGTCAGAGGAAGAAGTCCTAATGGAATGTAGGTAAGCATCAATCGTGGTACAAGTGCATCAGAAGGTGCACCTCTGCCTCCTGCTCCTGTAATATAGGAGAGAAGTGCCTTTGGACCCCATTCTCCTGGGTTTGTCTGAGCAAGCCATTGGCCACCCATCCCCTGAACTACTGACCACAGGACAAGTGTTACCATTACGATTGTGCCTATTCCGTAGGTTACCTGCCATGGAAGAAGATTGATTCGCTTAAGGCTGTAAGCCCACATCGTAAAAGCTGGAGAACACTGGATACCAGCAAGAGCAAACATATAGGAAAACATCATGACGCCTGACCACTGGGCACGTTTTATGCCGTCTGCAGACGGCTGAACCCAGTTCCATCCTACATGTATCCAGTCATGGGATTTTGTCCAGTGAGCAGGTAACGCAGAAATTTTTTCCATGAAAGGATACCATCCGCCCATGCCATACATAACTGAACCACCTATTATGGCAATTCCACCGACAAGCAGGAAGAACTGAAGGGCATCAACCCAGGCGATAGTCCTGAGTCCTCCGGCAGCCACATAGAAAACGAGGATAACTGCAAGAAAAATTGAACCAAGAAAGTACGGGATAAAACCACCGGTTAGCACATTGAAAAGAAGTCCTGAGCCTACCAGTTGAACTGCAACATAGAAGATACTGTAGAGAAAAGAAACAGCAACGATAAGAAAAACCAGGGGGCGGCTGTCAAAGATTGCTCGGTATTGATCAGGAGGTGTAACAAACCCGAACCTTCGTCCCAGCATCCACTGCCTCTTAATGAAGAGGGCACCTGTAAATGGGATGGTTATAGCGTAAAGTCCTGCGAAAGCATAAGCCAATCCACCAGTATAAACTGTTCCTGGATGACCGATATATGTCCATGCGCTGAAGGATGTTGCAGAGGCTGCCAGCAAAAACAGCCAGCCAGGCAGGCTTCTTCCTGCAATAGCCCATCCTGCCCCAGTTTTTGTCTTTTTCCACCCGACTATGCCCCAATACAGACAATAAAACCAATAAATACCAATAGCAATGAAGACAGAGATAATTACACCCCAGTTATACTCCTTGGCCGGTGCCTCGGCTCCCAGAGCTGATCCCGGATCAACTATTCCCAATACAGCGAAAATCGCCAACAGCTTTATCAGATTCATATATCATCCTCCATTTGTTTTGCCAGCTTTTAATTTCATCAAGAAAAGAACAAAATTAGCCAGACATTTTCGAAACCTCCATAAATACCACCTCCTTTAGAAACGTTTAGAGATTATTGGAAACATGTTATTACATTGTTAAAAAAGCCTTAAAAGTATAAATTCTGTTTAAAGCTGTCTGAATTTTGACTTTTTATGAATTCATTAAATTTGATGAACTCGTAAAAAGTCAATATTCGGACGGCTTTGTAAAAAGGCCGCAGGCAAGGCGCGCAAATCCTTAAGGAATGAGGCGTACTTATGGTACGCCGCAATGACGAAGGATGCAGCGCAACGCAGCATCCGGCCTTTTTACGATGCCGTCAAATTTGGAAAGAGGGAAGTGCAAACTCTGTTTATGTTTCAGCCGACGGAAGTTCTATCTATCCTATCACATCAGAGTCATTCAGGAGTTAAACAATTAATGAATAATATTTATTTCATTAATCGAATACAATAAATTGATTATCGTTGTCAAGAAAAATATTAATCAATAATCTAAAAAAAATCATAAATAAAATTATAATCATGAATAAACTTTAAATTAATATTTAAAATAATATATATTTTATGAATAATATTCATTAAACAATTTTCATAAAAAAAGCGCCTATCAAATGGAACGGAATAATCCATCGCGCGGCCACTAAAGTCTGCTTGTGTTTGCATCTGATGTGGATTATAGGTATTTTATCTTGACAATCCTTGCGAGTGGAAGGCAAAGATGTGCTGCAAGGTTTACGCATATTGCATGATGATCAGTCATGTTCCCCTGACGCAGTTATCATGGAGAAGATGCCTGAAACCCGGTAGGGCTGGTGAAAAGACGGCAGAGAGAAAAGATATCGGTTCCCAAGGAATATAGCAGATAGAGTCACGGAAGAAGAGAACCTGTTATAAAAAAGAAGCCTGGCTGGATTTTGATCCTTTAGGAAATGTATATTAATGGAATTGACCCAGATTCGGTATGTAATTGAAAAAGGTGTGGCAACTATCACCCTGGATCGCCCGGAGAGAATGAATGCTTTTACTGCGACCATGCGAAACGAACTGATAGAGGCTTTCAGGGCGGCAGATATTGATGATTCCGTGCGCGTTGTGGTCGTAACTGGTGCAGGCAAGGCCTTCTGCGCAGGTGCAGACCTTTCCTCCGGTCCTTCGGCATTTGCCCGGGGCTTCAAGGATGGTCATAGTGTCAGTATTGCCAACCACAGAGACGGCGGAGGACAGGTATCTCTGGCCATTTTCAAATGCCGCAAGCCGGTGATTGCGGCCATTAATGGGCATGCGGTTGGCGTAGGCATTACTATGACCCTGCCCATGGACATGCGGATTGTCTCAGGGGAGGCAAAGATCGGATTTCCGTTTACACGCCGCGGTGTTGTCCCTGAAGCCTGCTCATCCTGGTTTCTGCCGAGAATTGTCGGGATATCCAAGGCTGCTGAATGGTTATATACGGGGCGAGTCTTTCGTGCTTCTGAAGAGGCTGACTCAGGCCTTTTCAATCATGTGGTGCCTCAGGAGCAGGTATTGGACAAGGCGATGTTTATCGCCAGGGAGATTACGGAAAACACCTCTGCGGTTTCAGTGGCACTTGGCAAGGCGCTTCTGTGGCATGGGCAGGCGGAGCCTGATCCGCAATCAGTCCACCTAATCGACTCGCGATGTTTTTTTTGGATGGGCAGTCAAAAAGACTCGCACGAGGGGGTTGAAAGCTTCCTGCAGAAAAGGCCGCCAAGGTTTTCCATGAAAGTCTCTTCCGATATGCCCGATTTCTACCCTTGGTGGAAAGAACCCAAGGTATAAGAAAATTATTTTATCACAAGGCGGCGAAGTTTTGGGGGCAGGGGATAAAACAGCCGTAAATTAAAAAATGCGCAAAAATGAAAGCCCAGCTTTACGGTGAATATGCTGGGCTCATGTCACTCTGATGAGCGCCGCGGTGGCCTCAGGGTTTCCATAGGAATTGCCAGAGGCCAGTTTATCGATATCCACTGCCTTATTTTTTTCACTTCCTGCGGATTTATTTATATCCAAATAAGTGAGGGATAAAAAGCACTGTTTGCGGGAAATAGGTTACGATCAACAATGCTACTATCTCCACCAGAACGAAAGGTGCTGAAACCTTGACCAGTTTTATAAAATCAACTTTGGCGACAGAGCAGCATACGAACAGGCACAGCCCTAAAGGCGGGGTTATGAGGCCTATCATCAGGTTCATAACAACTACTATGCCAAAATGGAGAGGATCAATGCCAGCCTGCAGAGCAATCGGGGCTAAGATCGGCGCCAGAATAACTATGGCTGCAAGCCCTTCCAGATAACAACCCACTATCAGCAAAAGGATATTAATCAACAGAAGAAGCATCCATGGGTTTCTGGTGATGGACGTTAATATTTGTGCTATTTTCTGAGGTATCATTTCTGTACTCAGAATCCATGAAAATATATTGGCACAGGCCATTACAGTTAATATGATAGAGGTAGTCACCATTGATCTGTAAAATATGCCTGGCATGTCTTTCAGTTTAAGAGTTCGAAGTACAAAGAAACCAATGATTATAGCGTAGGCGACCGCAATAGAAGCTGCTTCTGTTGGGGTAAAAATTCCACTTAAAATTCCACCCAGGATGATTATGGGCATAAGCATTGGGATGATGCCGCCAGTAATACTGGCGATCAACTCCTGCATGGTCACCATGGGGTGTTTGGTACCATAGTTATTCCGCCTGCTGATAACATAAGAAACCCCCATCAGCCCCAATCCTATTAAAATCCCCGGCACAATACCTGCCAGAAAAAGGCCTCCGATTGATACAGAGGCAACAAGGGCATAAATCACAACCGGAATGCTTGGGGGAATTATAGGGCCGATAACTGAAGATGATGCTGTTACGGCAGCACTGAAGGTTTTATCATAACCGTCTTTTTCCATGGCCGGTATAAGAATTGATCCAAGAGCTGCCGTATCTGCCACGGCTGAGCCTGAAATGCCGGCAAAAAACATGCTGGCTACGATGTTCACATGTGCCAAGCCGCCACGGATATGTCCTACAAGTGCTTTGGATAAACGGATAATCCGCTGCGTAATCCCTGCACAATTCATCAGCTCGCCGGCTAAAATGAAAAAAGGTACTGCCATTAAAGGAAAAGAATCAATGCCGGTAAACATTCGCTGTGGAATAAGATGCAGAGGAATGTCTCCTATCATAAGCAATATAACCAGACTGGTCAATGCCAATGCAAAAGCTACTGGGATTCCTGCGGACAATGTAATGACTAGAATGATGGCAATGGCAACAGACATTTTGAATTTCCGATCAATTAAGTCTTTTGTAAGAAACTCGTTTATAAAACATGATTACTCGGCGTTGCACGTTTTTGCTGCTGAAGCCGGTTCTTGCACGAGTTTAAGAAAGAGCACTGCAGATTGGATAAATATCAAACCAGCGCCGGTCGGAACCGCCAGATAAGGCCATACCATCGGCAATCCCATGGCAGGAGATATTTGATCAGTCAATGCAAGGCTTAAAACAATTCCCTGGAAGATTATAACTCCCATAAGAATACAGACTGCAAGATGGATTGCCAGAATCATGATTTTTCGTACGCCCGGGGGTGTAGCATCAACAATCAGGTTCACTCCTACATGGCTTCCATTGGCATATGCTTCTGAAGCAGCTAAACAGGCAATCCATATCATCAGGTAGCGTGCCAGTTCCTCAGACCAGGGGAGCGGGAGTGAGAGAACATATCGAAAGAAAACCTGGGCTAAAACAACCACGCACATTGATGCCCCAAGCAGGAAAATCACCGGCAATAATAGTCGATGCAGAAAAATAGGAATCTTTAGATACGCTTTCATATGAATACCTTAGCCTATTGTGGGAGGTCTGGTTGCCTGCTGCCTCCCACAATTCGCATTCAAGGTTATTTTAAATCGGCTTCTGCCGCTTTTACAGCTTTCATGACTTTATCAATCCAGACAGGTTCAACCTGCCCTTTCATCCATTCAATGACTGGGCCCTGGGTCAGGTTCTTGAATTGTTCGCGTTCAGTTGCGGTTGGCGAGTAAATTTCCATTCCCTTTTCTTTCAATGTGGAGACTCCCATGGCAGAACTAAGCTGCTGGATGGAACGGCCGCAATTGCCTGCAACGATTGCAGCCATCTTTATCACCCTGCGCTGTTCGGCAGTCAACTTCTCGTTGAAAAACTTATCATTAATCAGCATAAAGTCTGCGCCATAAGTGTGTCCGTCAAGGGTAAGGTGTTTTTGTACTTCAAAAAGTTTTGCGTTCAGTATTGTGCTCACAGGGTTTTCCTGACCATCAACTACTTTTTGCTGAAGCGCTGAATAAACCTCAGGCCAGGCAATAGGAGTCGGGGATGCGCCAAGAGCCTTGATCATCGTTATATAAAGGGGGGTTTCCATTACTCTGATTTTTAAGCCAGCCAAATCAGCCGGAGATTTTATCTGGAGTTTCGAGTTGGTGAAGTTACGGAAGCCCGTTTCACCATAGGCAAGATTTCTCAGACCCGTGGCCTTCAAGATTGCTGCAGACATTTCTTCTCCAAACGGACCGTCCAGTACTTTCCAGGCCACAGGGGCTGAAGTAAAGAGATAGGGAATATCAAGTACCATGGCAGGTTTAAAATGGGCTGCGATTGCTCCTGAAACCATACACATCTGTACCATGCCCAGTTTTGTGGATTCTATAAGCTCACGCTCCCCTCCCAACTGGCCGGCAGGAAAAAGATTCACCTGAACAGAGCCTGAAGTTTCTGCCTCGACAATGTCCTTAAAAGCTCGTGCTGCCGCTCCTTTTTTCGAAGTAAACGGATCCTCAGGGTCTACATGAGCAAATTTTATAACAACAGGGGATGCTATTCCCAAAACAGGAGTCAAGATCAGCCCCAATACCAAGACAATCGATAAAAGAATACCAACATTAATACGATTTTTCTTCATGATTTTTCCTCCTTTTGCAGTTTGTCATTAATGAATTTTCTCTCAAAACTCCCTATTCACGTTCTCAAGCATTTCAAAACTCTAAAGTTCGAAAAGAACCTTTACTGTCTTGCCCTGGCGCCCTGCTTCAAAGGCTTCTGGAGCCTGATCTATACTGAAGCGTTTTGTGATCATTTTCCGGACGCTTACCTTGCCTGAAACCACCCAGTTCATTGCCTTCAAAAACTGGCGGGGAACTATTGCCACATCACCGTAAACAGTCAGGCCTTTGCGCAGGAGTTTCAAAGGGCTGAAAGTCGCCTCCGGATATAACCCGAACAGCACCACCCTTCCCCTGGGTGCTGCCAGGTCAAGAGTCATCTCTGTGGCCTTGGGCGAATTGGCAGTTTCCACAACAATGTCTGCCCCCTGACCACCTGTGTGTTTCAGAATCGTTTCCACAGGATCCTGCTTATCTAGATTTATGATATGATCAGCGCCAAGATCGCGAGCGATTTCAAAACGTTCGTGATCCTGCTCAAGACCTATCATAAATATCTTGGAAGCACCTGCAGCCTTGAATGCCTGCAGATGAAACATGCCAAGAGAGCCAGGCCCTAAAATGGCAACTGTTTCGCCGACCATAGGTTTCGCCTGTTCCAATGTGCGGACAACCAGGCTAAGTGGTTCTAGAAATGCCGCTTCAGCAAAATCGAGGTCATCAGGAATCTTGTGAGCAAGATCAGATGGCAGGACAGCGTATTCAGCAAATGTTCCGTGGCAGGTAATTCCAAGATGATTCCAGTCAGAGCACATGTTTTTAAAGCCGTTGGCACACTGCAGACATTTCCCACATCCGGAAAGTACCTCGAGGCCGACCCGTTCACCTACAGCATGATTCATGACACCCTGGCCAAGTTCGGCAATGACACCTGAGCCTTCATGCCCCATGATGAGAGGAATCGGAACAGGTTTGCGCCCTTTGTACAGGTTGTTCAGGATCGAAACATCAGTAAAGCAAATACCTGTGGCCTTGATCTGAACCAGGATTTCGCCAGGACCTGGTTTTGGTTTAGGCATATCAGCTACCTGTAAAGATCCTTTGTGGCTGGTAGCCTTAATGATAGCTTTCATCTTTTCCTCCAAAATGCTTGTCTTTGCATTGACTTCATTAAGTGTATTTTTGATTTACCTATCCATTACATTTCTTATGGGCAACATCCATTAATCACGGAGGAAACCCAAGAACATACAAGTGCTTGCCGCCATTTAGCGGGCCTTTTAATACCTGTTCTATCAATTTGGGGTCGTGCTGCGTCATCTCTTCGATGGGCTGCAGTTTGCCCGGAGGGAAGCGCCCCTGTATATCGTCGTGCAGCTTGACCATATAATCCATGAATTTTTCTACAGAAGGAATTGCTTTTTTCGCATCCGCTTTACTGGCCTTTCCCAGTACCCCCTCAGGGAACATCACGCATTCAATGCCTCCTGCCCCGACTTGACAGTGTCCAGGGATAGGATGTCCATAAATATCTCCGCCACGGTCTATGTGTCCGGCAGGCAGATAACCCTTCACATCAGTATCCTCGGCATTTTCCGGCTGGCACAATTCAGGAAACAAGGCCATTGAAACAGACTGCTCAGCTTCGCAGGCATGCTGAAAAGGCTGATCATATGGGCCGCCATGTGCCTTATCCATCAGAGTCTGTCCCATGACACGCGGGACATCCACAAAAAAGATCATGGCAGGAACCTGATAACGCTTTCCAAATTCCTGTATGGCAGATGGAATTATATACTCCTGACCATGGAGACTGATCCATATCTGCTTGCGAAAACCTGTATTCCAAAATCCTGCAATCATAGCCCTGATGTATGCAGAGAAAACATCATCAGGAATGATTACAGTGCCAGGCTGGCCTAAATGATGGAAAGGGTGGGATCCGTAGTGAAGCGGCTCTGCCACGGTACATCCTGTTGCCTTGGCAATTTCTTCCGCCATGCGGGTGACCACAAACGTATCTTCACCAAAGGGTCCGGCTGCTCCATGGTTTTCTGTGGAACCGACCGGAACAATCAGGATGTCATTTTTCTTGAGCCGTTCCTCAATGTCTTTTTTTGTCATGGTTTGAAAGTATATTCCGCTTGGCTTGTCCATATGTCCGCCCTTGGGGGGGAGCTGCCACTTACCCATGTTATTTTGATCTCCTTTTATTTAAAAATTATTTTCTATGGCCCTGGAGTTGAGGTGAGTATATCCATAAAAATTCAAGGTCAATGTCACCGGTGTTAACAATTTTATGCATTCCACCTGGTGGATTATAGACACAGACACCTGGCTCAAGTGTAATTTCTTCATCTTCAGTAATAAATTTTCCCTGACCGGATATGAAAAACATGACTTCTTCTTCGCTTTCATGCTTGTGCTCTGGGACCATTCCGCCCGGATGGGTTTTGTTGTAGCCCACTGCCAGGTTTTGAGATCCTACCGTTTTTTCAGACACCAATATCCAGGAAGTACGGGGCGGTTCACGGCGTTCACCTTTTACATCTTTAATGTTGACAACTTTTAGTTCAGACATTTTTTTCTCCTAAAATCTCACGGTATGAATAACCCGCCATTCACATCCAAGGTTATACCTGTTATCCAGTCTGACATTTCAGATGCCAGAAAAAGGACTGCATAAGCTACATCTTCGGGCATACCATCTTTATTTATGACTCTGCCCACATTCCACTTCGCAAAGAGTTCTTTGGGCACTTGTTCTGTCAATTTCGTAAGGATAGGCCCTGGGGCAATGGCATTGACATAAATCCCGGAAGGACCTAATTCTTTTGCAAGAGAGCGGGTCATCCCGATAAGACCTGCCTTTGATCCTGCATAATCTGCAGCAACACCAGGCCTGCCGGTTCTGGCCCCCAGAGTTGAAATATTGATAATTTTCCCACGGCCCTGTTTTTTCATGGTTGGAACTATGGCCCTGCACATGATAAAAGCACCAGTGAGGTTAACCCTGATCACCCTTTCAAAATCTGCAACGGTTTTCTCCTCGATTGGAACATGGTGCAGAATCCCGGCATTATTTACCAGAACATCTATCCTTTCAAAATCCTCCATAATCCTATCAACAGAATCGTGCACCTGGCATTCATCTGTTATATCGACCTTATAAGCTTTAACAGACCTGGTACTAGCGTCCATAGAGGAAGCTTGTTTTTGACATTCCTCGCCATTTAGATCCAGCAGGGCAATTTTTGCCCCTGCCTTGTAAAAAGCCTCTGCTGCGGCGGCACCTATTCCTCTTGCACCTCCTGTAATCACAGCGACCTTGCCATTAAAATCGAGTAGCATTATCTAAATCCTCCCTAAAATTGACCTTTTACTGGTTTAATCGACCAGATTCTGCTCATTTCTGCCTTTGAAATATCAAAAACCGTGTTATGCGGCGGAAGCGGCTCATAACGCATGAATTCAGGCACATCACACTGGTTAGGACCTATTCCAGCAAGTATGTTAAACTTCTGTTCATTCTCCAGGCAGTCGGCACCCATTTGTTGCACATCCTCGTAGGTAAGATTCCAACCGTAGTGGGCATTTAGAAGATCTGCAAACAGAGAGGGTTTTTTTACGAACGCAGGGCGTATAAAGAGACAAACTCCCAGGCTGTCCAGAATTGCTGCACGCAGTTGAAGCCGTCTTGAAGCCTCCACCTGCCCTTGTGTTCCCTTGGGGTCCATGCTTGAAGCAAGTTCCAGAGCATTTCCTGCCGTGTGATCGGCTCCCATGGGTGAGGTAACATATGTTACACCTATGCCTTTCAGCGAACGGGGATCATAAGCAGGTAATGCCTGTCCTTTAATTGCAGGAATTCTGCGCGCCCCGAGAACTTTTCCTGCCATTACAACTCCGTTTCCGATGATCCGGCCAAGAGGTGTCCCCCTCCAGACCTGACGGATGATATCTTTTGCACCTTCAGAATCCCCAAAAGGGATAACACCCTCTTCCATTGCAATTCCGATGGCGGCCCCTGTTTCAATTGCATCAAGCCCCACCTCGTTGCAAAGATCGTTAAGCTCTGCGATGGCATCTATGTCACCTATACCGCAGTTTGATCCCAGGAGCGCTATATTCTCATATTGTATTGAAGCAACGGTGGCCTTTCCTGCGGGATCCGGAAAAACATTTGAGCATTGAATAGTGCAGCCCTGGATACAAGGTTGACCTTTACGGCCGTCACCACCCCGGCTGTCTATGAGTTTGGCGATTGTTTCTCCTGATATTGCCTCAGCCTGCTCGAAGTGTCCTGAGCTGAAGTTTCGGGTTGGTAAAATTCCGAGGGTGTCACATAGTGCCAGAACAGCAGGAGTGCCAAATTTATGCCGGTTTTCTGTTTTCGGGTCGTTGCGGATTATTTCTGCCAGCTCTTTACTGGCAGCGTTGAATGCTTTGCGGTCATGGTTTTTTGAAAGCGTTGTGCCTGCATCATCAAAGACAATGGCTTTGATACCTTTTGAACCCATCACTGCACCCATGCCGCCACGTCCTGCAAACCGGATTTGAACCCCGGACTTGTCCATGGTTGCAACACCTGCAGCAGCCATCAACATCTCACCTGCCGGACCTATGCATATTACCCCCGCGTCTTCGCCGAACCTATCCCGTAACATCCGGCAGGTTGCCCGAACAGTCAGATGTTTATATTCGGGAGCAGGGATCATTTCAGCCTTATCTATTGATATGACCAGGATATTAAGATTGCGGCTATCTGGGGCATCTTCCAGAACAACTGCCTTGTAGCCGAGTCTGGCCATTTTTTTCCCGGCACTGCCACCCACGTTTGCCTCTTTGATTCCGCCGGTCAAAGGGCTTTTACCCCCCACTGAATATCTGCCGGCGGTGGTAACATTCGTATCACCCAGCAAACCGGCAGAAAGAATAAATTTGTTGTAGCGGCCTAATGCATCACAGTTGGGTTCGACTTCCTTCAGCATGAGGTGCGCTATGAGTGAACGGCCTCCTAGAGAAAGCTCTTCTTGCAAACAGTTCTCTGAATGAATATGTCTGCTGCGTGTATTGACCCTTAAAATCTTGTTCATTCTCAATTACCCTTTAGACAGAACGAAATGTTCTTTTCTTTCAGAAGAAGGTTGATTTTTTCAACAAGCTGGGAGTCAATTTCAATGCCATGGGTTCGGGACTGGATTTCTTTTTCGGCTTCTATTTCTCCCGGCACAAATAAACGATCAACTCCCTTTGCCTTTTTCGAATTTCTAATTGCCTGGACGTAGTCAAAAGCCAATGCCTCAAACCTATCGCGCGGCATGAACCTGGCAATATCTATTGCAATGAGAGTTACCCCTACGCCTGTGGGTCCTAGTGGCTTATGAAATGTAAGGATATCGCGACCATATTTGGAACCAGACAACAGGCCGCACAAAATATCTATAATTAACGCCAGGCCGTATCCTTTGGGGCCTGCTATGGGAAGCAGCGTTCCCTTAAGCGCTTCAGAAGGATCGGTTGTGGGAACACCTGTTGCGTCAAGTGCCCAGCCTTCCGGGATTTTTTTGTTCAAGCGCTGTGCATTTCGGATTTTACCGCGAGCAACAACGCTGCTGGACATATCCAGAACAATGGGGAAGCTTCTTCTAACAGGAACAGCCACTGAAAGTGGATTGGTACCGAATATAGGTTCAGATCCCCCCCATGGTGCTATTGCTGATGCTGCATTAGTCATGCAGATACCGATCATTCCTTCAGCCGCCGCCATGCTGGCGTAATATCCCAAAAAACCGATATTGTTCGTATTACGAACCAGTACCACAGCAGCGCCAACTTCCTTTGCCTTCTTTGTGCAGAGCTTCATCGCTTCGGAAGCTGCCAACTGACCCAGTCCGTTGTTTCCGTCAAAGACTGCGGTAGCCTTGTCATCTGTTATCAGATTTAATCTGGTAGGCAGGTTGAGCAGGCCGTGCCTGACTCGTTCGGCTATAATCGGAAGATAAACACAGCCGTGTGTAGTGATACCTCGCATATCAGCCTGCAGCATGACATCCGAGGTTTGCCTGGCTTCATGGTATTCGGCTCCCATAGCCTGAAGTAACTCTGTTGCTGCTGTTTCAAGGTCAGATATTTGAAATTTCACGGTCATTTCTCCACTGCCCCAAGGGACTGAAAAACTTTATCCAGCTTGTTAAGTTCCATGCTTGTGATTCCTTTGCTGAGAGCTGCTGCCTTTTCTTTTTCATTTTCAACACGCCTGCGGGCAGATTCCAGCACTTCTTCCATTTTGTTTTGAGGTATGATGACGATACCATCATCGTCACCAAGTACCAAATCTCCGGGATTTACGATTACTTCTCCGAAAAATGTGGGGTGATTTATCAATCCAAGGTTCTTTTTGACGGTTCCTCTCATGCAGGTTCCTCTGGAGAAAACCGGAAATCCTTTTTCAATTATCTCTGCACAGTCTCTTACCGTCCCATCGATAGCCAGGCCACCAACTTTTCTGGCTGCTGCTGAAGTGGCCATCAAATCACCAAAATAACCTGCATTGGGAAAGCCGCCCGTTGAAGCTACTATTATGTCTCCAGGCTTTGCCATCTGCAGGGCTTTATGCAGCATCAGATTATCTTTTGGAAAGCAAAGAACCGTTAAGGCCGGTCCGCATAAACGCATTTTCTTCCCAAGCGGTTTGATCGCAGGATCAACCGAACCAATGCGTCCGGCTGCCTCATAAATGGTAGCAGCACTGTACTCATTAAAAGCTATTAATAAACTAGCCGATGGCCTTTGAAATTCAGTGATTATGTGTGCCATTGAGTTCTCCTTTCTCTGGCAGAGTGATCCCCAACACGTATGTTGCCGCATTTCGGAGGTGGTTTTGAACGGCTTTCTCTGCTCTTTCCGGATTAGCTTCTATCATAGCGTCGAGGATCTCAATATGTTCAGTTAAAATATTTTCAAAACGCTGCTGGCTGAAACGTCCGCCATAATGCTTACGTATTCTTTTAATATGATCCAGCAAACCAAGGTAATTTTCATACAGTTTCCGATTGTTTATGGTTTTCATTATAAATTGATGGACATCTTCCTCAGGTCCCCATATCGAAGCTTCTCTTTCAGCGTTTTTAGCCGAAAATTTCTCAATTTCCTTTCTCTTTGCCAGGACATCTTTTTCGTCACGTAATAAAGCAGCACGCCTTACTGCACCGCATTCAATAATCTCTCGAATCTCAAAAATTTCCCTTACATCCTGAAGCGTTATATGTGTTACTGCCGAACCACGACCAGGGGTGCTTTCAATGAAGCCCTCTCTTTCAAGCTGCAGCAATGCTTCACGCACAGGTGTCTTACTGACATTAAGCATCTTTCCCAGATCGTTTTCGTTGATCTGAAATCCAGGAGGCAGCGTCCCATCGATGATGTCTTTTTTGATTTTTTCATAAACTTCCATCTTTTTATTTGGCATTTTGCTGCACCTGTAACATTATGCGATATATTTTAATTATATTTAAAATATATTTTAAATATATTCGTGTCAAGCATTTTCTAAAGAAATAATTCACCCATTGACTCTTCATCTTTTATGTAAAAAACAACTCAGCCGAAAAATGAGATAAGTGCCTAAAATTTCGTATTATTATCTACTTGAGTGCCGGGTTGCATCCAATCCAAATCTTCTTGGCTGCCCTGAGTCGTAAAATATTACAGATTGCAGACTATCTATATATTTTGACACACAAATTTTAACCTCATATACTATCGCCAGTTTAAAACAGGTTCTTATTTGACAAATAAAATACGATGTGGAATATTATTCCTGAGCTGTAGTTAATCCAGCCGGCAAGTCTGTTACAAGCCCGGCCTATCTTGCGACAAAGACTGCATAAATAAAATAAGCCCTTACCGGGTTATTTTATACAAAGGAAGGATATGTAACTGCATATACAGTGAGGACTGTTATTGAAAGCCGCTCAAGGGGTGACACTCGTGCTGCGGAATCTTCGCGGACTTAATGACTTAAACATGATGAACTCGTAAAAAGCTGTCAAACATGAAAGGAGAAACCATGAATAGAAGTTTTTTTATTAATGCTGTAATT
>JBBIWB010000011.1:0-72078 GCA_037439445.1 Desulfobacteraceae bacterium | reverse complement strand
ATGACGAAGGATGCAGCGCAAGCGCTGCATCCGGCCTTTTTACGATGCCGTCATAGTTGTTTTGTACACTGATGAGTCAGGAAAGATAAAAAGAGCTATTCTTGTATATGAAAAATTGAGAAAGCTCATCTTGATTAAGGATTGTCAAAAAGCTATGGAAGAAGCTCAGGCTTAGGTAGAATATGAGATAGTAAGGGAATCATGTGATTAAGTCATTTACGCACAAAAATAAAAAAATTGACCCCTAAATTTTTTATTGACATGACGACAGTTCTTCAGTAAATTCTTTAGAAAGAACAAGAACCTTAAAATACAGTTAAGACCATGAAGCTTTATTCCATTATCATCCTTAGTCTTATTCTTAACCTCGTAGTCGGGATACTTCCCCTCTACGAGGCGCCGGGGCTGATAATGACCTGATTTTTCATAACCTTGAATTTTAAAATCCGTTATCAGCCCTGAAAGCTGGTAACGGATTTTTTTTTGTCAAAAAACCAAGCAAAAAAGGAAAACCATGAAAAGCCATATTGTAACTAAAGGCATAGAAAGATCCCCTCAAAGGTCTCTGTTCAAGGCGATGGGATACAGTGACACTGAAATTCACAGACCTCATATCGGAATTGCCAATTCAGCCAATGACGTCATTCCAGGGCACATTCAGCTAAATACCATAGTGGAGGCGGTAAAAGCAGGCGTTTATATGGCAGGAGGAACACCTCTTGCTTTCGGAGTGATTGGGGTATGCGACGGCATTGCAATGAATCACGTCGGAATGAAATATTCTCTTGCAAGCCGTGAAGTAATTGCAGACTCAATAGAAGTAATGGCTATGGCACATGCATTTGATGCTCTTGTCATGATAGGAAGCTGCGACAAGATTGTCCCTGGAATGCTTATGGCAGCAGCAAGATTGAACATACCTTCTATTTTTATAAGCTCAGGCCCCATGCTTGCTGGAGTCCATCCCGAAAGCTCTTCATACTCGAAAAAAATCGATCTCATTTCTGTATTCGAATCAATTGGTTCTGTAAAAAAAGGAGAAATGACAGAAAATGAGCTTTCGAGAATTGAAGATTCGGCATGCCCTACCTGCGGATCATGTGCAGGCATGTTTACTGCAAATTCCATGAACTGTCTGACTGAGGCAATCGGCATGGGACTTTCCGGAAACGGAACGATTCCTGCTGTGATGTCTGCGAGAATCCGCCTTGCCAAGGAAACCGGCATAAAGATCATGGAGATGCTGGAAAAAAACATAACACCTTCTCAGATTCTTACCCCCAAAGCCTTTCTGAATGCACTGACAGTGGATATGGCACTAGGATGTTCCACAAATACTGTCCTTCATCTGGCAGCCATTGCAAAAGAAGCAGGAGTTGACTTTGATCTTGATCTTGTGAACCGCATAAGTCTGGCCACTCCACATTTATGTTCCCTCAGCCCCGGCGGCAAACACCATGTAGAAGACCTTTACAGGGCAGGAGGAGTGTTCGCAGTAATGAGAGAGCTGTCTCGTGCAGGGCTGATAGATGGCAAAAGCCTGACAGTAACCGGAAAGACAGTGGGTGAAAACATTGAAAAATCCCATGTTTTAAATCCTGATGTGATTCGCCCGATAGAAAATCCATACAACAAACAAGGAGGGCTTGCAGCTCTCTTCGGAAATCTTGCACCGGACGGATGTGTGGTAAAACAATCTGCAGTCTGTAAGGAAATGCTTACTCACAAGGGACCTGCGAGGGTATTTGATTCAGAACCCAGTGCATGCAAGGCTATCCTTTCTGGTCAGATTAATAAAGGGGATGTTGTTGTTATCCGTTATGAGGGCCCGAAGGGTGGCCCTGGAATGCAGGAGATGCTCTCACCAACATCTGCAATAGCAGGAATGGGTTTGGATGCCCATGTTGCTCTTATCACAGACGGAAGGTTTTCAGGTGGAACCAGAGGTGCAGCAATCGGCCATATTTCCCCTGAAGCAGCATCAGGAGGACCAATTGCCATTATAAATGAAGGAGATACCATCTCAATTGATATTCCTGGAAAAACCTTAACCCTTGATGTTTCTGATACAGTTATCCAAGAAAGGCTTTCCAGATGGGTGCCTAGGGAACCGAAAATCACATCAGGATATCTGGCAAGGTATTCAAGAAGAGTTACTTCGGCAAGCTGTGGTGCCGTACTGGATTTATAGAGTTGTTCAAAATTCTCATATAGGAAGTTATTATCATGGAAGCAATAGCAGAAACTTTAACAGGTGCACAGATTCTCATGACGGTTTTACAGGAAGAAGGAGTCGATACCATCTTCGGTTTTCCAGGCGGAGCAGTCATAGATTTCTATGACGAACTGCCCAAAACCAACATCCGGCATATTCTTGTTCGCCATGAACAGGGTGCGGTTCATGCTGCAGACGGATATGCCAGGGCAGGAGGCAAGGTCGGAGTATGTCTTGTCACTTCAGGGCCTGGTGCAACCAATACTGTAACAGGCATTGCTTCAGCATACATGGATTCCATACCTCTTGTGGTCATTACAGGACAGGTTCCGACTCATCTCATCGGAAATGATGCTTTCCAGGAAGTCGATATTGTGGGCATTACAAGACCATGTACCAAACACAACTACCTTGTGAAACGCACTGAAGACCTCGGGAAAATTCTGAAGGAAGCCTTCCACATAGCAAGATCAGGCAGGCCAGGGCCTGTTCTTGTAGATATTCCAAAAGATGTGGCCAAAAACAAGGCAGAATATTTACCATCAGAAAAGATCAGATTGAAAGCCTACAATCCGACATATAACCCCAACATGAAACAACTGGAAAAAATGGTTTCCATGATCATGGAAGCCAAAAGACCCATGATTTTTGCAGGAGGAGGGGTGATACTCTCGAAGGCATCTTCGGAGCTTACATCTTTTGCCCGTAAGACCATGATGCCTGTAACCACTTCTCTCATGGGAATGGGTGCTTTTCCAGGAACCGATCCGCTATGTCTGGGAATGATAGGGATGCATGGCACTTTCAGAGCCAACAAGGCTTCTGGGGCATGTGACCTGATGATAGGAATCGGTGTCCGTTTTGATGACAGGGTTACAGGAAAGACCGATGCTTTTGCAGCTCAGGCAAAGATCGTCCACATAGACATTGATCCGACATCCATAAGAAAAAATGTCCTTGTATCCCTTCCCCTTGTAGGTGACTGCAAGATAACACTTCAGGAATTGAACCGTCTTACTGAAAATACCGATTTTGGGAATCTTGAAGAACAAAGAAAACCCTGGCTTGCCCAGATAGATGAGTGGAAGGCGGCTGGTTACCTTAGTTATGATCAAAAAACTGTCATTAAACCACAGTACGTAATTGAAACCTTATACCGGCTGACTGAGGGAAAGGCCATAATAACGACCGAAGTGGGGCAAAACCAGATGTGGGCTGCTCAGTATTATCATTTTGATCAGCCTGATCATTTCATCACATCAGGAGGCCTCGGGGCAATGGGCTTCGGGCTTCCTGCTGCAATAGGTGCTCAACTTGCAAAACCGGATAAACTGGTAGTAGATGTTGCAGGAGACGGAAGCATTCAGATGAACATTCAGGAGATGGCAACTGCTGTGCATTACAACCTTCCTGTAAAAATCGTAATACTGAACAACCGTTATCTTGGAATGGTAAGACAATGGCAGGAGCTTTTTTATAACAAGCGTTATTCGTGCACTGGGATGGAACATGCCCCTGATTTCGTGAAACTTGCTGAAGCTTATGGTGCCCTGGGACTAAGGGCAACTGCTCCTGAAGAAGTAGAATCCGTTCTGGAACGCGGGCTTGCTTCTGATAAGGCTGTAATCATGGATTTCTGGGTCGACAGGGAGGAATGTGTATATCCCATGGTTCCTGCAGGTGCCCCGATCACAGAGATGCTTCTGGTATGAAAATGGAGGAATTCTAAAGTGTCTGAAACAAAACATGTCTTAACAATGCTGGTGGATAACCAGCCAGGGGTCCTTGCAAGGGTAGTAGGGCTTTTCAGCGCAAGAGGATTCAATATTGAGAGTCTTTGTGTCGCAGAAACAATCAATCCTGAAATCTCAAGAATCACCCTCGTGACCCATGCAGACCCTCTGTTGACGGAACAGATCGAAAAACAGCTTAGAAAGCTGATCAATGTCATCAAGGTACGCGACATGGATAAATCAAGGGCTGTTCAGCGCGAAATGGCCCTCATATGCGTTAAGGCAAAGCCTGAACACAGAGCAGAAGTATTGAGAATAGTTGATATTTTCCGTTGCAAGGTAGTCGATACAGGAATTGAGCATTACATAATCGAAGTCACCGGAGACGAAGAAAAGATTTCTGCAATCATAAACCTTCTAAAGCCTATTGGGATCAAGAAAATTGCCAGAACAGGAACTGTAGCTCTTTTTAGGGAACCGAAATGAGCAAAAAAACAGGCCGAAGTATTATCATAACAGCTTGTTCAGAGCTTAATAGTTACTAATATTTTATGAATAACAGGAGAATAAAATGGCGCAAATCGATTTTGGCGGAACAATGGAAGAAGTGATCACTGCTTCAGAGTTTACTTTAAAGCAGGCAAAAGAAGTACTCAAAGATGAAATCATTGCAATTCTTGGCTACGGGGTTCAGGGTCCAGGACAGGCTCTTAACCTTAAAGACAATGGTTTTGATGTCATTGTAGGACAGCGCAAAGGAGGCAGTTCATGGGATAAGGCTGTTGCCGATGGGTTTGTTCCGGGAAAAACACTCTTTCCCCTCGATGAAGCAGCAAAAAAAGCAACCGTAATTCAGTATCTTCTCTCTGATGCAGGCCAGGTTGCTGCATGGCCAGAGATCAGACCCTGCCTTGACCCTGGGGATGCCCTGTATTTTTCTCATGGCTTCGGGATTGCCTTTCACGATCAGACAGGAATAGTTGCTCCGCCTTTTGTGGATGTAATAATGGTTGCCCCCAAAGGATCAGGAAGGACTGTGAGAACCAATTTTCTGGCAGGAAGTGGCATCAATTCGAGTTTCGCCATTTATCAGGACTATACTGGAAAGGCAAAACAAAGGGTCATCGCGCTTGGAATCGCCATTGGATCAGGATATCTGTTTCCAACAACATTTGAAAAAGAAGTTTACAGTGATCTTACCGGAGAGCGCGGGGTTCTCATGGGATGTCTTGCTGGGGTAATGGAGGCACAGTACAATCTTCTTAGAAAACACGGCCACAGCCCGAGTGAGGCTTTCAACGAAACAGTCGAAGAACTCACCCAGAGCCTCATCAGGTTAGTTGCAGAAAACGGGATGGACTGGATGTTTGCCAATTGCAGCACAACTGCCCAAAGAGGGGCCTTGGACTGGTCGCCTCGTTTCCGAGATGCAGTCAAACCTGTTTTTGATGAGCTCTACCAGAGCGTGATTACAGGGAAAGAAACAAAAAAAACCCTCGATGCCAACAGCCTCCCTGATTACCGGGAAAACCTCAAAAAAGAACTGGATGTCCTTCGTCTTTCTGAAATGTGGCAGGCAGGCGCAGCAGTTCGCTCGCTTCGGCCTGAAAACAGAAAATCTTAAGGAAAACTACAATGAAACAGGTCCTGCTTTACGATACGACCCTGAGAGATGGAACTCAGGGAGAAGACGTTAATTTTTCCGCTGATGAAAAAATCATGATAGCTCAAAGGCTGGATGATTTTGGCATTGACTATATTGAAGGCGGATGGCCAGGGGCAAATCCCAAAGATCTCCTGTTTTTCGAACTTGCCCGGCAGATTGATTTCAAGAAGGCAAAAATCGCAGCTTTTGGTGCAACCAGAAAGCCTGGATTTACTGCAGGAGATGATCCAAGTGTAAGAGCCCTTCTGGATGCCAGGACCCCTGTAGTCACAGTTTTTGGGAAAAGCTGGGATATGCATGTAGGAAAAATCATGAATAATACCCTGGAAGAAAATCTTGCCATGATTCATGACACTGTGGTTTATCTTAAAGGACATGGCAGGGAGGTCATCTATGATGCAGAGCATTTTTTCGATGGCTACAAGGCAAACCCAAACTATGCCATGTCCACCCTCATGGCCGCTTTTGAAGGAGGTGCCGACTTCATAGTCCTTTGCGACACAAACGGGGGAACACTTTCCTTTGAAATAGAACCAATCATTTCAAGAGTGAAAAATGTTTTTGATGAAATCACGTCTTCCAGGGCTTCTGTAAAACTTGGTATTCATACGCATAACGATTCAAGCCTTGCTGTAGCAAACAGCATTTCTGCTGTAAACGCCGGTGCAGTAATGGTTCAAGGCACAATTAACGGATACGGGGAAAGATGTGGAAATGCTGATCTTACCAGCATCATCCCCATCCTGTGTCTTAAGATGAACAGTCCCTGTGTATCTGCGGAAAATCTTTCGAGGCTGAAAAAATTGTCCAGGTTTGTGAGTGAAACAGCCAACATGATACCTAACAATAACATGCCTTTTGTAGGAAAAAGCGCATTTGCACACAAAGGCGGGATTCATGTGAACGCTGTAATGAAACTGCCCAAAGCCTATGAACACATTGATCCCGAGACAGTCGGAAACAGGAGAAAGGTTCTGGTTTCAGATATGTCAGGAAAAAGCAATGTTGAATACAAGGCAAGAGAGCTTGGAGTTGAGCTGAATGGCTCAGACAGGCAAAAAGTAGTTTCCGAGATAAAAAGAATGGAGCATGAAGGTTACCAGTTTGACGTTGCAGACGGCTCTTTCAAGATCCTCCTTGAAAAGCTCACTGACAAGTTCAAACCCTTGTTCGAGCTTGAATCCTTCAGGGTAACAATAGAAAAAGACAGGAACAGACCATGCTCAGCAAGAGCAACCATTAAGATATCTGTTGACGGAAAACATACCATAATGGCTGCGGAAGGCAATGGCCCAGTGAGTGCGCTGGATAATGCGCTTAGAAAAGCCCTGGATAATTTCTTTACCAACATCGATCACATGCGGCTTGTTGATTTCAAGGTCCGCGTGATAGATGGAAGAGCTGCCACAGCGGCAAAAGTCAGGGTTTTTATTGAATCCAGGGATGAGGACCATGTCTGGAGCACAATCGGAGTATCTGAAGATATAATTGAAGCAAGCTGGCAGGCTTTGGCAGACAGTTTTCAATACAAACTCGCCCGCTCGCAATCACCAAAAAGGAGTTAAGAGTAATGACAGAGAGAGTTTTTATTTTCGATACGACTTTAAGAGACGGGGAACAGTCCCCTGGAGCAAGCATGAATACAGGGGAAAAACTTCGCCTTGCGACTCAGCTTGAAAAACTTGGAGTAGATGTGATTGAGGCAGGATTCCCGGCAGCCTCAGACGGCGATTTCGATGCAGTTTCAAAAATTGCAGGGCACCTTAAAAGAACAGAGGTCGCAGCCCTTTGCAGAACCTCAAAAAATGACATTGACAGAGCATGGAACGCCATACGCCATGCTGCACTTCCAAGAATTCATACTTTTATAGCAACATCAGACATTCACCTTGCCTACAAGCTAAGAATGAGCAGGGAGGAAGTTCTTGCTGCTGCAGTTGAGGCTGTCAGGTACGCAAAGTCTTTTACAGACAGGGTTGAATTTTCATCAGAAGACGGATCCAGAAGCGACCGCGATTTTTTATGCAGAGTCTTCGAAGCAGCAATTGAGGCAGGAGCTACAACAATAAACCTTCCTGATACTGTCGGATATGCTATTCCAGAAGAATTCTCTGAGCTTGTCAGATATGTCATCTCCCATACATCTAACATGCACAAGGCCGTTTTGAGTGTCCACTGCCACAATGATCTTGGGCTTGCCACAGCCAACACCCTTGCGGCTATTGCAGCAGGGGCAAGGCAGGCAGAAGTAACTGTCAACGGAATAGGTGAAAGAGCAGGCAACACTTCTCTGGAAGAAGTGGTCATGGCTCTTCATACAAGACCGAATTTTCTTGATTTTTCAACTGACATCAGGACAGAGTTCATCTATCCGTCAAGCAGGCTTGTAAGCATGATCACAGGTATTCCTGTCCAGCCTAACAAGGCGATAGTGGGCGCCAATGCATTTTCCCATGAAGCAGGAATTCATCAGGACGGGGTATTAAAGAATCCCATGACTTATGAAATCATGAAGCCTGAGACCATCGGACTGAATGCAAACAAACTTGTTCTTGGGAAACACTCAGGAAGACATGCGCTTCGCACTCATTTGAAAGACATGGGATACGATCTCTCTGATGAGGAGCTTCAACTCATTTTCACAAAGTTCAAAGAACTGGCCGACAAGAAAAAACATGTTGTGGATGAAGACATAGAGGTACTGGTTACTGAGGGAATTCTTCAAACCCGTGATGTTTTTGCCCTCGATTATCTTCATGTAACAAGCGGTACTACGGTTTTACCCATGGCAAGTGTAAGGATGATGATAAACGGGAGACCGGCCCAGGGCGCAGGCTACGGCAACGGTCCAATAGATGCGGCATACAAAACAATAGCAGATTTGACTGGAACAGGATCAGAGCTTCTTCGATTTTCCATTAATGCCATCACAGGCGGAACAGATGCCCAGGGCGAGGTAATTGTCAGGCTTCGTGAAAACGGCCTTGAAGCCATGGGAAGAGGAGCTGACCCTGATGTGATAACAGCAAGTGCAAAGGCATATATCAACGGGCTTAACAGACTCGAATATCTAAAAGCCCATCCGGTAACAATGATGGAGAATTGAGAATTCTCCAAAAAGGCAATAATGACTGACCCCGTTAAAAAACGGCTGGACAAGCTGTTAGTCGATCGTGGACTGGCTGAAAGCAGGCAGCAGTCCCAGGCCATGATCATGGCAGGAAATGTTCTGGTCAACAGCCAGACAATTGACAAGTCCGGCTATTTAGTTTCTGAAAATTCGGACATTAAAATAAAAGGTCTAATCCATCCTTATGTAAGCAGAGGTGGACTGAAACTTGAAAAGGCATTAAAGTCTTTTCAGGTTTCAGTTGAAGGAAAAATTTGTATAGATGTCGGGGCTTCAACAGGAGGCTTCTCAGATTGTCTGATTCAAAACGGTGCATCACTTGTCTACGCTGTAGATGTAGGATACGGACAGCTTGCATGGAAACTAAGGCTGGATTCCAGGATTATCGCAATGGAAAGAATGAACATACGCAGCATGCCTGAGTACATGATTAAAGAGCCTGTTGACATCGTAACAATAGATGTTTCTTTTATATCATTAAAAATCGTTGTACCTGCTGTGCTGAAATTCATGAAAAATTCTGCATGCATGATCTGTTTGATCAAACCTCAGTTTGAGATAGGAAAAGGCAAGGTTGGAAAAGGAGGAGTGGTAAGGGACCCAGTTCTGCACGAACGTGTAATTGAAGAATTGTGTAAGTTTTTCACAGAAAACAACCTTACCTGCTCTTCGGTTCTTCCCTCCCCTATTCTTGGACCCAAAGGAAACAAGGAATTTTTAATTCATTTGAAAAAGACAGCAAGCGTAAAACGTTTTGTGCCATAACATAAGAAGGTTTCATGAAAGCCCGGAATATAGACGGCATGGTGAAAAAACCGCTGGTAAGACATGAAAACCATACAGGAATGAGTCGTACTTACAGTTCAACGCAAAGACGGGGGCAACACAAAAACAGAGCATCCAGGCTTTTTATGATTCCGTCACATTTAATCGTTTCTTTTCATCCAGAATGCTTCGTACCCGCATCAGCAACTCCTTAAGCTGATATGGTTTTCCGATGAATCCTGCTTCTCCTGATTCGATTGCTTTTATTACCATTCCATCAGCAGAATACCCGCTTGCTATGAGAATCTTTGCAGAAGGGTTGAGTGCAAGTATTTCCTTCATGCATTTGTATCCACCCATTCCAGGCATGCCTAAATCAAGGATGGTCAGATCAATTGATCCTTTCTTCTGGTTATGAATCTGGAGCGCTTCTTCTCCGCTTGAAGCAGTGATGACAGAATAACCAAAACGCATAAGCATCTGGGATGCAAGAAATCTTATGTCTGGAACATCATCTGTTATCAGTACCGTTTCTGTTCCACCTTCAGGCAGTTTCTCAATGGGCATAGCAGGTACGATATCATCATTTTCAATTGCAGGCAGGTAAATACTGAATGTAGTTCCCTTTCCAGGCTCACTGTCGCACTCTATAGTACCGCCGTGAGACTTGACGATACCATAAACAGACGACAGTCCCAGCCCAGTTCCTTTTCCTATTCCTTTTGTGGTAAAAAACGGCTCAAAGATGTGCTTGACAGTTTCCTTGTCAATCCCGCATCCTGTATCGGAAACACTTACAAGAACGTATTTTCCGGCAGAAGAGACTCCAAGATTGATTGCGCTGCTATCATCAATTGTAATGTTTTCTGTCCTGATTACAAAACTTCCCCCATCTGGCATTGCATCTGCTGCATTTATGCCAAGATTTAGCATTACCTGCTCTATCTGTACCGGATCAGCTTTCACAGTCCATAGACTGCTTGCAGGTTGAAACCTGATTTCAATCATCCTGGGAACAGCCCGTTTCAGAAGTTTTACCGAAGCAGCCAGTTCCTGATTAAGGTCTAAGTTCTGAATCCTGACCTCGACCTTGCGGCTGAAGAAAAGGAGCTGCCGGACTAGCTTAGACGCCCTCTCAATGGATTTATCTATGGCTTGAAGCTTTGAGTAGTCCTTGTCCTGGGCATTCTTATCCATCAGCAGAAGCTGGGTATAGCCGCTTATGGACTGGAGAAGGTTGTTGAAATCATGGGCAATGCCTCCAGCCAGAATGCCTACTGCCTCCATCTTCTGTGCCTGTTGAAGCTGTTCTTCTATAAGAAGGCGTTCTGTTATGTCTTCGCAGGCAACAAGGTGAGCCCCTGTATTAACGGCTACTTGTATGAAATTTATGAATTTCTTTGTGCCGTCCTTGCATTTAACTTCAAAGGGTTTTGCCGGCTTTTCGCCATTCTTATGGGCTTTGTGGTCACCAAACCAGTCTTTTATGACCTGCTTTCTATACTCCTGATCAGGATAGGCTTTCCTGAACCATGTTCTTGCGTCAGGAACATCTTCAAGGGCATAACCAAAGATTTCCGTAAACTTTGGATTTACATATTTAAAAAAACCTTCTTCATCAACCAGCATGAGCCCAAAAGGGGCATTGTTTATAAGAATCCTGAATCTTTCGCTTTCTATGCGGAGCATTTCTTCAGTGCGTTTGCGCTCGTCTATCTGGATTTTCAAGTCTGCATTGGCTTCTGTTATTTCATGGTTGTAAGACTTCAATCTCCGACGTATGTCTGAAACAAAACCGCCGAAAAATGCCAACCAGACAACTATTATAGAATACATTAAAAACAGGAACAATTCGTATTCAATCCTGAATCCAGGCCTTCCGGTAAAATATTCAGTGACCAGCATCAGTGCGTAAAACGCGAGAACTGATGCTCCTACACTGATATACTGTCTTTGATTAAGCCGCAGTATACCAAAATTCAAAGGAATTATAAAAAACATCAGAATAATCGGGCGGGCATCCGGAAGGCAGTATAACGGGACAATTCCTGCCAGGGCTGAATAAGTGATCTGTTCTCGAGTAAGAGACGGATCTTGAAAACGCAGGTTGATGTTGTTGTAAAACAGAAAAAAGAAAACCGTGTTGCCCAAAATCACCAAGCTGATGAAAAATGCCCAATTATAGGCACTCATCTTGCCAAGTCCGAAGCGATCCACAAAAATCAATGCAAGGAATAGAAATGCATATGTGACTAAGGCGACTCCAAAACGACGCAGCCGAAGCCTTTGCTTTTCCCTGATGCTTTCTTCTTCTGATTCCATATCAGTCATGATGGCTTTGTTAAAAACAAAGCGTTAATTTCCCCTGATTACAACGTTTTATTTTCATTGACTTCTTCTCTTCTCGTATATTATCTATCAGAAGGGTTTTACGAAAGTCAAGGATTTAAAGATTTGTAAGAGAGTCATCTTTGTTTTTTCGGTTGTACTGGCACAAGAAATGAAAAAAAATAGCTGAAAAAATCCTTACTCCCATGCAGTGCTCAGTCTAATGGCGCCGAATCACCTTTTTTAAGGATCGATCAACAGCACAGGGAAACTCTGTATGGGCTGGGCATGTCTTTTTGCATTAAACGGTAAACCAACCCAAACCAAAGCGGCTAATATACCCTTGCTGACTACGGAAATTAAATTTTAGGAGTCCTTACATGAAGCAAAATTATTATGAACCCGGGGATCTTGCTGATTTTCCAAACATAACCGAATATGCCAAGGAACAGGGACATAAGTTTTTCGATTATTACATGGCATCAACTTCAGCAGGGAAGCTGAACGAACGCGAAAAGGCGCTTATAGCCATAGCCGTTGCCATGACACAGAGCTGTCCTTACTGTATCGACGCCTATACCAACAAGTGCCTTTCTCTTGGGATAGGAGAAGATGAAATGATGGAAGCCGTGCATGTTGGTGCTGCCATGATGGCAGGCATTACACTCGCCCACTCGACACAGATGAGAAAGATAATCAAGAAAAAGGCCTTGTAATATGCAGGACAACTATCAACTCGCCGTGCTCGAAAAATATAATACAAGTTTCAACAGAAAACTGCACGGGCCAATGTTTGCATCAGGAGTGGAAATACTTCAGTTAAATGTCGGGAAGCGCTGCAACCTATCCTGCAAACACTGCCATGTCGAAGCAGGCAATGAGAGAAAAGAGATGATGCCAGGAGACGTTCTGGAACTGTGTCTCGAAGTTATAAGGGGAAACAGAACAATCACCACGATAGATATAACAGGCGGAGCCCCTGAGATGAATTCCGGTATCAAGGTCTTCATTAAGGAGGCAGCAAAGCTGGGGCGCCGCCTGATTGTGAGATCAAACCTGGTCATACTTGAAGATGAAGATTACGCTGATTACGCCAATATCTACGCTGATAACGGCATTGAGATCGTGTCTTCTCTGCCGGACTGCAACGAGTCAAGAGCCGACCGCCAGCGAGGCGCTGGTTTCTTCAGAAAATTTATCCGGGTTGCCAAAAGGCTTAACTCAATGGGATACGCAAAGCCAGGAACCGGACTTCTATTCAACCTCGTTCATAACCCGGTAGGTGCGTATCTGCCTGCTTCCCAGAAGAGCCTTGAGCAGGATTACCGCACAAGGCTCTGGAAATTTCACGGCATTGATTTCAATACACTCTATTGCCTGAACAACATGCCAGTTGGCAGATATCTTGATTTTCTTCTTGCTTCAGGCAATTATGACGAATACATGCAGACATTAACTGATGCTTTCAATCCCGATACACTTAAAAGCGTGATGTGCAGAACAACGGTTTCGGTGGCCTGGGACGGAACCTTACATGACTGCGATTTTAACCAAATGCTTGGTCTTAGAGTATCCTCCTCCGGACATATAGAAAATTTTGACTTAAAACAGCTTGGAAACCGCCCTATAGTGCTCCATAACCATTGCTACGGATGTACAGCAGGCACTGGTTCGTCATGCCAGGGATCGCTGGAATAGTTTGATGGTCTCTATAATAATACCAGTTTACAACGAAGAAAAGATAATAGAAGAACAGCTTAGACGTCTTGCGGCAGTAACAGACCCCGAGACCGAAGTTATAGCTGTTGACTGCAGAAGCTCTGACCGGACTGCCTGCATCATAGAGGCTCATGGAGACGTGATGCTTCTGCAGTCTCCAAGTAAGGGCAGAGGAGTCCAGATGAATTTTGGAGCTTCTTTTGCAAAAGGCGATGTTCTTTTGTTCCTGCATGCCGATGCTGAACTTCCTGAGGGATGGAAAAAAGAGGTCGAGAAGGCAATTGAAAGTGGCTGTGTCGCAGGCGGATTCAGGATCAGATGCGGCAGACATGAAACTCTCGGAAGACATGAGCGTTTTTTTGCCTTTTTGTCCAGTTTGCGATCCAGTTATGCAAAAAACATGTACGGCGATCAGGCAATCTTTGTGGAAAAAAGAGCCTTTGAATCTGTTAGAGGTTTTCCGGAAATACCCATAATGGAAGATTTTGAGTTTTCAAGAAAAATATCTGGGATCGGTAAAATATACTATTCCAGACAGACTGTTGATGTTTCCTACAGGCGCTTTAAGCATGGAATCATAACCGCAACTTTGCTGATGCTGGCAATACCTTCCTTGTTCAGGCTGGGTGTATCACCTGATTATCTTGCAGGACTTTACAGGGATATAAGATGAAAAATGATCTTCTCCTTATTTTTGCAAGAGAACCTGTTCCAGGGCTGGTTAAGACAAGGCTTGCAAAAGATGTCGGCTTTCAGAAAGCAGCCTTGCTCTATGATCTAATCCTTCATCACGTTATAGATGGGGTGACTTGGCCTCATTACGATATTGTTATATACAAGACACCTGAAAGCAGCTTGGCGTTCTTCGAGGCAATACTGCCTTCTGCAGTTATTAGGAATCAACCGGAAGGGGATCTCGGCAAGAGAATTTCGGCGGCTTTTAAATCTGAATTTGCCCGCGGATACACAAGGATATGCTTAACAGGGACGGATTGTCCTGGTATTTCATCTTCAGACATATTACAGGCTTTTGATCTTCTTGGACACTTTGAACTTGTGCTCGGTCCTTCCTCTGACGGTGGATACTATCTCGTCGGTTTGTCCGTGTTTCACCCCGAGCTGTTTGAAGGCATTGCCTGGGGTACTGATACAGTGTTTACAGAAACTGTAAGAACAGCCAGCTTTCTGGGTATAGATTACGGATGCCTTCCTGAGATGTCAGATATTGACGATATAACAGGCCTGAAAGAATACATGTCAAATAATCCAAGCACTGATCTCTCACTTGCTTTTGCAAAGGCATTGCAGAAAAGCCTATGAAAAAAATGCAGAATGATTCAGGCCCCAGATCTCCATATAAAAAAGATGAGGGGACAGACCAGGAATTAGTGACAAAAAAAGTCTTTAACAAGAAGATCAATAAGTAAAATACGACCGTCAGAGAAGTCGTTTCTCCAGGATGGGGAAGTGCCGGCCTGGTAAGTAGCAGCAGCAGGCGATGCTGTTGAATTCCTGACTTGTTACAGTTCATCAATTTTTTCTTGACATTCGATGAAATAACATATAAATATTCATTAATATATTATTTCATTTATTGGATGAATGCCTTCTGAAAAATATCCAGAGTAAAGCCTTTAACCGCATTGATTTAACAGGAATGAGCGATGAATGCTTTTTGAGCAGGAGGAAATGGTGATGTGCAATGAGCATTTTCAGAAAGTTGCTTTTCTGGCAAAAAGCCTTTCTGATGAAAATCGCTTGAGGATAATACTGTGTGTGAGCAACGGCAAGAAATCCGTTTCAGGCATAGTTGAGGAGCTCGGCCTCTCTCAGCCTCTTGTTTCTCATCACCTGAAGGAACTCAAGCGTTCACTCCTGGTGAATATTGAACGAAATGGCCCCTTCATCTATTATGAATTGGTAGATCATAGAATTCTTGATGTAGTTAAAACGTTGAACACCATGGCAACAGACCTGTTAAATGCAAGAAAAACTTTTTGAGAATAAGAGAGGGTTCTGAACCGCATGGAAGAGATTCAGAAAATAATTGGAAGCATGGACCCTGAAGAAGCGCTTAATGAAATATCCATGGCATTGAAAACGCTATTCCTGACTCTGGGTGATCAGACGCGTTCTGAGTTTCTGTGGGGAATAGAAGATGAATTCATATCACTCTTAAGAAAACACGGCCATCTCAATCCGGGAGAGCTCGCAGAAAAGACAGGGCTTTCTCTGAGGGGGACAACGTTTCTCCTTTCAAAACTGAGTCGTGAAGGAAAAGTATAGAACCTGAACAGTTTTTTTGACAGGACAGGATTTATAATGCAGAACAGAAAAACGACATTGATAGCTATTGCGGCAATATTTCTGACGGTTGGAGCTCTGTGGCTAACAAATCGCGCAGTTACACCCAGACAATCCACATGGGACGATGTTTTAACCGAAGGCAAAAACGGGGGCTATGCTATTATCACCACAGAAGCTCTCATGGAGCTCCATAAAAAAGATGCAGACAGCCTTCTTCTGGTGGACACCCGCCAGGAATGGGAATACCGGACAGGGCATATCAGGGGTGCGGTAAACTTTCCCATGGAGCCAACAGGCTGGTCGAGATGGCACAAGGCTTCGGCACTTGAAAATATCCTGGGACAGGACAAGGAGCGCACAGTCATCTTCTATTGAGCGGGTCTCAGTTGAGCCCGCAGCGACTCGGCAGCCCGTGTGGCTGTAAAACTCGGATATAAAAACGTCTACCGTGATCCATACGGCTTTCCTGAATGGCAGAGTCTGGGACTGCCGGTTGACAGCACTCCTGCAGGACTGGCTAAGACAATAGAATCTCCAAGTGCATATGGACAGCTCTATGGCTGGGCAATGATCCTGACACTCCTTGGTATTTTTGTCGGCGGCATTGCCCTGAACCTCACCCCCTGTATCTACCCTCTTATTCCCATTACCATATCCTATTTCGGCGGCCACGCTGCAAAGGAAGGAGAAGGACATGGAAAGCTAGCAACACACGGTTTGTGCTACGTTATGGGTCTTTCGGTTACAAACTCCTTACTCGGGGTAATAGCCTCGCTCACAGGAGGCCTCATGGGATCGATGCTCCGGAATCCCTTTGTCCTGATTGTAGTGGCGTTGGTTCTTGTCTTTTTTGCAACAAGCCTCTTCGGGTTTTGGGAAATGCACCTTCCGAGCGGACTTACGCAGGCTGCTGCAAAATCATATACTGGCTACTTTGGAAGCCTCTTCATGGGGCTGACCCTCGGAGTGATAGCAGCCCCTTGCATCGGACCTTTCGTACTGGGGCTTTTGACCTGGGTGGCAAGCATGGGAAGCCCCTGGCTCGGATTTGTGATATTTTTTACCCTGAGCCTTGGACTGGGACTGCCCCTCTTTTTCCTTGCCTTGTTCTCCGGACAACTGAAAAAACTGCCCCGCTCGGGTGATTGGATGCTCTGGGTAAGAAAACTCATGGGCTGGATTCTGGTTGCAATGGCCGTTCATTTCATAAGGCCAGTTCTTCCCGGCCACATTGGAACCTTTCTGTTTGCCCTTGCCATACTTGCTGCTGGTTTACACCTTGGATGGATCGACAAGAGCAGTGCCAGCTTCAGGGCATTTCCCTTGCTTAAGGGCGCAGCAGGGATAGCATGTCTGGTTTTGGTCACTGTCATCATCACATCATCGGCCTTGAAGGGACAAGGAGTTGACTGGAAATCTTATTCAGAGGAAACACTTAAAGAGGCCAGAAACCTTAAAAAGCCTGTAATCATCGATTTCTATGCCTCATGGTGCGCAGCATGCGTTGAGATCGAAGAAGTAACTTTTCACGATCCTATGGTCGTAAAGCTTGCTGATACTGACTTTGTCATGATTAAAGTTGATGTCACAACCGGAGGGAATTCGTTGAATGACAGCCTGCTTCAGCAATACCAAGTCAAAGGCCTTCCAACCATAGTATTTTTGGATGCTGACGGCATTGAAAAGCAGGAGCTGCGCCTGGTGGATTACCTCCCTCCGGATCAGTTCATTGGCCGTATGACTGAGCTTAAGAAAACAGGCAGCTAAAAAAAGGAGAAAAAAATGCTGAAGGTGAGATTTTTCCTGAATGAACCTAATGGAAAGCCGTGAAAGAATTTTCTGAAAATGATGCCCGGTCTGGGCAAAAGATACAAGGATATAGATATCGAAATCACGTCCAAACCAGTCGCTGAATATCAGAATGATGAATACTTTGAACTGAATCTGCCTGTTGCACCTGCAGTAATGGTCGCTGATGAGATAGTGGTTGAAGGTGCCGGTATTTCACAGGACAGGATTGAAAATTCCATCTGCCGGCACCTGAAAATTGCTGGGCCGAAAAAGAAGGGGCTTTGGGATAAGATTTTCTCCCCTAAGCGAGCATCAAAGCACTGAAAGACTTTTGTTTCTTCGTTTTTTATTCCTAAAATAGTCAAAAAACCGAGGTTAGCACTAAAGGAGAAGCAATGGCAGTAATTGATAAATTTCTTGGGCATCGGGTGACTATCCCTGATAATCTCCGTTATTCATTAAAACATGGACTATGGGCAAGACTGGACAAGAAAGCCATCTTCTTTGGTCTTTCCGAACCTGCGATTGTTCTTTCCGGTGGAGTTCAAGAACTTAACTTTCTTACTGAAGAAGGAGAAACTGTTGAGCAGAACCAGTGCATACTCTTTGCCATCACTGGCAAGATTCTCTACATTGATGCCCCTGTTCAAGGTGTCATTCACTTCAATGCAGAAGTCAGAGCAGATACTGAGCTAATCAACAAGGATACTTACAGCAGGGGCTGGCTTTTTGCAATAACTCCCAGAGGTCATGCCGGTATGACTTATGAGAACCTTCAGGACTCCACTGCTTACATGGCAAGCCTGCAGAGCAGCGAGGGTTTCAAAAACCCTGAAGGACTCAAAGGCGGTGTAAGCGGTATTTGCAGGGCTGTTTATTCCGGGATCAGGATGCAGAAGATTCATCAGGAAACCTGAACAAAATGGAAATGGATTTTCTCACCAAGTTATCCATGGTGATTCAGAAAATTGCCCATACTTTTTTATTTTGTCATAGTTAGGCAGGCAGGAAGAAGATAGACACTAGTTTGAAATCAAGGATACAGCAGTTATGGAAATAGAAGCTCAGCAAGTAAACCAGAGTTATGAAGAGTCTCTGGATGGTCAGGTCAGAATCGGGATTATCGGCGGAACAGGGCTCTATGATATCGAAGGCCTCATGGATGTTAAAGAGATCAGGCCTTATACACCATTTGGGAAACCATCAGATGCCTTAGTGGTAGGAAAGACAGGCGGAGTAGGTATAGCTTTTCTACCACGCCACGGCAAAGGCCACAGCCTCTCACCTGCTGATGTGCCCTACCGCGCCAATATATATGCAATGAAAGCGCTCGGCGTGGAATTTATCATCTCATCCAACTCTTGCGGCAGCTTCAAAGAAGAGCTGAAGCCAGGTCACCTCATAGTGCCCAACCAGATTATAGATCGCACCCGCCAGCGCGCCAGCACCTTTTTTGGAGGCGACATCGTAGCCCATATCCAGTTTGCAGACCCATTCTGTCAAGTGCTAAGTGATATAGTCTACGCGACGGCCAAGGAGGCAGGAGCTACAGTCCATAAGGGCGGCACCTTCATCGCGATGGAAGGCCCGGCCTTTTCAACCAGGGCTGAATCGCGTCTTTACAAGTCCTGGGGTGCCGATGTCTTAGGCATGACAGTGCTGCCTGAAGCCAAACTTGCACGTGAGGCTGAAATCTGCTACGCTTCCATAGCCTGCATTTCCGATTACGATAGCTGGCATGAGACCAATGAGACTGTGACTGTCGAAGCTATTTTAACGACAATGCGCAATAATATAGATTTTGCAAAAAAAGCAATACTTTTAACTGCCGGAAGGGTGCCCCCAAAGCGCTATTGCGCCTGCGCCTGCGCTTTGGCTCCAGCCCTTGTAACCGACCATGGGGCGATATCTGCCGCAACTCATCAAAAACTTAATCTTCTCATAGGGAAATACATCAGTCAGAACAACATTCGCATTGATACCATAAATCGATGTCATGGCTTATAAAAAAATCCTTGATGTCTGTTCTTGATTTAAACCAATCTGAAACAAACTCCTTATCAGAGGCATCAGGACAGGAATACCTCTTGCTGCTTGCTATGATGCCCTGCCAGGAATCGTCAACGGAAAAAACACCTCCGAAGGCAAGCCCTCTGTTTTCTATTGCAGCAAGAAAATCATCGATAAACTTGTCAAGATCAAGTTCTTCAGGTTCCTGAATAAATTTCCATGTTAGCTCAAAACCTGTTTCCTTAAATTCTCCTAGATTCAGTTTCTTCCTTAATCTTTTTCTCACAATATTTTCCTTTGTTATTATAAAATTGATTAGCTCATAAAAAAATTGAAAACAGTTACCATACAGAACACAAAAATATTTCAGCCCCTGTTCCAGTAAGGATTAATTATATCCTCGAAAATGGACATGGCTGCTTCTGAACCCTGGCCTGCCGCAGTCACTATCTGCTTGTATCCTCCTTCAACATCTCCTGCAGAATAGATTCCTGCAATACTCGTTCTATGCTTTTCATCCTTTTCAATAAAGCCATCAGGAGTAAGTGCAACACCGATTTTTCTGGCAAGATCAACACTAGGTTCATACCCTATAGCAATAAAAACACCTTCGACTGAAAAATCAGAGCTCTTATTATCCAGAGTATTTCTCAGCTTTACAGACTCCACCCTGTTCTTACCCAGAATTTCCGATATTTCAGAATTCAATAAAACTGGAATACCGCTTGATTCAAGCTGTTTTACCAGAAAATCCTGGGCACGCAGTCTGTCTCTGCGGTGGACAAGAGTTACCTTGACACCCATATTGTGTAGGTGAAGAGCTTCTGTTACTGCAGAGTTTCCACCTCCTACCATTACAACCCTTCTGTTCTTGAAAAGCGGTCCATCGCAGGTGCTGCAATAGCTTACACCTCTGCCTGAAAGCCTTGATTCACCAGGAACATTCAAATGCTTATGGTTTGCTCCTGTTGCAAGAAGAATGCTCTTGACCCTGAACCGTCGCCTGCTTGTGATAACTTCAAAAGGCTTGCCGATTACAACATCAAGGACTTCTTCCCCCTGAAAAATCTGAACATATTGAATAGCATGGGAAACCATTATATCGACAAGGGTCTTCCCAGGGATCTGCTTGAATCCGGGGTAGTTTTCAACAACAGGGGTTGTTGCCACCTGCCCTCCAAGGGCATTGCGTTCAATTATTACAGTACTAAGTCCACTTCTTACTGCATAAATTCCAGCAGTAAGCCCTGCAGGCCCTCCTCCTGCGATGAGAAGATCAGCTTCAACAAGCTCAGCATCGCTGTCAGGAATAAATATCGTCTGAGGCTCCAGTTTGCCAAGTGATATCGCAAATACTTCTTCAGGCTGAGCCCCCAAACCTATCAGTACATCATTTGCAAAAGCCTGTGGAACACTTTCTGCCGAATACCGGCTTGCTATTTCAGGTTTGCACTGTATATCTATGATTTCAAGAGAAAAGAGACCGGGCTTTTCAATCACAGCCCTTGCTGCATTAACAGCTTCCTGAGGACAATAAGGGCATGTCGGGCTAACAAATACCTTGATCTGACGGGGTGAATCAATCTTTTCCAGCACTCTTCTGGACTGATCGCTTAGATTGCTGTTACCTGAGCCTGCCATCAACATGATTTCAAGAAATGTTCTGACTTCTTCACCAAGCGGAGCGCCTATCCACCTTATATTGTATCTTTCAGGAGCTATCAGAAGGGTTGGAGAGTGTTCAATTTCCCATTTTACCGCCATCTCATGATCCATGCCGTATTCCCGGAAATGAATTCTATTCGTCAGCTCCCGAAAAGCCCTTACAATCTGCCTGCAACCTTCTGCAAACACATCGTCTCTGCCTTGTTGGGTAAATAGCATAAGATCGATATCATTTGGCATCTTTGCAAATGTTGCTTTCAGGTCTTTGATAAAATCGTCTTGCTGCTTTGAGTCCGGGTTGATATCAGTATGATTCATGAATGAGACCTCGCTTTTTCAAGATTCTTAAATAAAGCCTCTGCAAATAATATATCTTCAGGTGTTGTAATTTTTAAATTTAATCTCGTACCTGCTATTATATTAACTTTGCGGCCTATCCTCTCAACCAGCATGGCATCATCTGTTCCTGCAACATTATCTTCTTTTGCCTTCTCATGTGCATACCTTATGAGGTCAATATCAAAAACCTGGGGGGTTTGAGCCATCCAAATACTGCCCCTATCGATTGTATTGACTATATGACCGGCAGTACTTACCTGTTTTAATGTATCCACAGCAGGGACTCCGACAACACAAGCTCCTGAAATGATAGCGTTGTTTACACATTCAGTTATGATGCCAGGGCTTACAAAAGGTCGCACTGCATCATGGATCACTACATGTGATTTCTTGTAAGGAACTGCCATTATCCCGTTATAAACAGAATCTTGACGCTCCTTCCCTCCCTTGACAGGATGGATTTTTTTGTTGAATGTTTTTTGAGGAATGAGTCTTTCAAAACAGTTCATGTCTTCTGCAGGAAGAACCACAAAAATATCATCAATACAGGAACAGGAATCGAATATTTCAAGTGTATGGTGCAAAATAGGCTTGCCTGCAATCACAATATATTGCTTGCTGACGGCAGAGCCCATCCGGAAACCTTTTCCACCTGCAACTATGATAGCTGAAACAGACATATTGTACTGACTTTCGATCTGGCAGGCACAAAAAAAGAGACAGCCCTGCCAATGGAATCATCATCTCAAATATTTCAGTTCCATCGGCAGGGGAACGCCTTTTCCCATCGTATCTTCCCCATAATTGACACTAGCCAGAATTTTAATATCACATAGGGCTCTTGTGTCTCCTTCGAAAGTCACCTCTGTAATGTTCTCTTTGTGAATTTTACCACCTGCCCATTGAATATCTAGTACACTGCCGGCATCGAATCTGTCACTGCCTATGCAAAGTTCAACCTGGCCACCATAATGCTGCACAATTCTTGCAACAAGAAGACTTGGCCTGGAATGAAATCCCAATGCTACAGGTATCCCAACCTTTATTGAGGAGCGATCTATGTTTTCATTCAGAATATCCTTTGCCAGTTTTTTCCCGTTATTTAAAAAATGGCAAGCATAAAAAAGACAGTAATTTATCGTCCCATCAAGCAGTTTTTCAGTATCAACAACTGATGCAAGCCTTTCCTGAACCTGTTTATACGTATTTTTATAGCTTGCTTCATGAAGATGTCTTTCATAAAGATGAAGAAGTCTTCCTGTCATCTGGAGAAGGTGAAATACAACAGAAAAATGTCCACGCAGGTCTTTCAGTTTTTTCTTTCCAAACCTGTACCCGCCATGAATTACATAAGAATCAAATGAAGACTGAAGATTATGTACAAGCATCTCGAAATGTCGGATTTCAACTTCATTGACTTTTTTTGGAACTATAGCCAGTATCTCATTGATTTTATAAGGTTCGTAAAATCCTAACTGGTCGAAACTCTCTGAAATTCTCAAAAACTCACTAGCAATTTTTACAATGTGTTGTTTCTGCTGGTCGCTGTCTTTGTCATCTATATCAGATTCCAGCATTTCACAGATACTGAGTCGTGAAAAATATGAAGGATCATAGCCTTTTTCAGGTATAGGGATAGAAAGCCTCTGTGCTTCTTCAAGAATTAAAGAAGTAATTTTCATCAGCACGGAGTTTAGAAAATCAAGAGTAATCTCTCCTTGTTTCTTGAATTCAGCCTCATCTTCAAGCCCATAAATCACCAAGCGGCTTAAAATGTGCTGCTGTGAATAACTTCCGGAGCTAAGATGTATTACAGTAGCTATTAGCTCACGCAGATAATACCAGTTCTTATTGTTTTTCGCTCCGTGGAAATCAAGAAAATCTTCAAACAGTTTTGTTGTATATGAAAGCTTAGAATACAGCATTTTATTGAAAATATTCTGACCTGGTGAAAAATCTCTGATATAAAGACAGCATTTGAGAAGATCATGTGAAAAAATCTCGGCATGTTCTACAAACGAGATATTACACGAAACAGGTTTCAATTCAATAAACTCCATTGTCAAAAATTGACTCCTCTCAGCTTATGATGGTCTCGTAGGCCATCAAAACTATGATGCAATCACATCATGTCTTTCTGCGTTTCTGCAACAGTTTGATCCAGTTTTTCTTTCAAGGCAGGAGGTAACCCTTCTATATCAACACTCAGGAAACCCCGAACAATGGTGGATACCGCAGATTCTTCATCTAAGCCCCTGGCCATTAAATACTCAATCTCCCTCCTGTCAATTTTTCCGACAGCAGCCTCATGAGACATTTCAACACCTGGAACATAACCTGAAAGCTCTGGTATAGCCTTCATTAGACCATTGTTCAATATGAGTCCCTTGCACTCGAGATGCGCCTTGACACCGGCAATTTTTCCTATCAAATCACCTCTGGCGATTATTGTACCCCCTGTTGTAATCCCGCGGGAAATGATTTCAGCCCTGGTTCCCGGGGCACCTAATATTACACGTGAACCTACATCCAGATGGCTGCCCTTGCTTGCCACCAGAATGCTGTTATATCTTGCAACAGCTCCTTGTCCTTCAAGATGGGTGGTTGGAAACATCTGAAGAGATCCTACCGGTCTCAATGAAATATAATTTGAAATTATGGTTCCACCTTCTGCCACTCTTGTAACTGTTCTGGGACGAACATTTATTTTTTCTCCCCAGTCGTGAATCATTGTAAATGTAAGCTTTGCCCCTTTTTTTATATAAAACTCTGAAACCCCTACATGAAGCCCTGAAACAAGATGAGGCGCTGTTGCGCATCCTGTGATGATGTGCAGTTCTGAATTTTCCTCTGCAATTACTATGTTGTGAACGTGCTGGGAAAATTTATCACTGGCAATGTACAAACATGCCTGAACTGGTTTAGCGGATTTTACTCCTGGAAGAGAACGAATAAAATATCCTTCATGGGGGGTTTCTTTCACCCTGTTTGTAAATAAATCCGTTTCAGGAGAAACGTTTTTCCATATGTAGTCTTCAAGCCATTCATGTTGGGCCTGAGCCTGAGATATTCCCATGATTTCAACCCCTGGTTCACAAGATTTGCAATGAATCACGGATTTGTCTTTTTGTATGAATGAACCACTACGTCCGATTTCTGAAGGATCGACTCCAACATTCAAGAATTGTCTGGCATCCTTAGAATCTATCCAGTTCAATTCGCTGACATATTCATGAGGAACTGTATCGTCTTTATAAGCATCAAGGTTAAGGTCATTGATCTGAATTACATCTGACATCTTACACACTCCTCATATCCATATTCGCGTATCCATTTCAAGATTTCCCTGGCATTTCGTGAACAGCATAATACACCGTTATAGAGTACTTGTCCCTTGTCAGCATTTATGTAGTCCAGAATATGGCCTGTATGTGTAATGACAAGCGCTGACTTTGATCTGTCTTGCACAATCTCTATATGGGGTTTTAGGCTAGGGCGTTTGATTCCTCTTCTTAGAAGATTGTTTATGGTATCTCCCAGCATTACTATACTTTCAAGGTCTACTCCTGATTCAGGTTCGTCCAGAAGGACAAGATCGGGCTGCTGGGCAATGAGCTGCAAGAGTTCGGATCGCTTTATCTCACCACCTGAAAAATGATGGTTAACGTCTCTTTCCAGGAAATCTCTGAAATTAAGTTGTGCAGACAGGGCATCAACATCCACCATGCGGTTGCCGGCACAGATTTCGACCATGGAACGGGTCTTGAGTCCATTTATTGTAGGAGGTCTCTGGAAAGATATACCTATTCCCAACCTTGCTCTCTCATGAATTGGGAGATAGGTGATATCTTCACCTTTAAAAGTAATCTTCCCATGAGTAACCTTATATCCTGAAAAACCCATAAGTGTCATCATTAGGCTGGTTTTACCAGAGCCGTTCGGACCAAACAGAATATGAGTTTCACCTTCAGGAATATGCATGTTAACATTTTTCAGGATAGGTTTTCCACCTACTTCAACCCTGAGTTCTTCTATCAACAACATGACTGTATATCCTTTTTATAAATTATGGCACAAGGCAGAAAAAGTATTGCTAAGACCTGCCACTACAGGCCTCGATGCATTTTAACGGTAAAATTAATGGCCGAAGCAGTCCGTAAGCCGAATTCTGTAGCCATAACCAGTTACCTGGTATATGGGTGACGATCATTCATCTGAGGGCGACTGTTGCCAGTACGCCTCTTGCGACCTACCCGGGAGCTTAAGACGGGCAGCCTTAAAACGCTCCCCTATTTGGTCTTGCACCAGGTGGGGTTTACCAAGCTTCTCCGGTCACCCGGAGAACTGGTGCGCTCTTACCGCACCATTTCACCCTTACTTTTTCATTCTGGTCTTTCTGGACCGGAATGAAAAAGCGGTATATTTTCTGTTGCACTTTCCTTCGCGTTGCCACGACTCCTCGTTAAGGAGCACCCTGCCCTGTGGTGTTCGGACTTTCCTCCGGGATCAAAAAACCGATCCAGCGATCGTCTGTCCTGCTGCAGCCATTTTAAATCAGATAAATTCAGGCCTGTTTCCAGTAAATTATCCTCTGACAATTCGGACACATTCTGAGGCTGTCACATCTTTGAAGCTCATTATACATCTGGGGCGGGATATTGACGTAACACCCGCGGCATACTGCATCCTGAACCGGCACAACGGCTATTCCTCTGCTTTCCTTAGCCTGTATTTTCTGAAAAAGCTTCAGAGTATCAGGCTCAATCTTACAGGATATATCGATCCGTTCGGCTTCCAGTTCTTCTATCCTTTTATTGGCAGATTTTGTTTCCAGGCTTACTGTTTTTTGCTCCGTATTTAAGTCTTCAGAAATGTCATTTAGATCCTTGTGCAGGCTCGAGAGTCTTTTTTCAGCAGCATCTATCAGATTCAGACATTCAATCATCTGGTCTTCTATGGATGAATTTGTTCTCTTGAGCTCTTCAATTTCTTTTAATAGAGCCTGATACTCCCTGTTGTTCTTTATGGAAAAAAGCCTTTCCTGACTTCTTTTTATCATTATCTGATTCTGTTTTATGTCAGATTCATAAGAACGATATGTTTTTCGGGATTCCTCTATCAGCTCAGTTTCATCAATTATACGCTGATCTGTTTCATTTCGTCTGTCATTAAGAATCTCAAGCTTTTTTGATATTGCAGCCAGGTGAGTTTTTATGACCGAGGATTCAATTGTTATTTGTTGCAATGCAACCAGTATGTCTATCTGATCTTTCATTTTTGTACCGGGTATGTTGGAATTAAGGGGCGATGGATTGTTAAGCATATTTTCTTATATCACGTTAAATGGGTTTTTTTCAAGTTTACAGGCTTCTACCTGAATATTCCAGGAATTGTTTAAAATCTGCCTGCTAAGATAGTCAGTAATTTCGGTTATCATGATTTGCTCTGAAGGGAAATGACCGATGTCTATTAATGCCCTGCCTTTTTCTTCAGCAGCTCTTGCATCGTGGTACTTAAAATCACCGCTTATGAAGACTTCGGCATTTGATGCAAAAAAAACATCCAGGAGACTGGCACCACTTCCTGAGCAAATCGCAGCAATGTCAATAGCCATGTCCTGATTGCCGGCAATTTTAACTGAAGATAAGGAAAGCCTTTGTTTAACTTTACTTGCAAACTGCATCAGAGTCATGCTTTCTTTTAGCTTCCCTATTCTTCCAAAACCATTTTTTTTCTCTGCATTGATAAGAGGATAGATGTCATAAGCCATGGTTTGATAAGGGTGATGGGCTCTGACATGAGAAAGGACTGAAGACAGGTCTTTTTTTCTGACCACTGTTTCAATCCTTGTCTCATCAACATGAGAAATTTCTCCGGGTCGTCCTATGAAAGGACTGGTCATATTTCCAGGAAGAAAAGAGCCCTTCCCCGAGTTTCTGAACGAACAGCATGAATATTGGCCAATAATTCCTGCAGGGGTTTGAAACAATGCGGTTAAGACTTTGAGTTCATGATCGGGCGGAACGTACAAAACCAGCTTGCAGGACTCTGAATCAGACGTAGGAGCCAGGACTGTTGCCTCATCCAGTTCAAGCCGGTCTGCAAGCATATCGTTCAGGCCTCCCGATGCCTTATCAAGATTGGTATGGGCTGAATATATGGCAAGTTTTCCAACAGCAGATTTTTCGATGATTGAGCCGATGGAAGAGTTAAAATCAATACTGTGAACTGGATTGAACAAGAGTGGATGATGTGTAATTAGAAGATCGACATCATGAGTGCATGCTGATGAAATAACTTCAGGAAGAGGATCGAGTGCAACCCATATCTTATTTACTGGCCAGTCTCTGCTTCCTGACTGCAACCCTACATTATCCCAGGATTCAGCCAGGCAGTGAGGAGCAACTTTTTCCATTAAATCTATAATATCTGCTACATTTGGCATCTTGCCCTTTTCAAACAAAACATCATGCTTCAAAAGCTGATGCTTTCATATAAAATTAAAAAAAGGCGGGGGAAGAATTCCCCAGCGCCTTTTTCTTTCTTTTGATGGGCCCACCTGGGTTCGAACCAGGGACCGACCGGTTATGAGCCGGTGGCTCTTCCAGCTGAGCTATGGGCCCTCTATGATTTTCTTTTAGCTTCAAGATCACTTTTTGTCAAGCTTTACATATCAATAAAACTTTTTAACTTCTTGCTTCTCGTTGGATGCCTGAGCTTTCTAAGGGCTTTTGCCTCTATCTGACGGATTCGTTCCCTCGTTACAGCAAAGTCATGGCCAACTTCTTCCAGTGTATGATCGGCTTTTTCTCCGATTCCAAAACGCATCCTCAATACTTTTTCTTCCCTTGGTGTCAAGGTGGCAAGAACTTTTCTGGTCTGTTCTGCTAGATTCAGATTGACTGCCGCATCAGAAGGAAGCAGAAATTTCTTGTCTTCGATAAAATCACCTAGATGGCTGTCTTCTTCCTCTCCTATGGGAGTCTCAAGTGAAATCGGCTCTCTTGCTATCTTTAACACTTTTCTGACCTTGTCCAATGGGATCTCCATTTTTTCGGCAATTTCTTCAGGCCTTGGTTCACGCCCAAGTTCCTGAACCAGATATCTTGAAGTCCTGATGAGTTTGTTTATGGTTTCTATCATGTGAACAGGGATTCTTATGGTTCTGGCCTGGTCTGCAATGGCTCTGGTAATGGCCTGGCGTATCCACCATGTAGCATAAGTGCTGAATTTGTAGCCTCTCCTGTATTCAAATTTGTCAACTGCCTTCATCAGGCCTATGTTGCCTTCCTGAATGAGATCCAAGAACTGAAGTCCGCGATTTGTATATTTTTTAGCAATACTTACCACCAGCCTAAGATTTGCTTTTGTAAGCTCACTTTTGGCAATTTTTGCCTTGTATCGTCCGTCATCAACATCAGCAAGAATCTTTTTCAACGCCTGGGATTTCGTTTTTATAATCTGTTCTTTTTCATTTATCTGAAGAATGATTCTGGATAATTCGTCAAACAACAGGCCTGATTCATCCTGATTCAGCCTGCACAAAGGCTTTATCCATTCAACAAAATGATTCTTATTATCAAGATTTTTAATGACATCATTCACATGAACACTTAGAGAATCTGAAACCATAGACAACATCTTGTTCATTGCATCAAACCATTCTACCTGTTCACGAATGATCTGTTCGATCTTGTCTACAACATTTCCCTCCAGCCGCCAGTCCTTAAGCAGATCGAAAATTTTGTTGTTTCTTCTTGTTATGGCGCGCTTTATCTTCTTAGCATCATCTGGCGAGATATCCGGTAATAATAACATTTTTCTTGATTCATTGTTTTCTTCATTATGAACTTTAATCTGACGGATAGTGTCTAAGAACTTTTCTGTTTGAAGCACTTCATCCACATAAGCATCACCTTCATCAAGGTCTTTGAGAACGTATTTTGGGCGAAGCACCCCTTTTTCTATCTCAGAGGCAAGATTCAGCAAAGACTCTATTCCTGTTACAGTATCAACTATGGCCTTCAGTACTTCCTGCTCTCCTGCTTCAATTTTCTTGGCAATCTCAACCTCTCCGTCACGACTTAGGAGTGTAACAAGACCCATTTCCCTTAGATACATCTTGACAGGATCTGTCACTGAACCGAAATCAATCACAGCATTGTCTTTTTTTGCACGTTTTGCAGCCTCTATTGAATCATTTTCACTTGATTCAGAAGTTTTTTCATCCAGTATATCAATATCAAGTTCATCAAAAATCATTATTGTTTCATCTATGTGATCTGGTGAAATCAAATCTTCGGGTAAAGCCATGTTAATATCATCATATGTAAGGGATCCTTTTTCCTTGCCTTTTAAAATCAGTTCCGACATGGATTTTTTTGCAATTCTTTTTTCCGTTTTTTGTTTTTTAACGGATATTTTTGCCATAATTTCCTTCCTCCTGCGGACATCTGACCATCTCAAAATCTTTAATGAGTCTTTGAAGCAATGCCTCATCCTGACATTCTTCAGCTTTTTTAATTTTCTGCTGCAATAAACGCATCTCAGATCTCTTTTGAGTTGTTACATACTGTTCTATCAGTTTCAGACAGCCATCATGCTGCCATTCCTCTTTCTGAATGGAATATGCTGCAATAATACGTTTTTTCTCATCATCCTGAGTTTTCATCAACATGATGGAAGAAAGATCGTCGACCTTCCCTGAAGTCTTGTCCAAATAATGATAAAACTTAATTATATCACTTCCTGTAGATTTGAGCAATGGGTCTGAAATATATTCAATCAGTTTTTTCCGAACAATAACGGGTATGATTGCAGGAAACTGAAGCATCATTGCAATGATACGTTTTTCAAATTTAGATCCTGAAAAAAGAGATGTCTTTTCTGCTGTTTTTTCCATGAAGCGCCCTGCAGGAATCATTTCCCTTACCCTGTCCTGTATTGCCCTTTCATCTATACCGGTTCGTTCAGCAATCTCCCTTATTGCAGAGCTTCTTATCAGCCCATCAGTCAGAGCTGACAAGGGTTTTTCGAGTTCATTGATTATTCCAAGTTTTCCTTCAAGTGTAAGTCCGTATTTCTTAATGGCAATATCTATAAGAAAAGAAAATACTCCTGATGCCTGGCTTGCTGCCTTATTGAAAGATTCACTTCCAAATTGTCTGAGAAAAGTATCAGGATCATGGCCATCAGGCAGCACCAGAACCCTGATATCCTGAATCTGGTGGTGAACATTGAAAAGTTCAATACACCTGAGAGCAGCCTTTATTCCAGCCTGATCAGAGTCATATACAAGAGTAATCTTCTGGCAGATTCCCCTTAAGAGACGGATGTGCTCTTCTGTCATGGCTGTTCCAAGAGTTGCAACCGAGTTTTTAAATCCATGAAGATGAAGGCTCAGCAAATCCATGTATCCTTCTGCAACAAAGACATCACCAGCCTGCCTGCAATATGGTTTTGCCTGAAAAAGACCGTAAAGGGATCGGCTCTTGCTGTATATCGGAGTTTCTGGTGAATTGAGATATTTAGGCAAGGACTCATCATCTATGACCCTTCCCCCGAAACCTGCTGTCTGATTGTGCAGATTAAGGATAGGGAAAATGAGACGATCCCTGAAACGGTCATAAAACCCGCTTCCTTTTTCCCGCCTTGTTACAAGACCTGCCTTTTCAATTAGTGCAACGGCTATTCCCTTATTTGAAAGGAAATTTAATAGATTACTCCAGCCCGGCCTTGCATATCCGAGACAGAAATCCTTTATCATAACATCTGTAATACCTCGACTGCCAAAGTATGAAAGCGCAGGGCTTCCGGACTTTGATTTTATAAGACAGTCATGAAAAAATTCCATTGCCAGCCTGTTGATCTGAAAGAGAAGCTCTCTTTCATCAACGTGATTCTTTGAAGATGTATTCATTTGTTCAGAAATCATTATTCCGTAGCGTCTGGCGAGAAATCTTGCTGCTTCAGGAAAGGAAATCCCTTCGTGTTTCATAACGTAGGTAAAGACATTTCCTCCTAGCCCGCATCCAAAACAGTAAAACATCTGTTTATCGGGACTCACTGTAAAAGACGGGGTTTTTTCAGAATGAAAAGGGCATAGTCCAAGAAAGTTTCTTCCGTTTTTTTTCAGGGTTACTGTCTCAGAAACAATTTCAATAATATCGGCACTGTGTTTAATTTCTGAAATTTTTTCGTCTGAAACCATGTGAGACAAGAAAAAAACCTCCTAATCAGAAAGGTAGTCAACGAGAGAGGCAGGCTTAATATAATTGAAACAATAATGCTGATATATATGCTTGTCAATTTAAAAAACCTGCAAATAATCATCTCAGTATTCAGAACAGCCAACTGTCAAGAACTGAAACAAGAACCTATCAAAAACCTGAAGCCCCTTTTTTAAAGCCTGATGTATAAGCATTTGTCATCCTTGACTTTCAAGACAAAGAGTCTTATTTAATCTTAAAGATAAAAAAAGCAGAAATTTCATAATTAAGCTGTTTCAGGTGTTTAGGGCTAAAGCCAGTCATTCAGTGATTTCTGGAACTTTAAACCTGATAAGCCACAAATCGCCTTCATATAAAGGATAAATAACCATGAAAATAGCAGTAAGCGGTAAAGGCGGGGTTGGAAAGACGACATTTTCTGCCTTGCTTATAAGAACATTTGATTTACAGGGAAAGAAAGTACTTGCAATTGATGCAGACCCTGATGCCAACCTGGCAGGAGCACTGGGAATTTCTGATGCTGATAAGATAATTCCCATTTCTGAAATGAAAGACCTTGCCTTCGAAAGAACCGGCGCCACTCCCGACAGCATGGGAGGTTTTTTCAAACTGAACCCCAAGGTGGATGATCTTCCTGATGCCTTGTCTGCAAAGCTTGGAAACATCAAGATGATGCGTCTAGGCGGAATAAAAAAAGGCGGCTCAGGCTGCATATGCCCTGAAAGCACTCTTTTAAGGACTCTTGTCACCCATATTGTTCTTGCCAGAAATGAGATTGTGGTAATGGACATGGAAGCAGGAATCGAACATCTTGGAAGATCCACTGCTAAGGCAGTTGATAAACTGATAGTTGTGGTTGAACCAGGAAGAAGAAGTATTGATACCGCTGAAAACATTCAGAAACTTGCTTCCGAAATCGGGTTAAACCGGATAGCAGTTGTTGGAAATAAAATAAGAGGGGAAGATGACGTGGCTTATCTTAAGAAAAACCTTTCCGGCTTTGAGTTTTTAGGTTTTATCCCATATGAAGATACCCTTATAGAAGCCGATTTAAAAGGCATATCCCCTTTCGACACGAAGTCTTTGGCCAAGACCCAGATAGATGCCATCATTCAGAAGCTGATGCAATGAAACCTGGAAGGAAACCTATCCGCTTCAGACCCTTTAAAAAAAAACCTTCACCTCAGATCACAAGACTGAAAGCAGGTGTTGATATCAGTTTAAAGGCTATATTTAAGACCATAGGCACTCCAGAAGCAGGCACATTTTCTCCTGATGAGTTCCAAACAAAGGCAGTCAGTGCTGTTGAAGAAGCTGACTGCCTTGTTACAGCACCAACTGGTTCAGGGAAAACCTGGATAGCAATCGAGTCAATCTCTAAGGTTATGGCTATGAAGGGGCGCACCTGGTATGCCACACCTTTAAAGGCTTTGTCTAATGCAAAGTATCATGAATTCGGCAGGATTTTCGGCCAGGATCAGGTAGGCATTCTCACAGGAGATCGCAAAGAAAGACCTGATGCACCGGTAATCGTCGGCACAACAGAGATTCTTCGCAATCAGCTCTATGATGCAATGAACACAGGTCAAACCCTTGATACTGATTTTGTTGTTCTGGATGAAGCCCATTTTCTCGGAGACGAAGAGCGCGGGGTAGTCTGGGAGGAAACCATGATTTATCTTCCATCCAGAATTCCTCTTCTTTTGCTTTCTGCAACAATAGGGAATGCCGGAAAAATTGCTGAATGGCTGACTGCAATAAGATCAAAGAAATGCATTGTCATAGAAGAATTCAAGAGAACTGTCCCACTCTATCCAATTTTTTTTCACCCTTCAGGAACCCTTCTGCCTCTTATCTCAGCAGATGAAAAAGGTAAGGATCGAATATCCAAAAAAGTGAGAAAATATCTGCTTGAAGAAAAACCAGGCAGCATAGTAACAGGGCATGCCCAACTGCCTCCTATGGGTGAGATACTTAAAGTTCTCGGCCACTATGATCTTCTTCCAGCAATTTTCTTTCTCAAATCACGTGCAGACTGTGATCATGCTCTCAATATGTGCAGAGGTCACTGGATAAATGATCCTGAAAAAATGGAAAAACTGCGCCGTAGAATTGAAGAAATCATTTCTCAAAGCCCTCATATTGAAAATCACAGACAGCTCTGGCACCTTGAGAGGCTTGCCATAGGAGCTCATCACAGCGGACAGCTTCCGATCTGGAAACAGGTCATAGAAATTCTCATGACCGAAGGGCTCCTTGATGCTGTTTTTGCGACATCAACTGTAGCAGCAGGTGTTAATTTTCCTGCAAGAACAGTCGTATTTCTTAATACAGACCGCTTCAATGGCAGAGAGTTCATGCCGCTCAGCCCCACCGAGTTTCATCAGATGACAGGAAGAGCAGGACGACGCGGCATGGATAACATTGGTTTTGCAGTTGCAATTCCTGGAAAATATCTTGATACAAGACTTTGTTTCAAGCTTTTATCTGCGCCTCCGTCAGATGTAACCTCTCAGATCAGGATCAATTTTTCCATGGTGCTGAATCTTCTCATGTCTCATCCCCCAGACCAGATAGAAGATCTGTTGATGCGCTCTTTTGCAACATTTTTACTCATGAACGACAAAGGCAAAAAAAACGAGGCGAGATACATTTCTGGAACCCGACACAAGATATTAACAGATGATTTCAACCGTCACCTTGAGTTTTTGAAGCTGAAGCGGTTTGCTGATAACGATGGCCGCCTGACCGTGGATGGAAGGTGGGCTTCCCAGCTCAGGGTGGATCAGCCGCTCTTGATTGCCGAAGGATTCAGGAAAGGCGTATTCAAGGATTCAGATCCTGCTCTCATGGCTGCTCTAATGTCTCTTTTTGTTTCAGACAGAGAAGCCGATGAAAAAATTGACCGCAGAAGTGTTCCACCAGTTCTTTTTAATGCCTTTATAAGCATAAACACAGCTCTAAAACCCATCATGCGGGAAATGTATGACCATGGTTTTGAAGTAAAACCTCTTTACATAAAGCCTGCAATGGCAGTCTATGCCTGGGCAAATGATGAGCCCTGGGAAGATGTTGTTGAGCTCTTCGAAGGCGCTGAAGGTGACCTTGTCATGCTGATACTAAGAACAGCAGATCACCTGAGACATATAAACAACCTGGCAAGAACCTTTCCTGAGGCCGCAAGGACTGCAAATCTAGCAATAGAACAAATCATGAAAGAACCAGTTTTTATGGAAATAGGATGACATCGTGAACCTTGATGAACTCGTAAAAAATCCGTCGGACGGCTTTGTAAAAAGGCCGCAGGCAAGGCACGCAAATCCTAAGGGAATGAGGCGTACTTATGGTACGCCGCAATGACGAAGGATGCAGCGCAAGCGCTGCATCCGGCCTTTTTACGATGCCGTCAACCTTAATCTTAAAATGAGAATAAAATGATAGAAATCAAGTCCTGCCCTGTCAAAAACACAATAGTTACAGTGCCAGGGTCAAAGAGCTATACACACAGGACTCTTATTGTATCAGCTCTTTCTGATGGAATATGTGAAATAGAAAATGGCCTTGAAAGCGAAGATACAAGGCTTACAAGAAATGCACTGAAAGACCTGGGCATAGTAATCCGGCAGAAGGAGCCTGATAGCCCCTCCTCCTCTTGGGTGGTACATGGATTAGGTGGTTTTTTAAAACCATGTAATAATCCAATTTTTCTCGGAAATTCTGGAACTTCTGTAAGACTTCTTACTGCCATTTGTGCACTGGGAAAAGGCAGATATACGCTTACCGGTACAAGACGGATGCAGGAGCGCCCTGTTCAGGAGCTTCTGGACGGACTGAGTCAACTTGGGGTCAAGACTTACTCACTTAACAAGACAGGATGTCCGCCAATTGAAATTGAAGCCTGTGCAATAGAAGGTGGACGCATTTTTTTAAACTGCAGCAAGAGCAGTCAGTATCTTTCATCACTCCTGCTCATTTCACCATATACTGAAAAAGGTACTGAGATTGCTGTCACCCATGGACCTGTTTCGCGACCTTACATTGACATGACAATTGACATCATGAATCAGGCGGGAGTAAGTGTTGAAAGAAACGGATATGAAAGCTTCAGAATAGCAGGAAGACAGGTCTATAAGTCGAAAAATTTCCTTGTCGAGCCGGATGTTTCCCAAGCTGGTTATTTCTGGGCAACAGCAGCAGTGACTGGGGCAACCATAGGAGTAGAAGGCATCATGCCAGATTCCAGCCAGGGGGACATCGGTCTTCTTTCCGTACTAGAATCCATGGGATGTAAGATCAATTCTGCTGCTCACGGCATTTCTGTAACAGGTGGAAAGCTGTCTTCTGTTGAAGTAGACATGAGTTCAATGCCTGACATGGTTCCTACCCTCGCTGTTGTTGCAGCTTTTGCTGAAGGCAAGACCGTAATAACAAACGTGGGCCATCTGAAAGTCAAGGAAAGTGACAGGCTCGGCTCTGTCGTTGAAGAACTTCTGAAGATGGGTATTGAAGCCGGCTGCAGTGATGACACCATGTGGATTAAAGGGGGTAAGCCTCATGGGGCAAAAATAAATCCCCATGATGACCACCGTCTCGCCATGTGTTTTGCCATAGCAGGCTTAAAAATTCCTGGAATTTTTATTGAGAATGAAAACTGTGTGGAGAAATCCTTTCCGGACTTCTGGAAAGTCTTCGAAAGCCTCTATCAATGAATATTTATCTCGTAGGATACAGATGTTCAGGAAAAACCTCTGTGGGTAAAGCCCTTTCCCGGCTTCTTGACTGGTCTTTTCTGGATAGTGACGAAGAATCAGTCAGAACTGCCGGAATGACAATAAGCAAAATGGTTGAAGAAAAAGGCTGGAACTCTTTCAGAGATATAGAAAAAAGTGTTATTTTAAAGACCACCCTTCTTGATCGTCATATTGTTGCAACAGGAGGGGGGGCAGTACTTAATCCTGAAAACATCGACAACATGAAAAGAGCAGGGAAAATTGTCTGGATAAGAGTCAGACATGAAACTGCCAAAGCCAGAATGGCCTGCGACCCCTGCACAAAGGATCAGCGCCCTGCCCTTCCCTTTTCTGTCGTCTCAGACGAACGCCCTCTTTTCATTGAAAGACAACTGCTTTATAGAAAAGCCTGCGACTTTGCAATCGATTCAGATAAAATGGAAGTTGAATTAATTAGCAGGAAAATCCTGGAATTCATCAGGCTCAACACATAAAAAGTCAAAATTGATGGCTGGAAGGCAAAAAGGAAATAAATTATGGCTGGAAATACTTTCGGATCAATTTTTAGGGTCACTACCTGGGGTGAGTCTCATGGGAAAGCAACAGGTGTCGTTATAGATGGATGCCCTTCTGGACTTGATCTTGATGAGGAAAAAATTCAGTCCTGTCTTGACCGAAGACGTCCCGGAGGATCATCTGCCAGCACCGGAAGAAAGGAAACAGACAGGGCATCTATATTATCAGGTGTGTTTGAAGGAAAGACAACCGGAACCCCTGTTTCCATAATCATACAAAATGTGGACGCTGATTCAAGTTCTTATCAGCCCTTTGCAGATGCCTATCGCCCTGGCCATGGAGATATCACTTATCAGACAAAATACGGAATAAGGGACTGGAGGGGGGGCGGAAGGGCATCAGCACGCGAAACCGCTGCAAGAGTTGCAGCAAGTGCAGTTGCAAAGGTTTTACTTGACCGGAACAGTATCCATGTAGAAGCCTTCACCCGCATGCTTGGCAATGTAAGGGCAGTGGGCTTTGATCCTGTCGAGGCCAGCAGCAATCCATTCAGATGCCCTGACAAGGAAGCCGCAACAGCCATGGCCAGAAGAGTCGATGAGATTCGTAAAAAAGGCGATTCCATAGGAGGAATAGTTGAAATAATAGCAACAGGAGTACCGCCAGGGCTGGGTGAGCCGGTTTTTGACAAGCTGGATGCTGATCTGGCGAAGGCATTGATGAGCATAGGTGCAGTCAAGGGAGTAGAAATAGGAGCTGGCTTTGCAGCTTCAGACCTTCTTGGTTCCGAGAATAACGATCCCATTACACCTGATGGTTTTTTATCAAACAACGCAGGAGGAATTTTAGCAGGTATTTCAAACGGAGATGACATCATTATAAGGGTCGGGGTAAAACCCATTCCTTCGATTTCCATAGAGCAGCAAAGCATTAACCGCCTGAACGAGCCTGTGACCCTTTCCATTAAAGGCAGGCATGATGTTTCCGCAATCCCTCGCATTAATCCTGTATGCGAAGCAATGGTAAGACTAGTTCTTGCTGATCATCTCCTCAGGCAAAAAGCCATATCTTGACCATAAAAAAGCATTATCGCATTGCATTCGGGCGCATCAACCCGATTCGGGCATATCTTTTTAAAACCGCTGCAAACACAAAATAAGTTTTTCGGTTTGTTCCTGTCCAACCCCATCGCATTGGTCAATATTACATAAATGTATTATATGATTCAATTACTACAATTATGTAATTAAATTCTTGTTCAAAAAATCTTCTGATATTAATAAACTCAATAAATTTATTATGTTATTTATATGGCACTGGTCTTGCTTTTCCTGTCTGTAAATCAGTGGTTTAATACGATACCCAGTACTATATGATTTGAAAAAGAAAAGGAGATCAAAATGAAATTCATCATCTCGTCACTGTTATTTATTATTTTATCCGCAACTTCTGCCTTTGCCGATGAGCCAGCCTTGAATTCAGGAGATACAGCATGGATTATTATGTCCACAGCACTTGTAATGGTCATGACCCCAGCTGGGCTGGCACTATTCTATGGCGGAATGTCAAGATACAAAAATCTACTTAATACCTTTGCAATGACATTTATGTCATATTGCCTGGCAAGTATCATCTGGGTCATAGTAGGCTATACGCTTTCTTTTGGACCCGATATTGGAGGTTTCATAGGTGGGCTTGAGTATGCTTTTCTGAACAACATTACGGTCAAAAGCCTCACAGGAACCATACCAACCTATATTTATGTCATGTTCCAGATGACATTTGCTGGAATCACGGTAGCGCTGGTAGTGGGCTCAATTGTTGACAGAATGAAATTTTCTGCCTGGCTCCTTTTTACGACTTTATGGATAATTTTCATTTATTGCCCGATTGCACACTGGGCATGGGGTGGAGGATGGATGGGTAAGATGGGTGCCCTCGATTTTGCAGGTGGAAATGTTGTACATATAAATGCAGGTGTTGCTGGACTGGTTCTGGCTATTGTCGTCGGAAAAAGGATCGGATATGGCAAGGAAACCATGTTTCCATCCAGTATTGCCCTGAGCGGTCTGGGTGCAGCTCTTCTCTGGTTTGGATGGTTCGGATTCAATGCAGGCAGTCAGTTGGCAGCAGACGGTCAGACAGGATTAGCATTTCTGACCACAAACACCTCTGCCGCTATGGGTGCTATTGCATGGATGTCTGCAGAATGGTATTTCACCAGAAAGCCAACTATGCTTGGAATTGCATCCGGTATAGTTGCTGGACTGGTTTCCATAACTCCGGCATCCGGATTTGTGGATTTGTCAGCAGCCCTTGTTATTGGTTTTGTTGCAGGGGTCCTGGGATTTTTATCTGTCTCCAGACTGAAGCATAAGCTTGGCTATGACGACTCCCTGGATGTTTTCGGAGTTCATGGAATCTGTGGTATCTGGGGCGCTCTTGCCTGTGGTATTTTTGCTAATCCAGCAGTAAACCCTACAGGAATAGGCCTTCTCTACGGCAATCCCAAGCAGATTCTGATTCAAGTTATCTCCATTGTTGCCACAGCAATCTTTAGCGCCGCAGGCACTTTTATAATCATCCGGATTACATCTCTTGCAACCAATGGGCTGAGGGTCGAAAGAGATGACGAAATCGCAGGTCTGGACACCTCCAGGCACGGAGAAAGGGGGTTTGAAATCATCATTTCCTGATATTTATTTTAATATATTCTCAATGCTGATTAAGTTTGACTTATTACCGTGAAAATACATTACCTCTGTCATACCGGAGCCTCATCCCGATGAAAATTGGGGGCACTATCTAGAAAACCTGATTAAAGGTCTGGATTGGGGATCAACCCCGGAATGACGGTTTTGTTTATCATCATATCTGGAAGTTAAGCCCGGATTCATGTGCGTTTACGAATTCATTATATTTGTTGCATATTTCAGCAAATCGAAACTCGATTTTTTGTCTTGACAATGGGGAAAGCTTCACTAAAAATACTCAGACTTACTCTGTGCAAGCGTATCCAATGCATCAGTGACGCTGATGAGAAAGGAGTTTTCTCTCATATGAAATATAGAAGAACAGTATTGTCAGTTCCAGGGCATGTTAGGAAGATGCATGACAAGGCTATTAAAACGAATGCCGATGCCATAATGCTTGATCTAGAAGATAGCGTCCCTGCCGAACTGAAGATTGAGGCAAGAACAACGATAATCCAGTCTCTTATATCTTCTGACTGGTGCAAAAAAACTGTCTTGTTCAGAATGAATGCAATAGACACACCTTATGGCTACCGAGATCTTCTTGAAGTTGCAGAAGCAGCGGGACAGGTCATAGATGCGGTCATAGTCCCCAAAATAAATGACCCTGGAGATGTTCACTTTGTAAGCAGGATGCTTGACGGCATTGAAATGAATAAGGGGTGGACAAGGCGTATCGGAATAGAGGCTTCGATAGAAACAGCCATGGGACTTGAAAAAATATCAGAAATAGCTAAGGCAAGCGACAGACTACACACCCTTGTTTTTGGAGTAGCAGATTATTCTGCTTCAGTTGGAGCCAGGCTTGTTTCAATTTCAGGACATGGTGAAAAAGAAGCTGAAATTTATCCTGGCCACAGATGGCATTTTCCCATGAGCAAAGTTGTTATGTCGGCAAAATCAAATGGTCTTCAGGCAATAGATGCCCCATATGGTAATTTCAAAGACCATGAAGGTTTGAAACATGGGGCTGCAATGGCCTGTGCCCTTGGCTATGACGGAAAATGGGCAATACATCCCGATCAAATAGATATGATAAATGAGACTTTTTCACCTTCCGGTGAAGACATTGAACGGGCAGAAAAAGTGCTTGCGGCTTATCATGAGGCTGAGGCAAAAGGATTGGGTGCTGTACAAGTAGACGGCCGGATGGTTGACAAGGCAACCGTCCGGCTTGCAAAGATGGTTCATGATCAGGCTGTCATGCTGGGGTTAATCTGACTGAAGGTCAACAGCCATCTTAACTATAGATGCCACTTCACTTTCAGGAACTTTCCCTCTTACAATTGCCCTTACTATCCGATTTTTATCAAGAAGAATGGCATTGGCTGTATCGGCTGAAAGCCCCCATGCCTTTCTCAGTGTTGCATCATAGTCAAAAAGAATGACGGTGTTGTATTTCTTGGCTTTTTTCCCTGCTATGGTTCGAATAAGAACATCCGGCTTCCATGTAGATTTGCAGTCAGCTATTCCTATTCCTTTGTAGGTTTCGTCTTTGAGCAACCCCTGATCCTTGGCTTTTTTCATTGCATCTGTGAAATGATCGTTCAGGTCAGATTCATCAGGATCAACATAATTGATAAGAAGCACTTTTCCTGCCCAGGACTCCATGCTGAAGGTTTTATCTTCTGAATCCGGAAAAGACCAGTCAGAAGCCTTACTTCCTACCTTAAGCTCTTGTGCATATGATATTGATCCAAAGAGCATAATGGCTGCGGCCATTAATACCAGTACAATATTTTTTCGCTTCATACAAAAAAACTTCCTTTCTTTTCATTTTTCGAACTGCCCGGATGCTTAAGACTGAGGACTGAAGGCTGATAGGCATGTGAAGGACTCATTATGCGCCTGTATCTGCCTGTCGTGGTGCGCTCCAAAAAGTCTAAAACATCATAGTCTATCTGCTTGAGCAGTAAAGGATACAACTAACAAACTTCAATCCCCCATCTTGGCCATATACTCATCATAGAGTTTTTCAAGGGACAGTTTATGCCTTGCTTCTTCCTGGCACAATATTTTGAAGATTTTTTTTGCTGATTCTGTTTCAGACTTAATTTGCATTTCATTATAAAGAGCAAGGGCTTTTTCTTCACGTTTCATTGCATATAACAAAATATCGCTGTAAGACATTCCTTTATGCCATTTGATATCAATCATATAATTGCTTCTCTTTATGTCAGTTATCCATTTGAATTTATAATCCTCGGTGGCAAGTTTACACTCGCCAGTGCAGTCGAGGTTCTGTAAAAGATCCCGGTGCTTTCTTTCTTCATTGGCAAAATCCTGGAGCATTTTTTTTGTTTCAACTCTTGTTTCTTCCCTTGAAACTTCATCGTAAAATGCTGCTGCCGCTACTTCCATTTGAATGGCAAAATCAATAATTGACTTATAGTTATTAAAATCCATGACTCTATCCTTTTTGTATTTATTCCTAAGTGGTTATAAGGGTTCCAATAATATCCGAAATTTTCTCAATATTATAACGGATTAAAAACTCTTCAATTCCATCGATTATGTCCATGGTTGCCCTGGGATTGACAAAATTAGCTGTCCCAACCTGAACTGCAGATGCACCGGCAATTAAAAATTCTATGGCATCAGAAGCATTCATTATTCCTCCAATGCCAATTATTGGAACCGAAACAGCACCAGCGACCTGCCATACCATTCTTAAAGCCACGGGTTTTATGGCAGGCCCTGATAAACCGCCCGTAATGTTGGCAAGCTTTGGTCTTCTGGTTTCAATATCTATAGCCATGCCTGTAAGAGTATTTATCAAAGACAGGCAGTCTGCACCGGCATCGACTGCACTTCTTGCTATCAGTGTAATATCTGTCACATTCGGAGAAAGCTTGGCAATAAGGGTTTTAAGGGTTTGTTTCCTTACAGCACTGATCACTTCAAATGCAGACAATGGATCTACTCCGAAGGCAATACCGCCTGATTTAACATTAGGGCATGAAATATTAACCTCAATCGCGGCAATGCCTTCAACATCTTCTATGCGCTTTGCAAGCTGAGCGTATTCTTCTATGCTTTTTCCGTAGATATTTAGAATGACAGGGGCTGATAAAGTTTTAAGAAACGGGAGCTTGTTGGAGATAAATGCCTCTATCCCTACATTTTCAAGACCGATGGCATTCAGCATCCCGCAAGGAGTTTCCGCAATCCTTGGAGGTGGATTCCCTGGAGAAGGCTCCAAAGAAAGTCCCTTGACGACAATCGCACCAAGGCGATTCAGATCCATAAGGTCTACAAATTCACCTGCATATCCAAATGTTCCTGAAGCAGTCATTACAGGGTTTTTGAGGGTAAGCCCCCCTGCAATCCTGACCTCAAGATCAGGAAATGGCTGCATGATCTCTGAATCTATCCTTTGCATCTTCCTACAGCCCTCACACGTGCTTCAAGATTCAAAATATATGCTGGTTCAGGCTGCTTTGGTTCAAGTTTTACATCATACTCCACAGCCTTGATCCTTGTCATGACCCTATGAATATCCCCATCTTCTTCTGCAAGAAAAGCATCTACTATATTTTTAAATTCTTCGCAATACAACATGGATCTTGGTATATATTTTTTCGCATCATCGCCTGTAAAGGCATATCTGTGAGCAGTACAAATTGCATCCGGCTTCAAAGCCTCGAGCTTTTTCATTGAACTTACATACTGGTCATAATCGACGAGACAGTCAGATACGATATAGCCTGTGGTATCTGCAACCCCTGCTGCCTCAGAGCAAATCAAGGCTTTGATTTCAGGAATATAATAACTGAGACAGTCCCTGGTATGTCCTGGAGTCTCTATTACCCTTATGGTTCTATCAGGAGATACCATCAGTTCATCGTTTTCCTTTACAGTAATTTCAATGTCAAAAGGCGTAAATTCAATTGCTGAGTCCACGGAAAATCCATTTCTAATCGATACTTCAACAGATGCTCTGTTAAGTTCTTTTATCAGCGCGATTGCCTTTGGCCTTGACAGAACGGCTTTGGCCTGCTCTGATGAGACTACCATCATTTCAGGAAAATGTGATTTGAGGACGGAAACCGATCCGCAATGATCGAAATGTGAATGGGTCAGAATACAGTATGAAGGACTTCTTCCCTTCAGAACTTCTGAAACTGCTTCTGCATAATGATGCCCTAAAAAAGAAAATCCGGCATCAAAAATGGCTGGTTTATCCCCGTCCAGAAGATAGACTGGAATCGAAGGATTTCCAAGCATGTAGAGATTGTCGAGAATTCTTCCTGTCTGATTTACTATCAAGAAAAAATCCTTTGTTTGAAAGCAAGAATCAACTGGTAATTCTCATAAAATAATTATATAAAGATGAAATTATTATATAATTTTAGAAGTTCCTGTGTTTGCAGGAATTACTTTATTTAGGATTTTCATATCCAGGGATAGGAAAACCCTTGATCATGTGAGTACACATTATAGATTACTTACGCTTTTTGATCAAGCTGATATCGGCAGTTCTGTAAAATATGATGGTCTTGTAAAAAATGGAACCACATCTTATGGCAGATCAGGTACGAATTCTTGTTATTGATGACAGCCCCGTCATGCTGAAGGAAACTTCGGAAATATTGGCATCCGAAGGCTATTCTGTTGCAGGAGCTTTAACCGGCACAGAAGGAATCAGGCTTGCAGAAGAAATAAAACCGGATTTGATTTTAATTAATGTAGTTATGCCGGAGATAAACTGGATTGAAATATGCCGCAGGATAAAAGCTGATTCAGTTTTAAACAGGTGTCTTGTTGTCCTTCTTTCCAGGGAAATGACACCATCGGAAAAACAGGTTGAAGGGCCAGAAACAGAAGTTGATGGTTATATTGAAAGACCAGTCTCAGGAAGTGAGATGGTTGAACGCATAGAGTCCATATTACGGATAAAAACTGCCCGGGAATCACTTCATTCCATAGAGGATCGGTTTTGCCTCATGTATGAAAAAGCTCCTGTCCCTTATCAAATCATTGACGTAAACGGATGCATCCTGTCAGTTAACCTTGCATGGGAAGCATTTATGGGTTATGCAGAAAAAGATGTTTTACACTCAAAGTATACTGATTTTCTGTCCTCTTCTGATGCTGACAAGTTTGAAAGCTTTTTGACCCGCAGTTCAGGAAATTGCCATAGCCTTGAGCTGGACGTTCGCAAAAAAGACGGTTCTTCAGCCAGAATCCTGTTTAACGGCTTTCAGGAAATTGACAATAAGAACAAGGTTCAAACTATTTTTTGTATAATTTACGACATAACAGAAAAACTGCTGTTACAGGAACAGATATTAAAGAATCAGCAACTGGAGTTCACTGCCACTCTGGCAGGTGGCATAGCCCATGATTTCAATAATCTGATGATGACTATTATGGGCAATCTTTCTCTTGCACAGCTTTACCTGAATCCTGATGACAAGGCATCTAAAATCCTTCAAAAAGCTGAGCTTACCTGTAATCAGGCAAAAGAGCTTATAAACAAATTCATCGTTTTGTCCAAAGGCAGCCATCCTTCAAAAAAACCTCTTTCGATAGTAAATCTTTTAAGAAAAACCATCAAAACTTTTGAAAACAGACCTGGGATTCAATTTGTCTTTGAGTCATCAGATAATCTGTGGAATTCAAATGCAGACGAAAGCTTGATCAGTTATGCAATTGAGAATTTGCTGTCAAATGCCATTCAGGCAATGCCAAACGGAGGCAAGGTTCATATCCAGGCCAGCAACATCACTTCCCAAGGCAAGCAGCAGATTCCTGTCAATTCTCTTATCCCCAATAACTATATTCATATCAGGGTAATAGATCAAGGATTAGGAATTCCTCCGGAGCATCTTCCGCGGATATTTGATCCTTACTACACTACCAAGGAACTAGGACCCCAAAAAGGAATGGGCCTTGGGCTCACAACAGTTTACTCAATCATTCACAAACACGATGGTTATATTTCGATAAAATCCGAATTGAACAAGGGCACCACTGTTGACATCTACATTCCGGCTCTGACTCCAGAAGCGACATACCCCTGACCGAGATGCCAAATTGTTTCTGGAAGACGGTTTGTTATAAATACACAAGATCAAGAAGGAGACAGACCAAATCTGAGCCATTTGAACTTATCCCGAATGTCTTTTGAGATGTTGGCACCAGTTCTTGCCATGAAGATGTTCTCGGTTTTCAGGCAAATATTCGGGTCATTTGTCTGGTATTCCTGAAATCCAAAACTCCCGAACAGGCGAATCAGCATCATCCTGTACTCCTGAGCGCTTTTAAGGGCTCCGTCAAGATCCCATGTCCAGGAATACCCAACCATGTAGGCAATCATGTCCTCTATCTTTGGATGATCGACTAGAAGCCCAAGAATTCCCCTGGCTATGCCAGTAGAGCGCCAGTCCCTGCAAACCTCAACTGCCTTGACTTCAGCCATAAGCCCCTCTCCTAATTCATACCACCGTTCTTCCGGATCAGGATGAACAAGAACTCCAAACCCTATGATATGCTGATAGTCTATCAAAGCAAGAACTACATTGGCATCAGGCAGTTCTGATATTCTTTCAAGAGTGTCTTTTTTTGTATAAAGGGATTTATACTGAGGGTGTATTCCAAACTGCCCGTCCAGGCTGCACATACTGATTTCATCTTTAGTGCAAAAGGAACGAATTCGAATCGTTCCAACAAGGGTCTCCCATATAAGAGTCTTTGATATTGATTCATCCATCACTTCATTCATCCATAGTGCTGTAAATCAACATGCTAATAATCTCCCCAGTTCTTGTGAAGCCTCTTGGTCATGATCACTAAATCATGAAGATTGCCGCTGGTATCCCTGACATAATTCCTTATTCTGGTTCTTTCAAAGAAATCCAACTTCAATGCAGCCTCTATGGCTGAATCTTCGATTCCTGAGATTAAATCTGCTCGGAGTTCTTCAAGCCCCTTGTCCATTCCCAACTGGATGATATCAAGCATCATCCAGGTTCCCAATCGGATATGGCGGTATTCAGGCAGGATCACAATCCTTATTTTTCCAATATGCCTGGTACAGCCGAATCCCCTCAGATGAAGGCTTGCATGCCCTACGATCCTGTCATCAGATAAAGCTACAATGGAAAAATCAGTAGCCAGATCTATGTTATCAATCCACATCAGGATTACCTTGGGATCAAGCACATCATAACGCATAAACCACCTGTCAGAATCCGGAAGTTCGAGATAGAACTTTCTCAGCAAAGCTTCATCACATTTTTCAAGCAGGCGTATTACAGCCTCCTTATTTTCTTTAAGAACAACTTCCTTTGGATATCTCATTGAACGAATCCTTGTCTTGAAGCAGTGATTATGAATTTTTTAAAAGCTTATCACATTTGACTTGAAATCAATACCACACCAATTATTATAAAAATTATGCCCCCTATGACAGGAAAGCTTAAAGGCTCAGAGTATAGTAAATGGGCAAGGATTGCGACTATGACATAAGAAACAGAAACACTAGGAAATGCAATGGAAACCGGAATTTTTCTCAACGCAAATATGTAAAGGACTGCTGCAATAAAATATATTCCAAGGCCAAGTATGGTTTGAGGCGCAAGAATCTGTGCACGCAGAGTTTCCTTCATTGCCCCTGATTTCAGAAGCAGTTGTCCAGCAACACCAAAAAAAATACTTGCTGACAGCGACAGATAGGATAAAGTCATCTTTTATTTCCATTTGCAAGCTGATTATATTCAATATCACGAATTATGAACTGTGGTTTCTTGTTAATGGTGAGAAACAGATGTCCTATATACTCCCCTGCTATGCCTAACATGATAAGCTGAACTCCTGCAAGCAGAAGAGTTGCTGCAGCAAGTGATGCCCAGCCCTGAGGAGTTGATCCCATAATTGCTTCAATCAGAACGAAAATGAAACCTAAAAGGCCTATGCCTGCAAAAATAAACCCTATAATTGTGCTTATTCTCAGAGGCATTACAGAGAAATTTATGAACAATGACATGAAAAGCCTGATAAGACGCCTAATCGTGTAATTGCTTCGTCCTACAGCACGAGCCATGTGCTTTACCTCAAGCTGCCCTATGTTTTTTGTCACCTGCATTATAAGACCATCTACATAAGGAAATGGGCCTGTGTAAGAAAGAATGGATTTAACCGTAAAGGAGCTCATACATCGAAAGCTGCAGAGATAAAGCCTTTTTGGTTTTTCAATCAGGACATCAGCAACCCAGTTTGCAATACTGCTGCCAAGATTACGCCAGAATGAATGCTTCTTCTTTTCATAATAGGTGTAAACAACATCATAACAGTTATTTTTAGTATGAAGCCAAAGACGCAGGACTTCCTCAGGTGGATTTTGCAGGTCATCATCCATAGTTATGATGTAAGCTCCCCTGGCGTAAGTCAGACCTGCCATAACTGCATTGTGCTCACCAAAATTTCGCGATAAATTGATCACAGACACCGCTGTTTTGTTAAGCCTGCACTGATCAAGGCAAACATCCAGCGATTTGTCAGGACTCCCGTCATTAACAAGAACAATCTCGAGCCCCCCGGAAACCTCAAGGGCACTTAATGCCTCTACAAGATTCGGGACACTTTTTGCGCCGTTATATACTGGAACTACAATAGAGAGCTCAAATAAAGGTTCTGTGTTTTTCATGGTTTCACCGCATAAGCATAAACAGATCCTCCGAATGGGAACCTGATACCCTGTTCTGCCAAAGTATTCTCTGTTGCAGCAATTGAATAAAACAACCTGTCTATTCTTTCAGGAAAAGCCTTAACATCGCTTGAATCCTCAAAACGTCCTACAGTAAGGCGCCACAACATCATTACAGGAAAAAGCAGGCTGTTCCAGTACCCTGTTTGTTTAATCTCAAAGCCAGTTCTATTTAACAATTTTTTTACTCCTTTTACAGTATAGCGGCGGGCAGTATGTATATTTTTATCATGCCCTGATTTCATCCAGTCGTAAGCAGGAAGATTTAACAAAAGGGTTCCTCCTTTTTTCAGGCATCGGTAAAATTCTATGAGTGCAGCTTCTTCATCCACAGACCTGTGATATAAAACATCTGAAGATACTATGACATCGAAGATCTCTGATAGAAAGGGCATGTTATTGACATTGCCGTTTACAGCACAATCACTCGTTTTACCCTTGCAGATATTTGAAGCAAAAATGTCCATTTCCAACCCGGTCAGCCTGATATGGGGTAAAATTTTCTGAAGTTTTTGAATGAATCCACCAGTACCGCACCCTGCATCCAGAAGGCATGACCCATCAGATAAATCAAGCTTCAAGATGGCCTCTGCAAGCCTTAAGTGCAGGACGCGATACCACCACATCGTTTCTTCCATAACAGCCATGCGCTCGTATTCATCTCTTTCCATATGTATTTCTTAATTTCAGTTCATTGCTGCACAGGATCAAAACGAATTAACCGCATCGATTACTATTTCCAGATCACTATCAGTCAATTGGGGATTGCATGGTATAGAAAGACAGGTTTTTGCGTGGGCCTCTGAACGGAACAAGCCTAAAGGATCCTTTTTGATTGAAAGGCAAGGCTCCTGGTGGTGAATTGGGACAGGATAATGAACAAGAGTCTGAACCCCTTTCATGTTCATGTGCCTCTGGAGCTCATCCCTGTCATCACAGGCCACAACGAAAAGGTGATATACATGGGATTCTCTTTCTTCAGGTTCTGCAAGAAGGCGGACTCTTGGATTTTTAATTCCCGTACGAAATGCTGAGGCAATCATTCTACGACGCTCTGTAAATTGAGGAAGCCACTTCAGTTGCTCTGAAAGAATTGCGGCTTGAATTTCATCCATACGGCTGTTCATGCCAATCACAGGATGGTAGTAACGAATACTCTGTCCATAATTGCGCAGGCATCTGGCCTTGTTTGCCAGATCTGAATCATTTGTCACAAGTGCTCCTGCATCTCCTAAAGAACCAAGATTTTTAGTTGGATAGAAGCTGTATGCTCCGATTGAACCAAAAGAGCCGGCAACTTTTCTCTGCCATGTTGCTCCATGGGCCTGGGCACAATCTTCAATAAGCGCTATTCCTCTTTCACGGCATATTCCGTTCCACTCATCCATATGGCAAACCTGACCATATATATGAACCAGTAAAACAGCACGGGTTTTATCAGAAATACAGCGCCTTACACTCTCCGTATCCATCAGGGCAGTTTCAGGAATGATATCTGCAAGCACTGGAATTGCACCAGCACGCATTATTGCCAGAACTGATGCAAAGGCTGTCATGGGGGTTGTAATAACTTCTTCACCAGGGCCTATATTCAAAACTCTGAGGGCAATCTCTATGGCATCAAGTCCATTTCCGACACCGATGGCAAAACCTGTTCCGCATGTCTTAGCCCACTCACATTCAAAATCTATAACTTCTTTTCCCAGAATATAATATCCTGAATCAATTACCCTCTTGACAGCATCCATTATCGCCTGGCGCAATTCAGCAGGAATTGCTTTGAAATCGTTCATCAGGATCATGGGCTTTACCAGTAATGACGGTGATGGAGTCTGTAATAGTCAATAGTTCTTCTCAGGCCTTCTTCCAGATCTATCCTGGGATACCAGCCCAGTTCCTTTCTTATCAAAGAAAAATCTCCATAGTAGTCTCCTATATCGATTGACTTACGATCCTGCGGAAACGCAACAAGTTCAAACCTGCCGCCGTAACCAAGGCTCGTCATTTTTTCTGCCAGGTCTTTAAGGCAAATCACCTCTTTGCTTCCAAGGTTATATACCCTGCCATTTGCATTATCACTTTCACCTGCCATGAGCAAGGCCTCAACACAGTCATCCACATAGTTAAAATCGCGCAACTGCAGGCCGTCTCCGAATACTTGTATAGAACTTCCTTCAATTAGCTTACGAACCCAGATACCCAGAAAAGTCTGTCTAGCATCCCTTACCCTCATTCCAGGTCCGAAAGTATTGGTAAGCCTTAAAGCACATGCGCAAATGCCATAGACATTGTTATAAAGAAGATGATACCACTCACCTGCAAGCTTGTTGATTCCGTTAACATCTACTGGCTCAACAGGATGAGCTTCATCCACAGGGAGGTATTTAGGTTTTCCGTAAAGCTGGCGGGTACTGGCAAATACTATTTTTACATCGCGGTTGGTTTTGCGGCAAGCTTCAAGAATGGATAGCTGGGCCTTAGCATTTATTTCCAGGTCTGTCTGGGGGTCTGTCATGGAATCCATGTGACTGGTCTGACCAGCAAGGTTAAAAATATAGTCTTTGCCCTGTACCAGATAAGCCATGGCATGGGGATCCCGGATATCGCAGACATTTACGCAAACCTTGTCCTTGAAATCATGGATATTGAACTGATTCCCGCCGTACTGGGGAATAAGACTATCGGCAAGAGTGACTTCTGCTGATACGGATACAAGATGACGGGCAAGATTTGATCCGATAAAACCAAGTCCACCTGTAATGAGGACTCTTTTCCCTGAATATTTAAACATTTTTTTTGAAGTACCTGTAAAGAGTTGCCCTGCTTACACCCAAAAATTTTGCAGCCTTTACCTTGTTCCCGCCTGTCGTCTCAAGAGCTGATTTCACAATGTAGTCGTTCAGTTTGTCGGAATTTTCCTGCTGTCTTTCCAGTTGATTCCTGTAGCCTATTTCAAAAGGAATGTGTTCAGGGAGGATGATGTTTCCCCTGCATTTGACAACAGCATACTGAATGGCATTTTGAAGCTCACGGACATTTCCCGGCCATCCATATGCTGTAAACAGAGACAGTGCGTCTTTAGAAATCCTTAAGGGTTTATGGCCGTTTCTTTTGGCAGCTTCCTGCAAAAAATGTTCAACAAGGAGAGGAATGTCGATTTTTCGCTCCCTTAACGGAGGAAGATGAATGGGAATGACATTCAGGCGATAGTAAAGATCATCCCTGAAACGGTTCATCTCAACTTCTTTCCTTAGATCCTTATTGGTAGCACTAGTTACCTTCACATTTACTGAAACTGGTTTTTCACCCCCAACCCTGTCAAACTCCCCTTCCTGAAGAAACCTCAGAAGCTTCACCTGAACCGGCTTGCTAAGATCAGCCACTTCATCAAGAAAAACGGTTCCGCCGTCAGCAAGTTCAAACCTTCCTTTTTTGTCCCTTATAGCACCCGTAAAAGCGCCTTTTACATGTCCGAAAAGCTCGCTTTCAATTAGGCCATCGGGAAGTGCCCCGCAGTTTATGGGTACAAATGGTCCGCCTCTTCTGGGGCTTTCACTGTGAAGTGCTGCTGCAACCAGCTCTTTTCCTGTTCCAGTTTCACCAGAAATATGAACAGGATAATCATAACCAGCAATGTTTCGAATCTGGTTGAAAATTTCAATCATTCTTGCATCCTGGCCAATGATGTCGGCAAACCCCTGCGGTTTTTCAGCCTTTAACTGAAGATTTAACAAACCAGTCACATCTCTGAAAGCAGCCAACACCCCAATAAGATTTCCGATATTGTCTCTCATTGAAGTAACACGCATTTCGATACACCTGAAATCTCCGTTCCTGGTCTGAATATGGGTAAGATATTCTTCTTTTTCACCAGGGACGGGATTATCATTACAGAAATCACATCTGTTTCCGCAAAAAGGCTTGCCAAAGGCAAGATGGCAATCCTTTCCCATCACTTCATTTCTGGAAAATCCAGTTATTTTCTCAGCTTCCCGATTGAAATAAAAAATGCGTCTTTCAGTATCATGAGCAATTATGCCTTCTTTAAGGTTATCCAAAACCCTCTCAAGATTATTGGCATACGATATGATATCTTCAAGCATCAAGACAGGCTATCTCTTTCCTTACAGAGTGTTATATAACTTCTCGGGTATTCATGCAGATAGACTGAATACACGGTCAATAACCTATATGATAGAGTTCTAAAAGTCAATATTAGTACAGCAATTCCATGTGTATATTGATCTCCATTAAAATACGTTGACAAGTTGAGGATTTCATTTTAGATAGCATAAATAATTCTTGTGTTTTTATTTTTCGACCCTATTTATTCAGCCTTGCAAACGTCATCACCCTGTGAATTTCACATGACTATGCTGATGAATTTTCAAGCTTTTACTTGACTGTTTCCACCTTAATAGCACTTCTGGCTTTAATCATTAAGGATGGCCAGATTGCAGCATCCAGACTTTTTTGAAGGTGCCGTCAGAAACTTACTCCTAAGGAGGTCAACAATGGCAATGCCAGCATCTAAAAGCAAAAAAAGAAGGACAGTTTTTTCACTGAATGCCCCTGAAGCAATTCAGGTGTCACTGGCTGGCGACTTCAACAATTGGGACAAGACAGCCCATCCCATGAAAAAGAACAAAACCGGAACATGGGAAAAAATTCTAATGCTTGACGCCGGACGCTATGAATATAAATTCCTTGTGGACGGGCAGTGGAAACTAGACCAGCATAACAGCCTAACATCCATGAACTGTTTTGGAACAAAAAATAATGTGCTTATTGTTACTCATCCATGACCGTTTCAAGTCGTCTTAAACAAAACCCGATACCTGGAATACATATTCAGGCATTTAGAGGCGACTGCCTTAAATTCAGCCTTTCGCTCGATCACGCTTTAAAGGGCAAAGCCTGGATAAGAACAAATATAGGCCATATTGCAACCAGCCGCAAGGAAATAATCGAACATATTGACAACGACAAGCCATTCCTCGGACATGACTGGTTTGACATCCCAATGGTAATGATTCATGATCGTCTCTTTCAGATTACCCTTCCACTGGCTGAAATCGGTCATTGTGAAGCCAAATGTTTTTTTCTAGAAGATGGTAAATCAGATCCGGAATGGCCTGAAGGCTCTAATACAATTATAAATGTCAGATCTTCAAGCACATGCTGCGCCAACAGCATTTACAATGCTTTTGTACGTCAATTCGGCCCGAACAAGGCAGGAAAGGCAACACCTGGAAAAGATGAAAAATTCTTTGTTAACGAGCTGGACAAGGCAGGATATACTGTAATCCCAAAGTCCGGAACATTCAGAAATCTGATTGAGGAACTCGATTTTATCATTGGAAGGCTTGGATGCAGATTTTTACACCTTCTTCCGGTACACCCAACTCCCACCACCTATGCCAGGATGGGCAGGTTTGGAAGCCCTTATGCAGCCCTCAGCTTCACAGCAGTAGATCCGGCTCTTGCCGAGTTTGATCCTAAGGCAACCCCCCTTGAGCAATTCATCGAGTTAGTAGATGCCGTTCACACCAGGAATGCAGGAATCATCATTGATATTGCAACAAATCACACGGGATGGGCTGCCTCACTTCATGAAACCCATCCCGAATGGCTGGTTCGTGACAAGGACGGACGAATCGAGGTCCCTGGAGCATGGGGCATTCAGTGGGAAGATCTTACCCGTCTTGACTATTCCAAACCCGAACTCTGGAAATACATGGCAGAAGTTTTTCTGACCTGGTGCAAAAGAGGAGTTGACGGGTTCAGATGCGATGCAGGGTACATGATACCTGTTCCTGCATGGAAATACATTGTTGCAGTAGTTAGAGAGCAATATCCTGATACGATTTTCTTCCTGGAAGGTCTTGGCGGAAAAATATCTGTTGCAAGGGACATTCTGAACACAGCCAATTTTGACTGGGCATATTCAGAGTTGTTTCAAAACTATGACCGCAATCAGATAGAATCCTATATTCCTTTGTTTACGGATATTTCTGTCAAAGACGGACTTCTTGTCCATTTTGCGGAAACCCATGACAACAACAGACTTGCAGCAAGATCACATATTTATGCAGGCATGAGAACTGCTCTTTGTGCCCTCTTTTCGATAAATGGAGGCTTCGGGTTTGCAAATGGGGTGGAATGGCTTGCAACAGAAAAAATCAATGTCCACGAATCTCCTTCCCTGAACTGGGGATCAGAACCCAACCAGGTCGATCTTATCAGACGCCTTACAGCCATTTTAAATATCCATCCTGTTTTTCATGATAAGACATCTGTCAAACTCATTCAGAAAGGGCATGGAAACCATGTTGTTCTTCTCCGGTTTCATGAACCTTCAGGGAAAAAACTTGTGATAGTTGTCAATCTTGATGACCTGAATCCAGTAACAGCTTGCTGGGAACCTCATCATTCAAAGCTTTTATTATGGGATCTCTTAACAGGTGGAAGTATTCAGCTTTCAGAATCAGATGAAAGCCATTTTTTAAGACTTGCTCCAGGGCAGGTCTTTTGTTTGACAGAAGATAATGAAGACCTGAGGAATCTCAGCAGCGAACTGGAACATCCATCGCTTTTAGCTGAAAGGATAGAAAGTCAGCACCTTAAAGCCAAGGTTCTCGACATATTGCAAACATACAACGGGGTCAAGGATATAGGACTGATAGATATTGACAAGGCAGCAAGGCTTTTGGCCTCCGACCCTGTTGCTTGCTGCAAAATGCTTAATCCTTCAGGCAGTGAATCCCCAAGAGTTGTCACCTGGCAATGGCCGAATGATTCAAAACGCCATGTTATAGTTCCCCCTGGACATTTTCTGCTTGTAAAGGCAAAAAAATCTTTCAGGGCAAAAATCACAGACGGCAACAGAACCTTTAACCAGGAACAGAGTTTTGCCGGGCCGGACAATAGCCATTTTGCATTATTTACCCCCCTGCCATCCTCGATCTGTCCATGCTCCATCATTTTAAAGCTCTCGGTTTATATGCCCGAAAAATGTCATCACGTCGATTCCCATCTGCTGTATTTATCTGCCCCTGGTGAAGATCCACAAATAAAGCAGCTCTTCCACAGATCGCAGGTTGCAGGTAAGCAGACGCTTTTTTTATCAGCCAACAGCAGAGGAGCAGTTCTGCGTGCCCCCATTGACTGGGGCAATCTGTACAGCCGGTATGATGCACTTCTTGCGGCAAATTTAAATCCGGCCATCCCTGAAAATCGCTGGATCATGCTGTCGCGCTTCAGGGCATGGGGGCTTTTTCAGGGTTATTCAACTGAAATATGCATGGATTGTTTCGATGCCTTCGGAATAGATGACGAAGGCTGGGGACTGTGGCGGTTTTGTGTCCCGATGGGTCAGGGCGAATATGTTTTCATTGTAATCGGGATGAAGATAGATCCAAATGAAAACCTTCTTCAGATGACTTTCTTCAGGTACCCTAAAGACAGTGAACCATCTTTTCTTCCTGACAGTAAACCTATTCAGCTTATACTGAGACCAGACATTGAAAACAGAAGCTTTCATGAAACCACCAAAGCCTATCTAGGGCCTGAAAATATCTTTCATAAAAGTACTGCTGCAACCTCAGAAGGTTTTGTCTTTCAGCCTGATCCATACCATAAACTGGAAATAAGACTTTCAGGAGGTAATTATCATACTGAACCACAGTGGCAGTACATGACTCATCGTCCAGTTGAGGCAGCAAGAGGGCTTGACCCGGATTCTGATCTTTTCAGCCCTGGATATTTTTCCATTCCTTTAAAAGGAGGACAAAAAGCAGGGCTCAGCGCTCAGATAACATCTTCAGATACGGCCTTCAGGACAAGCATAAATACAGCGCCAAAAAATATAACTGGTTTTTTCGACAATCCTTCCTCACGTTCATTTACAGAAATACTAAAAAACACTCTTAAACAATACATAGTAAAAAGGGGGGGGTTAAAATCAGTTATTGCGGGTTATCCCTGGTTTCTGGACTGGGGCAGAGATGCCCTCATAGTTGTCCGTGGCATGATTGCTGCCGGTTTTTACCAGGATGCAAAAGATGTGCTCATACAATTTGGCCAGTTTGAGCAACAGGGAACCCTTCCCAACATGATAAACGGTTATGATGCCGGCAATAGAGACACTTCTGACGCGCAGTTATGGTTTTTTGCAGCATGCAGAGATCTGATAAATGCAGAAGGACATGAAGGGTTTTTAAACCAACCCTGCGGTAACAGAACTCTTCTTGAAGTCCTAGTTTCAATAGGGGAGTCCTATCTTTCTGGAACAATAAACGGTATTTGCTTGGATTCTGAGTCAGGTCTTGTTTTCAGCCCTGCTCATTATACCTGGATGGACACCAATCATCCTGCAGGAACCCCCAGGGAAGGCTATCCTGTTGAGATACAGGCACTATGGTTTTCAGCTCTGACATTTTTAGCATGTTACGACAATAAGGCAAAAACTGAAAAATGGAAAAAACTATCCGAGAAAGTAAGGAGTTCTGTAATGGAGCTTTTTTTTCTTAAGGAAGAAGGGTTTCTTTCAGATTGCCTGCATGCCGCACCAGGGATTTCTGCAAGAATGGCTCAAAAAGATGATGCCCTAAGACCTAACCAACTCCTTGCAATAACCATGGGGCTCATTTCAAACAAAGGCAGTTCGCAAAAAATACTTAAGGCATGTGAAGAACTTCTAGTTCCAGGCGCTATAAGAAGCCTTGCAGACAGGCCACTCAAACACCCCCTTGAAATCAGACATAGCGGACAGCTCGTAAATGACCCTTATCACCCATATCAGGGCAAATATACAGGAGACGAAGACACAAGAAGAAAACCAGCCTACCACAACGGGACCGCCTGGACATGGCTTTTTCCTTCCTACTGCGAAGCCTGGATGAAATGTTATGGTAAAGACGGAAAAGATGCTGCAAGGGCTATTCTTTACAGTAGCATAAACCTGATTCAAAGCGGCTGTATTAACCACGTTCCTGAAATCCTTGACGGTGATTATCCACACACACCAAGGGGTTGCGATGCCCAGGCATGGGGAGTCAGCGAGCTTCTGAGGGTATGGCTTCTGACTTTATAAATTTTTTCGTTATCATCCCAATCGCTGAAAAATCTATTGAAATTCTCTTTCCTGTTCTGATAAACAGTAATAAATGCAAAGAACAGATATTTCAGCAGCATTATCACCATGGGAACCGGGCCTGCTTGCCCTGATGATATACAGCATCATGGTAATTGGTCTTATTGCCATACTTCTTTTTCTGTGCTCGTTTCTAGGCAGGAAAATTTTACACCGTGAAAAACTTCTTCAGTATGAAAGTGGGATCACACCTACGGGAATTGCACAAATCCTTTCACCTGCGCCTTTCTATTTGGTTGCAATCTTTTTTCTTATATTCGATGTCGAGGCCGCCTTTATTTTTTCCTGGGCAGTTTCTTTCTACAGACTTGGCTGGGTTGGCTGGATTCAGATGACTTTTTTCATATTACTTCTTCTGTTTGGACTTTTCTACGTCTGGAAAAAAGGTGGGCTCAATTGGCAGTCAAAAGAATCGGAAGAATCCTGCAGCAACACAACTTCCTCTTAACCAGATTGGATGCCCTCATAAACTGGTCAAGGCAGTATAGCCTGTGGCCCATGTTTTTCGGGCTTTCCTGCTGTTTTGTAGAAGAAGCAGCGGCATTGACGTCACGTTATGACATGTCCAGATTCGGCGCAGAAGTGATGCGGGGGTCTCCGCGACAGGCAGATCTTCTCATAATTTCAGGCACTCTTTTTAAAAAAATTGCCCCTGTTGTCCTTCGTCTTTACGAGCAGATGGCTGAGCCGAAGTGGGTTATTTCAATGGGCTCATGCGCTAATTCAGGAGGTATGTACGATGTTTACAGCGTTGTCCAGGGAGTTAACCAGATACTTCCAGTAGACATCTACATTCCGGGATGTCCCCCGCGACCTGAAGCAGTGCTTTCAGCCCTTACGCTTCTTCAGGAAAAAATCAGAAGAGAAGAAAGCCCGGCCCTCTCTGTCCTGAATATTGAAGGAGGAAGCCAGGGAACACAGAAACCTGTTCTTGTAGATGGTATAAGCAAAAGCCGTGACCCAAGAGGTCCGGGCTTTGAAGGAATCCCAGTACGGGGAACTGCAGCAACCCCTCCTTTCTTCTTTGAAAACCGTACGGAATTGATGTGGACTGCGCCTGCTCAAAGAATTGAGCTTAGATCAAGCGATCTCTCGCTTCATGGCCAGATGCTGGAAAGATTCGGAAATGCTGTAAAGACTGAAGGGGCAACTTCAGACATGATGAGTTTAGTGGTAAATCCTGAGCAAAGTCATGAAATCCTGAGATTTTTAAAAAATGAGGCTTCGCCTAGATTTTTACGCCTTGAAGACATTACTGCAGTGGATGAATCGGCAAGAACAGAAAAAAGTCTTTATTCTGATTTTACACTTGTATATCATCTTCTTTCTTTTGATGGCCCGAGAAGGATTCGCATCAAAGCCCCCCTTAATGGCTTTAAGCCAGAAATCGAAAGTATTTCAAAGCTCTGGCCAAATGCCAACTGGTACGAACGTGAAGTACATGACATGTTTGGGATTGGTTTCAGGGGACATCCGAACTTAAAACGCCTCTTAATGCCTCATGACTGGGAAGGTCACCCACTTCTCAAAACATATCAGGGCCGTGCCACTCAGATGCCCCCTTACACCGCAGAAGATGCCAGACGTTATCAGCCACTTGATGCAGGGGTCTATCTTCATGATAATGACGGGGAAAAAAGACTTCTCCTGAATATTGGCCCCCATCACATAAGCACCCATGGCCTGATGCGTTTTGTAGTGGCTCTAAACGGAGAACAAATATCAAATATAGAAATGGATATAGGCTATCACCACAGGGGGGTTGAAAAAATTGGAGAGCGTCAGTCCTGGCATCAGTTCATACCATATACTGACCGTGTCGATTACATGAACGGGACTGCAAACAACCTTTCATATCTTCTGGCTGTTGAAACACTTGCCGGCATAAAGGTCCCGGACAGGGCAAAGTTCATGAGGATTATGCTGAGCGAGCTGTTCAGGCTGAATAATCATCTTGTCTGGTTTGGAACTTTTGCCCATGATTTAGGGGCCATGACTCCTACTTTCTATACTTTCAGGGAAAGGGAGCAGATCATGGACATAGTTGAACTTATAACAGGAGGAAGACTTCATCCTTCCTGGTTCAGAATAGGCGGTGTTGCCTCTGACTTTCCTGATGGCTGGAAAGAAGCTGTGGATGATTTCATAAGAATATTTCCTTGTCGTCTGAAGGAATATGAGACTCTCACCACTAAAAATCCCATTTTCAAGGCACGCACTCTTGGAGTAGGGTGCCTTTCCCTCAAGGATGCCATAGAATGGGGAGTAACAGGCCCTATGCTAAGAGCAAGCGGCATGGACTGGGATCTGCGAAAGAAATTCCCTTATTCCGGATATGAGAATTTTGATTTTGATATCCCTGTTTCAGACGAAGGAGACTGTTACGCACGCTATCTTGTACGCGTTGAAGAAATGCGGCAAAGCTTGAGGATCATAAGGCAGGCTAGCGAGAATATGCCTGGCGGAGAATATATGAGTCAGGACTGTCGCTTCAGCATACCCCGCAAGGATGAAACACTAAAAAACATAGAAACCCTTATTCATCATTTTGTCAATACTGCAAGAGGCCCTAAAATCCCAAAAGGGGAAGCATACGCTGCGGCAGAATCACCCCGAGGGGATCAAGGCTATTATGTTGTAAGCGACGGACTTGGAAGTGCTTACAGAATGCGGATACGAGCTCCTGCCTTTGCCAATGTCCAGACAATACCGGTTATGGCAAGAGGTCATTCCATTTCTGACTTCATTGCTATAATTGGTTCTGTGGATTATTTGCTGCCTGATATTGATCGCTGAGAAAAAAGGAAAATATGATAGAAGAAGACTTTAGGCATTTTTTAGAAAACAGGATATCTGCTTCAGACCATCCGCGGGAGCAGATAGTTGATACCATATTTTCTCTCCAGGACAGATACGGGTATTTAAGTGATGAACTTCTGGCTGAAGTCTCCATGCTTTTTGAGATGAGCCATCTTGAAATAGAAGAAATAGCAACTTTCTATGAATTCATATACAGAAAACCTGTTGGAAAATATGTCATACATGTTTGTGACGGAGTCGTGTGCTGGATGAATGAATATGGCAGTGTACTTGATCATATCCGAAGAAAACTGAACATCGATTACGGCCAGACATCTCATGATGGTCGTTTTACTCTTCTTCCTACCTGCTGCATAGGCTATTGCGACCGCTCTCCGGCCATGATGATAAATCGCAGGGTTTATGGAAGGCTGTCCCCAGAGAAGATCGATGATATTCTTAAAAATCTGGACTAATCAATGACCATGCAAGTCCTATTTAAAAACAGGCATCCTGAGCGCATCGCAACCCTTGAAGAATATTGCAAAAGCGGGGGTTATGAAGCCCTGGAAAAAGCGCTTAAGAAATATTCAGGTTCAGAGATAAGGAGCATTGCCCTGGATGCGCTGCTTCTGGGAAGAGGAGGTGCTGGTTTCCCGGCAGGGAAAAAATGGATGACTGTGGCAGATAATGCGCCTTTTCCGAGATTCATTGTCTGCAATGCTGATGAAATGGAGCCAGGTACTTTCAAGGACAGGGTTCTTATTCATGCAGATCCCCACCAGATTATAGAAGGAATGATAATTGCGGGATACTCTGTGTTTGCCGAAAGAGGAATCATTTTCATAAGATCATCTTATGAAAATGCTGCAAGGATACTGGAAAGAGAAGTTTCAAACGCAAGGCAGGCAGGTTTTTTAGGAAAAAATATCCTTGGAAGCTCATTTTCAATGGAAATAACTATTCACAGAAGCGCAGGGCGATACATATGCGGAGAAAATACTGCCCAGATAAATGCTATACAGGGGAAAAGGGCAAATCCAATCCAGCCTCCGCCATATGCAACAGAAAAAGGTCTCTGGAATCTTCCTACTGTGACCCATAATGTTGAAACTCTTGCCTGTGTTCCACATATAATCAGAAATGGTCATGACTGGTTCAAGAGCCTTTCAAGGACTTCAACCGGAGCAGGTACAAAGCTATACTGTGTAAGTGGCAGGGTAAAAAATCCAGGATGTTTTGAACTTCCAATGGGAACAAGGCTCAGTGAAATCATTGAAGATCATGCAGGGGGGCTTCCTCCAGGATATCAATACAAGACATGTCTTCCTGGAGGAGCATCCACCCGCTTTCTTCCAAAGGACTTGTATGACATAGAGATGGATTTTGAATCCTTGAAAAGGGCTGGACATCGCCTTGGAACAGGCTCCGTGATAGTCTTTGATCAAAAGACATGTCTTGTGGGTGCAACCCTTAACATGATAGACTTTTTTGCCAGAGAATCCTGCGGCTGGTGTACTCCATGCAGGGAGGGAATCCCGTTCATAAGAGACATACTCTTTCGCATAGAAAACGGTGAAGGAAAGGAAGAACACATTTCATGGCTTCAACGGATGAGTAAATTTATTTCCAATTCCTACTGCGCCCTTGCTCCAGGTGCAGCGGCACCAGTGGAGAGTCTCTTGACCTATTTTGAAGATGAGGTGCGTGAACACATAAGCCAGCGAAAATGTCCGTTCATTCAGAAGGACATGCTATCGTGACCTTATACCGGAGATTTTAATGCCGACACTGATCATAGATGATCGAAAAATTGAAGTCACCAATGGCACCATGGTGATTGATGCAGCAGAAAAGGCCGGGATCATGATACCACGCTTCTGCTATCATCCTGCACTGGGTTCAGCAGGGGCATGCAGAATGTGCGCGGTTAAGTTTCTGGACGGCCCTGTTCAAGGCTTGCATATGAGCTGCATGGTTGAGGCCAAAAACTCTATGGTGGTTTCCACCACAGACCATGAAGCAGTTGAATTCAGGCGTCATGTGATAGAACTCCTTATGCTGAATCACCCACATGACTGCCCTGTTTGTGATGAAGGAGGACATTGCCTTCTTCAGGATCAAACTGCATCATCAGGACATGTCATGCGACGCTATTCATGGAAAAAACGCACCTTCAGGGATCAGTATCTTGGAGAGTTTATCCAACACGAAATGAACCGATGCATCCACTGCTATCGCTGCCGTCGCTTTTATCAGGAATACAGCGGCTACAATGACTTTGGTGCCATGGGAATTGCAAACAGGACTTATTTTGGAAGATTTTCCGATGGAAGTCTCCAGAGCCCTTTTTCAGGCAATCTCATAGATCTATGTCCTACAGGGGTTCTTACGGACAAAAAGGCCCGCTTCAAGGCAAGGAGATGGGATCTAGAAAGAGCCCCATCCATCTGCATCATGTGTTCTCTGGGTTGCAACACGGTGGTAAGCTCCAGATACAGGGAAATTATCAGAATTGAGGCAAGGCATAACCGGGATGTTAATGGCTATTTCATATGCGACAGGGGCAGATTCGGGTTTTCTTTTGCAAATAATCCTGAAAGACCGCGAAATGTAAGAATAGGCACAACTAGTTCTACCTTTGATGATGCACTTAAGTATGCTTCATCAAAGCTTTTGGATATCTCAAAAAAATACGGTTCAAAGGCTATAGTCTGCATGACATCGACTAACGCCAGCGTAGAAACCCATGACAGCCTTAAAGCCATCAGCAGAAACATGAACTGGCAAAACCCTGGCTTCTTCATGGATCGTTTCCAGCAGTCTAAAATAACTGCTGCTGTGGAAAGGCTCAAAAAGGATATTGCAATTTCGCTGAAGGATGTTGAAAATGCGGATTTCATCCTTGCAACAGGTGCTGACCCTGTAAATGAAGCCCCAATGCTTGCCCTTGCCATGCGCCAGGCAAACCGAAGAGGGGCAAAGATTGTAATACTTGACCCGCGTCCTGTTGTTCTTCCATTTAAATTCGAGCACTTGTCACAGACACCCCATAATATCGATTCTTCATTGCATGGACTCATAAAAAACATAACAGAGAATAACGAATTTGAAGCCACAGGAGAGCGTATCAAAAAAAGCCTCCATCCTGCAATAATATGTGGAACTGAAATTACAGGTTTGTCTACCGTAAATCTAACAGCAGATATTGCAGTACTTCTCAAAGCGGCAGGGAAAAAAGCCGGTCTTTTCTATCTGATGCAGGGTGCCAATTCATTCGGAGCAGCCCTTGCTGCAAAAGGAAGCATGCCTTTTACAGAAATCCTTGAAAGAATTGATAAAGGAGAAATAAAAGCTCTTATTCTAATTGAGTCGAGTTTTCCATATGATTTCTCAGACCAGGAACTTGTAAAAAATGCCCTGAAAAAACTCGAGCTTCTCGTTGTGTTTGATTACATGCCTGGTTACATCCTTGAAATGGCTAATATAGTAGTGCCAACTCTGACACATTTTGAAACAGGCTCAAGCTTCATTAATCAGGAAGGAAGGCTTCAGAAAACATGTCCTTCTTACCAGGCTGGTACGCCTCTATCTCAGGTTAGTTGTGGAAAGCATCCACCAAGGGAATTCAGAAAAGACATTCCTGGCTCGGGAGCTAAAGCCGCATGGGAGATAATTCATGAACTTGAAAAAGCAATGACAAGGACCAACAGCCAAAACATCTGATTAGTTGCTATTTGGAGATTTGAATTATGATTGACTGGCTTGCAGGTTTTCTTCTGCTTGTCATAAAACTTGGGATTGTGATGATTGCACTTCTTCTTGGTGCAGCCTATCTTGTGCTTGCTGAAAGAAAGCTGCTGGCAAGGCTTCAGATCAGAATCGGTCCAAACCGGGCAGGCCTTCTTGGCCTTCTTCAGCCTATGGCAGACCTTGTCAAGATGTTGACAAAAGAAGATATTATCCCGGCTGGGGCAGACAGAATCATATTTTGCTATGCTCCTGCAGCAGGCGCTGCAACTGCAATGCTGATCTTCGCGGTTGTGCCTTTTGGAGACAGCTTAACAGTCTGGGGAAATGAAATCCCCATGGTCATTACAGATCTCAATGTAGGACTTCTGGCAGCATTAGGGCTGTCTTCTCTTGGGGTTTACGGGGTAGCACTCGGCGGATGGGCATCAGGCTCAAAATACAGCCTGCTAGGCGCTGTAAGAGGTGCTGCCCAGGTGATAAGCTATGAACTTCCTCTTGGACTCTCACTTGTCCCTGTTGTGATGCTTGCAGGCTCTTTAAGTCTTGTTGACATTGTTTCAGCCCAGTCAGATTATCCCTTCATTCTTGTTCAGCCTATTGGTTTCATAATTTTTTTCGTAAGTTCAATGGCTGAAATAAAACGAATACCTTTTGATCTTCCTGAAGCTGAAAACGAACTCATTGCAGGATACCACACCGAATACAGCGGGCTTAGATTCGGAATCTTCTTCCTGGGTGAATATGTTACTCTGGTTGCCCTTGGGTCTCTTACAGCAGTTTTTTTTCTTGGCGGCTGGCACGGGCCTTTCTTTTCAGGGGTTTTATGGCTTATATTAAAGATTGCTGCCGTTGTCTTTGTGATGATCTGGATAAGGGGGACACTTCCTCGCTTCAGGCCCGATCATCTGATGGCAATATGCTGGAAGTTTCTTATTCCTCTTGCCCTTTTAAATATCGTTGTTACAGGCATAATCATGTTGAGTCTGTCGTAAATCTAATTTCATGAATATACCATTTTATAAGTCGTTAACTGAAGGAATGAACGGACTTTTCTCAGGATTTGCCATGACACTCAGGCATCTGTTCAGAAAACCCATCACTGAGCAATACCCTGAATTCAAGCGGAAACTTCCTGAAAAAGCAAGGGCAACCATAATCTTAACCCTTGAACCTGACGGCGGTGAACGCTGTGTGGCATGTTATCTCTGTTCTGGTGTATGCCCTGTAAACTGCATATCCATGCAGTCAGCAGAGCTCTCAGACGGCAGACGCCATGCAGCCTGGTTCAGGATAAATTTCAGCCGCTGCATATATTGTGGTTTCTGCGAAGAAGCTTGCCCTACTCTTGCAATTCAGCTTACCCCCCATTTTGAAACGTGCCAGAAGGATCTGCTGAATCTGGTTTACGAAAAAGAAGACCTCCTGGTAAATCACTGCGGTAAAAACAGACACTACGATTATTACAGACATGCAGGTGTTGGAGAGAAAGGTACACACATAAATGAAGATGGACCAGTCGATATCAAGAGTCTTATGCCATGACTTTTTTTGACATCATTTTTTATATTACAGCCTCTGTTGTAGTAAGCTCAACAGCCCTTGCAATTACAAGAAAAAACGCTGTTCATGCAGTCTGTTTTATTGTCATTTCCTTCATGGGAACAGCCATACTCTTTTATCTTCTTGGAGCGCCCCTTCTGGCAGCGCTTGAAGTGATAATATACGCAGGTGGCATAATGGTGCTGTTTGTCTTTGTCATAATGATGACAAAAATGGAGAAGCCTCCAGTTGTAAAATCATCTCTTTCAAGTCAATGGATTCCTGCCGTAATTCTGGGGAGCACATGCATTATCATGGCAGGAATCCTTGTTTTTTCTGATTCAGGAAAATGGTTAAGCCCGCCGGCAGTTACAGGCACGCCTAAGGACTTCGGAATTGTTTTGTTTCAGGACTACTGGCTTGCCGTTGAAATAGCCTCTTTTCTTCTTCTGATGGCAATGATAGGAGCTCTTTATCTGGGAAGAAGAAAGGCTTATGATCCACCCGAAGAAAAAATTCAAGAGAAGAATGTTATATGAGCATACCATTTGCACACATGCTGTTTCTGGCCACTCTCCTCTTTGTCATGGGTGCTGTCTGCGCCATGACAAGACGAAACCTGATAATGATCCTGATTGGTGTTGAAATCATGCTGAATGCCTCAGGCATTGCCTTTGTGGCCGGGTCAATGCGCTGGCAGGAGTTTCAGGGACAGGTAATGACTTTGTTTGTCATGACCGCTGCTGCCGCTGAAATAGCAGTTGCACTTGCCCTGATCGTATGCGTGCAAAGACGAACCGGGTCAATAAATGCAAACAGATATAATCTTCTGAAGGGCTGATGTGAACACTGTTCTCTTTCTCCTGCTGGCATTCCCCCTGACAGGTGCTTTGATCCTTGCACTTACTGGGAGATTTTTATCCCAAAGAGCTGTCCAGACCGTTGCCTGTGCTTCAGTCATTGCTGCCTTTATACTTGCCTTGACTGCCTTTCTTCTATCCGGCCACAGTGCCCAGACCGTAAATCTCGGCCTTTGGTTTGCGGCTGGTTCTTTTCATGTGGATATTGATCTTTATTATGATTCCCTTTCGGCATTGATGACTCTCATTGTTACGTTTGTATCCAGCCTTGTTCACATCTATTCCACAGCCTACATGCGAGCTGAAGGCGATAATGTGCGCTATTTCTGTTTTCTGAACCTTTTTGTTTTTGCCATGCTTGTCATTGCAACAGCAGGAAATCTTGTCTTCATATACCTTGGATGGGAAATAGTAGGTCTATGCTCTTATTCACTCATAGGCTTCTGGTATTCAAAGCCAGGAACTGCTGATGCTGGACGTAAGGCTTTTATTGCAACAAGGCTTGCAGATGTGGCTTTTGGCACAGCCATTGCGTTGTGCTGGACAGACCTCAACCAGCTTTCTGTTGCAGGCATTAACGACGGGGCCTCAAGTCTAAGCTCAGGAACTGCCGCCATGATAGGCTTCCTACTGTTATTTGCCGCTATCGGAAAATCAGCCCAGCTTCCGCTGTCCATCTGGCTTCCTGATGCAATGGCAGGCCCTACACCAGTATCAGCCCTTATCCACGCCGCAACAATGGTTACAGCCGGCGTCTATCTTCTGATGCGGTTTTTTCCAGTCATTCAGTGCTCGCAGACCGTGCTGCTTGCGATTTCTCTTGTCGGTGTAATGACCGTGTGCTTCGGAGCATTTTCAGCTCTTGTGCAAAGAGACATAAAGCGCATCCTTGCCTATTCAACCATCAGCCAGGTTGGGTACATGTTTCTTGCTCTTGGAGCACAGGATCTGGCAGGAAGCATGTTTCATCTAATAACTCATGCTTTCTTCAAAGCCCTGCTTTTTCTTGGAGCAGGCTGCATTATCAAGGCCCTTCATGAAGAACATGACATTTTCCGCATGTCAGGGCTTCGTAAAAGACTCCCACTCATGTTCTGGCTTTTTATGGCAGGAACTCTTTCTCTTGGGGCTTTTCCCTTAACAGGCGGATTCTTCAGCAAGGACAGGATTCTTCTGTCTGTATTTCTTCAGCCCGACATTCATTTCAGGATTTTATGGGTTATTGCCTCAATTGCAGCCATGATAACACCACTTTATGCGTTCCGCATGTTCTTCGTCATTTTTTACGGAAAACCGGAAGCAGACAGTAACAAGAACGCACCAATTCAAGATCTTATGACCATAACCCTTTGGCCACTTGCCATTCTTTCCATTTTTGCAGGATTCATAAACTTTCCGCTAAACTGGGGAGGAAGCCTGTGGCTTGACGGATTTTTACAAACCATTCCAGGAGCTGCCGCAGAAACTCATCCATCTTCACAATTAGAATGGACAATGCAGGCAGGGTTTGCACTCATGACATTAACCATGGTTATTTTGGCCTGGGTTTTATATTCCCGGGAGCAAGAAAGTGACGAACTCTCAGGAACTCCCATGACCGAGGCTTTTCAACGCTTTTTTTTAAACGGGTTTTATCTTGATCACTTCTATCAGGAGAGGATAGTCATTCCATACAGGAATCTCTCAGTGTTTTTATGGAAAAAAGTTGATGAAGGCCTGATCGATGACGGTCTTGACAGGAAAGCCGTTTTCTTCATGAAGCTTGCCGAAAGGCTAAGACTATGGACAACCGGGCAGATATCAGATTATGTGAGCTTTTTGGTTGCAGGATTTGTCATGATTCTGGGCTGTCTTACGGCACTGTGGTGGTTTAAATGATTTCATTTCCCATACTCAGTGCAATAGTTTTCATCCCGCTCTTTGGCGGGCTGATGGCTCTTGCTTGCGCAAAAAATGATGTCATCTGCAGATGGATTGCAATTGCTGCAACCCTTCTTGATCTTCTTCTTGTGCTGTTGCTTTTTTTTCTAGAGCCAATCCCCAATATTTCAGGAGGATGGATACAGGTTGAAGACTTCCCCTGGATTCAGTCCATGGGAATCAGGTTTACCCTGGCACTTGATGGAATAAGTCTTGTGCTTATCCTTCTTACATCAATTCTTGGAGTCCTGGTTGTTCTTGTATCCTGGAACGGAATAAACAGATTTGTAAAAATCTTTCATTTTTTTCTTCTTGCAATTCAGACAGGTGTTCTTGGGGTTTTTCTTGCTACAGATCTCTTTGTTTTTTTTCTGTTCTGGGAGCTTCAGTCTGTTCCGATGTTTTTTATCATTGGCATATGGGGCCATGAGCAACGAATCTATGCATCAGTTAAGTTCGCTCTTTTCAGTATTGCCGGAAGCCTTCTAATGATGATTGCCATTATCAGCCTCTATCTTGTTCATGCAAGTCAGACAGGTGAATACACATTTTCTTTTTTAAAACTCATGAACACGTCTTTGAGCTGGCATGCCGAAATTCTTCTTTTCAGTTCTTTCATTCTGTCCTTTATAATTAAAGTTCCCCTTGTTCCGGTTCATACCTGGCTTCCGGATGCCCACACCGAAGCTCCCACGGCTGGGAGTGTGATTCTGGCAGGACTTCTTCTGAAGACAGGAGTTTACGCCTTGATAAGGTTTGGCTTTCCGCTTTTTCCTTATGCTGCCCAGTTTTTTACTCCTTTTCTTGTTTTGCTTGGGCTTGCAGGAATCTTTTACGCGGGATGGATCGCACTTGTCCAGGAAGACCTGAAACGCCTTGTAGCATATTCAAGTATAGCTCACATGGGGCTTATTATAGTAGGGATCGGAGCATGGAATATCACCACACTCAGCGGCTCTGTTCTGCAGATGATAAACCACGGAATCACGACATCGGCTCTTTTTATCATGACAGGAATGCTTGATGAACGGCTTCACACAAGGAAACTCTCTGATCTTGGAGGGCTCTGGAAAACAGTCCCCATCTGGAGCGGTTTTTTTCTTTTTTTTGCTATTGCATCGATAGGGCTTCCAGGTCTTAACAATTTCGTTGGAGAAATCCTTATTTTGATAGGAACATTCAAGGCCATGCCCTGGACTGCACTGGCAGGATTTTCAGGGCTTCTCTGGACAGTAGTTTATGTTATGAAGATGCTCCAATGCAGTCTATGGGGTAAGGATAAGCCAAGACCTGGGGTTAGCGATCTTTCTTTACGGGAATTTGCAATTCTTGCCCCTCTTTGCCTTGGAGTATTCTGGCTGGGACTTCACCCTGGCCCTGCTCTTGGAATAATCGAAGCGGCCGTAACGGCCATGCTTGACGGAAACATACATCAGGCTTTTTCCAGGGCTGGATCACCATGAAAATAACAGATAAGATATAATGACGTTGCTGACCTTAAAACCCATCCTCTTCCACCTCATTCTTGCAGGAGGAGGGATAATCATATTCGGAGCGGGTGTAATTGGCAAAACCCGATCCAAGAACCTTCTTTTTTTCATTTCAACAGGGACTGTTATTGCTGCAGCCCTTGTAGAGCTTCTGATTAATAAAGATTCTGCACATTTTCTTATGATGCTTGATACTGGAGATTATGCCCGTTTCTTTAATGTAATGTTTGCATTGTTAACCTTTCTTTCTCTTCTTTTCACTCATCAATACGAAGGGTTAAGAAAAGCAGGAGATGAATTTTACGGGCTCATGATTTTTGCCTTACTTGGAATGTCTCTTGTAGCAGGAGCTGTTAACTGGATAATTTTTTTCCTTGGCTTTGAAATACTTTCTCTTTCTTTTTATGTCCTTATTGCAATAAGAAGAGATGATCCATACGGAAATGAGGCAGCCCTTAAATACATTATAATGGGAATGATTGCAGGAGGATTTCTTGCATTCGGAATAGCAATGATCTATGCCTCGACAGGAAGTCTTGACATGGCGGTTAGTCTTGCCGGTCTTGAAAAATCTTGGGATTCTCCTGTAATGCTACTATCTTTATGCCTGATACTGGCTGCTGTCGGGTTCAAAATATCTATGGTTCCTTTTCATCTGTGGACTCCTGATGTTTACCAGGGAGCACCAACTCCTGTGACTGCACTTCTTACCACAGGCTCAAAACTTGCTGTTTTTGCAGGCTTTATCCGTATCATGATGCATGCATCAGATTGGCTATGGGGTTTCAGTCTTCCGATTCTCTGGGCTGTGGCAGCAGCAACAATGCTGACAGGAAGTATTACAGCCCTTTCCCAGACAAGCATAAAAAGGCTGCTTGCATATTCATCCATTGCACAGATGGGCTATGTATTGATGGGAATGGCTGCAATAAAAAATGACGCAGGAGAGGCTGTTATCTTTTATCTTGTAGTATATGCCATAACGGACATAGGTGCTTTTGGCACAATTGCTACTCTTTGCACCAAGACAGGAAAAACACTGGATGATCTGAATGATTTCAAGGGGCTCGGCTACTCGCATCCATGGCAGGCAGCCCTTCTTACTCTTTGCATCCTCTCTCTTGCAGGACTTCCTCCAACTGCAGGTTTTATAGGAAAATTCATAGTATTCAGAGCTGTACTGGAAGTTCAGCATACAGGACTTGCTATTCTTGGAATTGCTGCTGCGCTACTTTCCATCTTTGCTTATCTGAAAGTCATCATTGCCATTTTCATGAAATCTGCTGACAAGATTATTGTCACGAGCGGCCTTGGAACTGCTGCAATGACAGCTTTTACTGTCATTTTCGTTGCCCTGTTACTGTTTGGCATCTGTCCTTCAACCATTGTTGCCTTGATTGGGACAATAAATCCTTGATCAGTGAGCTATGATGCTTTTAGTGGACACCAAAGGTAAGGTACAATAAATATTTTAACGGAGGTGTCATAAGTGGAACGGATTCCCAAAGCATATTACACAAAGGAACTTCGCGAGGAGGCGTGAAGAGAATGGGGGGAGAATGGGGACGTCCATGATTTTATGCGTATCTATCATTTTCAAGTCTGAGCCCCAATTCCTCCACAATACTCCAGCCGCGCTGTGCCGTTCTGCTGACCGAGGATTGGTTCATTCCCAATTTAAGCCCCGCTTCAGTTGCTGTCATCCCCAGCTCCTGAACAGCCCGGCAGATTAGCACGCTTCGCGCTCTTACACGGTGCGGCTGTTTTCCCTTAATCTCTTTACAAAATTATCCCTGTCCGTGTCGTCATTAAATCTATCCCGTTTCTCTATCCCACGACAGATAATGTGATGCAGCGCTCCGGAAGTGTCTATCCTGGATTGTCTTGGCATGATTTTTCCGTATCATATATCAAAAAATATAGCAACGCATAATTTCATGGACGTCCCCTATTTTTC
>JBBIWB010000010.1:0-74291 GCA_037439445.1 Desulfobacteraceae bacterium | reverse complement strand
TCAATTTTAGCTACTGCCAAAAACATCGACTGGTTCAGTTTTCAAGTGAAATCGGCATCTGATTTTGGGATAAGGGATTCATGACAGATTATTCGATTGTTCATGCCGGATGGTTGATTGACGGAACCGGTTCTCTTGCAGCAAAAGATGTTCTCATCCATTCTGAAGACAACTTGATTTGTAAAATCGAACCTGTCAATCAGCATTATCTTAGAAATATAGTTGAAAAATCATGGTCATTTCTTGATTTATCGGCCTATACAGTCCTTCCCCGTCTTGTGGATTGTCACGTTCACCTTTTCATGTCTGGAACAGGCGATATGGATGTAAGAAAAAGGCAGTTGGATGCGGGTTACGATGACCTTGAAGACATGATAGTCCAACATATAGGCCAGCATATTAACTGCGGTGTTGGGGCAATAAGAGACGGAGGAGACTCAAAAGGACATGCTCTAAGATTGAAAAATGAAAAAACGTCTTTCTGGCCTATCAATGAGTCAGACTTTATCATCAAGGCAGCAGGGAAAGCCTGGCACAGGAAGGGAAGATATGGAAAACTCATTGCCAGATCCCCTTCCCAGGACGAATCTCTTGCTGAAGCCATCAGAAAAGATGCTCTACAACCAGGATACATTAGACCGGATCATATAAAAATTGTAAATTCAGGAGTCAACAGCCTTCTTTGCTTTGGAAATGAGACTCTGCCTCAGTTTTCGCTTTCAGAGATGACTTCTGCAATACAAGAAGCTAACAGACAGAAGCTTCCGGTCATGGTTCATGCCAATGGAAAGCTTCCCGTCCAGATTGCTGTCGAGGCAGGCTGTAATTCAATAGAACACGGATTTTTCATGGGCTATGACAATCTTGCAAAAATGCGTGACAGGCAGATCACCTGGGTACCAACAGCCATTACCATGAAGGCATATGCCAAACATCTTCCACCCTCAGGAAGAGAAGCTCAGACTGCCCAAAAAAACCTGGATCATCAGCTTGATCAGCTCCGAAAGGCAAGAGATATGGGTGTTCAAATTGCTGTCGGAACAGACTCAGGAAGCCTTGGGGTTCATCATGGTCATGCAGTCAGGGAAGAAATAAGAATATTGCTTGACGCAGGATTTAGCATCCATGAAGCTATCCATTGTGCAACAAGTGCAGGGACTAGGCTCTTAGGCATAGATGGGTATATGGGCAAGATTACTCCTGGAATGCCTCTAAAATATATTGTTGTTAAGGGGAGCCCATTTGATCTGCCAGACAGCCTTGGTAATGTCTTTTTACAACATGAAAGCATAGAGTTTACCGCCCAAGTACGTTTTCTGGCAGGAACTTGGCAAAGAGAACAATACGCTTCCGAGCCAGAGATTGAGCATGAGAATAAATAGCTCAGCATGAGCGGCATGTTAATAACCCAGCATGGGAAAAATGCTAATTGTTCCTACTGAACTTTGCCATCTGTTCTTTAAAAAAGCTCAAGACAAGTTCAAAACCTGCTGCTTTTGGGTTTTCATGCCTGAAGAATATTTCTTCTAGTGAAAGATGGGGATCACTTACAGGATTTCTGAGGTATTTCCGGATGGCTTCTATCCGAATCCTGATCTTCTTTTCAACTTGTTCCTTCAGGCTTTTTTTCAGTTTTAATATATTTGCCTTGTTTATATCATAAGATGGGGTGCCATTATATTTTTTCAGCTTATAGTCTATCCTCATCTTCGTTAGCTCCTGAAGCATAGCCTCGTAGGAAGGGGCAAGACACACTACTTCAGGAACAAGTTCGCCAAAATTGGAAATTCCCAGAATGTCTTTTCCCTGCTCCCAGTAGTTAACAAGGAATTCATTTTCCAGGTCTTTATAATTTTGAAGAGGCATATACATCCTGCGTAAATACAAAAGTACTTTTTCGGCTTTTTTCTTGTGCCCTCCTATGATGACAGATCCTCCTACCTCGCCTTTCTTGACCCCCTTGATCCACGGTGCACCAGTGATCCCAAAATCGTTATATATTGGTATCTGAAGAAGAGCAGACAAGGTATTGAGTGCAAGGGCATAACCTGCAGACGGCCCTCCGACATTGTATGAAGCAGAAAGAAGCTGATGGTGAATCGTGTACTGATTCAAAAACTCCCCTAAAAGCTTGGGAATGCTGACTGATTGATCGAGTTCCTGAAAATAGTTTTTCACCATTGTCAGAGCTTCCTGGGCTGACTGCTTGGTCATCTGGACAGCCATGTCGAGCTCTGCTGTTGCAGAACCTGCCGCTACTGCTCCTGTCACTATAACTCTTTCAGAAGAAAGGCTATAGGTAAGACTTGTGGCTATCGGAAGCAAGACACCTGCCACATCATTTGCACCAACCCCTATAATAAAGCCTACCTGAGGCTCCTGGCTGAGCTCGGACTCCAGAAATTCATCTAACTGCATTATTCCTTTTTTAACAGGATTTTCGGTGATTTCATGTCTGGCAGAATTCAGGTGTGAGGTCATGAGGGGATAATCATCTGCTGTTGAAATATGTTTAATCAGGTCAATGACATCATTATAATGTAATAAAAAGCCCGCAGGATCCCCTTTTATCTTCGATCGAAGACTCTGGGGTGTATTCAAGGCATCAAGCATTCCCATGATTGTTTTGAAATTGAATTTCACAAACTTGTCGCGGGCATCGACTGAAACCCTGTGAATATCACGAATTCTCTGCATGACTTCATATTCCGTAATTCTCAGAGAGCAGGCTTTTTCTACGAAAGCAGAATAATCGGCAGGCGTATTGCACAGCCCTTTGGCATATTCCACAATTTCATCGGCTGAAAGACCTGCTGCAAGGGGGATATTGTCTAAGGTCTTTTTTACAATAGCCACGATATCCTTATAACGAAGATGACCTGATATCTCCATTACTTTCAACCTTTTTGAGCGGATCAAGGCAGGATCAAGAATATCGAGCCGATTGGTGGTAAGAACTGTAAACACCTTGTTGAGAGGAATTTCTCCGTCAATGATATTGAGAAATTTATTCGTCAGTTTATCCGACGGTGAACCTCCTGATGCACTGCGTTTGGGTGCAAGAGAGTCTCCTTCATCAAAAAAAACCAGAGAAGGCGCAATCATTTTAGCTATGTCATAGACTTTTTCCAGATTCTCTACAGCTCCTTCCCATGGTTTTACAGGATCCTGAAGAGCAGTTGCGCTGGTTGAAATGTCGTGAATATCACTGTTTTCACTTAACCATGCCCTCACCAGAAAAGTTTTCCCGCTTCCAGGCGGGCCTTTTAACACAACACCTTTTTCCTCGCTTACATTATAATAAAGACAGTTATTGCCCATTTCTGAAAAAACATCTTTTACACTTCCCACATAATCGTCCCAGCGGACATGACGGTCCATTCTCCCGACAACTTTTTTAAACAAATCGCCAAATGCATTTTGAGCGACCAGTTCAAAGGCTTTTCTCACCAAAAGGGAATCATCTAAATATGCAGGTGAAAAACTGCCCTTAATTTCTATGATGGAATGAACGAGTTTGCGTACATAGGCTGGAGTGATTTTAAGGGTTCTTTCCTGGAAAATGTGATAAATTTTTTCAACAGCAGCCTTTACCTGCAAAATTTCAATGCTTTTTTCATTCTTGTGAGTAACGTCTTCAGATACATTTGTGACAGTAATATCGTTTCTTATCAACTCAAGCCTGATAACTTCTACAAGATTTTCCGGGTTTTTCCAGAAACTCGAAAGATCTATTATCATTCCTTTTTCCACAAACCTGCGGTAAATTGTCTGATCAAAACGCTCTGGCTGGTCAGTGGTTGCTATCATGAGGCAATTGCGTCTGCCGCTTATGATTTCATCAATCACAATATTGGATGTATCAATTAAAGTTCTTTGCTGACGCTCAGGGCCTGTGTCCTTCCCTTCCGTTTTCCCGAATGCGCTGTGAGCCTCTTCTACATGGCGGATACATGTTTGGTAGGGGTCCCCCAAAGCCCTCTTGAAATAATTGCCAGGTTCTCCTGCTAGAGAAGTCTGGAAATCGTTAGGCGTTATCATCGTATAGTCTACAGGGATTCCCTGTTCTTCAAGCTGCGAAAGATTCTTAGCAATTCTTTTCTTGAATATCCTGTTAATCAACGGTATTTTTGACAGTGATTTGTAGTATGCAACTTTTTTACGTTTTGCAATTTCCTCAGCAAGCTCCGGATCCACTTGTTCAATTGTTTTCCAGAAAGACTCCTTCCCAAGAAGTTCTTCTTTTTTTTGCTTCAGATCGACAACAGGACGTACTTCATTTAAAAAAATAACCTGTTCCAAGGTTTGAATTACAGTAGATGTTTTTCCGCTTCCGCTTGGCCCTATAAAGAGAATGAGAGGGGCCTTAGGAACAGACGGGTCTGTCAGGTACTCTTTTCTGATATGAGCCCTGTAAATCTTCTCGAAAAGAGATGCCATCTCAATTGGTACGTGGACATCTGTGAGATCCATATCCAGAATAGACAAAAGGTAGATATAGTCATTAGAAGAAACTTCTTTTTCCAGGATTTTGTTCCAGGATTCAAGAGGATTTATCCTTCCTGAGATTTCAAATCGACGCTGCCAGTCAGTAAGAATATCAGGGTCCTTCAGATTGACAAAGCGTTTTTCCTGAAAAGCAAAAAAAAGCGATGACACTCCTCTTTTGAGGGATTTGAACCAGCCGGATTTTGGTCTGTACTGATTCAGGCGGGAACGCATGAATGCCTTGGTTTCATGAGGCCATGAAGCTACAAGTTGCCTGATTTCCTGGATCCGTTTTTCTGGAAGCCTGATATACTTAACTTCTTTTGTGAGTCTGATTGCCATATTACCTTTCTCCGGCAGGTTTTCTGGGGATTTTCGATGGAAGGGGAAGATTAATGCCGGGTGAATCCTGAGTATTTTGAATGACTATAGTGTTCTGTCCCTCTACATTTTTTTCATAGGCCGTAGCCCATTTTTGCTGTGTAAGGAACTGTAAAAGTGCTGTATCTGTAGATCCGTCCGGTCTTCCCAGAGCTTTCTGAAGAGAGCTGATGCTTTCAAGATAAGCTGCATATAGTTTTCTAATCCTGCTTGCTTCCTGGTCGGCAGCATAATTATCAGCTTCAGCAATCAGCTCTCTTTTCTTTTTTTCTTCTGTGGCTTCGACAAGCTTGTCTCCGAACCTGGTTTCCTTGAGAACAAAACTTACCACTTCAATCCCGTATTTCTTTTCGAGAGTCGGGCCACCAATGTTTATGGCTCTGGATTTCAAGGCTACAAAAATTTCTTCTTTTATTGCTTCCCGGTTGCTTATGAGCTGATTTACTTCATGAGCCTGAAGAATGTCTTTGGCAATGCCGTCATAATCACCCTGAAGAAGATTCAGAGGATTGAGGTTTTCAATGGCCCAGGTCTTAAGATCCCTGATTCTGTAGGTTAGGACGCCAGATGTCCAGAGGGCAACGTTTTCTTTTGAAATGATTTGCATTGGCTCAGGAGTTCCGGCCAAAAAAAGGGTCTGATTCATTAGCGAGACTTCCTGCTCTATTCGTGTGAAATAAGGAAGGCGAACATGCCAGCCTATTTCAGTGATTGCTTCTCGTTTTCCGCCTAAACGCTCCAGAACTACAGCATAATTCATCTTAACCTTGAAAATGGCCTTTGTGGAATAAATAAGCGCAGAAACACCATAAAAAAGACCAATGAAGACTGCTATCATTAGTGTCCGTCGAAGAATGGTTTTTACAAAAGATCTGGCAAGATATTGTCTTTGGATTTCTTCAGGCATGTTGTCTCCTCATATTTTTAAAAGTAAGCGATTTTTGAGACCGTTACCTAAATTTGATGGCTTCTTAAAAAGTCCGGATGCTGCATTGCGGTGAATCCTTTGTCTCTTCAGCATAACATAAGCACGCATCATTTCTCATAGGATTTACACTCCTTGCCTTCAGACTTCTTACCTTGCCACCTCATTTTGATTTTTCACAGAATTCATCAAATATGATTGAGCAAGTGAGTTTTTAAAGATTACAAGGGCTTCAAGCAGGATGTAAACCATGCCATGGTTTCATGAATAAATTGTTTCTGGTCCACGGGATTGCTCATCACATGGTCACCTTCTTTCTGAATAATCAATTTCTTGGGGCAGCCTGCTTTTTCAAATAATTCATGTGCATGAGATACAGGCACAACAGAATCATTGTTTCCGTGAAAGATCAGCAGACTGCTGATTGCCTGAAGACCGTCTTTGATATCAAATTGAAACTTAGGGTCAAGGGCAAGTTCTGCAGAAATTTCAACAGGCTCAATTCCCCTTGCAGCCATAATCAAGGATCTGCTGTTTAAAGGTGCCGCAATAGTTACAACAGCGCAGGCTTTTGCTGAAACAGCAGTGGCAAGACAAACTGCCCCTCCAAGACTGCTGCCAAAAAGCCCGATCCTTGAACCTAAATCATAGTGGTTTTGCAAAAATTCAATTGCGTTGGATAAATCGCGGCAGCGACCATGAAAATCAGCCGCATCAGTTCTACTGCCTTCACTTTTACCGCATCCCCTGTGATCAAAACGAAAAAAAGCTATTCCTTTTTCACTGCATTTTCCAGCCAGCTCTACCTGTTTAGGGGAGCTGGCACTGCTTAGCAGGCCGTGTGAACCAACAATAAAAGGGGGTTGATCAATTCCAGGTAAATGAAGGGTTCCCGATAAACGGAAACCATCTGCTGTGAAAGACAAATCAATTATTTCTGTTTTTTTCGATATAATCATATATTAATGTCAATTACAAATAATTTGTTATATTTTTATTATGAATTAAAATTATTTTACACAGATGTTCAGGCTGATGGCTGTCAGCTCTCCTCTGCCTAAAAGCCTTCAGTTACACCTATATCATTTTAAGCATGAGAGGAACCGCAACAAATGTTCCTACTGATGCCCCTATGTTTGTAAAGACGACTACAAGAAGGATACGGGTTATCTTGTTTCTCCAGAAACCTTTCAAAGATAGAATATCCCTTGGAAGGTCCTCTATGTCTTTTACTTTGGGTTTTCGTGAAAAAGCCTCGACCAGGCCTGAAACCCAGCCTGCTGCTATCAATGGATGAAGAATAGTAAGGGGGGCAGCAAGAAAAGATGAGAGGATGGTGAGAGGATGGGCAAGTGCTGCTGCTGCACCAAGTCCTGCCAGGGTTCCTGTTATCAGGATCCAGCCGGTTATCATGTTTGTTCCTACATCGATACCACCGGTAAAAAAACCAGAGGCTATGACAAGAACAATCATTAGCGGGATCACCCATCCTAAAATAGCAGAAGACTTGCCGTCCGGCGGAAGTTTTTCAAGACTGTAGATGTCGACTTCCTGTCTCCAGTTTACCTTGATTCCAGGCACATGTCCTGCTCCTACCACAGCCACAATCTTTTTCCCAGGTGCAGAGCGAATCTTTTCTGTAAGATATAAATCCCGTTCCTCTATCAAAATCTTTTTTAACATGGGAAGGGATTTCCCCACATCTTCCATCAAGGCTTCCAGGACATCCTTTTCTTTCATCATCTCAACGTCTTTCTGACTGATTTCCTCTGCTTCGGTAAAAGAAAGGAGCATCTGATACAGTAGCTTGATTTTTTCCCAGAACGTCATTGCCTTCCAGGCACGGGATAGGGTTACCCTGATTTCACGGTCTGCAAGATGAATGGCAGCTCCGGTAGCCTCAGCAGATTCTATGGCTCGTATCATCTCTGCTCCAGGCGCAACATCAAGTTTTGCTGCAATTCGCTTCTGAAATGCAGCCAGGATTAAATTGGACAGGAGAAGAAAAGTTTTCTTCTCTTTAATAACTTTGATAATATCCATGTTGTTCCAATGTTCTTTATTGCATATGTTCTGATAACGTGATGTGCACAGCTCAACACACACGGTATCAGGCTTTTCCGCCTCTATGACAGCGGCGACAAGATCAGAGCTTTCTTTGGATACATGGGCAGTGCCGATCAGAATGACCTCTTTGTCTTCATGAGATAAACGGTGCACCATGTTGTTAGTATCTGACATCGGAAAATCCTTAAAAAAAATAATGGGTTGTGGGGTTTATAAGGCTAAGGACCGGAAAATGGGCAAAGCATGTAAGCCTTACTAAAAAACGAAAGAAAGAAGCGAAGGGTAAAAGACGAAAGACCTTACTGCTTACAATGTTTGAGGATTATACAATTTTATATTTTAAAAGACAAGATTTAATCTATGAGGCTTAATAAACCAACATGAATCCATACGGTGGCCTTCAGCTCTCTCTCTCTCTCTCTGCAGACATGGAAACAAATACGTCAGGCCTGACCCCGCTGAATCCCTGAGCTAACGGTAATAATGCTTTCTTTCATTATTCTGGTGCCGGGGCGGCCTGGTTTTCTGCCCACCAGAGCACCAGTTCCTTGCCCCCGACGCAGAATTTGCTTTATTAAGGTTTTGTTATTCTTTACTTACCCAGCATTTTTATTTTAAATTGAGTCAAAGCCCTCGGTGAATTAAATGCCAAGGCCTTGGGTTTACTTATTGGATAGTCTGTCTGCTTACAGCTCACCTGTTTCTGACTTACCCCTGCCAAAGCTGAAAGCTCATCTACAAATTCCTTCATTTCTTCGGCACGGCCATTCATTTCTGCAGAAGCTGATGCAGATTGCTCGGCATTGGCTGCATTCTGCTGAATGACCTTGTCCATTTCTGCAACGGAATTATTGATCTGATCTATTCCGATGGACTGTTCACGGGAAGCAGCAGCTATTTCTCCAACCAATTGCTCTATTTTCGAAGCACTTTCTAAAACACGGTTAAACTCACTGTTGGTATTTTCAACCAATACAGCTCCTTCCCTTATTGTCTTGACAGTCGTTTCAATCAATACTGATGTGTTTTTAGCAGCCTCCGCCGCGCGTTTGGAAAGATTCCTCACTTCATCTGCAACCACTGCAAAGCCTGCTCCGGCCTCGCCTGCCCGTGCCGCTTCAACTGCAGCATTAAGAGCCAGCAGATTTGTTTGAAATGCTATCTCGTCAATGGTTTTGATGATCTTCTGGGTTTCTTCGCTGGCCCTGGTGATTTCTCCCATAGAAGAAGTCAAGCGCTTCATGGAATGATTCGTTTCTGTTATGGTATGCTTGGCATCTGTCATAAGCTTGTTGGCCTGCTCGGCACTATCGGCATTTTGTTTTGTCATTGAAGAAATCTCCTCAAGAGATGCTGATGTTTCTTCAATGGATGATGCCTGCTCTGAGGCCCCTTCTGCGAGTTGCTGGCTGGCAGAAGAAATCTGGCTAGACGCTGATGCAACCTGCTCCGAGCTTTCGCTTAAGCCCTCTATCACCGCTTTGATCGGTTGGGTAATCGACCTGATAAGAAAAAATGACAGAATAAAAAACAATAATATGCCAATAACAACCAGCACAGATATAAATGTCACTGCCAAACTTTTTTGAAGGGTTACGGTTTTGGCCACCTGGCCTAACAATGTGTTTGCTGCCCCAATGATCTGTTGTCCCACGTCATCTAATTGCCTTGCAGTCGTGCCTTCTTTTTCATTCAGTTCCTGAGACTGTTTTATGAATTCTGCGAATTTTGTCAAAGACTCCTTTACAGTGGAAGCCGTAGTTATATACTTATTATTTTTTGTCGCGCCTGCAACATACTCTAAAGCTAAAAGGGATGCCTGAACATCCCCTGAAGCTACCTTATCATACTCATTGAGGTATTTTTCGTCGCCACTTGCTAAAAACTGCAGTTGCAGTGTCTGCAACTGCAGAAACGTGGTTCTGCAATCTCTTAAAGTATTAAGCATACTTGCATCTGCAGGTTCCAGATCTTCTCCTTCCATTCGTAACTTCTGCTGCTTCTTTAGTATATCTCCGATTATATCCATCAAAAGCCCTTCTGACTTTTGAATAGGCTTAACCATTTCTGTTTTTAAACTGCGTTGGCTGACATGAACTTCTACAATTTCATCAAAGAGCTTCCTGTATTTTTCAAATTCAGAGCCGATCGTTTTTATATGAGTCATCCATGCAATGTCTATCTTTTTTGCCCCAAGATTTATTACAAGAGCATTAACGTCCTGAGTGATTTCGTCAAATTGCTTCTTCGTCTCTGGCGAAAAAAACTGCAAATAAGTTTTTTCCACCGTTCTGGCAGTCAGAACTTTGCCCACAATAGTATTGACTTCATCTTTAAGCAGGTTGACTGTCTCAATACGCAAATAATAGAATGAGCCTGCCACAGCCACAGCCATGACAAAAAATGATGCAATTCCCACAAAACCAAATAATTTTTTCTTGAGGCTTAATTTTTTCAATTTTTCTAACATGTCGTAACCTTCCTCTACACGATGACAAAACAAGAAGCTAAAATCTCATGTTCAAAAAACTCCTTTGAATTCATCGAGATTATTTCAGCGCTTTTTTAATGTCAGCTTCTGATAAGTCATAAACACCGCATCCTATGACAAGATCTTCTCCCTGAACGTTACACAATTTTACATAGGAAACCTTAAGAGACGGCTCTTTCGCCCCGGGCTTAGGCCACATATAATCGACCCATCCACTTCCTTTTTCTTTGGCAACCTTGTTCATGTCATTGAAAAACCGTTTTCCGTTAGCGTCTTTAAAATCACTTAAAGGTTGCCCTTCCAACTTGTACTTGATCGGATGCATTCGCATGGTACCGGCCATATCATGTATCCAGAGATAGGTTCCTGCGAAAATAAATTCACTGTCCTTCCCTCTGAATTTTGCAAAACCGGCTTTTCCTTCTTTCTGAAGAAGTACACAAGCCTTATTCACCTTATCCATCAGCATTTGAAGGGTTGGTTTTGTAGATGCACTTGCTTCACTTGCTGCTTCAGATTCCTTGGCCAGTTCATCTGGAGTTTTCTGAGCATAAGCGTTCATAGCTTGAATACCAATGGTCAAACAAAAAATTACGACTATAACCATGCAAAATCTTTTCATAAAATCCTCCTGTGTCTTCTTGGCTTGTATTTGTTTATGGTTTGATTATTAACAGAAAAACAGCTTTCTTCACATTGACTCAGCTCAAATTTATTTTTCACCTCCTCACGAATTTTCAAAACGGCATTAGATTGGCGCTTGAAATCACACTTTGACATTTCTTCGATTAACGCCTGCTTTTTCTGTATATATCGGCATATCTGGAATAACCTTTAATATTTTTATGTTATTTAAAATAAAAATCATATTCGTTTTAAATAGCTGGTTCATCCTATTTTTTGATTGACATTTTTTCAGGTTTTCGTTAACCAGATGCAAAAGAAAGGCTAACGAATATAGAAATGAAATCCCGAATACTGAGCCTGCTAAAGTCTGCGGAAGATGTTGTTTCAGGAGAAGCCCTGAGCGCTTCAATTGGAATCTCACGGGTTTCTGTATGGAAGCACATTCAGAAGCTCCATGAGCATGGATATGTAATTGAAGCTACACCCAGAGGTTATAAGCTTCTTACTTGCCCTGATATTCCGTTTTCCTGGGAATTTCCTCAAAGAGAAGGTTTGATTCATTATTTTTCAGAAGTCCCATCCACGATGGATATTGCAAGAGACATGGCAAGAAAAGGTGCCCCGCATTTTACCGTAGTTATAGCAGGAAGGCAGACGAAAGGAAGGGGCAGGCTTAAGAGGGTATGGCATTCCGAAGACGGGGGCCTTTATTTCACTTTGATTCTTAGACCCAGCATCCCATTACAGTGGTGTTACAGGATCAATTTTGCAGCTTCTCTTGTACTGTGCAGAATGCTTTGTCAGGAAACAGGCATAGAAGCACAGGTAAAATGGCCGAACGATATTCTTGCAGGCGGCAGAAAGCTCTCAGGAATGATCTCTGAAATGGAAGCAGAAGCTGAAATGGTTTCATTCATTAACGTTGGAGTCGGGATAAACGTAAATAATGATCCTGAACACAATGAACCAAATGCTGCTTCCCTGATGAAGCTGCTTGACAGGACTGTCTCACGAAAAGATCTGCTTTCACATTATCTTGATGAGCTGGAGATTTACTTGAGTATGGCTGACTTTGAAAAAACCATAGATGAGTGGAAGAAATTCAACTGCACGCTAAATAAACAAGTAAGAGTGGTTTCACCGACAGAGACATTATCAGGTTTTGCAAAAGATGTCGATCCTGGAGGAGCACTGATTCTTGAACTTCCTGATAAATCCATTAAAAAAATCCTTTACGGGGATTGTATGATATAACAAGGAAAAAACATGAATTCAACAAATCAACTTAGAATGATGATTTATTCATCCCTGTTTGCTGCACTGATGGCTGCCGGTGCTTTCATAGCCATTCCGATTGGCCCTGTTCCAATTGTTCTTCAGAATCTTTTTGTTTTATTGGCAGGAATTCTTCTTGGAAGCAAATGGGGGCTAATAAGTGTTGGAATCTATTTATTCACAGGGGCATTAGGGTTTCCGGTTTTTGCAGGAGGAACAGGCGGCATTGCAAGATTTGCAGGACCTACCGGAGGATATCTTCTTGGATACCTTCCCGCTGTCTTCATAGTTGGCTTAGTCTCTGAAAAAAACCGAAACAAGCCTATGTTTCAGGTTATTGCAATGATAACAGGTACAATTATTGTTTATGCCTGCGGTGTTCCATGGCTTAAGACAGTTACAGGAATGGCCTGGTCAAAGGCTGTGACTGTAGGTTTTTACCCGTTTTTACTTGGAGATGCTCTTAAAATAGCAGCAGCGGTTCCAATTGCAAGGGCTCTAAGAGGAATCATCAGGAAGTGATAGAAATCGTCAATATGAGCCACAGGTTTTCAGACGGAACACCTGGACTTCAAAATATCTCTCTCACCATCCATGAAGGAGAGTTCATAGTTCTTGCTGGGCATAACGGCTGTGGTAAAACTACCCTTTTTAAGCACCTTAATGGTCTGTTGTCACCGGAAACCGGCGAGGTTAAACTTTATGGTGCTTCGGTTTCTGCCGATATCTTAAAGGCAAGGCAGACTGTTGGACTTGTGTTTCAGGATGCGGACAGCCAGATCGTGGGAGAAACTGTTTATGCTGATGTGGCTTTTGGACCTGAAAATTTACTTCTTTCTCCTGAAGAAGTCCATACAAGGGTTTTAAAAGCTCTGCGCATTGTTGCTCTCGATCATCTTGCTGAACAGCATCCACACAAACTCTCGGGAGGTGAAAAGAGAAGGCTTGCAATAGCGGGAATTCTTGCCATGAAACCAAAGATTCTGGTTCTGGATGAACCTTTTTCCAATCTCGACTACCCCGGAGTTCTTCAGGTTCTGTCCAAGATAGACTCCCTGCACCGCTCAGGAAAGACAATTTTACTCTCTACCCATGATCTGGACAAGGTTTATGGATATGCCCAAAGGCTCATCCTGATGAAAAACGGAACGATCATAGGGGACGACTCCTTTGAAAGCCTCGTTCACTGCGTTGAAGAAGCAGGTCTGAAAATGCCATGCAGATGCGGGATGGAAAATCATCATGGATCATACGCAAAGACCTGAAGAATCCTTTTTACGCAGGATGGATGTTCGATTCAAGATGGCATGCATGGCTTTTCTAAGCGTTGCTGTTCTTGGAAGTCATGCTTCTGCTCTTGTCTTCCTGTCTTTCCTATGCCTTTCGTTATGGATTTCTCTTAACTTGAGATTTTCTGCGTACTTCTACAGCATCAGGCATCTTGGCTTTTTACTTCTGATAATTCTTGCAGCACGCTCTTTCACAGTATCCTTTTCATATCCCGTTGATTCAACATTTATTTCATTTGATCCTTATGGAGCATTGGATGGTCTTATCATATGCTGGCGCCTTGTGATTATGGTGTTCCTGGGGGTATTGTGGATATCGACAACAACATCTTCAGGGATAAGGTCTGCAGTAGAGTGGTTTTTTAAACCTTTGCCTGGAATATCAGGCAAAAAAGTGGCTACAATGATTAGCCTTACAGTAAGATTTTTGCCAGAAATCTTGCAGCAGGCAAGACTAACTTCTGAAGCCCAGCACAGCAGGTGTATTCAAAACAGAAAGAACCCTGTATACAGGGCAGTCAAGTTCTCCATCCCATTTCTACGACGGATTCTCAATAAGGCTGATCTTCTTGCAGATGCCATGGAATCAAGGTGCTATTCAGAGAACTTCAGGCCTCCTGCTTTTAAAACTAAAAAAACAGACTGGCTTATCCTCGGGGGAACTTCCTTATTCACAGGTCTTGTGGTTCTGATATGAGAAAATCAGCGGTCAAGCAATTTTTTCCATCTGATTAAGCATGTGGTAGAATCCCCTCTTGGACATAAGAGCCTCGTGTGTTCCTGATTCTATGATGACTCCTTTTTTCATTACAAGTATCATTTTTGCAAGACGTGCTGTTGACAGCCTGTGAGCTATGATTATGGAAGTTCTGTTGGTCATGAGATTTATCAGAGCCTTCTGAATTTTTTGTTCCGTATCTGAGTCGATGTACGATGTTGCTTCATCCAGGATGATGAGTTCAGGATTTCTGGCAAATGCCCTTGCAATTGAAATGAGCTGGCGCTCTCCGCTTGAAATGCTTGCCCCTCCTTCAGACAGTATAGTGTCAAGTCCATCCGGAAGCCTCTCCACTAAGTCTTTGCAGTTTGAGTGTTCCAAGGCGCTGTAAATTTCTTTATCGGAAAGCTCTCTTGTGCCATGAAGAATGTTTTCTTTGATGGATTCGGAAAAAAGAAACGGGTCCTGAGTCACCAGGGCCATTTTGGATCTGAGCTGCTCTGATGGAATCCTTCTGATATCAATCCCATTGACAAGAATCTGGCCTCTGTCAGGGGAGTAAAACCTGTTGATCAGATTCATGAGAGTTGTCTTTCCTGACCCTGTCGGGCCTACTATGGCTATTGTGTCACCTGCCTGAAGGGAAAAAGAAACATCTTTCAAAACTGGTTCGTCCTTAACATAACCGAAAGATACACTTCTTGCCTCAAGAGAAGAGATGGATAATAGCGGCTCATGGACCATACCACTTTCCAGCGGGGCATCTTTTTCCTGATTGTCTATTATCTGAAAAAGCCGTTCAGCAGATGACATTGCGTTTTGCATTATGTTGTATTTTTCAGCAACATCACGTATAGGCCTGAAAAACATCTTGATATAGGAAATAAAAGCTGCCAGGACTCCTATGGTAATCTCATCTGAAATGACATTCATCCCGCCGTAATATATGACAACCGCAACAGAAACGATACCTAAAAGCTCAATAACAGGCATGAATATGGCAAAGACATGAACCTGTTTCATGCCTGCCTGATAGTATTCATGATTTAGTTTTTTAAATTTCTGGTAATTATTCTCTTCCTGGCGAAACAACTGGATGACTTTTATGCCTGTTATGGTTTCAGAAAAATGGGTATTTATTTCCGCTGTCTTTGTTCGGATGATACGGAAGGCCTCTCTAGCCCGGCCTGAAAAAAAGATGGAAAAATATATGACAAAAGGAAGGACGATGAAAGAGGTCAGGCTAAGCTTCCAGCTCATGTTTAAAATCACAATTGCAATTCCTGCAAGCAGGAATAGATCCATAAACACAAATGTTATGATGGATGTAAACATCTCCTGCATGTTCTGAACATCATTTGTGGTTCTGGTAACAAGCCTTGCGACGGGGTTTTGATTAAAATAGCTTACAGGCATATCCTGGATGTGTGTAAACAGCTTCATCCTGAGATCGTGCATGATTTTCTGACCTGTATATTCCATGACAATCTGCTGGAAAAAATTGAGAATAAAGTCTATGATGATTATGGTAACAAATATAACGGCAATAAAAGTGATGCCAGAAAGATCGTCTTTCCTCAAAACTTTCAGATCATCTGGTTCAAGCCTGCTAAGCCTGCTGTATTCTATCATTGCGAGAGATCCTGAAATCACAAACTCATCCGGATATCTATCAACTATTTCTGCAACCCCATGGCCAGACAAATCAACATTAAGGCGTCTGCCGGAATGACTGTCATTTTCATGGCCTGTCTTAGGTATAATGTACTGATCAATGGCAATCTTTGTGATATAAGGAAGGGAGAGGTTTAAAACTGTTATTGCCATTGCCATGATGATGGAAAAAGACAGCATCAGTCGATAAGGCTTCAGATAAGGATAAATTCTTAGAATCAGCCTGAAATCATAGGCTTTATCAAGTTGTTTTTCTTCAAAGAAGCTAGCGTTAGTAGTCATTTAGCTCCTTTTCTATTTCCTGCAGGCGCATGGTTCTTGCGTAATAACCTTCTGATTCCATAAGCTCGGCATGAGAGCCATGTTCCAGAATTCTGCCCTTATCCAGAACCAGAAGAATATCTGCGTTCTTAAGGGCAGAAAGTCTGTGGGAAACGATAATGACTGTGCAGGGCAAAGCCATGACGGTTTGCATGATAGCCCTGCCGGTTTCAGTATCAACCTGGCTGATAGGATCATCCAAAAGCAGAATGCCAGGAGACTTGATGAGACAGCGGGCAAGAGCGATGCGCTGTTTCTGACCACCCGAGAGTATCACTCCTTTTTCTCCAACAACAGTATCCAGGCCATGAGGAAAGGACTGGATCGTATCATAGAGAGCTGCTTTTTTAACAGCCTGAATCAGGTCTGAATCGCTCAACCCGGGGCAGCCGAAGGTGATGTTGTCCTTTATTGTTCCTGCAAATATAAAAGGTTCCTGAGGCATGAAGGCGATCCTGGATCTGAAACTGGAAAGCTGAATGTCCTTGATATTTGTCTTATTCAGGCAGATTCTCCCTTCTGTTACATCATAAAGCCTTGGGATGAGATTCAAGAGTGTGGTTTTGCCGCTTCCTGGAGGACCTGCAATCCCAAGGATTTTTCCTTGCTCAAGCATAAAACTGATTTTCTCAAGTACCTGCTTATGATCAGTGCCATAGGAAAAACTCACGTTTTCAAACGAAAGTGCTCCGTTCAGATTTTCGGATGCTGTTGAGAGATTACTGTCTGAAATATCAGGAAGTCTCTCAAGTATCCTTGCAATCCTGTCAAGAGAAGCTTTTCCCCTCTGTATGAGATTCGTCACCCACCCAAGAGCCATCATGGGCCAGGTGAGAAGGCCGAGATAGCTTATGAAGGCTACAAAATCACCTGGCGTGATCTCAGCCGTTATGGTTTGGCGGCCTCCAAGAAACAATATGATAGCAAGGCTTATATTCGAAAAAAAAACCATCATCGGAAAAAGAGAGCTTGTGATTTTTACAAGACGGATGTTTTGCTTGATGTATTTTCTGGAAATGTCATCAACGCGTGATGTTTCAAGGGGTTCGCTGTGGTGGGCCTTGACTATCCTGATTCCTGCAAAGCGCTCTCTTACTGCTTCTGTAAGATCCGAAAAAGCAGCCTGAACATCCTGATATCGCTGATGCATTCTCTTGCTGAAAAAACGAGTGCCGATGACTATAAAAGGCATTGGAATGAGAACATAAAGTGTTAACTGAACATGGATATAAGCCATGAAACCTATGGCTGCTGCCCCCATGATGATTGCGTCAGTAAGAGCCACAACACCCATTCCGACTCCCATCCTGACATGCTGGATGTCATTTGTGGCATGGGCCATGAGATCTCCTGTTTTTGCATTGTCAAAATACTTTGCAGAAAGAGTCTGCAAGTGAAAAAAAAGCCTGTTTCTCAGCCCTTCTTCAACTTCCCTTGACATGCCGATCAGGCATCTGCGCCATACATACCTGAATCCTCCCATGGCAACAGCAATTCCAAGGATATAAGAAAAATAATAGACAAGGCCTTGCGGATCGACTGATTTGCTGGTCAAATCATCGATTGCCCACTTAATAATTCTTGGAATTATGAGTTGCAGAAAATCAACTACGATCAGACAACTGATACCAATTACTATGATCAAGCAATTCTGTTGGAAATAAGGCAGGACAAGCTTGAACGATTTCATGATATGATGAAAAACATTAAAATATGTTTTTTAAGATTAATTCCACAAAAACGTAAACAAGAAAAGTAATGATTCCCGCAGCCATCGCAAGACCCAGTAGTTTATTAATTTTCTGCATCTTCCTGTCTTTTTCATGGTAAAACATTCTGCGTCCGCAATAGTCGCACCAGTCTCTTTCTGAATCCATAACCATAAACTTACCGCATGAACAAGGGATTTCCATTGGAGCCAACTTCATATACACCTCTCTATGCCTCTTTTTTATCCGGAGCAGACAGTAAATCTTTTCCTGAATTTGAGTCGCTGCTTTTTATGGGTTCTTCATCCTGGGAATTGCTGTAATTCTTAAAAAATCGGGAAGATTCACCTACTGCCAGATAATAGGTAGACAGCGAAAACAATACTACACCTACTGCAGCAATGAAGCTCATAGGCATATCTTCCAAATGGAAAAACATATAAGAAACTGCCAGATAAACGACAATCACCATGACATTGCATAGAATACAAAGAGGCCTTGCCCATTTTTTGATCATTATGACAAATGTGCAGACCCCTATCCCTATGAGGATAAACTGAGATGGGGTTTCTTCCTTAAGGAAATAGCCATAGAGTGACCAATAAAACCATAACCACCCTGCCAGGAGAAAGTAAATTCCATTTTTAACGCTTGACGGAAAATTTTTGAATTTTTCAATTTGATTCATGATCTGCCTGCCCTTTTTGTACCATAATTGACCAGGGATTTGATCTTAAAAAAAATCTAATATACCGTCTTTAGCCTAAATGATTGCATAAAGCAAGATTCAAAAGCCAGTTTCAGGAGTTTTATTCAAATAGCAATTATTTTAAGATATATTATAAATTTTTCTTGACAATTAAAGTTAGTCTTTTATAATTTAATTAACAATTGGTTATTTAATTACTAAATAACATTCAGTATATTACATTGCTTAATTTTTTTACTTAAGCGCATCAACGTAAAACCTTAACAAAAGGAGGTAACTAAAGGCTTTCTCATCAGGTAAGGCTGCAGATGCGGCTGATCAATCAACTTTATTTTTTACATAAATAAGAGGAGATAATTGTATGGACGGCATTACATGGGTCTATATCATGCTTGGTGTTTACATCGTTTACTGCATTTATGAAGGGGTTAAGGGGTTTTTTGGATCTAAAACCTCTGCCAGTTATTCAATAGGGGGCCGTTCCATCCCTTTCTTTGCCTTTCTTCTTGCTGCAACTGCGGCTTCTTTCAGTGGATGGACATTTATCGGACACCCCGGCCTGATCTGGCGGGACGGTATAGCGTATGCGTTTTGCTCTTTTTATGTATTGACCATCCCAATTACAGGAACTTTTTTTTCAAAAAGGACATGGATGCTTGGCAAGCGTTACGGATTCATTACCCCTGGCGACATGTATGCCTATTACTACAACTCTGAATTCATCAGATGGCTGGTCGTGGCAACGGCAGTTCTTTACTCCATTTTCTATTCTGCTGTGCAGCTCATGGCTTCTGCAGCACTATTTCATGTAATAGCAGGGGTCCCCATGATGTTTGGCGCCATATTCATGAGCGCCATAGTGTGGTTCTATGTTGTTGCAGGCGGTATCAAGGCAAGCGCATGGGTTGGTGCAGCGCAGTGCATCTTGCTTATAGCAGGGATTATCATTCTTGGTTTTTATGTAATCATCCAGCCACAGTTTGGTGGATGGGCCGGTTTCTCTGCATCACTTAATGACCCCAATATTTTTCCTAACAGATTGTTGCATGTTCCACGTGTAATCAACTGGGGACTTGGCGGTGCTCCTGGCGAAATTCCCTGGACAGCGGTCATGATTTTAACCTACTTGTTTTCTCTCATGGGAATTCAGTCCTCCCCTGCCTTCACAATGTGGACATTCGGAATCAAGTCTCCGAAACCTCTTGCATGGCAGCAGGCTTTCATGTCAACGTTTTCAGTCGGGTTTGCCCTGTTTTTCTTCACAGCCTTCCAGGGTCTTGGTTCAAAAATTCTTCAGGTACAGGGTCATCCTGCATTCCAGAAATTAGGACAAGCTACCGTTGTACCAACACTCATGTTTGAATTCCTTCCGCCCTTCATGCTGGGGCTTGTGTTTTTGGGAGCCATTGCTGCAATTCATTCAACTGCTGCTCCATACGTTCATACAGGTGGCTCAATTCTTCTAAGAGATGTTTACTGGAGATACATAAGAAAACAGGAAGCTGGTGATGCCGAACAGGTGTGGGTCAGCAGGGTGCTTGCAACACTCATGGTTGTTCTGGCTCTTTGGGTTGGCTTAACGTCAAAGGCAGCCCTCGTTATTCTTGGTGCCCTTGCAACAGCGTTCGGTTTTGTCATGTATGTACTTTTGCTGGGTGTCATCTGGGGCGTCAAAATACCTTCGGTCGGAGCAGGAGCCGGAGTTCTTGTCGGCATGATTGCAGTTGCACTCACTTACAGGGTATGGCCGGAACCTCTTTCGATGCACTGCGCGTTCTGGGGCACTGCCTCAGGTCTTATAACTGCCTATCTTTTCAAGTTATTCGGGGCCAAAGACAGCCAGGAAACCCTTGACCGCCAGAAAGAAGTAAGGACTTTTCTGGACAGCATGGATTCACCCGACGAATATCAGGCCAAGTGGCGAAGTACAATGAAGATTGCAACTCCTTTATGGTATTTCTTTGCAATTGGGCCTGCATGTATCTTAGGAAACACTGCTTTTTCATTCGCAGGATTCCCCCATCTCTGGTCATGGCAGATCACGTGGTGGGTTGTAGGAATTGTAATGATGTGGGCTCTTTGCTTTAAATGCGGACTTGCCACTGTTACAGAAGAACAGATCAAGCGTGCAGATACTGACCGGATGATCGTTATAAAAGGCGGAGATTAATAAATTTAAAAGAGGTGTCATATGAAATTAGAAGATAAATACTTGATTGGTATTTTAATTTTCACCATTGCCTTTATATCTTCTTTTGGACTAGGACTATGGGGATAACATAGCCTGAAAATCCGAGGAATGCAGCTTTTTTTTACCAGCCTTAAAAACTTGATGGGGAACAGTTGACAAACTGCCCCCATCAAGTTATTCTTTTTCATGATGCTTTGTAACTTCACTTTCATCCTTATGAAAATGAAAAATCAAAGACTTTTTGTGAACAGCATTAACTCTTTGAATATTTTCCTCAGCATTTTTTTCGGAAAACTCCCTTGAACTCCCAGAATAAGTTTTGTTTTTTTGCTTCTCTTCTAACCGCAACCACATTTACTATTGTATTTGGACTGGTTGGCCTTGGACTTTTTTTTTGGGAACATCTCGATGATGCAGTCAAGGCAGTGTTAATTCAAGTAGTTGGAGATAATTTTTATGTTTTGTCTGCCTCCCTTATTTTATTGCTTGGAGGGTGGATTGGCTGGACATATTCAGCAATAAATCTTTATATTCTGCCTACTATAAAGATTGCTGATGAAATACTTTTAATTCAATCTGCAAACCTGTCTCACCGCATAGAGATTCAGGCAGGCAAAGATGTGAATCGCCTTGTGAACCTCATTAACGAAGGAGCCGATCATTATGAAAATTTAAAAAGAAGTATTGATGAAAAGATTCGCCTTGCCGGAGAAGAACTTGAACAGGAAAAAAACATTCTTGCTTCCATCATAGCAGGCCTCTCTGAAGGAATAATCGTCTGCAAACCATCAGGTTCAATTTTTTTATACAACACTAAAGCTGAAAAATTTCTTACATATAGAGAAAAATCAACAACAAATTTAGACATCGAAACCTTGACTGGCCAGTTTATAGGGCTTGGAAGAAATGTTTCATGTGTATTTAACAGCTTCCAGATAAATCGGGCAATTGCTGAAATCACAGAAAAACTTACTCATTCAGACAAAGATCCAGGAACTTGTTTTTCCACACTAGGTCCTTATGGGCATTTTCTAAGGGTCGAAATAGTTCCGATTCTCAGGAATCAACTGGATCTTGTAGGCTTTATACTCAAAATAAACGATATAACCCAAACATCTCCTCAAAAGAGCATTTCCAGATATGACGATGCGTCGACTGCTTTGAACATTCCTCTTGCATCAAAACAAGAATACTGCCCGTCATGCTGCGAAATTCCTCTTGTTCCTTCACAGATACAAAATATTCTTGAAATCGTCCAAAACAACGTTGCAAAAGAAAATATTCTTCTAAAACTGAACCTTCCAGAAGAACCTGTCTGGGTATATACAGACGTCAATTATATGAACTCGGCCTTGAGTTATCTTTTGAGCCGGCTCAGTATTCTTACCGGTTCATCTATATTTGACTGCGATGTAGAAATTGAAAGAGACTATGTCAAAATTGACATTATTTGGGTAGGCTCTCCTGTGTCTGACAATGTTCTTGATGAATGGAACCAGTGCATTTTATCCAACGGAAACGGGATAGAAGCTATCAGCCTTCAAGACATAATCTTAAGCCATGAAGCTGAATTATGGTCTTCAGTTGTGCATAAATCACCTGAAAGAGCCTGCCTTCGCTTTTTTTTACCCTCTGCAGAGCCGTCCAGAGCAAGAAGCATTGAGACTGTAACAATAACATCAAGCAGGCCCGAATTCTATGATTTCAATCTTTTTGACAGGCCTGAAACCAGTACAGTCTTTTACAAACAGCTTCTTACAGACATAACCTATACGGTTTTCGATACCGAAACAACAGGGCTTTTCCCTCTAACAGACGAGATTATTTCCATAGGGGCAGTCCGTATCGTAAATGGACGGATTCTTAAAAATGATATTTTTAATATTTTTATTGATCCAAAAAGAGACATCCCTGAGGAATCAATAAAAATACATGGCATCCGCCCTGAAATGGTACATGGCCAGCCTACTATAGATAAAGTTCTTCCAATGTTTCATCACTTTGCAGAAAATACGGTCATGGTAGGACATAATGCAGCATTTGACATGAGGATGTTCCAGATCAAGGAATATGTTTCCGGCATTAAATTCAGGCAACCTGTTTTGGACACATTGTTTCTTTCAGCCGTCATTCACCCATCATACACTCATCACAATCTGGAAGCTATTTCGGAAAGACTCGGGATAACAATTTCAGGAAGACACACTGCCCTTGGGGATGCTGTCGCAGCAGCAGAGATCTTTTTAAAATGTATTCCTCTTCTTGCAAGAAAAGGAATACTTACCTTGGGTGATGCACTCGATGCATCCAGAAAAACAAGATACGCCGGGATCACTTACTGATTATGAAATCATTCATTGATGAACTCGTAAAAAGTCAATATTCGGACGGCTTTGTAAAAAGGCCGCAGGCAAGGCGCACAAATCCTGAGGAATGAGGCGTACTTATGGTACGCCGCAATGACGAACGATGCAGTGCAACGCAGCATCCGACCTTTTTACGATGCCGTCATTCATTAATTGCACTGTAGTTTATTTTATTTTGCAATGTTGATCATTTTATATTGACTTCAGGCTCTTCAAAATTTATACGTCTGGTTAAATTTACCGTGAAAAAGCAAAAACAGAATTCAGCAGAAAATCGGTAAATTCATTTCAGGATGTAAGTGAAGCCTTCAGGATGATACATGAACGTTTATAGTGGACATAATCTACGTTGTTTAGCGGTATGATTCAATTAAGTTAACTTTTCAAAAAAAGGAAACTATCCATGAAATCAAGGATCAAAAAAATGTTTATTTCTGTGATTATCATTTTTTCTTTCAGTATTATCTTGTCTGCCTGTGGAGATACAGGCGGTGGAGGAGCACCAAAGGCAGGAGGAGCAACCAAGGAATCCAGGGAAGCAGCTCTTCAAAAACTTGGAAGCCTACAGGACGAAAGCCAGAAAGACGACAGCAAGAAAAAATAAGAGAGAAGAAGAGAATAATGATATACGAATCCGATCCTGGTGTTTTTGGCCAGAATCAAGTCTTAAGGTTCATATCAAGCATAATACCTTTTTCATTCCTTCCGGAAACTGAATTAGAAAAAATTGCCTTGGATTTTTCACTTGTTTTTCATCCTAAAGACACTGTCGTTTTCACACAGGGTATTTCAAGAATCGAAGCCCTACATATCATTCAGAAAGGTGCAACTGAAAGATATTATGTGGAAAACAATCAGGTTACACTCTCAAGCCCCATGTGTGAGGGTGATATGTTCGGAGGCATTTCAATGCTTCTGAACAATTCCATTTCCATCCGTTCGCTCAAGACCACAGAAGACACATATTTTTATTTACTCCCAAAAGAGCGTTTTCATGAAATATGTCATAAATACGTTCAGTTCACAGAGTATTTTACTGATACATTTGGCAAGCGAATGCTTGACAGATATTATGCATCCATTGTAGCCAAGGCAATTCAGCCTGCAGATGACTCGCTCCAGCTTCTCAGCCAGCAAGTAAAAAACGTCTATCACAAGAATCTCGTCTTCTGTGATAGCGAAATGTCGATTCAGTCTTCAGCAGAATTAATGAGCAGCCACAAATGCAGCAGCATACTTGTACAGTCGGGCAATAAAGACTTTGTTGGAATTGTAACCGACAATGATTTAAGGCAAAAAGTTATAGCTCAGGGGCTTGATATAAAAAAACCTGTTAAACTAATCATGTCTTCTCCTTTAAAAACTATTTCTTCTCAAGCCCTGATAGTTGAAGCCCTTACCGACATGATGCAGGAAAACGTGAAACATTTAGGCGTTACTGACTCAGAAGATAAGGTTATAGGCATAATCACCAACAAGGACATCCTGACTGCACAGGGACAGTCTCCACTCTTTCTGATAAGAGAAATTTCTTTGGCAGACAGCATAGAAGATCTGAAGCACCAGCACGACCTTCTTCCAGGTGTCATTCAAAGTCTTATTTCAAATGGTGCCAAGCCCAGAAATATAACCCATCTCGTAACAACAATATCTGATAGGATACTTAAAAAAATCATTGAATTTGCGATTGAAAAAGAAGGAGACCCGCCTTGTGCTTTTGCCTTCATGGTCATGGGCAGTGAAGGTCGCAAGGAACAAACCCTGAAAACAGATCAGGACAATGCCATTATTTTTGAAGATGGTGAAGGAACAACTGGTAAAAGACAAGAATATTTCCTGAAACTCGGAGAAACAATTTGCACATGGCTGGATAAGGTAGGATATGATTTTTGCAAAGGGGATATCATGGCAAAAAATCCTAGATGGTGTCAGCCCCTGTCAATATGGAAATCTTATTTTCTCTCATGGATAAGAATTGCAGAGCCGGATGATTTACTTAGATCGAGCATTTTTTTTGACTTCAGATACGGTTATGGCAAAACAGAGCTTGTAAATGAATTGAGAAACTATCTTTTCAGCAATATTTCCGAATGGTTCGGTTTTTTGAGGTATATGGCTGATAATGCTCAGCATTTTAAGCCACCAATAGGTTTTTTCAGAAATTTCATTGTAGAGTCGAAAGGAGAGCACAGGGATTCTTTGGACATAAAAAAAGTCATGATGCCCATACTGGATATTGCCAGGATTTACGCTTTGAAATATGGATTAACGGAAACCAATACCCAGGAAAGGCTCTATCAGTTGTATCTTAAAAAAAAACTTTCCTGGACTACGTATAATGAACTTGAACATGCTTACAGTTTTTTGATGCAACTTCGATTGGCAAAACAGATAAATGCCATCATAGTAGAAAAAAAACGACCAAACAATTACATAAATCCAAAAAAACTGACAAAGATCGAACAGACAATGCTAAAAGAGATATTTTCCAGAATAGCTAATATGCAGAAAGAAATCAGCTACGAGTTTACAGGAGAATGATCACAAAAAAAGAAATCATAGCATCAGCCCATCAAAACGGTTTTGAAGATATTGGTTTCACTACAGCAGAACCCTTCGAAACCCATCTTGAGTTTCTGAAAACCAGACAAGATGAGTATGGGTGGGCAGAAGCTGCGGGTCTTTCGCTCATGGACGGCACTGACCCAAAAGCTATAATGCCTGACGCCCAAAGCATCATAGTTCTTATGGAGGTTTATTTCAGGAAAGCCTTCCCAAGGTTTCTGGAAGGGCATTTCGGAAGGTGCTATCTGGATGATGATCGGGTAACAAAAGATGGTTTGACTTTACGGATTAAATCGTTCAGGAATTACCTGCGCAAAAACGGGATTGAATCAAAGGTTCCCTTCAACCTGCCCCACCGTATGGCTGCAGCTCGTGCCGGTATGGGCACATTAGGGAAAAACAGCCTTTTCTATTCCAGCCGGGTTGCCAGGCAAAGCTCGTGGGTTCTTCCGATAGCTATAGTCATAGACCAAAAATTCGAACCAGACCCGCCTACAATCATAATGGACTGTCCCGACTGGTGCCGCAATGCCTGCATAGCAGCCTGCCCTACACGTGCCATAAAAGGAAACGGTGGTATAGACCCGCGCAAATGCATATCCTATCTTTCTTATTTTGGAGAAGGACTTACCCCGAAGGAATTGCGGGAACCCATGGGAACATATGTTTACGGCTGCGATCGGTGTCAGAATGTATGCCCGCGCAATGCCGGATGGCTGGCCAAGGAGTTGCCGATGAATGAAAAAGTCTTGCCAAAGGCAGCCTGTTTTGATCTTTCCAGGCTTCTCAGTATGGATAAGGCCTATTTCGAGACGCATATCTGGCCTCATATGTTTTATATGTCTTCTGCTGACATCTGGCGCTGGAAAATGAATGTTGCAAGGGCAATGGGAAACACCAGGGACACAATGTACGTTGAGGATTTGATAGGGGTTTTTGATACAGAATCTGATGAAAGGGTTAGGAGTATGGCGGCCTGGTCACTGGGTCAAATCGGTAGCAATAGAGCCTTTGATGCCCTCAAATCACTTACTTCTGTAACCAACGGTGTAGTTCTGGAAGAAATTAAGGATGCTTTAGGCAGAAACCTTAATGAAGCAGGATCAGGCTCAGTTAATAGCCCGTACTGACTTCAGCCTTTCCAGCAAAGATCCATTAGACGACCTTTGCCCAAGATACAGATCTGTTACCGCCACCCGACCAATCTTGTATACAAGATCATATCCTGACCCTGGAGCTCTGTATGCCCAGGTTTCATGAATCACATGATGGGAATTGCCTTCTTTTCCAAGATAAAGCATGATATGGCCTTTCAAATATAGCAACACAATTCCACCCGGAACATTCTTAAGGATTTTATTTTTTGTATCTTCAGAAGATTCGGAATCAAACTCTGCAATCAGATTTCCTACCATCCCCTGGTCATAGGAGTTTCTGGGAAGATTGATGCCTACTGTTGCAAAAATCTGCTGAATAAATCTCGAACAATCCTGCTCGCCGTACATGCCGCCCCAGCCATAGGGAGAATTCAGCATTTCGAAGGCCTGATGAAGAATGTTTCTGGCAGTATAGGGAAGATAACCTTCGTTTGCCTGAGATTTTCGGATATAACCTTCTTTTTGAGTCAGATTACCCTTTGAATCAGTTGTAGGAATTAAGACCTTGTAAGCATCACGGCAAATCTCTAATAAAGGGAGCCGAATCCCCATCTGAACGTAATCTAAGCTTTTAGTCATTTCAGAATTAGAATAAATGTCTGCTTTCGGTCGAGTAATTACAACAAAACGATCCGGGCGGACAAAAGCTTCCACATCTTTTGGCGAACACCTTGCAATCTGTCCTGTTTCTATCCATCCCGAGCTTTCAGGAGATCGGACATAAGCCCATTTCCCATCCTTCGACCTAAAATGAATCAAAACAGGGGTTCCCATATCCAGAGCATTATTTTGTAAATTGTCAAAATCAACATCATACGGACTGGCATAAAGAGGCTCACGGGTCGGCAAAATTCTCTGATCCGAAAAGCTCGTGATAAGCCCGTAAGAATAGCCATCAGCATTTCCTACCGTAGAAAAATCGATGTTATCAATGAGACGGTCATAAAACAGAGCCGTTGCCTGGCTGCCGTTTGAAATATATCGGGGTCTTGCTTTAAGCTCTGATATATCTTTGTTAATCGCCCTGGTAATCACATCAGTTGAAATGAAGAAGTTCTTTTTAGTAAGATCTGCAACTGTTTTCAGGTCATCTTCAATATGACGGTTAAGCTGAGCGATTTGATCGGAAGTCAGTACGATCGAATCAGGAAAAGGATGTCTTGTGATCCAGAATCCTGATGTAAGCATTGTACGTTCAGTGCCTGGCAAAAGAGTTGGGGCTGGAAGAATTTTATCGGCATTGTGACTGCAACCGGAAAGAACCAGTATCAGGGCAAGGCAGCAGACTGCCGTAAATGAAGCAAGAAATATTAAGAATGAGCGCCCGGTTACATGGCCCATAGATACATGAAGCATCCGATATAGATTATCACGACGGCAATTACAACCAGCATCCTGTTAAAAGGAAGACCTGATGCAGATTTTATGGCATGAAACATTACGGCTACTCCATAAAGGATTGCAGCCAATGAATAAAAATGGGTAATAGTACCGCCGATTTTAACCTGAAAAGCTGCAAGCGCAGGAGCTAAAGGCCATAGGGATATGTAAGCAATTCCAAGAGCAAGATAAACAGGCAAAAAAAATGTGGAACCTCCGAATCCTCTGGAAAATACCCAGACAAACAAGGAAAGGGCTCCATGAATCAAAAAGGAAAGGGACACGCCTATAAGCACTATCATCAGCTTTATCTGTGACGAAAGGTCTTCAGAGATTTCATGGCTCAGAATATACCTGCTGAAATGAATCGAACTTAAGCCGTATATGATTCCTAGGATAGAGACATTTATGGATGTGTACCACAGGGAAAGCTTATTATTTGTAATAATCTCCCTGTATACATCTTCTTGAAATTTCAGAACTCTTATCATGTGCTGGATATAATTCATTAACTTTTCCCTGGGGCTTTGTGTTTTTTCATATTTTACCAAAAAAGGGCAAATAAACAAGGCTCATTTTAAGCTAAAAAAGGGAGGTAAAGATTTTTACCTCCCTTTTTTTAAAAAAACCATGTTCCACTAAACTACTACCAGGGCTGAAGTCCCCATATCGTTATAAATATACAGACAATTGCTACAATGACTGGCCAGACAATTCCATTATAGCGTTTTTCATCATAGTCTCCCCATCCATGAATACGGTCAATGACAGACTTGTCTTCAAGAGTAGGAGCCCATGAACTGAGAGCGGGAATCCTGTTAAAAATAATGGACAGGAAAATAAAAAGCGTAAAGGAAAGAGGTACAGTCACCATTCCTCCTGACATGCCAAGAGCTGCTGTTGCGCCTTTTCCAACAACTATTGCAGGAAAAACATGCGGAGAGATGATGATGAAAAGAAATCCGCAGATAGTAGAAGATATGATGAGGGCAAGTTTGTTTGCTTCTTTCCACCATACACCGAGAAGAATACCAGGTGTTGCTGTGGAAGCCAGGAGACCGAATGCCCACAAGATACTGGTTACAAGAAATTTAGGGGGACTGAAGGCAAGAAGCATTGCAAGAACCCCGCCTGCGCCAAGAGCTACAAAACCCCATTTAACACGGGTCTTGCCGTCCATTTTAGGAGCAAGGATAGTTAAAATATCGTTTCCAACAAGCCCTGAAATGGCCATGAGGTTTCCGCCGATAGTCGATAACCCTGCTGCTAGAGCCCCGCCCATGACAAATGCAGCAACCCAGACAGGATTATAAAATACATTCAATATAAGAAGGGTCTGATCTGCCTTTGCAATGGTATTCCCGGTTGTCGCTATAAAATAATTGCCGGCAAAACCGCTTGTATAGGTTCCGGCGAAAAGAAGCCCAAGAAACAGCACAAACCATACAACAGCCCATCTTGCATTTTTAACGCTTGATGATGTAAAAACACGCATTGCAAGATGCGGAAGAGCAACAGGCCCCAGGGTAAATGCAGGTATCAGGGCAAAATACCATCTTGCATCATATTTCATGTCAAAAAACGTTGGAAGTATTTTAATCATGGACGGAACCATATCGCCATAAGCAAGAGGCGGAAACCACCATCCGGATGAACCCATGCTTTTCATTATTGCGCCCATCGGCACAACCATTGCTACAGTCATGATGACCATCTGAAAGGCTGCATTATATGATGCCCCGTACATACCGCCAAGGGTTACATAACCAATGGTTGCAACACCAGCAGCAACGAGGCCGTAATTGTAAGGAATCCCGAAAAGAAGCTCGAAAGCCTGCCCAAGTCCTATCATCTGACCCAGGGCATACATGACCATTATCAAAATCATCCAGCCCACGATTACAAGAGTTGCTCCATTGCCATACCTTGCCTTGATAAAAACAGCAGGCGTATAAGCCTTCATGCGTCTGAGGCTTGTGCCATACAACAGTGTCAAAAGGGGGATGGAAATTGCCCACTGAATCCAGAGATAAACAAAAGGAACCTGCATCCTTGAAATAAGTGCTATGACCCCAAGAAAAGTTGCAAGGCTTGCCCATGTGGCAGCCATGCTGAGACCGTTTGTAACAGGGCCTATCTTGAAACCTGCTGCATAAAAATCATCTTCACTTGTCGTCATTCTGCTTGACCACCAGCCTATAAGATAACAGATGGCAAACAAAATTACCACAACCGTAACTCCAACCCATATATTTGTGATTGCAAATTGACTTGCCATGATTATTTTCCTCCCTTTGACTTATCGGAATGGGCTGTCTGACCTTGATTTTTTATATACTCTTCCATATCATCGTCAAATTTATTGCATACAACAGCCATGACAACACAGACTATAGTCATACCGAACCAGCCCATTAAAATGGGTAAAACATATTGAACTGGAAACCCCCAGAGTGTTCCACCCTGCAGGCCTGGAAAATAGACAAAAAGAGACGCGAAATGCCCTGTGAGTATTAACAGGAAGCTAAAGATTATAGTTATCCATATTTCTTTTTTATACAGTTTTTCCTTCATAATTTGTGCTCCTTGTAATGAGGGTTTTATTGCTAAGGCAGCCTTTAAGGCTGCCCTGTCCACAGCTAAGAGAATCTTATTTTCTTCCCCACTCTGCGTTACGAAGTTCAACCCGACGGATTTTCCCGCTAACTGTCTTGGGAAGCGCTGTCACAAAATCAATCTTCCTTGGATACTTATAAGGCGCTGTTACTTTTTTAACATGATCCTGCAGCTCCTTTGACAAGGCATCACTTGGGGTATAACCAGGAGCAAGAATCACAAATGCCTTCACCACTTCACCGCGGGTTTCATCAGGACTAGATACAACAGCAGACTCGGCGACTGCCGGATGTTCAATCAATGCGCTTTCAACCTCAAAAGGCCCGATCCTGTATCCTGATGTAAGGATAACGTCATCTGCTCTTCCAACAAACCAAAAATAACCGTCTTCATCTCTGTATGCACGGTCTCCTGTAAGATACCAGTCACCCTTGAAGGCATTGGCTGTACGTTCCGGTTCTTTCCAGTATTCTTTGAAAAGACCAAGAGGACGTACTGGTTTCACGCGAACTGCGATATCTCCTTCTGTATTGGGAGGAACAATTTTACCTTCATCATCAATGACCTGAAGATCAAAACCAGGTGTTGGTTTTCCCATTGACCCGAAACGTGGCTCAATGCATGGAAAGCTTCCGCACAGAAGTACCGTTTCTGTCTGTCCGTAACCGTCTCTGATTGTACATCCTGTTGCCTTTTTCCAGACTTCAATAATTTCCGGATTAAGCGGCTCTCCTGCTCCTACGCAATGTCTGAGTGTCGGAAACTTGTAATCCGAAAGAGGCTGAAGAACCAGCATTCTGTAGATGGTAGGAGCCCCGCACATAGTGGTGACAGGATACTGAGACAGAAGTTCAAGTGTTTTCTTAGGATCGAAACGGTCTGTGCAGTGAACAAACTGGCCTGCTCCGCAAAACCATGGTCCAAAATAGCTGCTCCAGGCTGCCTTTGCCCAGCCGGTGTCGCTGATGTTCCAGTGAAGGTCTTCAGGTTTTAGATCCAGCCAGTACTTCCCTGTGACCTGATGGCCTAATGGATACGAAGTATGGGTATGAAGAGCCATCTTGGGTAGCCCTACAGTACCGGAAGTAAAATAGACTATTGCTTCATCGTCTTTATGAGTCTTAGCGGTCTCAAAAACATCTGATTCAGCGTTTACGGCGTCTGTGTAATAGATCCAGCCTTCTCGTTTGGCACCCACAACAATTTTGCATTTCAGACTAGGACATTTATCAGCCACTGCATCCAGTTTGGAAGCATTCCCGTCGTCTGTTATAAAACAGACTGCCTTTGCTGTGTTGATCCGGTATTCCAGGTCTTTAGAGGTAAGCTGGGTAGTACCAGGGGCAATGACTACACCCATGCGTATGCATGCAGTGAAAACTTCCCACCATTCAATATATCGTCCAAGAACGATGATTATTACGTCTCCCCTCTTGACACCATTCTTTGCCAGTAGATTACAAAGCCTTTTAGACGCCTTGCTGAAATCCATGAAGGTGCGTTTTGCTTCCAGCCCATCGTCATTAACCCAGTGCATGGCAAGTTTGTTCGGATTCTGAGCCGCCCATTTGTCTATAACATCGCCTGCAAAATTGAAGTATTCAGGAACGTCCCATTTAAATTCAGCATAAGTCTTGTTATAATCTGTCATATTGTGTGTCATTGTTCTTCCCCTTTAAGTTCATGGCCTTATACTTAAGATATCAGCCGGTTATGTGATTGACGCAGACCAGTCGTCACTTGGATGCCTTGAGTCTGATTATTTATCCGCTCTCTGCTCACCTCCTTTTTTTGCAGCCTGCCAAACCTGGTGTTTTTGGACACAGGATGAAACATGTAACCACGTGCCATGTGAAAAAAATTCTGTTTTATTCATGAATGAAATTCATTTTATTTATTAACCATAATTCTTATTATAATAACTATCTGACTTTATTTTAAAATACTATCATTAACAACAATTTTCTGAACGAGCGCTCAGTCAATTTTGTGAATGTTTTTTTTAATCGATAAAAAATCTTTTGTCAAACTTTTTTTTATGCGGCTAAAAAATAAATCCAGTTCATGACAGGGGGTGGTGGAAAGTGCTTTGGAGTAATTACATTTCCTTCAGCCAGTGCAGGCATACAGCGTATTTGTGACTTGTTTTTGAAGCTGGGAAATACATGATAGTGAGTCTTTCAGGATTATCCGTTCCCTTTTCCGTAAAGAATACGGGTCGATAAAATTATCAGGCAACACTCCGGAATTAATTTTTTTCATGTTTTCGCAGACCATGATAAGCATCAAGGCCTCAAAACTGCTTTTATACAAAATTGCATCCTGTTCTGATATGACACCAAGTGAAACAAGATTTTCCAGCCTTCCTAAGGTCGACGGGTCCCTGATATCGGAAAATGCTGCAAGGATCCTTATAGAGTTGACTATATTGAGTATTCCATTTTTTTTCAGATTAATCATATCTTTATGACTGCCATCTTTTTCTGTAACAATCGTTCCTAAAAAGCCAACATGTGTGTTATGTGAAGATTTGCTTGACACTTTCTTTCTCGGATTCTGACGGCTTTGCCTGAATTCAGCAAACAAGTGATCCTCGAATTTTTTTGACAAAGACTTGTTGCCCCATACAGGCCTGAAATCAAGAAGAATGGAAATCATACGGCTGTCTTCGGAAGATGTTGTTTTTGTCGACTCTCTGATCCATTTCAGCCATTGACTCTGAGATCTCCGCCATTTTTGGTTAACAGGACTAATACCATCTCTGCATTTTTCAAATCCGCAGGTATAAAGCCCTTCAACTGCGATTTCAGCAAATTTTTTAAAATAAGAGTCCACCTCTGCAAGTGAATCAGGGCAGGAAGGATCTGCATACAATATGGCGTTGTCCTGATCAAGCCTTAAGAGCTGTTCGTAGCGGGCTGCACTTCCAAGATTCATCCAGCAATAATCTACAGGTGGAGGCCCCCAGCCATCAAGCCTCATCCTTTCCTCAGACAACTCTATGACACGCTGGGTCAAACGTTCATTAAGCTCTGACAGCACATCCAGTATTTCCCCTAGATCTGCTTTTTCAGCCACTATATCTCTAAGGATATTATCCACTTCCTTCCCGAGAGCCGCAAGACCATGTATTGACTGTTGTGATTCTATTGTATTGCTCAGAAGCATCTGCGCCGTACTTCTAAGCTTTATAAGATCGACCATAGCTATTATACCCACGAGCTTGCCACGCTCCATTACAACAAGATACCTCGTCTTGTTTCTTATCATCGAAACCAGGGCCTGCCCGATAAATGATTCAGGTCCTATCGAGACTATATGGCTGTAAACCACCTGCTCCACCCTGCATGTAGAAACAGGATAAAGTTGTTGTGCAACCAGATATTTTACCAGGCTGGTTTCAGTAACAAGACCTTTTGGCTTTTTGTATTTATCCACAACCACGACCGCACTGATATCTTTTTCAGACATGGTTCTTGCAACATCTGAGACAAGGTCTTTCATAGAGCATGTTACAACTGGATATGACATTATCTCACTGATTTTTTTTCCGAAAAGAGGGGTTTCTGCATCCCTGTATACCGGATAAGAGCGTTCGGAAGTTATTTCTTCATATAGAAGCCTCATCCTCTCCGTAAGAAGTGCATTAAAAAAACTGGAAAATTCACTATGACTATATATGAGCTTTTCAAACTGTTTACGGGTTATGACAATACAAACCATGTCGAGTTTGACACGCGCAGATCCTGGATAACGCTGCTGTGACAGAATGACAGTTTCACCAAAAAAATCATTTGCTCTTCTCAGTCCGACAACAGATTCGAAGCCCCGGTCATTAGTCACCGTAATTTCAACCATACCAGAGGCTATGATAAAAAGCTTGTCAAGGCTCTGTTCCCCTTGTCTAAAGATATAGGAATTAGGCAGATAAGTCTTTATTTCGATTTTTTTAGAAAGATCCTCAAGGGCATCATCGTCCAGAATTTCAAATGGATCGGTTTTTTTCAGAACAGATATGATTTCGTCATAATTCATAAACAATACCTTAAAAAAATCTTGACTGCACAGTTTGTTCAGCCCGCAAACTACCAGCTCTAAAGCCTGAAAAGCTACAGTCGTAAATCTGAGTAGCTACAGGAAATGTTGATGATCTTGTAAGAAGACGACTATTATATACTGGATTTTTACGAAATCATCAATTTTAACTTGTCAGGATATTTGCAGTACAATCAAGTCACGACAACATCAGCTAAGTATTTTTCACCCTGCCCTGCCCTTTTATTTGTCTTGACAAAGCTAAATTTCGCATGATAGGTTAATGTGACTGAGCGCTCGTTCATATATATGGAGTCTTTACAACATTTGATTACATGGTGTCTATGAATATACCCAGAAGAAATAAAGATGTTTTGACTCTTGTCAAAAACCAGGACCTTGTGGAACGAAGGCGCAGACAAATTATTGATGCAGCGGTTGAGCTGTTCATTGAAAATGGTTTCCACAAAACTACTACAAGACAAATAGCAGGTGCAGCAGGAATTTCCATAGGCTCCTTATATGAATATGTCAAGTCGAAGGAAGATATTCTATATCTGGTTTGCGACGCCATTCATCTTGAAGTTCAACACCATGTAACCGAAGCTCTGGCAAGAGTTGATCAGGGCATGAATGTCCTTGCTGAAGCCATCAGGCAATATTTTCTGGTTTGCCACAGGATGAGTGACCATATTCTACTCATTTATCAGGAAACCCAGTCGCTTCCTCCCAACTGGAGGAAACGGGTTTTGGAACATGAAGTTAAAATTACAGGCCTTTTTGTAGACATTCTTGCCAAACTCTCCGATTCAGGGGAACTGGCTCACATGGATGAAAAACACCTTGAGCTGGCTGCACACAACATAACTGTTCTTGGCCACATGTGGACATTCAGAAGGTGGTTTCTGGCCCGCCACTTCAGCATAGAAGATTATATCAACATTCAAACACGTTTGATCTTAGGAATTGACGCCTTAACTGACGGCGCCACACAAAAGGAGGAATCGTGAGTACAGCGATTGAAGCTTATCAGCCCAAACATAATGTCCGTGTAGTTACAGCGACATCTCTTTTTGACGGCCATGATGCATCCATAAACATCATGCGAAGGATTTTACAAAACACCGGCGTAGAAGTCATTCACCTTGGGCATAACCGCTCAGTACATGAAGTAGTAGATGCTGCAATAGAAGAAGATGCCCAGGGAATTGCCATTTCAAGCTACCAGGGCGGCCATGTCGAGTTTTTCAAGTACATGGCCGATCTGCTGAAAGAAAAAAACGCCTCGCACATAAAAATTTTCGGGGGAGGTGGTGGGGTTATTGTTCCGGATGAAATAAGGGAACTGGAGGCTTACGGCATAACAAAGATATATTCACCTGAAGATGGTGCAAGGATGGGTCTTCAGGGAATAATCAATCACGTAGTGGAAGCCATGGATTTTTCTACAGTAAACGGCCACAGCTTCAATCTTGACGGCATTTCCGTACAGAATAAACTTAAGGTGGCAAATCTTATTACTACAGTTGAACATGCAAAGCTGCATCAGGACAAGGACTCTCAACAGCTCTTTGAGCAATTGAGAGAAAAAACAGCAGGTAAAACAATTCCAGTAATAGGAATAACAGGGACAGGAGGTGCCGGAAAATCTTCTCTCACTGATGAGATTATTCTGCGACTTCTTCATGATATGCCTGATATCTATGTTGCCATAGTAAGCTGTGATCCTTCCAGAAGAAAAACAGGCGGCGCCCTTCTAGGGGACAGAATCAGAATGAATTCCATAGGAAGCACAAGAGTTTATTTCAGATCTCTTGCCACAAGAAAATCCAACACAGAAATTCCTGAATCCCTTGGTGAAACAGTTCTTGCCCTTAAAGCATCAGGCTATGACCTAATCATTGTCGAAACTGCCGGTATCGGGCAGGGCGACTCTTTGATAACAGGGCTGGTCGACATTTCCATGTATGTAATGACAAGTGAGTTTGGAGCAGCTTCTCAGCTTGAAAAAATTGACATGCTCGATTTTGCTGACATAGTTGTAGTGAACAAATTTGAAAAAAGAGGCGGAGAAGATGCGGTGCGTGATGTCCGGAAACAGGTCCAGAGGAATCGTTTTGCATGGGATAAGAATACAGAGGACATGCCTGTTTATGGAACAATAGCCTCAAAATTCAATGATGACGGAATAACTTCGTTATATCATGGCATATTAAACATAATTGCTGAAAAAACCGGTTTTTCTTTAAAATCAAGTATTCCACAACCTAAGACCAAAACTTCAACCTCAAAAACAATAATAATTCCTCCTGAGCGCACCAGGTATCTTTCAGAGATTTCTGATGTGATTAGAAAATATCATAAAAAAACAGAAACCCAGTCCGAAGCACTTCGTGCATCATGGCATATCGAGGAAACAATCAAGTCTGTAGAAAAAAACCTTAAAGGCGACAAGTCTTCGCTTATTCACCAGCTCAAGGAAGAATTGGCCAGGGCCGGAAAAATTGTTGATGATGAAACATCCAGGATCATGAAAGAATGGGACGAGATCAGAAATACTTACTCTCAGGAAGAGCTTACTTACCATGTCAGGGACTGCGACATCAAGGTTCCTCTTTATACTGAGTCTCTTTCCCACTCAAAGATTCCTAAAATATCCATTCCAAAATTCAAAGACCCAGGCGAAATATACAGATGGATGAGGGAAGAAAATGTTCCGGGAAAATTTCCTTATACAGCAGGAGTATTTCCTTTAAAACGGGTAGGAGAAGACCCGACCCGCATGTTTGCCGGAGAGGGGGATCCTGCCAGAACAAACAGAAGATTCAAACTCCTCTCAGCCGATTATGAAGCAAAAAGACTTTCAACTGCCTTTGATTCTGTAACCCTCTACGGATATGATCCGGACAGAAGACCTGATATTTATGGAAAAATCGGAACCTCCGGTGTCAGCATCTGTACACTGGATGATGTAAAAATACTATACGGCGGATTTGATCTCTGTGCTCCAAGCACATCGGTTTCTATGACCATAAACGGCCCTGCTCCTGTAATTCTTGCAATGTTTATGAATACTGCAATTGATCAGCAAGTTGAAAAATTTACTGAAAAAAATGGCAGAAACCCTTCAGAAAAAGAATATGAACATATTCGTGCACATACACTTTCGACTGTAAGAGGTACTGTCCAGGCAGATATTTTAAAAGAGGACCAGGGGCAAAACACCTGCATTTTTTCAATAGAATTTGCTCTCAAAATGATGGGAGATATCCAGGATTTCTTCATTAGAAACCATGTGCGCAATTTTTATTCTGTATCAATATCCGGATACCATATCGCAGAAGCAGGGGCAAATCCTATCACACAGCTTGCCCTCACAGTTTCTAATGGCTTCACATATGTAGAATATTACCTTTCCCGCAAGATGGATATAGACAGTTTTGCGCCAAATCTTTCTTTTTTCTTTTCCAACGGGATGGATCCTGAATATACAGTAATTGGAAGGGTTGCAAGAAGGATATGGTCGATTGCCATGAAGGAAAAATACGGAGCATCAGAACGATCCCAGATGCTTAAATACCACATCCAAACATCAGGCAGGTCGCTCCACAGCCAGGACATCCAGTTTAATGATATAAGAACAACTCTCCAGGCTCTTTGTGCTGTTTACGACAACTGTAACAGCTTACACACAAATGCATTCGATGAAGCCATCACTACGCCGAGTACGGAATCAGTGAGAAGAGCGCTTGCCATTCAGCTTATCATAAACCGTGAATGGGGACTTGCCAAAAATGAAAACCCGAATCAGGGAAGTTTTATAGTCGAAGAGCTTACAAGACTTGTTGAAGAAGCAGTACTCATGGAGTTCGACAGAATTACAGAAAGAGGCGGTGTTCTTGGTGCCATGGAAACAGGCTACCAGAGAAGCAAAATCCAGGAAGAATCGATTCACTACGAAATCCTAAAGCATACGGGCGACTATCCGATAGTAGGTGTAAACACTTTCAGGGATCCGAATGTTTCCAGTGATGAATTAAGTGATTCAGTTGAACTGGCAAGAGCTTCGACGGAAGAAAAGGAATCCCAGCTTTCACGCCTTGCAGATTTCAAGGATCGCAATAAAAAAGAGGCACCAGAAGCCCTTAAACGCCTACAGGAAGTGGCTTTGTCAGGAGAGAATATTTTTGCAGAACTCATGCATACTGTCAGGGTTTGTTCTTTAGGGCAGATTACGCAGGCATTGTATGATGTCGGGGGCAAGTACAGAAGAAACATGTAAGAAGGAGAAATTATGAAAGAAGCCGTCATTGTGAGCGCTGCCAGAACACCTCTTGGCAGTTTTAACGGATCCTTAAGCGCTATAGGCGCAACCGATTTAGGCGCCATTGTTATCGAAGAAGCGGTAAAGAGAGCAGGCATTTCAAAGACCGAGGTCAATGAAGTCATAATGGGACAGGTCCTTACATGCGGGTATGGACAGAACCCTGCAAAACAGGCCGCAATAAAAGCAGGAATGCCCTGGGAAGCAGAGTGCATAACCGTAAACAAGGTCTGCGGCTCAGGTTTAAAGGCTGTAATGCTGGCTGCCCAGGCCATCAAGACAGGGGATGCCGATGTTGTTGTTGCAGGCGGCATGGAGAATATGAGCATGTCACCATATTATCTAGAAAAAGCCAGGTTCGGATACAGGATGGGACCTGGTAAACTTCAAGATCATATGATTCACGACGGACTCTGGGACATTGTAAATGATTTTCACATGGGCATGTCGAATGAGTTATGCTCCGAAAAATACAACATCACAAGAGAAGATCAGGACAGGTATGCTGCCGAATCTTACAGAAGAGCAATTGCAGCAATGGAATCGGGGAGATTCAGAAATGAGATTGTTCCTGTCGAGCTCCCAAAGCGAAAAGGAACCCCTGAAATATTTGAAAAAGATGAATGCCCCCAGGAAACAAGCTTTGAAAGCCTTTCCAAAATGAAGCCAGCTTTTAAAAAAGAAGGTGTCGGGACAGCAGGCAATGCTTCGATTATCAGCGACGGAGCCTCTGCTGTTGTTGTAATGTCCCGTGAAAAAGCAAGAGAGCTTGGCTGTAATATTATAGCCACAATAGGCTCACAGGCATCCTACGGGATTGACATGAAATACGTTCTCGTAGCACCAATCTGGGCAATACCTAAATGCCTCAGGAAAGAAGTCATGACAATAGATGATGTTGATCTTTTTGAAGTAAACGAAGCATTCAGCGGCTCTACTGTGGCAGTTATGAGGGAGCTCAACCTGGATCCCATGAAAGTTAATGTAAACGGCGGAAGTGTGGCAATAGGTCATCCCATAGGTGCGAGCGGGTGCAGACTGCTGGTGACACTTCTTCATGAGATGATCAGACAGGACAAGAAAACAGGACTGGTTTCCCTCTGTCTTGGCGGTGGTGAAGCTGTAGCCATGATTATAAAACGTTAAAAGGAGACAATAGGTATGGATATCAGAACTTATGGTGTGATCGGTGCAGGTCAGATGGGAAACGGAATCGCTCAGGTAGCAGCCATGAGCGGTCTGAAGGTCATAATGAACGATATCAAGATGGAATTCGTTCAGAAAGGGCTTGATACAATTGCCGGTAATCTGAACAGAGGTGTGGAGAAAGGCAAGATTACAGCTCAGGAAAAAGACATTGTCATGTCCCGCATTATGCCAAGCGTAGAACTTAAGGACATGGCTGAAGCTGACTTTGTGGTTGAGGCTGCAACCGAAAACGAGGCCTTGAAATTTCAGATATTTAAAAATCTAGATCAAATCTGCAAGCCTTCTGCAATCCTTTCAACAAACACATCATCCATTCCGATCGGAAGAATTGCTGCCCAGACAAAAAGACCCGAAAAAGTCATAGGAATGCACTTCATGAACCCCGTTCCAGTGATGAAACTTGTCGAGATAATCAGAGGAATTGCAACTTCTGATGAAACATATGAAACCACTAAGAATCTTTCTCTTAAATTCGGGAAGACTCCAGCTCTTGCTAACGATTATCCTGGGTTTATTGCAAACAGAATACTTCTTCCTATGATAAATGAAGCAGTTTTTTGCCTCTATCATGGAGTAGGCTCCCGCGAAGATATAGATACGGTCATGAAGCTAGGAATGAACCATCCCATGGGACCACTTGCACTTGCTGACCTTATAGGTCTGGACACATGCCTTGCCATCATGGAAACACTTTACAGCGGATTCAAAGACTCAAAATACCGACCATGCCCCCTTCTTCGCAAATATGTAGAGGCTGGCTGGCTGGGCAGAAAATCAGGCCGTGGTTTTTATGAATATCCTTGATTATCACCTAAAAAGGGGGAATTATGCCTGCAAAAAAAACTGCTGATTCTAGTTCCATAGGCATTGGACAGAAGATAAAAAAAATCCGGACTGAAAAAAATGTCACGCTCGAAAATATTGCCAATGAAACAGGGTTTTCAATTGATCATTTGAAAAATATCGAATCCGGAAAAATTACTCCTCCTGTTGGCGCCTTGCTTCAGATTTCAAGGGCATTGAAAATCGACTCCCAGATGCTTTTAAGGGATGAGCCATCTAATCTGAAAAAACGGATTTCAGCCTATACAAAGAGAACAGAACAGTACGCCTACACTACACTGACGCCTGGGGCTGAAAACAAGCATTTGAAGGCTTTTAAAGTCACAATCGATGCTTTCCAGGAACACGTCGGTGTAGGTTATCAGCATGAAGGTGAAGAGTTTGCCTATGTTCTCTCCGGTAAACTGGAGATCATGGTAGGAGATCATGTAAACAAACTGAATCCAGGAGATTCTTTGCATTTCAATTCAGGTATTCATCATAATCTACGAAATACCGGAGATACTCCTGCTGAACTCATAGTCGTGGTCTATAGCCCATGATTTACAGACGCAAGATCGTCGCGTCTGTACCTGACTGGAAAGACATACAAACTCAGGCCGTCAATCTAAAAGGGAACAATAATTATGTCTTATAAACTGACAGACGAGCAAAAGATGATTCAGGCCATGGCTCGTGAATTTTCCAGAAAAGTAGTGGCTCCTGAAGCAGCAGAGCGTGATCAGACAAAAGAATTTCCGTCTGCCATATTAAAGAAAATGGGTGAGCTCGGATTCATGGGCATGATGATTCCTCCTGAATACAATGGCGAGGGGGCAGGAACCATAAGTTATGTTTTAGCTCTTTCTGAAATTGCATACTCATGTGCATCCACGGCAGTGGTCATGTCTGTTCACAATTCCATTGTTTGCGAAAGCATTTACAGGTTCGGTTCTGATATCATTAAAGAAAAATTTCTTAAACCCATGGCAGCAGGAAAAATCATAGGGGCATTTGCACTCACCGAACCTCATGCAGGATCTGATCCTGTTGCACAGTCAACGTCTGCTGTCAAGGATGGAAAAACATACGTAATAAACGGCGTAAAGCGATTTATTTCAACAGGGAAAAATGCCGACATTATCATAGTGACTGCAAAGACGGATGAGTCACAACGCCATAAGGGAATAAGCGCATTCATCGTTCCAAGAAAGACTCCAGGCCTGATCGTTGGAAGGACTGAAGATAAACTTGGGCTTAGATGCTCGGATACCACCGATCTGATCTTTGAAGACTGCCGCATCCCTGCTGAAAACCTTATCGGTAACGAAGGGGATGGCTTTAAAATTGTAATGAAAGGGCTGGACAGCGGCAGAATAGGTATTGCAGCTCAGTCTGTAGGAGTCGCACAGGCAGCTTTCGACGCTGCTGTCAAATATGCCAAAGAAAGGGATCAGTTCGGCCAGAAAATAAGCAAATTTCAGGGACTCAGATGGATCATAGCCGACATGGCAACCGAAATTGAAGCTGCAAGACAGCTCATGCTGTCTGCTGCTGCGCTGAAAGACAGCGGAGAAAAATACACTGCCCAGGCATCCATGGCAAAGCTTTTTGCATCAGAAATGGTGAACAGGATCACTGCAAAGGCTCTTCAAATGCATGGTGGTTACGGATTTATCAAAGATTATCCGGTTGAGCGTTTTTTCAGGGATGCAAGGGTTTTTACAATTTATGAAGGAACTTCTGAAATTCAGCGCATTGTGATTTCAGATCATTTCATAAAGGACAAGAGAATCTCCTGACGACAGATGGCTTCCTGTTCATCTAGAATTTCTCTTAGCACTTCAATTGTTGTCATAGGGTTCATGATTACACATCTTAGTACAACGATATCCTGATCAGGGTATCGTTGTACTCTGAGGGTGGTTCTGGATACAAAGCTCTTCCCAGCCTCGCGCTCAAGTTGCTGAACCCTCCTGTTTAAGTCATTGAGCTCCTCATTTATTTTGAAGCGACCTTCAGGAAGAGAATTTCTCAGCCTTTCCTGCATTTCAGGAGATGCCAGGCGGTAGGTTACTATATTAAGCTGAGGGGCTGTGATGAGTTCAAAAAAACTGCGATTCCGTATTTCTTCGGCAAAAAGCCTTCCTGTTTCAATCCCATGATCAATGAGAAGGGCATAGCCCTGGGTACCCATTATTTTAAGGGTACTGTCAAGGATGAGAGAGCTTGCCTCGCGTGAGCCTGAAAGTGATTTTCTGCCTAAATCCGCTGATCCAGGCCTGTTAACATACCCTGCATGATATTCTATGGAATTTAAGATATCAGGGTTTTTGAAATAGACCATACCGCAAGTCATTGGCATATAAAACTGCTTGTGGCCATCAATTGTCACACTGTCTGCCTTTTCAATTCCTGAAAGAAGGCCGCAGTATTTTTCAGACATCAGTGTAGGCCCTCCCCAGGCAGCATCCACATGAAAATGAATGCCGTTTTCAGCACATATTTCAGCCAATTGATCGAGTGGATCTACAGATCCGGTCTCTGTTGTTCCGGCAATTCCTATAATTGCCATTATCTTTGTCTTTTCTTTTTCACTCTGTATCCCCGCAATCATTTCTCTAAGACTGTTTATGTCTATCCTGTTGTTGTTGTCTACTTGAACGGGAACAACATTATGATTTCCAATGCCTAAAATTCCTCCAGCTTTTTTGAGAGAATAATGAGCCAGTCTTGATACAAGAACAACCAGTCTTTCAATGCCATGAGCATTATAGGCTGCCAGAATTCCATCTTTTTCGACTCCATCGAATCCATCCCTTGCCTCCAGCAGACAGTTACGTGCGACCCAGAGAGCCGAAATATTGGCAAGAGTGCCATCTTCCAAGAAACACCCAAGAGTGGTTTGGGGATTTTGTACATGTTCCTGATAAAAAACATCATTTTTCTTAAAAATAAGACGATGTATTTTTGCCAGAACCTGTTTTTCTATCACGGATACTACTTTTGAAGTTTCCAGCTTGACAACATTCTGATTGAGTGCTGCAACAATTGTCTTGAGATGTACCATGAAAAACGGAAGCGCCGATGTCATGTGGCCTATGAAATATGGGGATGCAACATTTACAGCATGAGGAGCTATGTTTTCTATCAGGTCTGTAATTACATCAGCAAGTTTTTTTTCTGGATTTTTAGATATCACTGTGTCTGTGAAATGTGAAGACAGTTCTTTAAGACTGATTTTCTGAGTCACACCAACATGTCTTGTTAAAAACTCATGGAGGCCAAAGAGTATCTGTTCCATATATTTCAATAGAGCAAGTCTGGCTGCATCGCTTTCCGGCCTTATGAAAATCCGCATCAGGGCTTCTCTGTCGGCAACCAACTGCGTGTACTTGCGGACGGGTAAAACAGACTCCTTGTCATTGACAGTGTTCATCAGAAAATCCTCATGCTGTTAAAAAAACAAACCTACCGCCTACGGGCATATCCCTTCCAGCGAATTCACCGGAAATACAACCACAAACTTTTGTGATTCCGTAACTTTGAATCAGTCGTATATTGAACATATGATGTTCTCATTTTGATGCATCAGCTAGTGATTTCAGGCTTAACATTTGTGTCCGCTTTTTTCAACATGCCTCATGCAAAAAAATCCTGGAACGATGCGAAATGACAGAAACAAGTCAAACAGGGGTTATTTGAAGATGAGGAGTCCGATAATAAGAAGAATAAAGAATATGAGGGCAAGAGCTTCCGCTGCAACTGTCATTAATGCGATTCTTCTTCCAGCAGGGCTCATTTTCAACCAGAGTCTGTCAATAAACCACTTCCAAAGCCTGCTTCTTAGAGTTTTTTTCTCTGAGATTATAATGTAGTTTATAATGCTCTTGAGCCAGAAATTGATTTCAACCTTTTCTTCGGAAGAAAGTTCTTCTTCAATTGCTTCAATATAACAAACGGTTGTGGAATTTACGCCTGAATCGGCAAGTTTTATTGATATTAGCCTTGGATTCTCAGAATGGAGGCGAAGAGTCACCATGCTGTCTTCAATATACTCTTCGACTGTTACCGTATATGACATCTCCATGTCTGTACGGTCATATCTAACTTTAAGGACGAAATTACTGTTCTTTGCACATTTGCATCCTTCTGCAGATAGAACCGCCCACTGAGGATTTAGTCTGAAGCATTTGTCCAGATCCTGAATAACAGGAAATATTTTTTCTCTTGGAACAGAAACCTTAATTTCATAACTGTAATACATCGTTTATCTTATAAAAGTCATAGAAACCGAAGATTTATTGAATATTTTTTCAGGAAGGTTAAAAGATTCGAAATTCTTTTTCCATCCTGTCAATTGTTTAGCCCCCATGATTACCATATCATAACCGCCATTTTCTATCTCGGAGAGGATTTCTATTTCAGGATCTCCGTATTTCAGTAAAATAACTGGATTTTTTCCCTGCAAAACTGCCTTTTCAAGGAAGTTATTCAATGCTGTTTTGCCTTCCCTTTGCAGTGCATCATCTATATGATCCATGCACTCGTTTCTGCCAACTGCATAGATTTCATTTACAAACTTCTTAAGAAATGGATTGACAACATGAATACAGACTATCTCGGCACCAGTCAGCCTTGCAAGAGAAATAGCATAATCCTCTGCCCTGCGCGCATGATCTTCGTCATCTATACAGATTAAAATTTTATTTATTTGCATGGAATTAATATGAACCCACCTTCTCAAAAAAACAGGGCACATCTCCATGACATGCCCTTGAAACAGGCCTGGGCCCAAACAGAAAGGCTTTGGAACAGGCTCAAAAGTTAAATTAAAACTTTGGTGTTATTTTATCCTGAATGCTTCCGTCCCAATCAGCATAACCACAATAGCGGCAAAAACAGCTTTTATTGCAGCAGAAGCAAAGCCTATTCCAAAAGCTGCTCCGCCTGCCTTCTTAAGGTCTTCGAACGCAATGTTAAGGCCAACTCCAGCAAACCCTATAGCCATGAAAATCCTTACTAAATCCCTGCCTAATATGTCTTTCTGGAAAGCTTCAAATAACCCAATCTCACTCATTGTGACCATTATGAAAAAGCCCAGAATAAAGAGAGGGAATTTTTCCTTTATGACCTGAACCACATTAATCTTCTGACCCTGAATGCCTTCTGCCCTTGCAGGTTTTACAACATAATAGTAAATCGCCCACATGACTACCATGGGGATAAAGCCAATCCTCACCACATTTACTACGTTTGCGGTAAGAAGAGCATCGTGCCCGTACCAGGTGGCGGCAGCAACCAGTTGGGCTGTATTGAGAATTGCCGTTCCCACCCATGCGCCATAAACAGGCTCACTCATTCCAATAGCTTTTCCTATATAAGGAAAGGTGAAAAGGCAGATGGTTCCAAACAGAAGCAATGTTCCTATGGCATAGAAGAAGTCTCTTGGCTTGGCATTAACTACTGGGGCCACGGCAACTGCTGCAGAAACTCCGCAAACCCCCACGCCTGCGCTCATCAGCCCCATGAGACCGTCATCAGCCTTTGCTCTTTTCCCCCAGACGGAAATAACGGCAGCAAGTCCCATTACAAAAACTATGACAAGCCCTATTCCTATTGCACCGACCCTTAAGACATCAGACCACATGTAATATGCCCCAAGAATTATTATGCCTGGTTTTATGATGGGCCTTGCAGCAACCGTTCCGGCCTGAAGAAATTTTGGCACTCCCACGGTATTTCTGATAATCATCCCTCCTAACAGAAGAAATGCTACATAAGTAAACTGAAACTGATTCATGAGGTCGCCAAATTTGAACTTGAAGGGTATTTGCTTTGTTTGGGCAACATATTCATAATCAGCTTTCCTCAGCATAAACGGGGGTGTCGGTTTAACCTTCTCGAGCCCTATCTGATATAAAGAAAGGGCTCCTTTATAGCCGTCTTCCTTATTTTGTACATATTCTTCATAAGCCTTTATAGGCTTGCCGCGTTCAAGGTGCGGCTTGAGTATTGAGGTCGACTCGGTAAAACCTCTTCTCATCTGACCAATGACGTAGAAGTCCCACTGCAACCCAATCCATGCAAATACAAGACAGGCCAGAAAACCTGGCAGCATTTTAGGCCACTGTTTAACATCTGCCAAATCTACAGCTACTCCCATGTTTTTCTCCTTATTAGTATTTGATGAAAAGTGATGAGAAAAAATTACCGTCAATTGCCCCTGTAAAAACAAGTATTACAGTAATCGCAGCAATTGCAATGACAACATAGTCTTCTTTTCTCTCTATAGAGAAGGCTTTGTTTGCTTTTTCCTCAAAATCATTATTATTTTCAGCCATTAATGCCTCCATTTACTAAAAGGAGCACAGAGGAAAACCCATGTGCTCACTTGTTTTTTGTCTTAATCAGTCGGGTATTTCAATGTCTTCCACTCAGGCAGGCCTTCTCTGTACCAGTAGAGATTTGTAAATCCTGCTTTCTGAAACATCAGGGCTGCTGCAGGAGATCTCCAGCAAAGAATGCCGTTGCAATAAAAAACTATCGCTTCATCTTTTTTAAACTGGTCAAGAAGTTTTGGATCTGCAAGCATGTGGTCCGCAAGCAGCCATTTTGCACCTACAATCTTTTCTGAATCGTACTGCTCTTTAACCCTGTTATCAGTTAATACGAAGGGCTTCTTTTCATCCATCCACTTCTTTATTTCAGCTCCGCCGATGATTTTGACCCCGGTCAGGCTCATAGGCATCTCTTTTTTTGCAGCAGCCATGTCTTTCCACTCCATACACTGCTTAACAGTGGCAGCATCCCATTGCTGGGCTGATGCAATAGCAGTAACACTCAAAACAAAAGAACAGATAAACATTAATACCAGGCTTTTCTTCATTTTTTTTTCCTTTCTTGAAATTGTAGTTATTATTCCAGCTTGTATTCATTACAGCATAGATTCAGTTTAAGGCCGGGCTTGAGCTGCCTAAGCAACAGTTATGCCATGATTAAAAATGCTTGATACAAAGGGAATGGCAGAGAGAGGGTATTTATTGATGTTCCGTATCGGAGTTTTTACAGAAAATAACGTTCCCATTCGGGAACATTATTCAATAGAGTATTCTTTCATCTTCTTCCAGAGAACCTTGCGGCTAATTCCGAGTCTGTTTGCTGTTTCGATCTTTCTTCCGCCCGATTCTTTCAGAGTCTTCAAAATTCTTTGTTTTTCGAAACACATAAGGCTTGCTTCAAGGGAAATATCCTTTTCTATGCATAAATTGCTATCTGAAAGATTAGAAATTTCATCAGGGAGGTTCTTAATATCTATGAAGCCGTCTTTCGCAAGTACAACGCCCCTTTCTATGGCATGCTTCATCTCCCTCACATTTCCTGGGTAATCATAAGAAATAATAGCATTGTAGGCTGGCTGTGAGATGCTTAAATTCAACTTTTCATATTTATTTTTGAAGAAGTGCATGAAATGATCCAGCAAATATGGAATATCTTCCTTTCTTTTTCTGAGCGGAGGTATTTCTATTGGAATAACATTGATTCTATAAAAAAGATCGCTTCTGAAGATACCTTCCGCAACTGACTCTTTAAGATTTCTGCTTGTCGCATATATGCCTCTTACATCAACCTTTAAAGTTGAATTACCTCCTATCCTTGTTATTACACCGTCCTCAATGACTCTGAGCAATTTGGGCTGAAGGGAAATGGGAATATCACCGATTTCATCAAAAAAAATGGCTCCGGAGTCGGCGAACTCAAATTTCCCTTTTCTCAAATCACCTGCACCTGTAAAAGCTCCTTTTTCATGTCCGAAAAGCTCAGATTCGAAAAGATTTTCAGGTATAGCAGCACAGTTTATCTTAACAAAAGGCATGTTTTTTCTATTGCTCAATTCATGAATGGCGTTGGCAACAAGTTCTTTGCCTGTCCCGCTCTCGCCATGAATGAGCACAGGCACATCAGTTTTAGCAACGGAAGCAATCCTGTCAAACATGTCTTTCATTAAAGAGCTAATCCCAATTATATTATTAAAGGCAACATTTTCACCAACAGACTTCCGGAAACGGCTTAACTCTTTTTCAAGATTTCTGAATTTCAGGAACCGCTCTATTGTTATGATAAATTCATCATTGGAGAAAGGCTTTGAAAGATAGTCAAAGGCACCGTCCTTAATAGCCTGAACAGCGGTCTTGACATCAGCATAAGCAGTCATCAGGATGACTCCCGTATCAGGACAGATTAGCTTTGTACGCTTAAGTATCTCGAGTCCGTCACGGAAGGGAAGCCTCAAGTCCGATACAACAAGGTCAAAGCTGTCTTTTTCAATTAAAGACATCCCCTTTGCACCATCTTCTGCCAATGTTACAGAGTAGCCTAAGGTAGTGAGGAAATGCCCTATCCCAAGCCGCATTGTCGGCTCATCTTCTATTATAAGTATTCTGTTTTTCATTTTACCAAAGGAAGTCGTATTATAAATACAGTTCCGGAATCTGACGTTTCGACATCTATTCTTCCGCCATGTTGTTCGATTATGGACTTGCTCACAGAAAGACCAAGCCCGGTTCCCTCACCAACTGGCTTTGTTGTAAAAAAAGGATCGAATATCCTTGGGAGCACTTCATCACAAATTCCAGAACCAGTGTCTTTAAAAAATGCCTCGCAAAATCCATTACTGCATGAAGTAGTCACTGCCAGCACCCCATTCTTATCCTCATCTATTGCCTGAACAGCATTAAGCATTATGTTTAAGAACACCTGCTCGATTTTGTTCGGATCAACTACAATATCTGGAATATCAGGAGAAAAATTCTTTATGACCATTATATTCTTTTTTGTTATCTGATAGTCAATCAAATGAAGCACATAATCTATGAGATTGTTGATGGATACCAGCATAACGCTAAGAGATGATTGCTTCGAAAAATCAAGAAGATGTCTTATTATACCCTGAATCCTGTCAAAGCCAGCGTTTATAACATCAATATGAGCCTTTCTTGTTTCTTCATCCATTTGTGTTGATACAACATTATCAAAACAAAGCTTGATTCCACCCAAGGGGTTGTTTATCTCGTGTGCAACTCCTGCAGATAATTGTCCGAGTACTGCAAGTTTTTCTGTTTTTATCATCTGCTTTTCAATCTCTGCAACTTTTTTGAGCTGGCCCTGTGCATCTAACAAATACTGGGACAGTGTATTAAAGGAGACTGTAAGGTCTCCTATCTCATCTTGCCTGTTATTTTGTATTTGTCTTCCCAGCGGCTCCGTACCACCTGCAATACCTTTAAAGATACCTGAAAGCTTATCAAGAGGCTTTGAAACTATGTTCCTGAATGTCGCGTAAAGAGCAAGAAAAAGAAAACACAGGGCAAAGATTCCTAATATAAACACATAAAAAGCAATGGCTTTTACCTGTGTAAAAGCTATATCCATGGGAACAGATACATAATCCACACCAACAACAGTTCCTACTCTTCTGCCGAATCCGCTGCCAGTACCATATTTTTCTATTATTTCTTTAGGGGCATCAGAAGGATTTCCATGACATTGAAGACAGCTCGTTTCCATTACTATGGGTCTTAAACGGGCAATGTACATTTTGTCGTCTATATCAACTACACCGTCCCATGATTTAATGTCCTGATTGAGCCTGAAATAAGTTATCATATCGAGATGGAAAAAATCAGCCCTGTTGTTGGGATTCATCGGGTTGTCTGAAACTCTCTTGTAAACATAGGCTTTTATATCCTTGTTAAATCTTGCCATCACCTGCATGCTGACATGTGTGGTTGACATCGCCTCTATTATGAACTGGTCTCTTTCAAGCTTTGCAAGAACATCAATAACCTTTGGCCTGAGGGTCTCTCTTACATAACTACCTATGGATTTTACCATTGTCATGATTATCATGGTCTTTTCTTCGGCATCTCTTACAACCTGTGCTTTCAGATAATGATAAAGAAGTATTGAAAAAAATGAGCAAAAGAGAAAGAGAATTAACCCTATTATTAGGCTGAACTTTAAATTAAGTCCTAGTTTATTTCCCATCTTTGTTGTTCTTTCAGACAAATATGACGGCTTTGTAAAAAGGCCGGATGCTGCGTTGCGCTGCATCCTTCGTCATTGCGGCGTACCATAAGTACGCCTCATTCCTCAGGATTTGCGCGCCTTGCCTGCGGCCTTTTTACAAAGCCGTCCGAATATTGACTTTTTACGAGTTCATCAAATATAGTTATATTAAAATAAATGTAAAAGCCTGTCATCGTCATTTAGGCTAAAACTGAAAATCCAACTTGTTTTCTGCTTGATTCAAAGTCTGGATGCCAGGTCAACCCTTCAAAACATTAAGGTTTTAGGGTGTCAAGCTAATTAAAACAGTTTTTATAAAAGGTGTTATCTTGCAAAAAAGAAAAATAACCCCGAGCTACATATTCTTTTACATATTGTTTTCACCCGATACATGGAAAATTCTCATAGGAATCATTGTCGCATATTTTCTTTCACCTTTAATCACTGCGCCGGATACAGGAACTGGCGGCAAGGCAATGATCTTTATAATGACGGCTGCCATAGGATATTCAGTATCCGGCATGCCTGCAAACCGTATAACGGCATATTTTAAGAAAATAATACTTAATAAATAATAGTCCAATCTCGAAATTCATGTGAGAAAGCCTCCTATTTCCTTGCTTTTCCTGTGATCGATTCAAGCAAAATCTTGTATACCCTCGTTTTGCTTCCGGCATTTTCAATATATTTCAGGCCTTCTTCCATGAAATCAGAAGAATACTTCCTTAAAAGGCCAAGGAGCCCTTTGTTTTTATCATCACCTAATGCCTCAATTGCCTTCCCGGACATAATAACACTTTCATACTTTGTTCCAAACTTCTCAGGCAACACCTCGGTATTGCCGACAACACAAAAAGAAACTCTGCTGTTAAAATTTAAATTCTCTAATTTATGCCCTTCCAAAGCACAGTGGAAGTAGATGGCTTCATCGATGAAACAATAACTGAGAGGCACTCCGTATGGCTGTCCGTCTTCTGATACTGTTGAAAGCACTCCGTATTCACCTGTGTTTAGTATTTGCCTTGCTTCTTTTTCCGGTATCAGCCTGTCTGTACGTCTAACTTTTCTTTCCATAAAACTCCTTTTTACAAGCCTTTCACAAGCTTCACAATATTTCTGATTTCTGATATAATTCAAAAATCATGATAACAGATGTAACTCTAATTTTATATTAAACAGCATGAAATTCATAGGAAAATACGAAATCATAGGGCTTCTTGGCAGAGGAGGCATGGGTAAAATCTTCAAGGTAAGGCTTCCTGTCATAGGAAAAATAGCAGCCTTAAAACTTCTTGCCCCAAGTTCTTTTCTGACAGATCTTTTAGGCATGGATAAGATCGAATCTCTCTTTTTCTCTGAAGCTGTTGCAATGACTAAAATAAGACACAACAACATACTTGAAATATGGGACTTTGATAATTCGAACGGAAAATATTTTTACACAATGGACTACTACTGCAACAGTCTTGGCTCCATGATCGGTGAAACCTATAAGGCAGAAATGCCATCCCGCATAATACCTGTCGGAAAAGCCTTTCATTATGTCCATCAAACCTTGTCAGGCCTTGCCTGTCTTCACCATGGGGGAATTACTCACCGCGACATAAAACCATTCAATATTTTGATAACAGATCAGGACAATGTAAAAATCTGTGACTTCGGGCTGTCAAAACTACGAAATGAAGTCTTGAAATACCCTGAGAATCTCAAAATAGGCTCTCCTTTTTATGCTGCACCGGAGCAGGAAGATGACCCTGAGCATGTTGATTTCAGGGCTGATGTTTATTCTGCCGGAGTGATGCTTTACAGGATGCTTACCGGGATTCTTCCTGATAAGACGAGGGTGATGCCCAGCACAATTAATCCTGATCTCGATGAAAACTGGGATCAGTTTATACTGAAAGCTATTTCAAATGATCCTGAAAAGAGATTCATCTCAGCAAGGCAGATGCAGTCAGATCTTGAATTCCTTCAAAACGAATGGATCAGCAAAAAAGAAAGAATTTGCAGTCTTCCACCCAACAAACCAAAAACAAAAAAACAGAACAGAGAGTCTCTGCCCTCAGTCAAACCACGCACGGCTCAAGTCAAAACAAGTCCCAGACATGCCAGAGAGGTCTTTAATCTTGATAAGCTTTGGCGGCCTGAGGAATACATTTCCAACCAGTTTGTTATCGGCAATAACAAAACGATTTCAGACAAGGCAACCGGGCTTATCTGGCAACAATCCGGCTCTGATTATCCTGTTACCTGGAAAATGGCAACAGCCTATATCCATGAGCTTAACAGGTTGAAACATTCAGGGATCTCTGATTGGCGGCTACCGACAATCGATGAACTGATGTCATTGTTGACCCCTGTCCGGCACGGCTCCGATCTATGCATAGAACCAGTTTTTGATAAAAGGCAGAAATGGCTCTGGAGCATCGACAGGAGCTCTTACGTTGCTGCATGGTATGTCAGCGTTGAACTTGGTTTTGTCTCATGGCAGGACATGACAGGGTATTATTATGTAAAAGGAGTTTGTGACAATTTTACAGGCAAAAAATGATTATATAAAAAAATCTTCATTTGACCATTCCAGGAAAGGAATCATTAATAAATGAGCATAGACCCAAATAAAGTCATCTATTCGATGATAGGAGTCAGCAAGTTCTATCTGAAAAAACCAGTTCTTAAAGACATTTATCTGTCCTATTTTTACGGAGCAAAAATTGGAGTTCTCGGCCTTAACGGATCAGGGAAAAGCTCTCTTCTCAGAATTCTGGCTGGTGTTGATACCGAATTCAACGGCCAGACCATCCTTACCCCTGGATATACAATCGGCTATCTTGAACAGGAACCAAAGCTTGACACTTCAAAAACGGTCCGCCAGATAGTTGAGCAGGGTGTTCAATCTACAGTTGATCTTCTTGCTGAATTCAACCGGATCAATGAGAGATTTGCAGAACCCTTGTCTGATGATGAAATGAACAAGCTCATTGAGCGTCAGGGTGAAGTGCAGGAAATGCTCGATAATCTTGATGCCTGGGATCTTGATTCACGGCTTGAAATGGCTATGGATGCGCTTCGATGCCCGCCTGGCACTACCCCGGTTGAGATTATGTCAGGAGGTGAAAGACGCCGTGTCGCACTTTGCAGGCTCTTGCTGCAAAAACCCGACATCCTCCTTCTGGATGAACCTACAAATCATCTCGATGCAGAATCAGTTGCATGGCTTGAGCAACACCTTCAAAACTATGCCGGCACTATCATTGCTGTAACACATGACAGGTATTTCCTGGACAATGTCGCAGGCTGGATTTTAGAGCTTGACCGCGGACAGGGTATCCCGTGGAAAGGAAACTACTCTTCATGGCTTGAACAAAAACAACAAAGGCTGAAAAACGAGGAAAAAACAGAAACTGAACGGCAAAAAACACTTCAGCGCGAACTCGAATGGATACGAATGAGTCCAAAAGGCAGACACGCCAAATCGAAGGCCAGAATAAACAGCTATGAAACGCTCCTCAAACAGGATGCAGAAAGCCAGGCAAGAGAACTTGAAATTTACATTCCACCAGGACCAAGGCTGGGAGATGTGGTAATAGAGGCAAAAGCAGTCTCCAAAGCATTTGATAACCGGCTGCTTGTTGAGGATATGAGTTTTTCCCTCCCTCCAGGTGGGATCATAGGAGTAATTGGTCCTAACGGGTCAGGAAAAACAACTCTTTTCAGGATGATCACCGGACAGGATAAACCGGATTCAGGTTCAATCAATATAGGAGCCACGGTCAAGCTTGCTTATGTCGATCAGAGCCGGAATATTTTAAATCCAGACAAGACTATCTGGGAGACAATTTCCGAAGGAAAAGATGTCATAGAGCTTGGAAGCCGCCAAATAAACTCAAGGGCTTATGTTGCAAGATTTAATTTCTCAGGAACAGACCAGCAAAAAAAACTTGGTACAATTTCAGGGGGAGAACGTAACAGGGTTCACCTTGCACTGATTTTAAAACAGGCTGCAAATGTGCTTCTCCTGGATGAACCGACAAATGACCTTGATGTAAACACACTGAGAGCCCTTGAGCAGGCACTAGAGAATTTTGCAGGATGTGCCGTTGTAATAAGCCATGACAGATGGTTTCTGGACAGGATAGCAACCCATATTCTAGCATTCGAAGGAGACAGCAGGGTCTTATGGTTTGAAGGAAATTATTCTGAATATGAGGCTGACAGAAAGGCAAGGCTGGGGATTGCAGCGGATCAGCCCCATCGAATTAAGTACAGACAGTTAATAAGGCTGTAGATGTAAGGATGGAGCTGGGTTATTTTGTTTCTTTTTCTGCTTGTTTTCATACATGATGGCATCTGCCTGGCTGATAAGGTCATCCAGGCTGCTGCTCTCTGGGTTCCTGGGGTCAAGCCTGACAATTCCAGTACTAAGCGACAAGTTGAATGGATTGCTGCCTGCAGCATTCAAGTTGTCTAAGGCAGCCACCAATCTCTGGGTGATAACACACACATTAAACCCTTCGCTCTCCATTGCAAAAACCACGAACTCGTCCCCGCCCATGCGGGCGATGATGTCCGAGCTGCGGAATACCTGTTTAAGAATTCGAGCAGTTGCCACAAGGGCATTATCCCCTTCCTTGTGCCCAAAGGTATCGTTTATTTCCTTCATGCCGTCCAGATCGGCAAAAATCAGGGCTGCGGCGGTATTCATTCTAAGTGCTGTCTTAAGCTGTTGCTCTGAAAGAGTAACAAAACCCCTGCGGTTATAAAGACCGGTCAGTTCGTCCGTCAGGGAAAGGGCACGGACAGTTTCCTCTGACTTTTTACGCACGTTTATGTCGTGAGCAACATGAACAGAGCCCACTACTTTCCCGTTCCTGTCGTATCTTGGGGTCACGGTCACCTGAAAATGCCCGCCAAGGCGCGGTTCGAAAACATCTTCTTTGTGGGCTGTGTGATCCATAAGCAATGCCTGGTGTGGGCAGAAATCCGGCGGCTGTCTGGTTCCGTGCACTGCCTCATGGCATTTCAAACCAACAGCCTGAACTGTCGTAACCCCAAGCCGGTCTGCCATGGCCTTGTTGAGCTTAACTATTCTGTGCTGCCTGTCAATCACAGCGATTAAATCCTGAACAGAATTAAAGGTGGACTCCCAGTCATCCCTGCCACGGATGATTTCTTCCTCCAGCTCCTTTCGAAATGTTATGTCCACACCGGAGCTTAAGGTTCCTGATATTTTTCCAGTTTCATCCCGCAGAAGAATGTTATTCCAGGCAATGAGTCTTTCCTTACCCGAGGCTGTAATAACGGCGTTTTCCACATAACTCCAGAGCAGGTCTTCTTCAGTCATGACGGCTTGAAAATTATCAAGAATGTCCTCTCTATCCCTTTCGGGTATAAAATTCTCAAACCAGGGCCTGCCCAAGATTTGTTTCTCCGAAAGCCCCAGTATCTGACAGCCTTTACTGTTGATGAATTCAACCCTTCCTTCGATGTCTAAAACAAGGTTAATGACTCCTGCAATGTTAAGGTAATTCTGTATTTTTTCTTTTTCAAGAATCAGTGCGTTTTCCCGGTTGACCAGTTCAGTTACATCTTCAATTGCAGTAAGTGTTCCAATCACCTTGTGGCTTTCGTCATAAAGAGGCGTAATATGGACCCTCTGGAGCATGAATCCTGATGATGACCCTTTCCAGGATAATGGGAAAAAGATAAGATATTTATGAGTCATGGGGTCAAGCACGCTTATCTGGCCTCTAATGGCCTTGCGGTAAAGCTCATCAAGGTCTCGCTGAACAATGTCAGGAAAAATATCAAACAAGGGTTTACCAATAACCTCATCAGCCGGCTTTCCGCTGTAAATTTGAAGCCATTTATTCCAGCCACGAACTACCATGGAATCATCAGTAAGAAGAATGCCCTGATTTACAGATGTCTTCAACCAGTAAACAGCCGCCTTATCCAGGGATTTCATATTCGCTCTACCCTCATCCGTAAATCTACGCCATGTCTTAAACTGCATTAATCAGATGTGTCCGGAAAAATCCACTCCAGGAACAATTACAGGATAACCTTTTAATATGCACCGCCATTCCAGCGAAAATTTTGACGGCATCGTAAAAAGGCCGGATGCATCGCTTGCGGCCTTTTTACAAAGCCGTCCGACGGACTTTTTACGAGTCCATCAATTTTGCATAAATCATGAGTGCATAAGGGGATCGATTATACTTTAAGGACTTTTGCCCCCCTTATCTTTCGATCTTTAAGCTCTATCAATGCGAGGTTGGCATCTTCAAGCCTGAATAACTGGACTTCAGGAATAATTGGAATTTCGGAGGCAACCCTTAGAAAATCACTCACATCAAGTCGTGTAACATTTGCAGCGCTCTTTATTTCCTTTTCCATCCATAGATGAGACTTATAGTCGAGACTCAAGAGAATTTCTTTGTCTCTGTCTTCCTTTCCTACTGCATTTATAATGAGCCTTCCTCCGCTTTTAAGATTTTGAAGAGCAAAAAGAACCGGTTTCCAGGCTGGAGTAGTGTCAATGATGGCATCAAGCGGCTCAGGGGGATTTCCTGTAGTATCCCCTGCCCAGTCAGCGCCAATATCTAATGCAAACTTTCGCTCAGAAGCACTTCTTGCAAAGACAAAGACAGGGCTCTTGGGCAATACTTTCTTTGCCATCTTGAGAACAATGTGTGCCGATGCTCCAAAGCCGGTAAGCCCCAGAGACTGCCCATTCTGAAGGCCAGACAGCCTGAAAGATCTGTAACCGATGGCACCTGCACATAACAGCGGGGCTGCCTGAACATCGCTGAAATTATCCGGAATACTATAGGCAAAGTCTTCATGGACAATCATGTATTCTGCATATCCGCCGTTTGCATCCCTTCCTGTTGCCTTGAAAGACTGACAAAGGTTCTCATTTCCATTAATGCAAAAAGAGCAGGTTTTGCAGGCAGAAAATATCCAGCCCACCCCTACCCTGTCGCCATTTTGGAATTGCGAAGCTCTTGTTCCGCATTTTACAACATGACCAACAACCTGGTGACCGGGGATAACGGGAAATTGAGGAGGAGGAGTGCGGCCTTCTATTTCATCAATTTCTGTATGACATACCCCGCAAGCAGAAACCCTGATGAGAATTTCCCCGTCTTTTGGTTCTGGAACCGGTATATCCATTAAAGACAGAGGATTTTTCTCTTCTGCAAGGTCTTCTGTCCTTTTTAGAAACATTGCTTTCATAAGATACTTTAACACAACAGAATAAAACAATTCAACCAGTTATTGGTAAAAACATGGATTTTCCCAACACCTCAATTCCTCATTGAATGAAACTTGAATTTTTAGTATATAACGTAAAGAAATCATCCAGAACTTCAAAAGGAATAGAATGACGAATAAAACAATAAAACTGGTTTCATGGAATGTTAACGGGCTTAATGCAGCTATGTCCAAGGGTTTTATCGAGTCTGTGAAAAGCATGAACGCTGATATTGTTGCCATTCAGGAAACAAAGCTCCAGGAATCGAAGCTGACTGACGAAATGAAGAATATTGAGGGATATGAATCCTTCTGGTCTTATTCGACTGTCAAAAAAGGCTACAGCGGGGTTGGAACATATACACGCCTGAACCCTTTGTCTGTTAACTACGGTATTGGAATTTCTGAATTCGATGATGAAGGCAGGATATGTGAAATGGATTTCGGGGATTTTGTTTTTTTCAACATATATTTTCCGAACGGCCAGATGGGAGAAGACCGCCTTAAGTTCAAGCTCGATTTTTATGAAGCTTTTTTTTCCTGCGCTGACAAATACAAGAATCTGGGGCGAAGTGTTATTATTTCCGGTGATTTCAATACTGCCCACAATGAGATTGACCTCAAAAATCCCAAAGCAAATGAAAATTATTCCGGGTTTCTGCGAATTGAAAGAGACTGGATGGACAGAATTCTCAGGAACGGTTATGTTGACACATTCAGACATTTTTATCCAGAAACCGAAAAATATTCATGGTGGACATACAGATTCGGAGCAAGATCAAGAAACATCGGGTGGAGAATCGATTATTTTATCGTATCAAAGGATATGATAGAAAAAAACAGGGTAAGAGATGCCTTCATAGATAATGAAATAACAGGCTCTGATCACTGCCCGGTCGGCATCATTGTTTCCTGAAAAATCCGGACAACTTCATAAGCGGGAAAATTGATGAACTCGTAAAAAGTCCGTCGGACGGCTTTGTAAAAAGGCCGCAGGCAAGGCGCGCAAATCCTGAGGAATGAGGCGTACTTATGGTACGCCGCAATGACGAAGGATGCTGCGCAACGCAGCATCCGGCCTTTTTAAGATGCCGTCAAAATTCAAAAGACATCAAAAATAGCCGGGCTTTAAACTTCTTGTCCGGCTATTTTATTTTGAGAACGTTAACATAATGAATCTTTCAGACCAGCAGCAAATTGCAGTCAAATATCTTGATTCACCGACCCTGGTAGTTGCAGGTGCAGGATCAGGCAAAACAAGAACCTTAACTGCAAAAATCGCTCATCTAATCAACTGCGGCATTCAGCCTGGACAAATTCTTGCCATTACCTTCACCAACAAGGCGGCAGAAGAAATGAAATCAAGGCTTGTGGAATTGACAGGCATTCCGGTTTCCGGTTTTCCGTGGGTAAGAACCTTTCATTCGGCTTGTTTTAAAATATTCAAGGAGCATTGCGGGATTTTCGGATACCACCAGCCACTTCAGATTTATGCAACGTATCAGCAGCAGAAACTGATAAAAGACATTGCTGTTGGTGAAATGAATATTGATAAATCTTATGTGCCAGTGATTGCATCAGAAATCTCCAATGCAAAAAACTCGGGTTCTCCGGAGGCATATTTCACACAGAAGCCATATGTAGCAAGACGGAAGATGATCGATATTTATCTCAGGTATGAACAGGAACTGAAGTCCAGGAATGCTGTTGATTTTGACAATATTATTTTTCTAACCAGGAATCTTATTCGCGATCATGATTCCGTGAAAGCCTATTATCAGAATCTTTTCGAATACATTCTATGCGATGAGTATCAGGATACAAACAACATACAGGAAGAGCTCACCTGTCTCCTGATGAAGAACGGAAAGCTTTTTTGCGTAGGCGACGACTGGCAAGCAATCTATTCTTTCCGCGGAAGCAATGTGGATCATTTTCTTTCCTTCAGGAACAAATACAAGGGATCGAAGATTTTTAAACTAGAGCAAAATTACAGATCAGCAGATAAAATTGTAAGGCTCGCCAATGACCTCATAGGATACAACAGCAATAAGCTTGAAAAAAAATGTTATTCTGAAAAAAACGGAGGAATTGTAGAGCTCTTCAATTTCGAAAGCGATGGCATGGAAGCACAGTGGGTGGCAAAAAAGATCCACAGCCTGAACAGAAAGGGAATAAGTTTTGACAGGATGGCAGTACTCTACAGAACCAAGTTCTGCTCCCTTTCCTTTGAAAAAGAGTTCCGCTTTGCAGGGATACCCTACCGCATGCTTGGAGGAAAAGGTTTTTTTGACAGAAAAGAAATTCTTGATTTAAACTGCTACCTTACCGCATCTGCATTTACTAAGGATGATGCGGCTTTCGAACGTATCATAAATATTCCCAGAAGAGGCATTGGTCCGGGGGCTGTAAAAACGATCATGGCTTTCAAATCCTCAGATACAAGCCTTCAGGAAGCTGCAGTAAGGGTATTGGGCGAAAAAATACTTTCTCCTAAAATATATAATTCCCTTAATAACCTGATGAGTATACTTGCCTGTATCAGAACCATGAAGCCTGATAAAGCCATAAGGACCGTAATAGAGAAAACAGGCTACATGGCTTACCTGAAAAACTATGTCAAGGAAGACTCAATGGACTTTATATCCCGTCAGGAAAACATGGATCAGCTCATTTACGCAGCCTCCCAGAAAGAAAGCATTGTTGAATACCTTGAAGAGGCTGCTCTTATAAGAGAAGACAGAAAAGACGATGAAGAAGAAAAATCAACCGGAGTAAGCCTTTCAACAATTCATGCCGCCAAAGGTCTTGAATTTCATGTGGTGTTTGTTGTAGGATGTGAAGAACAGCTTTTCCCTCACTGGAGATCTCTTGAAACTCCTTCAGGACTCAACGAAGAAAGGCGCCTGATGTATGTTGCTGTTACGAGATCAGAACAACATCTTTACTTGACAAGCTCTTTTTGTCGGAAAGGCCAGTTCAACAGAAAAAGCAGGTTTTTGTCTGAGATTGAAAAATCTTTAGACAGGTTTTGACTTTTAAAAGCTTGAGAGAAAAATAAACTTATGGGTATCATCGGAAAATTAGTCGGAGGATTCATCGGGTTTGCCTTTGGAGGCCCCCTTGGTGCAGTTGCAGGCGCTGTGTTTGGTCATACTTTTGTTGATTCAAATCAGTCAGAAAATGTTCAGGTATCAAACCTTTCATACAGCGAGTCATCGCAGATAACATTTTTTGTAGCCACTTTTTCCATGCTGGCTAAACTTGCCAGGGCTGACGGACAGGTTTCGCGTGCTGAGCTTGATTCTATCCGCCAGTTCATGACTTATGATCTTAACTTAAGCCCTGAAAGCCAGAATGTTGCCATGAACATTTTCAATACTGCCATGCAATCTCCCGAATCTTTCGAAAATTTCGCATCACAGTTTTATGGCCAGTTTCATGTTCAACCCCAGATGCTTGAGCTGATGATGGACATAATGTTAAGGGTTTCGGTTTCTGACGGAAGCATCAAACCAACAGAAGAGAAAATGATTCAGTCTGCTGCAGCCATTTTTGGTTTCAACAGCGCACAGTATGCAAGGATGAGATCAAGATATGCAAAAGATGTAAACAAATATTATGCTGTCCTCGGATGCACATCAAATGACAGCAACGAGCAGATAAAAAAACAATACAGGAAGCTTGTATCTGAATATCATCCTGACAAAATCATTTCAAAAGGACTTCCAGATGAATTTATCAAGTTTGCCAATGACAAATTCAATGAAATCCAGGAAGCTTATGAAGCCATCAAGAAAGAAAGAGGAATAAACTGAAATAGTCGTTCATTTGTCAGAAAAAATGACTTTGCACTTGAGCCCTGCTATCAGATGATTATATGACCACCCTTTTTAACAAGGTGTCAACTCAAGTCCGTCTTCGGGCACATATTCGACATATGATTATGCCCTTATCACGGTAATGGTTTTACCTGATGCTGTAAGTGCAGATTCCGAGGATGTCCGCTCCCTGATCCTTGACCGGCCGACTCTGCGGTCAAAAATCACCAGCCAGCCGGTGTCCTGACCAAGTCCATTCAGATATCCATCAATCTGCTCCAGCCCTTCATTAAGAGGATCCGGCTCATGATCACGCCAGACCTTTAGCTCTATTCCCAGGATTACTCCGCCATATCGAACGCATATATCCATCCTGCCCCAGCCAATTGCATATTCCCGGTCAAGGGTTCCGCCGGCATTCACCACCCGGTGCAGGAACGCCATCAGAACAAGATGGGGGGCAATCTCATGATAAGGTGCACTTCCTAAAAGCGGCTCTCCATGCTGCCGCCAGAAAACCAGAAAGGCCAGCAACAGGGCGTTTGTATCCAGACCGCCGTCTGGTTTAAGCCAGATGGGAGAAATTTGAGGCAAGGAAGCCTGCGGAACAAAGGCCAGAACACGCGGCAGCACTTCCCGATAGATAGGATTGGCGATCACCAGTCTCCCCGATGACTCCAGCCTGCACAGCCCCAGATCAATCAGATATTGAATATCATCCGGATTCATATCTTCCAGGTTTAAGCCAGCCAGCATTGGCTCAATGATCCGACGGACGCGTGGCTCCTGGAGTTTATCTGCCAGTTGATCAAGATGGGTCGCCCGTGCCTGAATGAGCCTCTCTTTGGACTTCATCACCATATCTTCTGTTATGGGGCGGCTGCGATTTTTTCCTTCAGGCAACTCAAAACAGATGTCATAGGCCAGCGCGTTTACAAGCCATGGCTGACCTTTCGTCAACTTCCATATCTCATTGCAGGCTTCGGGTGAAAACACCTGCTCCGTCTCCAGCGTATGCTCACATAACAACGCCATCACCTCTGATTCAAGAAAGTCTCCCATTCTCAAAGATTTGGCTTTTATATTAAAGGCACTGCCACCAGTGATGACGGCTTTTTCCAGGCTGGAATGAATGCGATAGTCCTTGATATCCCGAACTCCGCACAAAAGGACAGACTGGGGAAACCGTTCCGGTCGATTAGTATATCCGGAGCGCAGTTGCCGCAGCAGAGATATCAGAGTATCTCCTATCAGCGAATCCACCTCATCCAGCAAAAGCACAGTGGGCTTTGGGCACACAGCGCACCATAGCGAGATAAACTGCTCGATGACCACAAACGGATTGGTATCTTTCGACAATCGCTGAGCCATGGGGATTGCGTCATTGTCCCCAAACCTCCGGCTGGCTTCTGAAGCAATGGCCTGAATGATGGCGGATGCTCCCATTTCAACATTCTCCCTTGCAGCCTGAGCCATTTCAATGTTGACATAGAGAGCCCTGTATGTGCCTTCCTGATTCAGATAGTTCATGAGAGCCAGAAGGCTGCTGGTTTTACCTGTTTGCCTCGGGGCATGGAGCAGAAAATATTTTTTGCGATCTATCAGAGCCTTCACATCCTCCAGATCAATGCGATCCAGTGGCGGCACACAGTAATGATCCCTGCAATTGACCGGCCCTTCAGTAGTGAAGAATTTCATGTAAAAGCTCTCATCTTGCAAGACCCATTCACTTCTCGGGTTACTACAGTTCGTCTTCTACGTCCACAGAATCATCATCTGCAATTTTTATCGATGAATCAAGCTTGAGCTCATCAGGATCATCTGAATCTCCATCAAACTCATCTTCCAGAATATCATCGATTATTTCAACTTCTTCTTCCACATCAAGAAAAACTTCCGAAAGGATATCCTTGGCAGAAGCTACCGGTTCATCTATGGCAATGTCAACGGGTCCAGAATCATTGTTATTATAATATCCCATTACAGAATCTGCAATTTTTTCAGCATGTCCTCTTGGAGGATACATGTTGTTTGTCCTTAAAATTGCAATGACTTTTTCTCTGCCGCCTTTGATTGCTTCGGAAACAGCCTCATCATCGTAGCTTTCTTCGCACAATAAAGACAGGGAGTCTTTATCCAGTTCACCAAACTCCCTGATGATCAGCCTGGTGTTGTCATGATTTTTTAGTATGGTATATTGTTGTTTCATTTCCTCATTCATCTCCCTATGTATAAAAACACGTAATTTCCATGTCTTATAACTCATAGCAGAAAAAAACACAATGAATTATCAGCAACACAGTCGTCAAATGTCGAAAAGTAATATGGATTTGATAAACTGAATAATACTGTCCTGTTTTGGGTTCATATCCAGAACTCTGCCATTGATTTTGTATACCGTCAGTTCACCGAGGCTGCCCCACAGCTTGACCATTTCATTATAGACAACCTTGAAGTTATGCAGGCTTGAATCTGAAAAACCTCTTCTGTCTTTTTCTGAATTTACTTTGAAAAGTGACAGGTTTACACCCTTGCCTATCAACATGGCCTTTAGAAGAAAATAGGAACGGGACGCATGGAAGTCTGATGTAACAAGGATGACAGAGCGTAATTCATTTTTAAGAATAATGTTTCTCGTATAAAGGGCATTTTCAAAAGTCGTTCGGGCCTGACTCTCGATTATCATGGATTTGTGAATCTTTGGAAACATTTCCGACACCTGGGATTCTTTCATGGAACTTATGACAAGGTGTTTTCCGAAACCGGCAGCATGAAGTTTCACCCCTGCCTCCACACGACCCCTGCCTCCTGTAAAAACTGCTATCAGATCAGAATGTTTTAAACTGTTGGATATTGACAAGACATACCCGAAATATACAGTTTGAAGAAACACTATCCCTGCAAAAAAAGATAAAAGACAAAAAAAAGGCTTTTTATATTCAGAGACTTTCATTGTCCTTCATATCCGATTCCTGAACACCATTTTAAATATGAATACTTCGGATCAACCACAGTGCCAATTCAGTCTGCACATATTTTTCATATAAAAAAAAATTCATAACGCCTTGACCATAAGGGTTTATACAAACAGAGCTGAAATATTGTCCTGCACTATTGGCTAAAAAGCAACATTTTTAAAGATAATGTGAATGAAATTAAACCGGTCAGGTATTGAAAAAAATTCTTGACAAAAACCGCAATAGATGAAATGTAGTCATAATATAGCTGTATTTCAGCATTGTAATGTATTTGCAGGCATTTAGGCATCCGAAGGGATTCACCTCCCAGAAATGCAAACAGACAAAATCGTCATTCCTGGCTTTATCTTGAATCCTGATCTTTAACCATGGTTTCTGGATACAAGCCCTATTTTTATATCGGGGCCGTGGCACAGGCATGAAGGCATTAATGTATTTTCACGCTAAATCATATGCCAAGATAGGAGCTAAACATGAACATTGCAAAAAACCTTGAACGTGCCCGAACTTTTTTCCCAGACAAAGCAGCACTTATCTTCGAAGAAAAATCTTATACATACCGGGAACTGGATGAAAATGTAAACCGGTTGGCAGGAGAGCTCAAAAACCTTGGAATCGAGAAAGGAGACCGTGTAATCTTGTTTCTGCCAAACATCCCCGGGTTTGTAATCGGATATTTTGCTGTCCAGAAACTGGGTGCAATTGCTGTTTCGGCTAATGCCATGCTTAAAAGACACGAACTGGAATACATAGTAAACGATGCTGATGCAAAAGTACTTCTGACTACTGAATCCCAGCGACAGGAAGTTATTGATGAGGATTTGCCAGGCCTCAAGCATGTCATCATTGTCGAAGGAAAAGCCGGCGGAAAAGACCTTTCTCTTGAAGAGATGATTTCCAGGGCTGATTCTTCTTTCCGAACCGTGGAAACCGACAGTAAAGATCCAGCTGCAATTCTTTATACATCAGGCACCACAGGTTTTCCCAAAGGGGTTGTGCTTACACAGTCAAACATAAATTCCAATTCTTTTTCTGCTTCCCATTATTCCGGTTATGAACCAAATGACAAGCTTCATCTTTTTCTGCCGCTTTTCCACTGTTTTGGACAAAATTATATCCTAAACGGTGGCATAAGCAAATGCTCTACCATTATTCTGCACAGGAGATTCGAGCCGGAAGAGGTACTTGCTGCAATCAGTAAAGAAAAAGTGACTCATTTTTTTGCAGTTCCAACAATATACATTTATTTTTTGAACATGGATACCTCGGCCTATGACTTGTCCAGCCTGCGTTACTGTTTTACAGCAGCAGCCAGCATGCCCCTGGAAATTGCTACTGCCTGGAAGGAAAAATTCGGCCTTACAATCCATGAAGGATACGGACTGACAGAGTGCTCTCCATTTGCTGCCTACAACCATGACTACAGGCACAAGCCAGGAAGCATAGGTGCGCCTATTGAAAACGTGGACATGAAAATAGTTGATGAAGCCGGCAATGAGCTGCCTCCTGGAGAGCATGGAGAGATCATTATCCGTGGGCCGAATGTCATGCTGGAGTACTGGAGGAAACCTGAAGCAACAGCAGAGGCAATACGGAATGGATGGCTAAGATCAGGCGATATAGGGATGATGGATGAAGAAGGATATTTTTTTATTACAGACCGGCTGAAGGACATGATCAACACAGGAGGTTTCAAAGTCTTTCCGAATGAAGTTGAACAAATAATATACAGACATACGGCAGTAAACGAGGTGGCAGTTTTTGGCGTAACTGACCCTGTAAAAGGAGAGTCCGTGCAGGCAGCTATCGTTTTGAAAAAAAATTATGATGTATCGCCAGAAGAAATCCTGGATTTCTGCAAAAAAAATATGGCAGCCTACAGAGTGCCAAGAAAAGTCTTCGTTGTGGATCAGTTGCCAAAGAGCGCAACCGGAAAAATTTTAAAGCGTGTCCTTAGGGATCAGCAATTCTAATAAACTCTTTACAGTTGCTCATGCAAACCTGTAAATGACAGCACCCCAGGTAAGTCCTGCCCCAAGGCCTAGGAACATAACTGTACTGCCTGATTTCAGAAGACCTTTTTCAATTGCCTCATCGAGTGCTATTGGAATGCTTGCAGCAGTTGTGTTGCCGTATCTCTGAATGTTATGGAAAACTTTTTCATCAGGCAAATCCATTGCCTTCTGAAATGCCTGGTTTATGCGAAGGTTTGCCTGATGAGGAATGAAAAGATCGATATCAGCAATTGCAAGCCCTGCCTTTTGAAGAACTTCCTGAGCTACTTGGGGAAGCCGTCTTACGGCATGCTTGAAAACTGACTTTCCGTCCATGACCGGATAATGCCTTCCCTGCCTTAACATGTCTTCGCTTATTCTTGGATTAAGGCGCGAAGCAGGGGCTTCCACCATGAGGCTGCTTGCAAATTCACCCTGTGAATGAAGAGAGGAGGCCAGTACCCCGCAGGTCTTATCAGTATCAATTCCTTCGAGGCATAATGCTCCTGCACCATCTCCAAAAATGACAGTTACATCCCTTCCCCTTGTGGAAACATCAAGCCCTGTGCTGTGAACCTCAGAGCCGACAAAAAGAATTTTGTTGTACAGTCCGCTTCGTATGAAAGCATCAGCAGAAGCCATTCCATATACAAATCCTGAGCACTGCTGGCGGATGTCAAGAGCAGGCGTAGTCTCAAGCCCCAGCTTATGTTGCAGAAGACAGCCTGATCCAGGAAAATTAATGTCCGGGCTTAAAGTCGCAAAGATGATGAGTTCAATATCTTCCGGTTTCCAGCCAGCTCTTTCAAGAGCAATGCTGGCAGCTTCGAATCCAAGATCAGATGCACCTGTTCCACCTTCTTCAGGAATCCAGTACCTCTGTTCAATTCCTGTTCGCTGCCTGATCCATTCATCTGAAGTATCCATCCATGAAGACAGGTCGTGATTGGTAACGAGTCTTGAGGGCAGATAGCGGCCTGTTCCTGCAATAATTGTTTTTTTCATATTTTTATTCTCTGCTGACTGTTTATGTTTAAAAAAAGGAAATTTTCTTCCTTACTGCCTCATAAAATCACACCTTGTATTTCCCGAAATCCTCAGAAGACAGACTGTCAAGATAATCTGCCCATTTCTTTCCTTCTTCACTCTCGTCTGCAACATCGACCGGCCCATCGCTTTTCTTGGACTTGAGAAGGACTATTTCATCCACAAAAATTGGGGCATCCGTTCTTAGCGCTATGGCTATGGCATCACTTGGCCTTGAGTCCATGCTGAAAGAAGATTCAGGAGTGGTAAAATGAATTCTTGCATAAAAAGTATTGTCTTTAATGTCACAGACTTCAATGCATGAAACACTGACTCCTGTAAGTTTCGCAAAATTAACGAAAAGATCATGAGTCATGGGTCTCTCAAAACTCATGTTTTTCATTGAAGTGGCAATTGCTGTAGCCTCAAGAAGTCCTATCCATATAGGAACAACTTTCCCGGAATTTTCGGCTTTGAGAAGAAGTATCGGGGTATTGGAATCGGGATCGAGTATCAGTCCTGAAACAATCGCTTTATGTTGCATTGGTCATTCCTCCAATCTTGACGGCAAGCCCCAGAGAGAATTTGGAAAAGCTTTTTGAATAAAAACATTTATTAGCCTGCCTGTAGTGTTTTCAAGAGAAAAGTTTTCAGTTTCTGGGAAATGGACTATTTTACTTGAAGTAGCGCGCCCGTACCACTGAGCGGTTTCCCCATGGAAATCTGGCTGAGTTGATTGCAACTTCCGGCTCTTGCCTTCAACCAGCACAACCTGTGATGTATTAATCATGGCCTTATTCTTCTTGAGAGTAATTGTTTTCTGAAGGCTAAGTACCTCTTGAAGTCTTCTGGCTTTTTCAGATTCAGATATTTTTTCTGCAAAACCTGATGCAGGTGCATTCGGACGGTCGGAATACATGAAGGCAAAGAGTCCATCAAATTCCACCTCCCTTATGAGAGAAAGCGTGTCTTCAAGATCATCATGCGTTTCTCCCGGAAAACCAACTATTATATCTGATGTTATGGCTATTTCAGGACATGCATCCCTTAGAGAGCATATTTTTTCAAGATACATTTCTCTGGTATATCTTCTGTTCATCATGGAAAGAATCCTGCTTGATCCTGATTGAACCGGAAGATGAACGTGTTTGCAAAGCTTATCGAGTTCCTTGAAAGACTGAATCAGGCCATCAGATATATCTTTTGGATGGGAAGTCGTGAATCTTATCCTCAGAAGATTATCTATTCCATTCACCATGGACAGAAGTTCCGGAAAATCACAAAGCCCTTCTTTCTTCCCGTAGGAGTTAACATTTTGACCAAGCAGGGTCACCTCTTTAAGCCCCGAAGCCACAAGTTCCTCTATTTCCGAAACGATGCTCGCTGATGACCGGCTCATCTCTCTGCCACGAACATAAGGAACCACACAATAAGAACAAAAGTTATCACAGCCCTGCATTATTGTAACAAACTTACTTATCTTGCCTTCATCGGCTTTGGTTTCTGAATGGAAGCCTTCATCCTGTATGCAATCCAGAAGATCAACATCAACAAGCCTTGCTCCTGAAGTTTCTATCCTCTTTAACAGATGAGGAAGCCTTCCTATGGCATGTGTCCCAAAAACCAGATCTAGATAAGGACTGCGGTCAAGGATTTTTTTTCCTTCCTGCTGGGCAACACATCCTCCAACCCCTATGATCATGTCAGGGTTTTTCAGTTTTAGCTCTGCCATGCGGCCAAGAAAGCTGAACACTTTTTGTTCGGCTTTCTTGCGTATAGCGCAGGTATTAAGAATTACCAGATCAGCAGATTCCGGTCTTTCAACCTGGAAATAGCCTAAAGAGGCTAAACAGTCAGAAATACGCCCAGAATCATAAACATTCATCTGACAGCCGATCGTATGAATATAAGCTCTTTTAGATTTCATCTTTGTCCAATTTATCACTTTATTAAACAAGACGGCTTTGTAAAAAGGCCGGATGCTGCGTTGCGCTGCATCCTTCGTCATTGCGGCGTACCATAAGTACGCCTCATTCCTTAAGGATTTGCGCGCCTTGCCTGCGGCCTTTTTACAAAGCCGTCCGACGGACTTTTTACGAGTTCATCAAACAAAACAATATCACAGATTAATTGCCTGAACCGACTCTATATTTATCTTTTGCTTCAGATGCAGCAAAACCGTATCGACATCAGGTTCACATCCCGGAGCAACCCTCAGGACAACAAGCCCTGACACAGGATCTATGGTTGTAAGAGTGGCAATTCCATCATAGGCTTCAACAATAAACTTCAAAAAGCTTATTGCATTGCGATCTAACCTGTAATAGCGCTTTGTAGTCTCCAAAAGACAGAGCATTCCTTTCCTTGTTGAGGGCTTTCCCAAAGTTCAAGCAAACGGGGAAAACTTTCTTACATGCTATCATCATCCTTTATTTGATTTCAATAAAAAAACAAGACTGAAAGCTGTCTGCTTTTTTTATTATGGCAAGCGAAGAATCGACGGGACAGTAAAAAATACTCAGCCTCATTGACATGATGAGACAGGCTGAATTGTTACTTTTTTTAAGTTTTATCTTGCAATCGTAGCTAACCGAAACTATTATAATAAACGTATGGGGAAATTTAAATTTCAGGAGTTTCACAGGTTGTTTACATTAATACGGTCTTTTTACCAAAAGGTGGCTTCTCATGGCTAAAGTTTTCCGGCCCAGTACTCGTGAAACAAGTATTCTATCAAAGATAGAGTCTTCGAAAGAACATGCGCGAAAAACAGCAATAAGCGGACTTAAAGATTGCGTTGAACCGCTGTCAAATGCCATTGCCATGAAATTAATAGAAAATAAGCTGATTGAAACCACAAGCAAAACAAACCTGGAAAAACAGATAGCATCAAGACTGGAAAAACTAAGCAATGCCACTGACTTTGACATTGACTTTCAGTGTTCCCCTTACAGGCATGTTGCAGCAAATCCGCATATCGTAAGCCTTTATCTGACATCTTTTGTGATAGAGCAGCTCATCAACGACAAGGATATTGTAGATATCTACGGCTCTGATGAAGACATTTACGTATGCATCAACAAGCAGGTGGTTAAATTTCTGCCCTGACCATGCGCCCTTCGCTTCATCCAAGGCTTGTTAACGGGCCTTATGACGATCCTGGTCTCTTCATTGGCTTTCTCTTCGAAAAACGCTCCATCCTGTTTGATCTGGGTGAAATATCATGTCTTTCCTCTAAAGATATCCTGAAGACCTCGCATATTTTTGTTTCTCATACCCACATGGATCATTTTTCTGGTTTTGACAGAATTCTTCGTATCTTTCTTGGCAGGAACAAGGTTCTTGACATTTTTGGTCCCCAGGGATTCATTAAAAATGTTGAAGGAAAGCTCTCGGCCTATTCCTGGAACCTGGTGAACAGCTATGAAAACTCATTTTCACTGAGAATTACTGAAATTTGCCCTGATCATATGCTGACACACCAGTATTCCTGCAGGAACCGTTTTTTGCAGGACGAAAGCTTCGTGGAAGAAAAACCTTTTAATTCTGTTCTGGTGGAAGAACCAGGGTGGGTGATATCAGCGGCCATCCTCGACCATGGAATTCCATGTCTTGCCTTTTCCATAAAGGAAAAATTTCATGTAAACATAAAAAAAGACCAGGTTGCAGCACTCGGTCTTGAAGTAGGGCCTTGGATAATGAGCTTTAAACAAGCTCTTTTTTCCGGAGCAGACCCTGATTCCGTTTTTAAAGTCTTTTACCCAAAACAAGACGGCCAGAGCAGGCTTTTTAAGCTTGGTGAGCTAAGTGAAGCAATTGCTGTAATTACTCCGGGACAAAAGATCACATATATTACAGATGCAATTTACAGCAAGACCAATATCGAAAAAATGGTTGACCTTGCCGCTGAATCTGATCATCTCTTTATAGAAGCTGCTTTTCTTGAAAAACACAGACAACTTGCTGAAAACAAGTATCACCTTACAGCATGGCAGGCAGGAAGCATTGCAGCAATGGCAGGTGTCAGGGAATTCAGTCTTTTTCATTTTTCACCACGTTACACAGGCCAGGAAGCACTGCTTTTGGAAGAAGCAGACAGCGCTTATCACAGCTTCACTTGAACGCCTTCGAACTGCTGGGATATCCATAGACCTGAAGGCTGACCATTTTTTAACACATAAACTCAGGAAGCTTGAGTCGGATTGCGATGATATATATAAAACTCTTACTTACAGCAATTTTCTGGGGAGGAACTTTTATCGCAGGAAAAATCGTAGCAATAGAGGTTCTTCCTTTTTCCGGAGCATTCCTGAGGTTTGCAATTGCCTCTTTTTTTTTGATTCTGATAACGCTTAAGAACGAAGGAAGACTTCCGAAAATTGAAAGATCCTCGTTTGTCCCTATAATATTTCTCGGATTGACAGGAGTTTTTGCTTACAATGTCTTTTTCTTCGAGGGACTCAAGACTGTTGATGCAGGACGCGCTGCTTTGATCATTGCACTTAATCCTGTGATGATTTCTCTCTTTTCATTTATTTTGTTCAAGGAAGAACTCAACCTCATCAAGATCACAGGGATTTTGCTTTCAGTTACAGGCGCCTTGACTGTCATATCAAGAGGTCAGCCATTCCAAATTATGGATGGCCATCTTGGCTGGGGAGAGCTTAACATTCTGGGCTGTGTGGCAAGCTGGGTTTCTTTCTCTCTGGCAGGAAAGCCGGTTCTCAAAAAAATATCACCTCTAGTGGCAATCAGCTATTCTGCCATTGCAGGAACCCTGTTATTAGCAGCACCTGCCTTCATGGAAGGACTATGGTCTTATGTCCCGACTTATTCAGGAAGTGCATGGGCAGGGCTTTTTTTTCTCGGATTTTTTGGTACTGTCCTGGGCTTTGTCTGGTATTATGAAGGAATTAAGAAAATCGGTCCCATGAAAGCCGGCCTTTTTATAAATGTTGTGCCTCTTTCAGCAGTCTTTTTCGCCTTCTTCTTTCTGAACGAGCCATTAACCCTCTCTCTTCTTGCCGGAACCATCCTGGTCAGCTCTGGCATATATTTGACCAATTCAGATCTTGGAAAATTCAAAGTGAGGATAGCAACCTTTTTTTCGGATTAATACTTGACATATTGCGCTCAAGATAATAGTACGTTCACAGATTGAACAAGTGAGGGTTCATGACTCAAATTTCATACGAAAATGAAATATGCCTCAGGCTTCTTAAACGGATAAGTGAATCTGATGGCATCTTGACTCAGCGGGATCTTGCCGGCTACCTTGATCTAAGTCTTGGAAAGACCCATTACTGTCTTACCGAACTCATAAAAAAGGGGTTAATAAAAGCAACCCGTTTCAAGAACTCCCAGAACAAGGCGGCATATGTTTACATCCTAACTCCCCGTGGAATAGAGGAAAAGTTTCGCCTTCTTGTTCAGTTTCTACACAGTAAAAAAAAGGAATACGAAATGCTGGGCGAGGAAATATCAAGTCTCAGCAAAGAAATTGAAAAAGAGTCTGATACTCTGTCTTCAGATTTGTATACAGCTATAAACAAATAAAATCAGCATGTTATTTTGAAATTTTTATGTAACTGACAGGGCGGAGCTGCATCTTCACCTCATAAGAAAACCATTTCCTGGATTTTGTTCCCGCAACTGTGACTGGCAGAGACTTTGTGTAAAGTTAAAAATATAAAAATGAAACAGGAATAAAAGCTAAAGCCGGAACGACTGTCAAGCTTGAGTTGAGCAAAGATTTCAAAAAATGAAGATAGATAAAAACGGAAATGTCAAGGTGATAATCCTTTG
>JBBIWB010000009.1:0-76383 GCA_037439445.1 Desulfobacteraceae bacterium | reverse complement strand
CTTGTAATGCCTGGTTCAGGGCAGGTGTATGTCAGAAGAGCCTGGAAACAATCTTAGGATGGTAAATTTGTGATTATTCTACTGTTTAACAGCAAACATTCTTATTACAAGCATCAGCAGGCTGAGAATTTTCCTCCGGAGTGCGTTTACCGGTCATGGTCTGTTTTCGCTATCCCTTGATTTTATGATGATAAGATCATTGATGAAAAATCTCATGTCAGATAGTTTTGTTATTTCTTCACTAAAGAACTCGGCTGAACTGTCTGAAGATATTTTGTCTCTTAAAAGGGTTAATTCATTTTTAAAATGATCGAGTTCTTCCACCGTCATGTTTTTTCTTAATTCAAATCGTTTTTCCAGACGTTTAATATCCTCAGGAAAAGGGCTGTCCTTCTTAAAATCTCCTTTCCTGTTTGTTTCAGATGCATCTGCTTTTGGTGAGTCAGCCCTGGTTTCCTGAAGTTTTTTGGGCTGTTTTTTTATTTCGGAAGTTTCTTCAGGTCTCAAAGGAGATTTTTTTATTTTATCAACGGAATTCTTTGGAATTCCTACGATGCCTTGACGTGTATAAAACTTGATCTGCCCGCCTTCCTCCCAGTATAAATTCGTTTCAAACTGACTCCCGTTTTTGAGATAAATCTGGTAATAGGAAAAGCCTTTGCATGGTAATATTAATAAACCAATGATCACTATGGCTTGAAAAAAATGTTTCATAACAGCCTCTTATCAGTTGTGTTCTGTTGTTTAAAGCCTTGTCCTGACTTATTTCAATAACCACTTTTGATAATTATATCATTTGTGACTTGAGTGGAAATTTGGCTTTTAGCGATTTCACCTCGGACACATTCCAATAAATTTTCCTTAGAAACATTTTCATTTATTCCGGGACAGAATCCGGCCATTATTGTCCAGTTGCCGGGGTCATTCAAAACCCCTGGAATAAATGGCCAGGCTTTGCACATCCTAGGCTTAACAGGGTGAATAGAGCAGATATTGTTTTCCGAAAATACACAAAATCCGTTTTTAGCCTGTGCAAGTACGAATTTGGTTCCTGAAAGCCGGCAGTATTTTTTCAGGAACAAGGCTTTGTCAGTATTAATAAAATTGGCTATAGCCATGATATCTTCAGCAGAAACATACGTTCCGCCAAAGCCTTTGCAGCAATCACCGCATTTGCGACATTTAAAAATCTCTTCCGGTTTAAGCCACTTATAGGACATATCTTGTATCCATAGCTCTTTTTAATGTGACATGGTCTATGTATTTTAAATCTCCCCCGATCGGTACTCCTGAAGCAATGCGTGTAACCTTGACAGGAAATTTATCGAGAAGACCAAGAAGATAAGATGCAGTAGCCTCTCCTTCAACGTGGGTGCCTGTGGCAAGAATTATTTCCTGAACATCCCCATTTTTAATCCTTGCAATAAGCTCTCTTATCCTTATGGCATCTGGCCCTATTCCATCAATAGGAGAAAGCACTCCCTGAAGGACGTGGTAGAGTCCGCGATAAGCTCCTGATTTTTCGATAGAAACCATATCAGCAGGCTGTTCAACCACACAGATGAGCCGCCTGTCTCTTGAAGTGTCCATGCAGATATTGCAAGTTTCTTCTTCGCTTAGTGAAAAACACACTGAACACAGCCTTACCTTATCCTTAAGCTCCCCGATACTTCTTGCAAGCTGTTCTGCGTCACTCCGGGAAGAACGAAGGATATACATGGTCAGGCGCTCGGCAGTTTTTTCCCCGATACCCGGAAGTTTGCTTAAATTCTTTATGACCTGTCGAATGGATGTTGGATAGTGGTTCATGTTTTTTACATCAGTCCCGGTATTTTAAGACCTCCGGTGAGTTTGCCCATTTCACTGGACACCATTTCCTGAGCTTTGGAAAGCGCATCATTGACTGCTGCCAGAATCAAATCCTGCAGCATTTCAACATCTTCAGGATCGACTACTTCTTTTTCTATCAGAATTGAAACAACTTGCTGCTTGCCGTTTGCTATAACCCTTATCATTCCTCCGCCAGAAGATGTTTCAACCGTTTTTTCAGACAACTCCTCCTGCAGCTTCATCATCTTGGCCTGGAGCTGCTGAGCCTGTTTCATCATATTCCCCATGTTTTTCATCATGGTTTTACCTCCTTTTCTATTTGTATATCAACTATATTACCACCGAAAATTTCCATAATATCTGCTATCACTGGATGGTTAAGAGCTTCATTTTTAAGGTATTGGGCCTGATCTTCTTTGGTCTTGCCTGTCTTAGCATCTTCTTTTTCAGCCTTTATTATCACTTTGACCGGTTTTTCAAAAAACTCCTTAATTACTGATTTCAGCATAGCCTCATTTCTGGGCTGACGGATCCTTTGTAAATTGAAATCATTGCCTGCAATATAAATCCCCAGAGTATGGTTGTCTATATTTTTTAATCTGGCTCTGGATAAAGAAGATACAAGTGCAGGTGAATTTTCTGAGAGCTTCTCTGTGATTTTTTTCAGAAAATCATCCAGGGCTTCATCAGATTTCAGGTCTTCGATCTTGAACTTAACGGGCTTTTCTTTATTTTCAGAAATTTCAGGTTTGCCAAGGGCTGTTATTTCTTCTGATGGTTCATGGCAAGATGCAGCTTTAACAACTGGCTCCTTGTTACCATCGGAAATCGATGCGGGCATTGGTTTGGAAGCTGGATCGTGCATTTCTTTCCGCAGTAAATCTATTTTTTCAATAAGTTCATCTATGGGTAAAGTTGGTCTGGTCTTAATGATTCTGAAAAAAATCATTTCAAGGGCAAACCTTGGAAGACTTGAATATCTTATTGCTGCCTCTTCAGAAAAAAGCATGTCGAAGATGTGATTCAGATGTGAAACCGAAACAGATTCTACCTGCTGCTTCATCCTTTCAACTTCATGGGAAGGAAGATCTGCTGTATGATCAATTTTTCTGCCCATTTTTATGACCAGAAGATTCCTGAAATTCTCTACAAGAGAAGCATAGAGGCGCTTGAAGTCCATGCCGTTTTCATAACCTGCTTCAATGAGATCTAAAATCTTTAAAGCATCTCCTTTCAGCACAGCCTGGGAAAAATCGCGAATATATTCCCTGTCGATAATGCCCAAGAGGTTTAAAACAAGATCATGGGTAATCTTTCCTTCAGAAAATGTAATTACCTGATCAAGAAGACTGAGAGCATCTCTCATGCTCCCGCCTGCTTCCTGTGCAACAATTCCGAGGCTTTCAGGAGAGATGTCGATTTTTTCCCTGTCACAAAGAAGTTGAAGATGCTCTAAGATCGATCCGGAGTCTATCCTTCTCAGATCATGACGCTGGCATCTGGAGAGGATGGTAAGTGGTATCTTGTGAACCTCTGTAGTGGCAAACATGAAAAGAACATGGGAAGGGGGTTCTTCGAGAGTTTTCAGCAAGGCATTGAATGCAGCAACTGTGAGCATGTGAACTTCATCTATTATATAGATTTTATATCTGCTGTGAGAAGGCATGTACCGGACATTGTCTCTTAGTTCACGAACCTGATCAACACTGTTGTTGGATGCTCCGTCAATTTCAAGGACATCTACAGCATTACCCGAGGTTATTTCCCTGCACGAGCGGCAGGTATTGCAAGGGGTGACAGCAGGGCCATTTTCACAATTCAGCGCTTTGGCCATGATCCTGGCAATGGTTGTTTTGCCAGTTCCTCTTGGACCGGTAAACAGGATGGCATGAGCTACCCTGCCGGAGGATATTGCATGGCAAAGGGTCTGAGTGACATGGTCCTGTTTGACCACATCTTCAAAAGTTTGAGGCCTGTATTTACGGGCAAGTACAAGATAAGACATAATTAATTACGATGATTTTTATTAGTGTTGGGACAGGATTTGAAATTGGCGGAGAGAGAGGGATTTGAACCCTCGGCACCGTTTTTGACAGCGCACACGATTTCCAGTCGTGCTCCTTCAGCCGCTCGGACATCTCTCCAAAATCAAAAAGAGGGGGTGTCATGGCCTTTATCTCTTGGCGGAGAGGGTGGGATTTGAACCCACGATCCCGCTTTTGGCAGGATACCGCTTTTCGAGAGCGGGGCCATCAGCCGCTCGACCACCTCTCCATAACCCTATGACATCGAACTTGGATCAATATCCTTTTTGCGATTTATTGTCAATAATCTTGTTCAGTATTCGCAAGTTCTGTCTTGAATAACCAGGTTGTTTATAGTATTTCTTGCTTGGAATTAGTGTCTTGTCGCATAGTCGCAAAAATCTGTATTTTTAGGGTAATAAGGATAGAGCTGATGGCAAAAATTATCCCGTTCAGAGGAATTGTTTATAATCCGAAAAAGGTGGGCAATCTATCAACTGTAGCCACCCCGCCTTATGATGTAATAACACCTCAGGAACAGATTGCGTTTTACGCCAGCAATCCATACAATATCATCAGGTTGACCCTTGGGCTGACATTTGAAACAGATGTACCTGGAAATAACCGTCACACCCGTTCAGCAATATTTTTAAAAGAGTGGCTCAAAGAAGAAATACTTATACAGGATCCTCTGCCGGCATTTTACCTGACTTCCATGGATTTCCCAGCCAATGGAAGAAGCATCAGGAGATGGGGGTTGATAGCTCTGGTTGCCCTCGAAACATTTGAGAAGGGTGTAGTGCTGCCTCATGAGAAAACCTTTTCAAGGGTCAAGGCAGAGAGGCTGGAGTTAATGAAATCCTGTCACATAAACGAAAGCCAGATTTTTTCTCTCTATTCAGATCCTGAACATGTGGTCGTTGAAATTCTAAAGAATGCCTGCAACAGTTTACAGCCTGATATGAAATTTACAGATTCTTTCGGGCATTTCCATCAATTATGGAGGGTTACTGATCAGGTTGTTCATGAGAGGATTGCCGATTTCATGGAAGAAAAAGCGCTTTTCATTGCAGATGGACACCATCGCTATGAAACAGCCTTAAACTATATGAATTGGATGGCAGACAGGACTCCAGGATTTTCAAAGGAGCATCCAGCCAATTTCACTATGATGTATCTTTGCAGTATGGAAGATCCCGGACTCATTGTGCTGCCTGCCCATCGAATGCTTAAATCAGTATCAAATGAAGGTTTCCTGAACGAGGCTGGAAAATATTTTGATATAACAAGCATTCCTTTTGAACCTGGAAAACCTGCTGAGGAAGTTGCTGAAAAATGGTCTCAGATCATGAATGCTGAAACACCTCGGACAAGGATTGGGATCATGATCAGCAATGATCCGAAGGCTTACCTGCTTGTCCTCAAGCCAGGTGTCATGAAACAGAAATTCAGTCATGAGATGTCAGAAGCAATGCTTGAACTCGATGTTACCGTACTTACAAGGCTCATTTTAACGGAAATTCTTGGGCTTGATCATCAACAACTTGACAATGAGGCAGTGATTTCCTATTCAAGCAACATCATCACCGTGACAGAATCCCTGCGGGCGGAGGAATCTCAGATCGCCTTCATTCTAAATGCCACAAGAATAGATCAGGTTAAGAGGATTGCAGAATCAGGAGAAATCATGCCCAGGAAATCAACATATTTTTATCCCAAGGTCATTACCGGTCAGGTGCTGAACAGCCTGACTTCGTCTGTTTTTCAGGGTCGTTGAGGCGGGATGACAGTCTGCTGGATTTTTTTATCACCTGTCTGTGGAAGATTTTTCTCTGCGGCGGACTTCGTTTTTTCTATGTCCTTCAAGTTTCTAAGGAATTGTTCATTTATTTCCTGAAGCCTCTTTTCATAGTTCTTGAGGGTCGTTTCAATGATTTTCCTGTCTGCCTTTTCAGAAGACAGAATCCCTATGTCAGCCTGACATTCAGCTATGTTGGTTGTAGCCTTATTAATGATGTTTGATACTTTGGCCAATTCATCGGAAAGTTTTTTATCCAGTGCTTTTATTTCCGCACTTACTTTTTCAAGGCCTGCCCTGTTGTCTGTCCCTTGTTTCTGAAGGCCTGTCAGTTTGTTGTCGAAAGCTGTAATATCTCCTGACAAGTCTTTCTTATTCATCTTTCCAGACTGAATTTCAGCAATGCTTGATTCGATTTTTCTTATGCTGTCCAGAATGCCGGAATCCGATTTTCTTATGCCATCCTTGACCATTGCTTCGATTCTTTCTGCAGTGATTAGTTTCTCATTTAAAATGTTCTCAAGCCTTGCCTGTTTTACAGAAAGATCTGAGATGCTGGATTCAAGGGTTTTAGTCAGGCTGGTGAGTTCCTTTGCACCAGCATCCTGAGACTGAGTCACCATTTCACGGACATTTTTATAACCTACGAAGATGATAACACCTATCAGGAAAGGAATAATAATGGTGATGATAGTTACACGATTGCTCAGCTTTTCGAATTTCCTGTAATGCTGCTCTTCAAGCAAGGACTCAGGGCTTTCATCTTCATCGTCTGCCCCATCTTGGAATTTGAATTTTGAAGAATCTCGGTATTGCATCAGTTATTCCCATTCTATTGTCGCAGGGGGTTTGGAACTTATGTCGTAAACCACCCGATTTATTCCTTGAACCTGATTGATGATTTTATTGGATAATGCACCCAAGAGATCGTGAGGCAGCCTTGCCCAGTCTGCTGTCATGGCGTCCTGACTGGTTACAGCTCGTATAGCCAGAATGTTTTCATAGGTTCTTTTATCACCCATTACCCCTACGCTTTTGACCGGCAAGAGAACAGCAAATGACTGCCACAGTTTTTTATAATATCCGGCTTTCCTGATTTCATCCATCAGAAGGGAATCTGCCTCCCTCAGGATTGCAAGTCGTTTCGGAGTGATTTCCCCGATTATCCTTATTGCCAGCCCTGGGCCTGGAAATGGCTGTCTCCAGATCATCTCTTCTGGAAGACCGATTTCAGTACAAAGGACTCTCACCTCGTCTTTAAACAAAAACCGCAGGGGTTCTACGAGTTTGAGTTTCATCTTTTTTGGAAGCCCTCCGACGTTGTGGTGAGACTTTATGACAGAAGAAGGCCCTCCAAAAGTGGACTGGGATTCTATTACATCAGGATATAAAGTTCCCTGCGCCAGAAATTCCGCATCTTTTATCTTGGCAGCCTCAGCTTCAAATACTTCCATGAAGACCCTGCCGATGATTTTTCTCTTTTTCTCAGGATCAACCACTCCGGCAAGCTGGTTTAAAAACTGCTTTCCTGCATTTATGAAACGAATATTAATGTCAAGATTCTTCTTGAAGGTGATCTTGAGTTTTTGAGCCTCATTTTTTCTTAAAAGCCCGTTATCAACAAAAATACAGGTAAGATTTTTTCCAATTGCCTTGTGGATGAGCATTGCAGTTACAGATGAATCGACTCCGCCACTTAATCCCAGAATCACTTTTTTATCTTTTACCGTTTCTCTGATATTCTGAATCGATTCTTTTGCAAATGACTTCATGGTCCAGTTTTTTTTGCATCCGCATACCTGAAACAAAAAATTCCTGAGCATGGTTTTCCCCATCGGGGTATGCTCTACTTCCGGATGGAACTGAAGACCATAGAAATTGAGCTTACGCTTTACAGTTGCCGCTATCGGGGTGTCAGGGGTTGAAGCTGTTATTTCAAAGCCTTCAGGAAGCTTGGAAATGGAATCTCCATGACTCATCCAGCATTTTGTCCGTCTTTCAACACCTTCAAACAAGCCTTCGGATTTTATTATGTCGAGTTCAGCATGTCCATATTCGCGCTTGAGGGCATTTTCAACTTTTCCGCCCAGTGCATGCACCATGAATTGCATCCCGTAGCATATGCCAAGAACTGGAATGCCCAATTCGAATATGCCTTTATCGACAACAGGGCTTTTTGCCTCATAAATGCTGGAAGGTCCTCCTGATAAAATGATCCCTTCCGGTCTTAGCGATTTAATATGCTCTAAATTGATGTTGGGAGGTTCAATCCTGCAGTAAACATTGTTTTCCCGGACCCTTCTGGCAATAAGCTGATTGAACTGAGAACCAAAATCAATAATCAGTATCATTAGATTCCTCTGTATTGTAGATTAAGAAATTGCGCATCAGGATCAAATATGTTAGACACAGGAAAAAAAGTCAATGGATTTTACCTTTATTTTGTCGCGGTATTCATGAACATTACAGATTTATGAAATCCAAACTCCATATGAAGCAGGGCAGTTGATCGATTTGGGAGTAGATCATATAAGATGAACTCGTAAAAAGTCCGTCGGGCGGCTTTTTACAAAGCCGTCATATAAAGGTAATAAAATTAAAGGAGGAAGAAGCACACAATGCTTGAAAGCGCTGATCTGAGAAAAGGCCTAAAAATTGAAATCGACGGGGATCCGTATATAATTACACAGTTTGACTTTGTGAAGCCAGGCAAGGGACAGGCACTGTACAAATGCCGGCTCAAAAACATGTTGACGGGAACACAGTTTGACCGAACCTACCGTTCAGGTGAAAAATTCAACGAGGCCCATCTTGAAGAACATGAAATGGAATACCTGTATGCAGAAGGCGACCGATATTGTTTCATGAATACAAAAAATTTTGAACAGGAGTATTTAACAGCAGAACAAATCGGAGAAAACCTTTCTTTACTGAAGGAAAATACCTTATGCAATGTATTGTTTTTTCAGGAAAAGGCAATTGGTGTTACCTTGCCGATTTTTGTCGAGCTTAAGATCGTAAGGGCTGATCCATGGGCGAAGGGGGATACAGCTTCTAAAGACAGCAAGCCCGCTACCCTTGAAACAGGCTACACATTACAAATTCCTCCATTTGTTGAAGAAGGTGAAACAATTCGGATTGATACAAGGACAGGCCAGTATGTTGAACGGGTAAAATAAATGAACATATATGGAGCGTATGGAAAGCATAGAAAGTTTATTATCTGTAAAAGAAGCAGGTGAATGGGCTACGGAATATCTTGGCAAAACCGTTACAGCCTCGAATATTTCCTATCTGATTCAGTACGGCAGAATAAGAAAATTCGGCAACAACGGAATTACACAGGTTTCAAAACAGGAGCTTGTTGAATATTACAAATCATATAACGGCAAACGTGAAATTGCATGGAAAAATCAACTTGGTGAAGATTTAAACTGGGCTTTGTCATTTGATCAGTATAAAGAGGCGGAGACAACCAAACACGTCCACCGGCTGCATCCATACAAAGGAAAGTTTATTCCTCAGCTTGTAGAATATTTTTTGGACAGTCATACAGACAATTTTAAAAAGCAGAGCTGTTTTGCAAAAGGAGACATTATTCTTGATCCTTTTTCAGGCAGCGGAACAACATTAGTTCAGGCATCTGAACTGGGGATGAATGCCATAGGCATTGATATTTCAGCTTTCAACGCTATGATTGGAAACTGTAAAATTATAAAATACAGCTTAACAGATGTAAAAACTGAAATTAACCGGATAACAACATTGCTTAAACAGTTTGTCAAAAATTCACATATAATTGAGTTTGAAGATAACCTACTGAAATCGCTGTCAGAATTTAATAACAGACATTTTCCGGTTCCTGAATATAAATATAAAGTCAGGCAAGGAGAAATAGACGAAGACAGTTACGGCGCAGAAAAAGCAAAAGAGTTTCTTCCAACCTTCAACAGACTCGTTAAGGAATACAATATAGAATCAGGGCGGGAAAAATCTGAAAATTTTCTGAACAAATGGTATTCTCATCACATAGGAACTGAAATTCAGTTTGTTTTTGATGAAATAAAAAAAATCAAAAATTCCGATACAAAGAAAATAACTGCGCTCATATTAAGCAGAACTGTCCGTTCCTGCAGGGCAACGACCCACGCTGATTTGGCGACACTTAAAGAACCGGTTACAGCAACGTATTACTGTGCAAAACACGGCAAAGTATGCAAACCTCTTTTTTCAATACTGAAATGGTGGGAAACCTATGCCAAAGACACTGTACAGCGTCTCATTCAGTTTGAAAGACTGAGAACGGACACTTTTCAGATATGTTTAAGCGGCGACAGCAGAACGATAAACATATTGGGTGAACTTGAAAAGAAAAATTCTGTGTTTGCGGAACTGGTAAAAAAGCAGAAAATTAGAGGCATTTTTTCAAGTCCGCCTTATGTGGGGCTGATAAACTACCACGAACAGCACGCTTATGCCTATGAGCTGTTCGGGTTTGGCAGAAGAGACGATTCGGAAATAGGTCCGCTTTACAAAGGACAGGGCAGAGAAGCAAGAGAGAGTTATGTTCAGGGTATAACCGATGTTCTGAACAACTGCAAAAAATTTCTGGCAGACGATTATGACATTTTTCTTGTGGCAAATGACAAGTACAATATGTATCCCGTAATCGCCGAAAAATCAGAAATGCAGATTGTAAATCAGTACAGACGTCCGGTGCTGAACAGAACAGAAAAGGATAAGGGGGCATATTCGGAGAGCATTTTTCATCTGAAAAAGAAATAACGACATCTTAAATGAAATCTGAAAAAGATATAACAGAAACAATTAAAGCCTGTCTGCGTGCAAAATTTCTGAAATATAAACCTGAAACGGATAATATGCCGTTCCATTACAGGTTGCTTGGAAAAGACAGAATGGCTTTATTTTCATTTATCCAGTCTCTCAATACGACATTCGGTGTTTCCATTTACGAACCGGTTGCCAAAGAACTTGCCAAAGAAAAATTCAGAGAAGTTCATACCCAGTACAGACTTGGGAAAGTCATTACAGATGCTGCTCAAAATGAAATTCAAAGAATAATGAATGATCTTTCTGTCGGAGGTGATGTTGACAAAGCAGAAGAGACCGAGAGAATCAGAAAGGTTGCGCAGAAAGGTTTCCATAATATTCTTAAGTCAGTAAAAGTGGATTTGTTTCTTGTTTCACAGTCGGATGAAATTTTTATGTTTGATTTGAAAACGGTAAAGCCGAACAAGGGAGATTTCATTTCATACAAGAGAAACATGCTTGAATGGCTTGCTGTTTATTTTTTTCAATATCCGAATGCCATTGTAAACACTCTGATTTCAATTCCTTACAATCCTTATGAACCGGAGCCCTACAAACGGTGGACGATGAAAGGAATGCTGGATTTAAAAAAAGAAGTGATGGTAGCTGATGAATTTTGGAATTTTCTTGCAGGTGAGGGAACTTACGATAAGTTGCTTGATTGCTTTGAACAGGCAGGCATTGAGCTAAGACTCGAAATTGACAGGCATTTTGAGAAATTTAAATAACAGTTGGGGGCAATAGAAAAAAATCAGACAAACCAAAGCATCAAGACCGAAGTGCCGCCGTTCTTGCGTGCCGTGCCTTGGTTCTTAGTGGTGCCCCACCGCTAATCGGCGTCAGGGATTGCGGATGAGTGAGCCTTGAGTGTTGACACAATGCCTTGCCATAACAACAGTATGCAGCCGACCTCATAGAGGTAATCTTCCCAGGCATGGTCCGAGAAAATGAGTTTCACTCAATCAGCTCCTTTTCAATGCCTTTGCCGTTTTCAAGTTGGGCAATAGATTCGATCAGTCGCCGTGTGTTTTGCGGAGCCCGTAATAAGTATGCTGTCTCTTCAAGTGATTCGAAGTCTTCAAGAGACATAATGACCACGGATTCCGATAATTTTCGGGTTACAATAATCGGAGCATGGTCTTTGCAAACTTTTTCAATTGTTTTCGCAAGGTTTTGCCTTGCAGCTGTATAGGTTATCGCTTGCATCCTGGCACCTCCTGTACAGTATATCGTACAACATAAGGGGTGTGTTTCAATGGTTATCTTGCCCCAACCAGCCACTCCAGCCAACCGAGAACAGCCTTTGTTGGTAAACGTTTTGGAATTCATTATTCGAGTATTTCACGCATGGGTTCGTGAACATCAGGAACGTGAAGGATCAAACGATGGCTTAAACCGAGCCAATATTGAAGCTGAAAACCCCCGGTTGAAAAAAGAGAACAAACGCCTTGAGATGGAGCGTGATTTCCTACCCTTGATCTTCATCATATCCTGAAAACTTCGGGACAAAGGTCATTGCAGTTCCTTTCATCCATACACTGTTTTGTAATCGTTACTTTCATTTTAACTACTCCTTGTTTTACTGGTTTTTTTTAACAGTCACCTTATTTCCGCATCCAGGCGTGGTATTTCTCAACCCATGCCAAAAGCCGTTCAGGGGCATGGTCCTTCTTCCACAGGGCTGCCGCATACTTGTTGGCTTCAGCCATTGTCGGATATATATGGATCGTTCCCAGAATCTTATTCAAGCCTATTCCATGCTTCATTGCAAGGACAAACTCGGCAATGGTATCCGCTGCATGATGTCCCACAATGGTGGCACCCAGTATTCTGTCCTTTCCCGGAACGGTCAAGACCTTGACAAAACCGTTCTCTTCAGAATCTGCAATAGCCCTGTCAAGATCGTTGAAACCGAATTTGACCATTTCATAATCCATACCGGCCAACTGTGCCTCTGTCTCATTCAACCCCACCCGTGCCACTTCAGGGTCTGTGTAGGTGGCCCATGGGATGGTGCCGTAGTCCACTTTAAATTTTTTTAAACCGCCAAACAAGGCGTTTACACAGGCATACCAGGATTCATGGGCCGCGGTGTGGGTGAACAGGTAACGGCCGTGCACGTCTCCGCTGCAATAGATATTGGAAAAATTGGTCTGCAAAAACCCGTTGGTTTTAATGTGGTTACCTTTCCACAGCTCTACCCCAAGTTCTTCAAGGCCGAATCCCTTTGAGTTGGGTATCCTTCCCAGCGCGATGAGAATATCGTCAAAGGCCACTCTTACTGATTTGTTGCCATGATCGCACACTAAAAATTTGTCTTGGCCGCAAATCTCAATGGCGCGGGCTGAATGGTCCGTTAAAACCGCTATGCCTTCTTTCTGAAACCGCTTTAAAACAATCCCGGAAGCATCGGGATCTTCCTTTTTCAAAATGAAGGAGCCTCTCTGGACAAGAGTAACCCTTGAGCCCAGCCGTGAAAACGCCTGAGCCAGCTCGCATCCGATGGGTCCTGCCCCCAGCACCAGAAGGCGCTTTGGAAGGGTTCTTATGTTCCAGACAGTGTCGGAGGTCAGATAGGGGATGCTCTCCAGACCGGGCAGGTCAGGGATCAAAGGCCTGGCACCGGTGGCGACAATGATGTTTTTAGTGGTTAAGCGTCTCTCCCCCACCCTGACCTCAAAGGGGGATATGAGCCTTGCCCGTCCCTTGATGCAGTCCACACCCAATTGTGTATACCGTTCAATAGAGTCATGGGGGGCAACCTTTTTAATGACAGCCTGAACCCGTTCCATGACCTTTGCAAAATCAACTTCAACCGATGCGCTGTCAAGCCCGAATTCCTTTGCCCGGTTCACTCGGGAAACCAGCTTGGCGCTGGCGATGAAGGCCTTGCTGGGGACGCAGCCGGTGTTAAGGCAGTCTCCCCCCATGCTGTTCTCTTCGATCAGCGCGACACGGGCCTTGACAGCCGAAGCGATATAAGCTGCCACCAGCCCCGCGGATCCGCCGCCGATGACCACCAGGTTATAATCATAGTGTTCTGGCCTTGAAAATCCGGACAAAATCCTCTGCCGACTCACCATTTGAGCAAACCGTTTTGCCAGAATGGGGAAAACCCCTAAAAGGGCAAAGGAAAAAATTAGGTTCAAAGACAAAATGCCGCTCATGGATTCAATTTTGGCCAATTGGGTGCCGGCATTGATAAACACAATTGTTCCCGGTAGCATCCCTGCCTGGGAAACCAGGTAAAAGACACGTGTGGAGATGGGTGTAAGCCCCATGATCAGATTAATTACAAAAAAAGGAAACAACGGCACAAGCCGTAAGGTAAACAGGTAAAATCCCCCCTCTTTTTCAATGCCACGGTTCACAGCGTCAAGTTTTGAAGCAAGCCTTTTCTGCACCCAGTCCCGGAACAGATACCTGGAAAATAAAAAGGCAATGGTTGCGCCGACGGTGCTGGCAAAGGAAACCAGCACCGTCCCGTAGAAAATACCGAACACAGCGCCGCCGACCATGGTCAGAACGGCTGCCCCGGGAAGGGACAATGCAGTCATGAGAACATAAACCGCCATGTAAACCGCCATGGTCACGGCCATGTTCTCTGCATAATACCCTTTAAAGGCATCAAGCCGCTGTTTTAACTGGGAAAGGCCAAAATACAGGTCCAGGTCAAAGAAAAAAAACAGGCTGATCAACAATAGAAGAGTGATCCCCAGGATCATTTTAAAAACCGGCTTTTTTTTCATTCCGTGGCTTGTCCTTTATCTATAGCCTGTTTTCAATAGCCTGGAATTTATTCATGAATTTACGGTCGATCTCGTGACATTCAAGCTCAATATTGGGAACATCAATTCATATCAAAAAGAATGCCACCTTTTTGTATGAATATTGACGGCATCGTAAAAAGGCCGGATGCTGCGTTGCGCTGCATCCTTCGTCATTGCGGCGTACCATAAGTACGCCTCATTCCTCAGGATTTGCGTGCCTTGCCTGCGGCCTTTTTACAAAGCCATCCGAATATTGACTTTTTACGAGTTCATCAATATTTGCATCAAATCATTCTTGATGAACTCGTAAAAAGTCCGTCGGACGGCTTTGTATTACTACCCTGTTCCTGCCCTCATTTTTGGCCTGATAAAGTGCTTCGTCTGCTGTCCTTACAAGGTTTTCACCTGTCTTAGTTGCCAGTAAAGCCAGGGAAGAAATCCCGATACTTGTTGTTATCTTAAAGCTTGTTTGATTATAGACAAATATTCGCTGATCAAGGGTATTCCTGAAACGCTCGCATACCCCTGAAGCCTTTTCAACATCAGTATCTGACAGGATAACGGCAAATTCCTCTCCGCCGTATCTGCATGGCAGATCGCTATGCCGTATCCAGTCTTTCAGCATCTTCCCGAACTCCGAAAGCACCATGTCCCCGGCAAGATGCCCCATGGTGTCATTGACTTTCTTGAAATGATCTATGTCCATCATGCAAAGCACAAGTCCTGTCCCTGTTCTGTTTGCCCTTGATATTTCACGCTCTAATGCTTCAAAAAAATATCTCCTGTTGTAAAGACCGGTTAAAACATCCCTTATTGACAAATCAGCCATTTTTTCCATGGCTGCTTTTATCTCTTTTTTGATTCGCAGCTTGTTAAGGGAATTGATTATGGCCTTCATGAGACTTTTTCCATGAAGCTGATCTTTTGGCAGGTAGTCATAAGCTCCTGCCTGGATTACCTTGGTAGCTATGATTTCATCGCCTTTTCCGGTAATTATGATAACAGGGGTCTCGATTCCTGCTGTCCCCATTTTCTTGATGAGTTCAAGCCCTGTTCCGTCAGGAAGAAAATAACCGGCAAGCACCAGGTCAAAATTATTGCTTTGAAGAAGATTCAAAGCTTCATTTATGGATTCACTCCTCCTGATGCTGGCATTGGGGTTGGAAACAACAAGGGTTTTTATATCAAGAAAGTCCTTGTCAGAAGCCTCAACTGCAAGCAGTCTGACTGAAGGATGGGTCACATTATAAGGTTCAGAAGTCATCTGGCCTGGTTGAGCCTCAAGATGGGGAATGGTCTGAATTCTTCTCACAATATCATAAATACGTCTTCCTGATGTTTCAATCTGCTTAATAGAGGACTTCAGCTTGCCGGGAGAATGGTCATTTTTTTCAAGCTTTAGAAGATCAATTGTTTCCAGCAAGTCTATAAGCGGCTGATTCAGCTCACTGGCAGTGGCACCTGCCAGTTGCAAAAGCAGATTCAGTCGTTCTTCTTCAATAATTGACTGTTGTTGTTGCTGAATTTTCAGATTTGCCAGATTTAATTTTTCTACGGTTATTTCAAGCTGTCTGTTCGCTTTTTCAATACACAGTTTTTGCAGGTGAATATCTAAAAACACCCTTACCTTGCTTCTTAAAACATGAGGATCGAGCGGCTTAAACAAGTAATCCACAGCTCCTGATTCATAGCCCTTGAAAATATGCTGCTTTTCCTTGCTGATGGCTGTGACAAAAATGATAGGGATGTTTCTGGTTTTTTCATTGCTGCGCATCAGTTCCGCAGTTTCAAATCCGTCCATATCTGGCATCTGGACATCCAGAAGAACAAGACCGAAATCATGTTCAAGCAATAGGCCGAGAGCTTCATTTCCTGATTGCGCCTTGAAGACTTTTAGTTCCTGGCTTTCAAGCAGGCTTTCTAACGCAAGAAGATTAGCAGGTATATCATCGACAATTAAAATATTGATCTGTTCTGGTTCAATCACTATGATATCCGTTCAGATAGTCGGTAGAGAAATCTGCCTATGGCTTCAAGAGATAAAATGAAATCAATACCCCCCCCAGAAATGGCAGATTTTGGCATAACTTGAGCTTCTGCGGTACACGGGTCCTGAACTATTGTCATACCGCCTGCTTTCTTTATTTTAATGATTCCTTTTGTACCATCAGAGCTTGCACCGGTCAAGATAATGCCTATCAGTCCTGACCCATAAACTTCGGCAGCAGTTTCAAACAATACATCTATTGAAGGTCTGGCATAATTTACATGGTTATCTGATGAAAGAGAAAATGTCCTGTTGCTTCCAATCCGCAAATGGTAATTGGGTGGAGCAAGATATGCTGTTCCCGGCATGATCGGCTCTTTTTCGGCAGCATGTTTAACTTTCAGCCTGCATTTATCATCAAGATATCTTGCAAGGAAATCATCCGAGTCAGGGTTTAAATGCTTTACTATTATTACAGGCATAAAATATTCATGTGGAAGAAAAGGCAATAAAGTTTCCAATGCCTTTATTCCTCCTGCAGAAACCCCTATGACAACAGCATCAAAGACAGCCGGTGATTTTTTTTCTGTAGATTTTTTCTTTGGGGACAACATCTTCAAAATCATCCGAACAGGTTGAATAACGCAGGCTTTCTTTAGCGCCAAGACAAAGGAAGCAGCCCTCAGAAAGGCTTTCCTTGAACAATTGAAACACCGAGTCCTGAAGATCTCTGTTGAAATAAATCATGACATTCCGGCATAGAATCAAATCCATCTCTCCGAAAGATCTGTCTGAAGCAAGATTGTGACGGGTAAAAAGAATGTTTTTTTTTAGAAACTGACTTATGGTCGCATCGTTACTTCTTGAAGTGTAATAATCTCCGAAAGATGATTTCCCTCCTGCCTTGTAATAATTCATTGTATATGTTTTCATCTTTTCAAGAGAATATATTCCATTCTTGGCGGCGGTCAGTATTTTTTCATTGAAATCAGTTGCATAAACCCTTGTTCTGTTGTCCAGTCCTTCCTCATGAAATAAAATTGCCAATGAATAAACTTCTTCTCCAGAAGCACAGCCTGCATGCCAGATTTTTATAAAAGACTTTTTTCTGAGGCATGGAACAACGGTTTCCCGGACCGCCTTATAGAATAGAGGGTCCCTGAACATTTCAGTTACGTTAATTGACAGATCCAAAAGCAGTTGTTCGAAACTTGCCTTGTCCCTTACAATCCTAGACCGTAATTCCGAAATACTCTTCATGCCCGAAAAAGCCAGGTTTTTCAGTATCCGCCTCGTGATTGAAGCTTCGGAATAGCCGCGGAAATCAATGCCGTATTTTAAATAAATGGCTTCGATCAGGAGCTTTATTTCGTTATTTTGATTTTCCATAATTTAATACAGCCAAACCCTTAGCATTGAAAGAAGCTTTTCAGTGTCAAATGGTTTTGCAAGGTAATCATCAGCTCCTGCCTCGATGCAAAGAGCCCTGTCGCCCTTCATGGCTTTGGCAGTTAGAGCAATGATTGGAAGTTTTGCAAATCTGTTGTCTTTCCGGATTTCTTTCATTGCCTCATATCCATCCATTATAGGCATCATGATGTCCATAAGAACAAGGTCAATAGCTTTTTCTTTATTAAGGCGTTCAATCCCTTCTTTTCCATTTTTCCCTACAATGACCTTCATGCCTTTTTCTTCAAGGATATTGGTTGTAGCATAAACATTTCTCATGTCATCATCAACAAGAAGGACTTTCTTGTTATTTAAAACATCGTCCTTACCAAGAATCATCATATCCGTATTCTTTGCTCGATCAGGGGATGAATGATCTTCCGTCATGACTTCGCCGGGAGATTCTGAAACTGGAATTGGCTTTACAGACTCTGAGATGATAAGGTTGATTTTATCATAGATTTTTTCCAGATCATCAAGGCTTACTGGTTTTACTGCATAGCCTGCAGCACCCATCTGAAGAGCATGTGAGGCTCTGTCGAGTGCTGATACAAAAAAAACAGGAATATGTCCTGTCTTTTTATTATCTTTAAGCCTGGCCAGTACTGACAATCCGTCCATTTGCGGAAGATCAAAATCTAGAATAATTGCATCCGGTTTATAGTAATCGGCAAAATGAAGTCCTGTCTGGCCATTATCAGCCAATAGAATTTTGAATTCCCTTGAACGTGAAATATTGCTTAAAATTTTAGCGAAATGAATATCATCTTCTACAATCAGAATGACCCTGTCTCCATGATTCAGATTCCTTCGGTCATCTTTCAAGGCTTCTATACAGGCTGGTGATTTTTCAGTCTCAGTCAAATTATTGACAGTATCATCTTCGTTATTTTTCAAAGAGCTCTGTCTTTTTTTCTTCTCTGCCATGAAGGGTTGTTCGAGTTTTTCAGGAAGAATAAGAGTGAATGTGCTTCCTTTTCCTTCCTCACTTTCAAGCTGGATTTCTCCGCCAAGATACTTTGCAAGTTCAACAGAAATGGAAAGACCAAGGCCTGTTCCTCCGTATTTTCTGCTGGTTGTTCCATCTGCCTGTTTAAAAGCTTCGAATACCGTCTGTTGTTTATCTCTGGGGATTCCTATACCAGTATCTGTGACTGAAAAAGCAATGGAATTAGATCTGGACAGGTCGGTTTGGGAAAAAGAATTAACAGAAGGTCGTGAAACATTAAAAGTAATTTTACCGCAGGAAGTGAATTTAAAAGCATTGGAAAGAAAATTTTTGATTATCTGCTCAGTCCTCTGTCTGTCTGTAAAAATTGAAACAGGCAAATCTTCACTTATTTCAATGACAAAATCAATTTCTTTCTTTTGGGACAGATGCTGAAAATCGCGTTTGATGGTAGAAGCAATATCTTTAAGATGGATTTCTTCAGGATTAAGTTCCATTTTTCCTGACTCCACCTTTGACAGATCCAGGACTTCGTTAATAAGGTTTAAAAGATCAGAACCTGAAGCATGGATGGTATCGGCGAACTCCACCTGTTTTTTTGTAAGATTTCCATCCTTATTGTCTGCAATTAGTCTGGACAAGAGAAGAATGCTGTTTAAAGGGGTTCTTAGTTCATGAGACATGTTGGCCAGAAATTCGGATTTATACTTGCTTGTTCTTTCAAGATCATCCACTTTTTCTTTTATCAGTTTTCCAGCCATCTCAAGTTCAAGATGTTTCTTCTGAATATCTTCTTTTTGTTCTTCAAGAAGCTGTGCCTGTTCCTGAAGCTCTTCATTTGTATGGCGCAGCTCTTCCTGCTGTTCCTTCAGCATGGATTCGGATTGTTTCAGGGCATCGGCCTGTTTTTCAAGATCAAGGTTTGATTGTCGAAGAGCTTCCTGCTGACTTTTTAGCATGTCTGCCTGTTCTTGTGTATGTCCAAGAAGAGTCTTCATCCTGTTTCTGATCTGGGCGGAATTGATTGCTATGGCAATGCTGTCAGAAATCTGGCTCAAAAACGAAAGATGAACATCTGAAAACTCCTGGAAAGCACCTATCTCAATGACCCCTTTAACAGCGTTTTCGAATACGAGGGGGCAGAGTAAAATATTTCTTGGGGCTGCATTTCCAACACCAGACTGTATGCGTACATAATCTTCAGGAACGTCAGTTACAACAATGATCTGTTTTTCAATAGAAGCCTGGCCTGTCAGGCCTTCTCCTGGTGCAAAACGACTTGAATGGTTTGTTTGCTGCCCATATGCAAAGGACCCTGTCAGGATCAGAAACCCTTCTTCATCCATGACATAAAAAGCTCCAATAGGGGCATTCATATATCTGCATAAAAATGTGATGATGTTATCTGAAAGGGTAGAAATCTCTTTTTCACCCCGCATAAGTGTATGAAGCTCCATTGTGCCTGTTTTTATAATATTCTGTCTTTCGTTTTCCTCGGTCATTTTTCTTAGAGAACTTATCAGTTCGGCAATGGCTGTGCCTAACTGATCTTTTTCTGAAAAAGGTCTGAATTTACTCGAGAACCCTCCTTTGGCAATATTGTTAAGTTGCTTGACAATTTTTTTGATGTTTTCAACCATGAAATTAACGGTTTGCCCAAGGATGTCATCCTTGCTCCTCAATTGGACAGGCTGGCTGAAATCACCTACTGCTAAGGCCTGGCAGGCTGAAGTAATTTCTTTCAAGGAAAAGACCATGTTTTTAAAACTTGCATTGACTTTGCCTATTTCATCGTCTTCGGTTACAATCGCATCATAGACGAGTCTTCCTGATGCAACTTTTTCAGCAGATTCGGCTATTCTTCTTAGTGGTTTCATCTTCAGGTTTATGAAAAAGGCAATGAATACTACAGATATAAGGGTAAGAATAATGCTTATAACGATTTCTGTCCACATGCCTGAAAAAGCCGTAGCAGTTATGGAATCAGAAGGAATAATGATATTCAGAGACCACGGGGTTTGAGTGTTTCCAATGTAAATGGGAGTAAAAACGACAAGATTTCCGTCTGTAAAACCTATTCTTTGCTTGCTGTTGTTGTTTGATGAAAACTCATCCTTCAAATGAGGATAAACGCTTTCAAACCTTTTTCCTGCAAGAGAAGGCTCGCCTGAAACAGCAGCCAGAATCCCGTTGTTGGAAATGATATTGAACTTTGCATTCTTCTCATGAATAAAAACATTATCAATAATATTCTGGATCCAGTCCAGGGAAAGATCTACCCCTACAACACCGTAAAAACTGTTATCAAAAATCACAGGTGATACAAGTGAAACCATGAGGATTTGCTTTCCTCCGAGAGTGTACAAATATGGATCGATTACAGTCTCTTTTTTTGTGTTGCGTGGAATCGTATAATAGCCCCCTTTTGCCTCATTTTTATAATCTCTTGCATGCTCAAGCACAATGTTGCCCTGAGAGTCTCTTGTCCAGCAAGGTATAAAACGGCCTGTTTCATCATGGGCTGCAATACCCCTGAAGGCCTCATCCATTGAATCGAATGCATCAGGCTCCCATAAAGTATAGACTGCAAGAAAAGAAGGGTTTGATTGGAGTGTTTTATTCAGGATGACTTTCACAGACTCTCTTCCAAGACCTGAGGCAGATTCAAGTTCCTTAACGGCAGCGAAAGAATCGGCAAGGGTTTTTGTTATGTTTAATGTTTTTTCAAATTCAGCCTCGACTGCCCCTGAATGATCTCTGGCAATAGCAAGAATATGGTCATTAACAGATGAAATCAGATGATCTCTTCTGCTTATGGTTGTATAGGTAATAAGAATGCCATCGATACAAAGAATCAACAGCAATATCGGTATGGTCAGCTTTATTGCGATAGAATTAAACAACATGGATTTTTCCCATAGACTGAAAGGTGATGAACTCGTAAAAAGTCCGTCGGACGGCTTTTTACGATGCCGTCAAAGGTTATTCCGATAATAAAATAATCTTATTGAGAGTTATTCATTATTCATGCCAATTTGCTTATATCAAACTTCTTATTTTCAAAGAAATAGGAAATAGAAAAAATTAAGATTTATAATATTTTTGTTGCACTTATGAGCTTTTTAGTTATAGTGCACCCAAAGTTGAACGAAAAATATCAAAACTTTTGTAAGGGAAGCTTGTGACATGACCGACCCTGTATTTGTTCCGATGGAATCAATAGAAGCTGAAGAAGACAATGAGCCTCCAAGCATTATGAAGGGAGCCAAGACAGTATTTTGTCCATCCTTTCAATTCTTTTTTCCCTCCTCAAGATGCAAAACTGACTCAGGGTATATTTTCCGGCAAGACAAACTTCTTTATGAAAATCAACCATATGGATCACAAGAATTATGCTCCGCCGGCTGTAAAGTTTTAACAATGTTTTCTCCAGGGTATTTTTATGACTCTGCGGTAATTTTAGCCCATCCAGTGAAAGTGTATTCGCGGTTAATTCAGTAACATTTGATTGTCTAAGGGATCTCAACAAATGCGAATAGCTGTTTTATATGGAAATCTGTCTGAAAATGTCTCAAAAGATGAGCAGGATGGACTGGTGCAGGTTGAATCTGTTTCAAAGTCTTTATCAGAGCTGAATCATGATCCGGTTCCAGTCAGTTTTTCTCTGGATGTCAAGGAAGCCCTGGGCAAAATAAACAGAATCAACCCATCCCTTGTCTTTAACTTAGTGGAATCCATAAATGGTCAGGGAAGGCTCATTCACCTTGCACCCACCATCCTTGATGCTATGAACATTGCCTATACAGGTGCAGGCTCTGATGCCATCTACACGACATCAAACAAGATTCTTGCCAAGCAGATGCTGAGGGGGGCAAAAATTCCGACCCCTTTATTTGTGACTCAGGAAATATCCAGGCTCCGCAAGCCCCCTCTATGCAACCCTGGCATCATAAAGTCTGTTTGGGAACACGGCTCTGTTGGCATAGGATATGACTCTGTAGTGTTTCCAGAGACCCATGACCAACTTTTGCAGGAAATGGAACGTCTTAAAAGCAGGCTCGGAGGGGAATGCTTTGCAGAAGCCTTTATCCAGGGAAGGGAATTCAACCTGTCCCTTATTGCTAAAAACGGAAACGGGATTCCTCAAGTACTTCCGCCCGCTGAAATAAAATTTGAAAACTACCCAAATGACAAGCATAAGATCGTTGACTACAAGGCGAAATGGGAATCAGAATCTTTTGAGTATAAAAACACCGTCCGCTCCTTTGACTTTACATATAAAGATGTTCCTGTCTTGGAAAAAATGAAAAAAATAGCAAGAGAATGCTGGAATCTCTTCAACCTGAAAGGATATGCAAGGGTTGATTTCAGGGTGGATGAAGATGGCAATCCATGGGTTCTTGAAATAAACTCCAATCCATGTATTGCGCCAGACAGTGGTTTTATTGCTGCTGCTGAAAAAGCAGGTTTGAACTTTAATGATGTTGTTAAGCGTATCATCTATGAACCTCTTGTTCAGATTGAAAAACGTTTTCAGCCTGAACAGGATTTTTTCCCCTGGAAAATAGCTGTCAATGAGTGATAAGTCAGGAATCGTTTTCCGTGAAACAGTTAATTCTTCAGACCCGGAAAGTATTTATCGTCTGACAGAATCATGCGGCCTGTTTTATCCTGAAGAACTTGCAGTAGCCCGTGAGCTTGCAGAAGAAAGCCTTTCAAGGGGTTCAGCCAGCGGATATTATTTTTTATTTGCTGAAACTGAAGGCTCTCTTATAGGTTATTCATGTTTTGGGCCTGTTCCCATGACATCCAGGAGATTTGATCTTTACTGGATTGCAGTTCGAAAAGAACTCCAGGGAAGAGGTATAGGAAAGTGCCTCATGAAACTGACCCAATCGAGAATCCAGGACATGGATGGGAAAAGGGTTTATGTCGAGACGTCGTCCAGAAAACTCTATGAACCAACCCACATGTTCTATGAGGCTAACGGATTTCATAAAGAAGCTGTGCTAAAGGATTTTTACGCCCAAGGAGACGATAAAATTATTTACATGAAAGATTTCCATGCCAATTAAAGACATCCAGTTTCATCTTCATGCTATTGATCCATGCGGAGCAAGGAGGGCTCAGTTTACAACTTCACATGGCACTGTTCAGACCCCTGCCTTCATGCCAGTGGGCACAGCAGGTTTTGTCAGATCCACCATGCCGAAAGATGTTGCCGAAACAGGTGCTCAGGTGGTTCTGGCAAACACCTATCATCTTTCTTTGAGCGAACGTCTTTCTTCTGTCCAGCGCATGGGGGGTCTTCATCGTTTCATGGGATGGAATCAAACCATACTTACAGATTCCGGTGGATTTCAGGTTTTTTCATTGCCCCAAAAAGAGATTACTGAAGAAGGGGTCAGTTTTTCCTATGAGGAAAAAGGCGAGAGGCTTTTCCTCGGCCCTGAACGCTCGATGGAAATCCAGCGCGATCTTGGGGCAGATATTGTCATGGCATTTGATGAATGCGTTGAATATCCTTCACCTGAAGCTTATGTAAAACAATCCGTAGAGCGAACCACAAGATGGGCAAGAAGGTGCCGTGAAGTGAGGTTGCAGCCTCATCAGTTCATGTTCGGGATTGTACAGGGTGGAGTTTATGAGCATCTAAGGGAGAAAAGTGCAAAAGAGATAACCGAAATCCCTTTTGACGGATTTGCTATTGGAGGAGTAAGTGTAGGAGAAGGCATTGATCTCATGAAGAGAGCGGTTCAATATACAGCCCCTTTTTTACCTTATGATCTTCCGAGGTATCTCATGGGAGTCGGTCTTCCCGAAGACCTTCTGGCTGCAGTTGCTCTTGGAATGGACATGTTTGACTGTGTCATTCCAACCCGCTACGCCAGACAGGGAACTTTTTTTACTAGGCTTGGAAAGATAAGAATCATGGATAAAACGTACCGCAAGGATAAATATCCAGTTGATACCAACTGCTCTTGCTATACCTGCCGTACCTATTCGCGCATGGTTCTGAGGTATCTGTTTTTCACCCGCGATCCTCTTGCAGAAACCCTTGCCACCATCCATAATCTTACACTTTATCAGGATCTCATGAAGGGCATGAGAAAAGCCATAGAAGAAAAACGTTTTGATGATTTCAGGAAGGAGTGGCTTTCAAGGTATTTTAAGGAAGGCTGAATGATAAAGCCCCGCCTGTCCTTGCGATCTGCCTTGCAATTTTTTGTCCGTCTAGTGCAGAAGATACTATCCCGCCAGCATACCCTGAGCCTTCTGCGCAAGGATAAAGATTTTCAACCTGGGGGTGCATGAGGGTTTTTTCATCACGAGGAATCCTGACAGGGGAGCTTGTTCTCGACTCAACTGCAAGAACGATGGCTTCTCTTGTAAAATATCCTCTCATCTTTTTATCGAACACACCAAAAGCAGCCCTGAGTCGTCTGCTTATATCTTCCGGTAACAACTCATGCACAGGAGCAGACACTACTCCCGGTTTATAGGAAGAATCAGGAAGAGAATCGGATAATTTACGGTTTACAAAATCAGTCAATCTCTGGGCAGGTGACTTCAGTCCTGTCCCACCGCCAGCAAGAAATGCCTTTTTTTCAAGATTCTTCTGAAAATCCATCGCAGCAAGAGGCCCTCTATCCGAATGTTTTCCTATATCTTCGAGACGGACTTCAACTACTATTCCTGCATTTGCAAAAGGGGCATCTCTTGAAGAAAGGCTCATGCCGTTTATTACAAGCTCTTCTTCTGCAGTGGATGCAGGAACAATGAAACCGCCCGGACACATGCAAAAAGAAAAGACACCTCTGCCGTCAATCTGTACGGACTGCCTGTAACTTGCTGCAGGAAGCTTGGGATGCCTTGGGCTGTGGTGATACTGAATGCTGTCAATCAGAGACTGGGGATGTTCTACCCTCACGCCAAGAGCAAAAGGCTTTGGTTCAATCAGAATGTTTTTCAGGTGAAAGAGCTCAAAAATATCACGGGCAGAGTGGCCTGTTGCAAGAATCACAGCATCTGCCATGATCTTTCCCTTTCCTTCCACCCACACTCCTGAGACCCGGCCGCTTTCTATGATTAAATCCTTTACCCATGAATCAAAATGGATTTCACCGCCATGAGCCAGGATAGTTTCACGAATGGATTTAACCACCTTGGGAAGTCTGTTTGATCCTACATGAGGATGAGCGTCAGTGAGTATATCTTCTGGGGCACCATGAGCAACAAGAAGAGACAGTATCTTTCCGATATCTCCCCTCTTATGTGATCTTGTATAGAGTTTCCCATCCGAATAAGCCCCTGCGCCCCCTTCCCCGAAACAATAATTGGAATGCTGATTTACAATTCCTTCTGTATGAATCAGCTTTATGTCCTTGCGTCTTGATGTAACGTCCCTTCCTCTTTCCAGAATGACCGGTCTGATTCCATGCTCCAGGAGTTCAAGTGCAGCAAAATATCCGGCAGGACCTGCACCGATGACAATAACCCTGAGATCTGTTGAAATGGGTTTGAATCTCATGGAAAACGGCGTTTTTCCCAGAAAGTCTTCCTGTAAAAAGACCTCTATGTCGAGAACGAACTGAGGTCTTTTCTTTCTGGCATCGATCGATCTTCTAAGTATTTCATACCTTATTGAAGAATCATTTGCGAGATCAAGCTTCTTGCGGATGCGCGACTCAAGCTCCATGGAATCATCAATATGATCCGGGTCAAGATAAAGGGATATTCTCATCTTCTTAACTTGAAGTAGCCATTTTCTCTGCAATCTGAGAAAACGCAATGCTGACAGGTGAATCTTTGTGCTTTTGCTGAAATGAGTACCCTGAATCACCGCTTGTAACGACCCTCTGGTCGAAAGGAACTTTTCCCAGAAAAAGTATTCCTGCTTCTTCAGCAGTTCTTTTGCCTCCGCCAGAGCCGAAAATATCAAAGTTTTCCTTGCAATGAGGGCATGTATAACCGCTCATGTTTTCAATAAGACCAAATATTTCCATTTTGACCGTCTTGCAGAAACTAATGGATTTTCTGACATCTGCAAGTGATACTTCCTGTGGCGTGGTGACTATTATTGCCTTAGCGTCAGAGATGTTCTGTGCTATTGTCAAGGGTTCATCTCCAGTTCCGGGAGGAGAGTCAATGATTAAATAATCGAGTTCACCCCATTCCACATCGCCTATGAACTGTTTGATTGCAGAGTTTTTGACAGGTCCTCTCCATATTATAGCCTCGTCTTTTCCGGGCATGAGAGACTCGATGGAAACCACTTTCAGGTTTTCAGAGTATTTGATTGGGCTCAGTTTCTGTTGTTCTGTCGTGACAAGCATACCTTTCAATCCAAGCATTCTTGGAATGTCTGGACCATGGAGATCAACATCCATGAGACCTACCTTATAGCCTTTTTCTGCCAGTGCAATCGCAATATTGACAGAGGTGCTTGATTTTCCAACCCCGCCTTTTCCGCTCATTACTATGAATTTATGCTTGATCTTGTCAAGAGCTCCTTTTACAGCAGCATCCTGTCTGGCGAGAGCATCATTTTGCTTGGCTGATGACTGGCACCCGCCTTTTGAAATATATTCCATTTATTTTTTCCTCCTTAACAAATTAAGTAGAGACAACCCTCTGTGGTTGCCATGATGTATTTACGCGGTAATTGCCTGTAAAGTCGTGGAGACTAAAAACTCTTGTGTCTCTACTTTTCATGCTGAACGGATGTTCACCCATCCTTCAACAGAAAACTACAGGCTTAAAGTATTGCAATGAAGTCGGTGATGTCAAGTGAAAGAGAAATATTGGCTGGATAATGACCTGTATCTGGGGCGTATTGCAATACGCCCCATTATAGAAATATTTATCCTATCTTAAGCACTAGTCCTGCTCCTGTGTCTCCGGCAGCACATCCTCCCCAGAGAAGGTAGCCTCCGCCTGCCATTACGACTTCTTCTATGCCTTCGATTATGCATCTGCCTGCGGTAGGTGCCTGAGGATGGCCGAAAACCAGGGAACTCCCATAATTATTGAAACTGTTCACATCAATACCAAGCTGATTTGCAAGATAAATATCGTTTGCAACGAACGGATTATGGGTTTTAATTGCCTTTACATCTTTTACTGTTATGCCAGCGTTTGAAAGTGCCATTTGAACAGCAGGTACAACAGCCATAGCCATAAAGCCTTTCTTGGCCCTGGCAAACCCGTAAGAAACGACTTGAATTTCAACGCCAGGCTGAGCACTTAATTCCCTGGCTTTTTCACGGGTTGTGACGGTCACTGCACAGTGGCCGTCTGCAGGATGGGTCTGAGCCCCAAAAGTATGTGTTCCGTCAGGAAGCACAGGTTTTAAAGCCTTGAGACCTTCCTGAGTGCATGGAGTAATGCCCTCGTCATCATCTAATACAACAGTTTTTTTCTTTGAAACTTTTACCTCAACAGGAAACATGTATTTCTTTTTAAATGCCTTATCATTTGCTGATGAATCAAGATACTGTTCATAGCGCCTTAATGCAACGGCATCACATTGTTCGCGTTTAATGCCGGTTTCTTTTGCCACGTTTTCCGCTGTGTTAATCATGGCGCCTTTTGCCCACGGATCTCTGTTAAAATTATCCATCATCCAGTTTTCAGAAAGAACTTCTGCGCCAGGACCATTGGGATTAGGCCATATCGTATGGGGGCCATTAGAACACCTGTCTGTCATCAAACAATAGACATTCTTGTAAAAACCTGTTTCAACACCGGTTGCAGCCTGGAAAATACAGGTGGTTGATGTTGTGCAGGCCTGACTGATCAAAACTCCGGGGGTAGAGACAGCACCAATAAGGGCTGCAGCCCATGGGCTTCCATAAAACCACTGTGGCTGGCCTATGGTCATTCCAAGGAACAGATAATCAAACATCATGGGGTCCCATTTTTTTTCAGCCAGCCATCTTTTTGAAGTTTCTGAAGCAAAAATAATGGCATGTTCATTTGCCAAACTTCCCTGCCATCTTGCAAACGGAGTGCTGTAATAGCCTTTATAGGGTATATACGCCTTGCTCAACATGTTTGTACGCCTCCTCTTAGGTGAATTAATTGATAAAAAGATTTTAATTTGTGTATCGTTCTCTCAGAATCCTGTGAAGGATTTTTCCAGTACCGGTGCGGGGCATTTCATCATTGTTGATAAAGATGATTTTTTTTGGGCGTTTGTATCCTGCCATTCTTTCCTTGCACCAGTCAGAAATTGTCTTTTCATCGACTGGATTGCGATTAACAACAACCGCAACAACCATCTCGCCCCATTTGTCATCAGGAACACTTATGACAGCAACATCATATACATCAGGATGACTTCCAATGACTTCTTCAACCTCGCTTGGATATACATGTTCTCCGCCTGTTATGATCATGTTGTCCTTGCGGTCAACAATTTCATAAAACCCGTCAGAGTCCCTTCGTGCCATATCACCTGCGCTGAACCATCCATTTCTAAACGATTTTGCAGTTTTTTCAGGAAGTTTATAATACTCGTCAAATAGCATTGGCCCCCTGGAATAAAGTTCGCCGACTCTTCCATCCTTGATCTCATTGCCATTTTCATCAATGATCTTTATAAACTCTGTTCCGAGAATTTCATACCCGATTGATCCCAATTTCCTTAACTGATCTTCTGGTTTAAGGACTGTCACACTTCCTGCTTCGGTCGATCCATAGCCTTCATAAAGCTCAGCACCCGGGAAGAACTCCATTATGGCCTTTTTTACATTCTTGCGCACAGGTGCTGAAGAACAAAGAAGTTTTTTGATGGAGCTTACGTCAAAGGATTTTCCAGTGTTTCCAAGGCTAAGGATTATATTGTAGTGTGTCGGAATTAGAGAAATGAAAGTGATTTTTTCTCGTTCGATAATCTGAAGAATTTCTTCAGCCCTGAAGCTTCTTGCAGGATGAATATAGACAGAACCTCCTACATACAGAAAGGTGAAAGTGAAAAATGTGGAATTGATGTGGCAAAGAGGCATCACATTCAGACAATTATCATAACGGGTAAAGCCGTAATCAATTGCATTTATGAGATAAAAAGCAATATGAGATACATGTGATCTTATCACTCCCTTGGGTTTACCTGTAGTGCCTGAAGTGTATATCAGTATCCAGGTATCTTCCGGTTTTACTGTTACATCGGGTTCATGTGAGGAAGAAGACTCGATGAGACTGTCGTAAGATCTGAATCCGTGGCTTTCCTTTCCAACAACGATATAGTTTTGATCCGGTATTTGCTTCAGATCTGTCTTGATTTCCCTTATTACAGGCACAAACTCCTGATCCACTATCATGGCCTTTGCATCGGAATTATCAACAATATACGCCACTTCTTTGCCGACAAGCCGAAAATTGACAGGAACAATTATTATACCTGTTTTGGCAGTCGCAAGAAAGATTTCGACTATTTCTATGCTGTTTTCCATAAAAACAGCAACCTTGTCCCCTTTATTAAGACCAATGGTGAAAAAGCTGTTTGCAAGACGGTTGACTCTCTGGTTTAATTCCGGATATGTAAAACTTCTGCCCCTGTCTTTAAGTGCAACTGTGTCTGGAAACTTCTTTGCATTCACTTTTAGATTTTGTCCTAGATTCATCCAGCAGGCCATAATTATATCCCCTTGTAGTTGTTGAAAGATTGACTACTTTGTACGAGTTCATCAAGAAACAAAGATGATGACTTTTTCCAGGGCTTCCAAACAATTTGCACCGGCAAAAAGCAGAAATTGACATGTACTTCTAATGAAGCCACCAGGATTACATATATGATCTTGCTCCTACATATCTTTGATTGAAATAGCTGTTTGAAAGTGAATCAAAACGGATTTTTTTTCCTTTTGCAGGTGCATGAATAAATTTCCCTCTTCCTGTATATATCCCTACATGGTCAACTTTAGCCCATCTGTTACTGGAAAAAAAAACCAGATCTCCTTTGGAGAGATTTTCACGTTCAACGGGATACCCTTTTTCAAACTGCTGAGAAGAAGTCCTTGGAAGATTAAGGCCATTGAGCCTGTAAACAGTCATGGATAATCCGCTGCAATCGAAGCCTTCATCCGGTGAACACCCACCCCATAAATATGGAACATCAATAAAGGACATGGTAGTTTTTACTATTTCTTCACGCAAAAAAGTATTTCCTAACTTTGGCTGTCTGGCAACAGAATATTCATTAGGACTGACGATATAATAAACATCTATGATGCCTAATGCTTTTAATCTGAGAGCCTCTTTCCTTGCTTCTTCTTTCGTAGAAAAATCTCCGAACCTAACCTTGAAATAGCCGTCTTCTGCCTTAAAATACGTAGCATCAAGCTTGTTATCAGTCAGAATGTCAGTCAGCCTTGCTGCGTTTTCCACAACAGAGAATGCTCCTGCCTGTATGGTAAAGCCCAGATGTTTCAACTGCTTCTCAGTCTTTTGCATAACAGGAGGCAAAGGAGTAGCAGGAATCGGCTGGTGTCGTGCACACCCTGACACAACGCTTGCAAGAATGATGACTGTCACCAGTCTGTACATAAAATCTGAAAATGGAAAAAAACTGTTCAAAAAAACCTCGTTCCCATCATGACCTGTTGACTTTTTTAAACACGTTTCGTAATTATCCCCATCAAACGTTCGTGACATATCATGTCGTCCAAGTACATGGAAATGTTTCAATACCGGCTATGAGATAAGCATTTTCATGGCAATTGTACATGATCATATCAGGTTCTACCCCTGGCCTCCTCTACAGGACATCACATGTCAAGTGACATCTATAAGGTTGAGTTAATAAATATATTTGAAGGTCCTATGGATCTTCTCATCCATTTGATCAGAAAAAATGAAGTCAACATCTACGAAATTCCAATTTCACAAATAACCGACCGTTATCTGGAATATATCGAATGGATGAAATCCATGAACGTTGATATTGCCGGAGATTTTCTGGTCATGGCTGCAACCCTTATTCAGATAAAATCCAGGATGCTTCTTCCTGTACATGACGATTCTGATGAGAAAGACCCTTCACTTGAAATTACCAAACCGCTTCTTGAATATCTCTATATTAAATCAGCCGCAGGCGCACTGAGCAAACGAGAGTTTCTCGGTGAACATACCTTCATAAGGCCGCAGGTAAAAACTCATTCTCCTGGTGATCCTCTTCATGACCATGAAATCAGAGTCGATTTGTTTGAGCTTTTCCTTGCATTTGAAAGAATCCTTGAAAAGCTTCCCTCTGATATTTCCATTGAACTTTCAGCAGAAAAAACATCTGTCTATGATCGCATGGCCGAGATCATAAGCCTTCTGAGTGAAAAGAAAACGCTTTCTTTTTATGAGCTGGTTTGCTCTTATCCGGTTAAAAGCCAGATAATCATATCCTTTCTTGCAATACTTGAAATTGTGAAAAACAACAAAGCTGTCCTTATCCAGAACACTGATACTGGCATAATAAGATTATTTTTAAATGAAAGAGATCATGCCTGAGCTAAAATACATAATTGAAACTCTTCTTTTTGTTTCATACGAACCTCTTACTCTGGAAAAAATGAAGTCAGCTCTCCAGTCTTTTGATTTATCAGCCATTAAAGAAGCAATTCATGAGCTTAAAAATGAGTATGATAACCTCGAAAAAGGTATTTATCTTGTTGAGGTGGCAGGAGGATACCAGCTTAGGACAAGACCGGAATATGCAGACTGGATCAGAAAACTCATTCAGCCTCCAATTCAGCGCCTTGGTCAGGCTGCCCTTGAAACCCTTGCTATAATCGCCTACAAGCAACCTGTCCTGCGAAGCGACATCGAATACATCAGGGGAGTTGATTCAAGCAGTATTATCAGGATGCTTCTGGCCAGAAAGCTCATAAAGATAACGGGAAGAAAGGACATTCCCGGAAGGCCTCTTGTTTATGGCACAACACGGGTTTTCCTGGAAACATTTGGTCTAAAGGATATCAAAGATCTGCCGGTGTCCAGAGACATTTCAGATCTTGGCAAACCGGTTTCTCCTGAAACATCAGGAGTCGACGAATTTGTTAAAGAGTGATCGTACAAAGCCTTTTTATCAAAATTAAATATTTTCTGCTAAAAAAGGGCTTGACTTCATGATTACAATATCATTTACTTCAGCATAACATTTCCAATGGGCGGTTAACTCAGCGGGAGAGTGCTACCTTCACACGGTAGAAGCCGTAGGTTCAAATCCTATACCGCCCACCAATACGAGCTGATGAAAACAATCTGTAAATCTTTTTCTCTTCTTATTATATGGCTATATTGTAGCCGTCAAGTTTTTTTTAAGGAACCAGCCATAATGTACAGTTGTCGCTTTTGTTGATAACGCAGCGTGAAACACTTCCCATGAAAAAAGCATTGCTAACACCGCGCCTTCCCACTACAACCGTGCCATAATTTTCTGCTCTTGCTTCTTCCACTATGGCCTTACCAGGATTAAACATATAGTCAACAATCTTGAGTTGAATCTGACTTTCGGTAAAACCGGATTCCTTGAACCTCTGCATCGCAATTGGATAAAAATGATCAATGCATCGCTTGTCGCTCTGAATGAGAATCTTTTCAATATTATCTTCCGGAGAATCTTTTTCTATAGGGCAAAAATCACCGAATCTTGGTACAACATGAAGCAACCTGATGAACAGGTCGGGGTTTCCTGAAGTCATGAAGCAAAGATGATCTACAGCCCTAAGAGAGCTTTCAGATCCGTCAATTGCAATCATGATTTTGTTTGAGGTCACGTGACCGTTATTCACCCATACAGGAACTACCCTGGAATTTTCCAGCAGATTGGAGGTAATGCTTCCGCTAAAAGTTTCCTGAAGCCTTGAAACCCCTCTTCTGCTTACGACAATAGCGTCATAATTGCCTTGCTGGGCATGATCGATTATGTCCTTTGCTATTCCAAGTTTCCTTGGCTGGGTGATGCATTTTACACGATTAATATCAATTCTAGCATGTTCAAATAAGGCCTTGCAGTTTTCGAGCAGGATTTTGGATTTTTCTTCATTTCTCTTCAACAAAGAGTTCAGATCAGCCTGTCTGGATAAATCTGTCCTTGCTTCATCCAGTAAAAACTGGGAGATTGCTGGCTGTACGTTGTAAAGAGTAATATAAAGGTTTTTAACTGCAGAAGAAATCATTAAAACATAATTGATGAGATTTCTGGAATGTATGGTATCATCAACTGCAATTAGTATTTTTTTCTCCATTGCCTTTCTCCTTTCATCTGTTTTCTTTTTCAGACAATATCAGTTCATAGGCTTTTTTCCTGGATATACCGAATTTCGAGGCTATTTTCCTGGACAGATCACCAGAACTTTCTTTTGAGCCTGAAAGATATTCTGAAATACTATTTTCTACTGATCCTGAAAATTCTTCTTCATTTCTTTTTTTACCGGCAAAAATCAGAGTGCATTCGCCTTTTATCACCTTTCGGCCAGATAAAGAGGTTAAAACAGTTGAAATTGACCCGCGGATAAATTCCTCATATTTTTTTGTCATCTCACGAGACAAAACCACATGCCTATCCCCAAGAATCATTTGTGCATCCATCAGAAACGTTATCACCCGTTTGGGTGCCTCATAAAATATCAGTGTTCTTTTCTCATTTTCAAGCTCTTTCAGAAGTTTTATCCTCCTATTCTGTTTTTTGGGGGGAAAACCCAGAAAAATGAAAGTATCAGTTGGAAGGCCTGAAACAATAAGGGCTGTTATTGCAGCAGATACACCAGGGATTGGAACTATTTTGACTCCGGCCTGGATGGAAGCACAGATAAGACGGTATCCAGGATCAGAAACAGAAGGAGTTCCTGCATCAGAGACGAGAGCGACAGAAGCGCCATTCTGAAGTTTTTCAACAAGCTGAAGAGTTCGTTCAGCTTCATTATTCTCGTGATAAGAAATGAGCTGTGATGAAATCTTGTGAAAGGAAAGCATCCTGCCTGTATGCCGTGTGTCTTCAGCAGCCACAATATCCACACAGGCAAGCACTTTAAGGGCACGGATTGTTATGTCATCTCTATGACCAATAGGGGTGGCTACTACATAGAGAGTCCCTTTTTCAACAACAGGCAAGTCATCTGTAATGGTAAAGTTCGAAGGCATTTTTAATAAGCTCTATGTTGTTAATCCCCGAATTCATGAGAATAGTCACAACATCAAAACGTGCCTTGACATTGCTTTGACGGGTCTGTTTTAGATAGTGGAGGGCTGTTTTGGAAATTTTTTTTTGTTTCTGAAGTGTCACTGCATGTCTGGGATTGCCGAGGGTGAAAGATGATCTCGATTTTACCTCAATAAAGGCAATGGTCTCTTTGTCTCTGGCAATTATATCGATCTCGCCTAGAAAAGTCCGGTAATTCTGCTCTAAGATATGGTATCCGTTTTTTTTCAGAAAATTAATAGCAAGTGTTTCACTGCCTTGTCCGAACAGCCGAGATGAAGTCACCATATAAAAGCCTTTCAGCTCAAAAACAACTACTGAACTCCTTATTGGTTAAGGTGTTCTTTTACTCCTTTGAAAGTCTTTCTGTGAATAGGAGAACAGCCATAACGTTTAACAGCTTCTCTGTGGAATGAAGTCGGGTAGCCTTTGTGTAAATCAAAACCGTATTTCGGATATTCAAGGTGATATTTTTCCATGATTCTATCCCTGGTTACCTTGGCTATAATAGAGGCTGAAGCAATTGAAATACTTAAAGAATCCCCTTTGGGGACAGCTTCCTGTGACAATTGAAAAGGCAGTGTGAAGATTCCATCTATAAGCATGTGATCAGGCAGGCGCGAAAGATTTCTGACCGCAATAGCCATGGACAAAAGAGAGGCTTTTAAAATGTTTATGCGGTCAATCTCATTTGAATCCACTATGCCTATGCCTATTTCATCAGCATGCTCATATATCAGATCAAACAGTACTTGCCGTTTTTTAGGGGTCAGTTTTTTTGAATCAGTTATATTTGAAACATCGAAAAATGGATGAAGGATAACAGCAGCAGAAACAACAGGGCCGGCCAGAGGACCCCGGCCAGCCTCATCGATTCCTGCAATTCGGGTAAAGCCGTTCTTATACGCTTTATTCTCAAAAGCCCACAGGTCAATCATCTTTCTTGTTATCTCGAACGATCCTCTTTTATTCTGGCAGCCTTGCCCTTAAGTTTTCTCAGATAATAAATCTTGGCACGACGGACATCGCCTCTTGATACCACTTCAATTCTGTCAATACTTGGTGAATGGAGAGGAAAGATTCTCTCGACTCCTATGCCTGAAGAAACCTTTCTCACAATGAAAGTTGCATTTGTAGTGCCGTTTCTTTTGCTTATCACGACTCCTTCAAAGGCCTGAATCCTTTCTTTTTCACCTTCCTTGATTCTGACATGAACCTTTACCGTATCTCCTGCTGAAAATTGCGGCATGTCAAGCCGCATCATTTCTTTTTCCAACTGTTTAACTATTTCCATAAAATACCTCCCTCCAAAAACATATTATTAATTATGAATTCGTAAAAAACTTAACTGTAAACTTTCTGTGGGAAATCATTAATTTTAGCATGATTTTCCAAGTATCCGGTCAAGGATTACAGATGTTGCCGAGCGAACCGAAAGGTGGTTGTATTCAGTATTGCCACGAATCGGCTCTAGAATGTAATCAGCATTTTTCAAACACTCATCTGTAAGACCCCATGCAGTACCGAATACAAGTAGATAAGGTTTTTCAGTTTTAAGCATATCTCGTAAAACGGACATTGAAATGACACCATCGTTATTACGTCCGCTTGTAACAACCATCCCGGGATATCCTTCCCCGTTCAGAGCTATATCTTCTTTTACCTCTTCAAGGCTGTTCTTAACAACAACCAGTTCCAAAGCCTCACATCTCTTTGGATTATAAACAGAACCCGCTCCTTTAGTCCAATGTTCCACAAGAGACTCCACGAGTGTTTTCTGATCCTCTAATGGTGTAACTATGTAAAGAGCTCTTACTCCGTAGGTTCTGGCAGCCCTTGCCATGTCATGGATATCGAGGTTGGTCACCGCAGAAGCGATGATTTCTCCCCTTTTATTCAAGACCGGGTAATGAGCCAGTGCTATATATATGTTGGGATTGCAGGATGTCTTCAATGTCGAGACGCCACTTTTTTATTATTTTAATCTCCTCATGTGTAAGCTGATGATTCATCAACAGGTCTTTGCGTTTGAGAACAGTACGTATAAGCGAGGATTCCAGCCGCCATTTCTCAATTTCAGAATGATTGCCTGAAACAAGTACATCCGGAACCATTCTGCCTTCAAAATTCCTGGGCCTTGTATAATGTTCATGTTCAAGAAAAGACTTGCTGAAAGAGTCCTCCTTAGCCGATTTTTCACCGCCAAGCACTCCTGGTATCAGCCTTATCACTGCTTCCATCAGAACCATTGACGGAAGCTCCCCCCCTGTTAAGACATAATCACCTATAGATATTTCATAGTCAACAAACTCTTCGCATATCCTATCGTCTATGCCTTCATACCTGCCGCAAATTAGAATGAGTCCTGGCTGAAAAGAAAGTTCTGCTGCAATCTTCTGGTTAAGCACCTGTCCCTGAGGGGAAAGATATACGGTTTTGGCACCAGGAGTGACATTTTTTGACCATCTGATGGCTCCTGCAAGTGGCTCTGGTTTCATCACCATACCGTTACCCCCGCCATAAGGGCTGTCGTCAGTTATGTGATGTCTGTCGATTGCAAAATCACGGACATTGACGGCAGAAGTTGAAATAATTCCTTTATGAATTGCCCTTCTGACAATACCGTGATTCCAGAACTGCTGGAACATCTCAGGAAAAATTGTCAATGCGACAAAATTCATTATTTTCCGACAATACCATCAATCTTCACTGAGACCTTCGGGCAAATCAACTCTAATGGTCCTATTGTTAAGATCAATCTCAAGAACTACAGCGGCAATGGAAGGAATCAATATTTCTTTATCTTCAGGAGTGCGTACCGCATAAACGTCATTGCTTCCTGTTTCAATGATTGATTCAACAACTCCGATATAATGGTCATCAGCAGAATAAACCTTGAGACCTAAAATATCAGTCCAGTAATAAGTATCTTCCTCAAGCTCAGGAAGACTAGACCTTTCGACCAGGATTTCCGAACCTGCCAGTGTTTCAGCCTTGCTGCGGTCAGAGATCCCTTTCAGCAAAATAAGCAATGTCCTTCCCTGAGGTCTTGCATCCAGAATCTCATGAAAAGACTCAGCGCCTCTTCTGTCTTTCAGTGAAACTGTGGATCCATGCTTCAAAACCTGAAAGGATTGAGGCTCACAATAAACCTTGACGTAGCCCTTGATACCATGGGCGCTCACAATCTTTCCTATGGCAAGGCTGTTATGATTATTCATCAGGATTTATAAAAACTATTCAATGATCTCTAGTACAGAACGTTTCTTTATCTTGGCCGAAGCAGCTCCCAATATGGTTCTAATGGCTCTTGCCGTACGGCCCTGCTTTCCAATAACTTTTCCCAGATCTTCTTTGGCAACCCTAAGTTCCAGAACCGTGGTTTGATTTGCTTCGACTTCAGTAACTTTCACCTGTTCAGGTTGGTCAACAAGTGCCCGTGCAATGTAATAGATCAGGTCTTTCATAGCTCCATATCCTTTGCTGGCAGTTGAGAAAAGGGATTATGTCAGGTATAAAAGAATTAGGACTGCCTGTCCGAAATACCCTGTTTTTTCAAAATGCTTTTGACTGTATCTGTAGGAGTTGCTCCCTTTCCTATCCAGTACTGAACGCGGTCTGCCTTCATTTCGATCAGTGCAGGATTTCCGACCGGATTATAAGTCCCCAGAGTTTCCAGAAAACCCCCATCTCTTGGGTTTTGACTGTCTGCTGCAACAATGCGATAAAATGGCCTTTTTTTTGCACCGTGTCTGGCCAAACGTATTTTAACTGACATTTACCTCTCCTTTAAAAAAGATTATTTTAAAAAAATTAGTTGAAAAAAGAAGACCCTCTGCCGAATTTCTTGAGGCCGCCCTTGTTTATTTTTTTCATCATTTTCATGACGTGGTCATAGTTTTTGAGCAGTTGATTTACATCCTGAACGGCAGTTCCGCTTCCGCTTGCTATGCGCTTTCTCCTGCTTCCGTTAATAATGGTATGCTTATGACGTTCCATGGGGGTCATCGAATTTATTATCGCCACAATCCTTCCAAGTTCTTTTTCATCTACTTTCAGGTCCTTCATGTGTTTGTTTTGCCCAAAGCCTGGAATCATGCTTATGATATCTGTTAAAGATCCCATTTTGCGTATCTGGATCATCTGATCCCTGAAATCTTCCAGAGTAAACTGATTTTTCCTAAGTTTTTTCTCTAGCTCAATGGCTTGTTTTTGATCTACAACGGATTGGGCCTTCTCTATTATTGAGAGAACATCGCCCATTCCAAGAATTCTGGAGGCCATGCGATCAGGATGAAATATCTCAAAATCATTTAATTTTTCACCGACACCAATGAATTTTATCGGTTTGTCGATTACTGTTTTTATTGAAATGGCTGCTCCGCCCCTTGCATCTCCGTCCATTTTTGTAAGAATCACGCCACCTATATCCAGAGCATCGTTAAAGGCAGTGGCTATATTTACTGCATCCTGGCCAGTCATGGCATCAGCGACAAGGAGAATGTCAGACGGTTTTACCCTGTCCTTGATATCGCATAATTCCTGCATGAGCTGCACGTCTATATGAAGCCTGCCTGCGGTATCTATTATGAGGGTGTCAGCACCTTGCCTGAAAGCCTTGATTCTAGCTTCTTCGCATATTAAAACAGGGTTCATGTCAGAAGTCGAAGGAAAAACCGGCACGGACAACTGCTCTCCAAGTTTTTTAAGCTGATCTATTGCTGCAGGGCGATATACATCTGCAGGTACAAGATATGGTTTTTTCCCTTTTTTTCTAAGAAAAATTGAAAGCTTGCCTGCGGTTGTAGTCTTTCCAGATCCTTGAAGCCCTACAAGCATTATGGAAGCAGGTTTTTCCCCGGACAGATTGATGTCTTCCTGTGATGTGCCCATCAGCCTTGTAAGTTCTTCATTCACAATCTTTATCACCTGCTGGCCTGGTGTGAGGCTGGCCATGACTTCCTGTCCCATGGCCCTTTCCTTGATGTCTGAAACCAGTTTCTTTACCACTTTATAGTGGACATCTGCCTCAAGAAGAGCAATACGGACTTCTTTTAAGCCATCCTGAATATTTTTTTCAGAAAGCTTTCCGTGTCCTTTTAGCTGTTTAAAGACGGAATTCAGTTTCTCGCTAAGACTGTCAAACATAAAGTCAACCTTTTAAGTTATTAAATCCTTGAAAATAATATGGAAGAAATGGTATGTCAAGAAAATTATTAGTTTTCAAGAAAGGAACACCATGTTCTCATCAACACATACGGACATTAAAAACCTGAGTAAGGATCAACTGGAGGCATGGCTGGAAGAAAAAGGCGTAAAACCCTACCGTGCCGGTCAGATTTTCAAATGGGTTTATTTTCATCAGGCAGATCATTTTAACAGTATGACTGATTTAGGTCAAGAACTCAGGCATCTCCTTTCAAAACATTTTATTATACAGCGTCTTAAGACTAAACGGGTTGAGACATCAATAGACGGTACGCAGAAATTTCTCTTTGAATTAAGCGATGGAAAGCACATAGAATCTGTACTCATGCCTGAGAAAGACCACTTCACCTTATGTATTTCAAGCCAGGTAGGATGTGCTCTTGGCTGCAAATTCTGTTTGACGGCAAAAAATGGTTTCATAAGAAATCTTACAGCAGGTGAAATTGTATCACAGGTAAGAGACATAAAAAAACACATTCAGAACCAGTTTCCATTGTCGAATCTTGTTTTTATGGGAATGGGTGAGCCTCTTGCAAATTACGATAATGTTGTAAGAGCAATCAGGATTATTGAAGACAGCGATTTTGGACTTCAGTTCTCTACAAGAAAGATTACCCTTTCAACTGCAGGCTTGATTCCGGAACTATCCATGCTGGGAAAAGATGTCAGTGTTAACCTTGCCATTTCTTTGAATGCTGCAGACAATAGGACAAGAGACAGCCTCATGCCCATAAACAGAAAATATCCCATAGAAAGTCTTCTTGAAGTCTGCAGTCAATATCCACTTCCCCCCAGAAGGAGAATCACATTCGAGTACATAATGCTGGAAGGAATAAACGATTCTCCTGAAGATGCAAGGCTTCTGGCAAAGATTCTTCGGCCTCTAAGAGCCAAAATAAACCTCATTCCTTTCAATGAACATCCTGAGAGCGTGTTCAGAAGACCGGATGAGAAGACAATTCTAAGTTTTCAGAACATTCTGATCAAGCACCATTATACGACAATGATAAGAAACAGCAGGGGGCAGGATATTTCTGCAGCCTGCGGTCAACTGAAGGCTATCCATGAAGGCAATTGAAATAGAAGTCAAGTTTTACATAAAAAACAAAGACAGGATACGCGATCTCATAATTTCTCTTTGCGGAAAAAGCCAGGAGGCAGGCTTTGAAACCAACATCTGTTTTGATGATTCATCCATGAGCCTTTCAGCGGCAAAAAAACTCCTCCGCCTTCGTCAGGATTCAAAATGCAGGATGACCCTGAAATCACCTCCCGATAATAAAGATGAGGAATTCAAAATCTTCAGAGAAATGGAAGTCGAAGTGAGCAGCTTTCAGACAATGTTGGAAATTTTAAAACATATTGGGTTCCATCCTAGTCGTATCTACGAAAAATACAGAGAAACCTATATTTACGAAGATACCCTGTTATGCCTTGATACCTTGCCATTCGGCAGTTTTCTTGAAATCGAAGGAGACAAAGAAAGTATTCCGAGGGTTGTTCTGGCTTTAGGATTTGACTGGAATAAAAAAATTACTGCCAGCTATCTTGAAATTTTCGGAAATATCAAGACGGCCATGTCTCTTCAGTTTGAAGATTTGACCTTTGAAAATTTCAAGAATCTTCCTGATCAGGCTGCTGTCAGCAGGGTCCTGAAAGATTCTTTTTATTATAAATCAGGAAAATAAGTTGCACATGCATTATGAGATTCCCAGGTGGTAACACTGTATACATAAGCATACTGAGAAGTTAATCTTTTCCTAAGTTGGTTTGCAATATAAAAGGCTAGGTTTTCCGAAGACGGAGGAAAATCGTCTCCAAAGCCTTCCAGTTCATTCAAGAATTTATGATCCAGGTTTTCCACAATCTCTTTGACTTCCTGTTTTATAAGCCCAAAATCCATCAGTACTCCGGCTGAATTAAGCTTGTTCCCTCGGATACAGACCTCAATGTTCCAGTTATGTCCGTGAAGATTTTCACATTTCTTGTCAACCATCTTGAGTTGATGGGCGGCGGCAAAATGGGAGATTACTTTAAGTTCAAACATTTATTTTTCCTCGATATGCATTAAACTACATACCAGCAGAAGAGCCCTTGAAAATATTTTTCAATTTGGTTGAAAGCTTCCCTGATTCCAGTTTCTTGAATTCCCTTAATAAATCCTCTTGTTTCTTGCTGAGGTTTGTCGGGGTCTTTATGTTAACCTGAATTATTTGATCGCCTCTTTTCCCATTTTTGAGAGAAGGTATCCCTTCTCCTGAAAACCTGAACATATCTCCGAATTGAGCACCTTTGGGAATCTTCAAGGTTTGTTGGCCAGTTAAGGTCGGAACCTCAATTTCATCTCCCAGGGCTGCCTGAATGAATGAAATCGGAACAGAGCAGATTATATCCAGATTGTTTCGCTGGAAAAAATCATGCTGCTCAACATGAATGAACACATAAAGATCGCCTGCTGGGCCATTGAAAGAGCCTGCTTCACCTTCACCGCTTAGTCTAAGCCTTGATCCTGTATCAACACCGCCTGGAATCTTGACAGATACTTTTTTACGAACCAGTACCTTGCCGGCTCCGCTGCATTCACTGCAGGGACTGTTAATCACCTGGCCCTGGGCACGGCATGATGGACAAGATGTCCGGACTGTAAAGAAACCCTGGCTTCTTGAAATCTGGCCGGATCCATTGCAGTGCCGGCAGGTTTCAGGATATGTGCCTGGATTACAGCCACTTCCCTCACATTTAGGGCAGTTTGCAGTCTTTTCAAGCTCAATTGCCTTTTCAGTGCCGAATGCTGCCTCCATGAAACTAAGGCTTAAATCATATCTAAGATCTGAACCCCTCTGGGTGCGGCTGCGGGAACGATTATTACTGGAAAACCCGAAGAGATCTTCAAAAATTCCGCCAAAGCTTGAGAAAATATCTTCAAACCCGCGAAAACCTGAAAAGCCTGCTCCCTCAAGCCCCTGATGTCCAAACTGGTCATAAATCTGTCTTTTCTTGGGGTCCTGGAGAACTTCGTAAGCCTCTGCAGCTTCCTTGAATTTTTCTTCTGCTGCTTTGTTGCCAGGATTTTTGTCAGGATGATATTTTATGGCTAGTTTTCTGTAGGCTGATTTAAGCTCTGCTTCTGATGCGTCACGGTTAACGCCCAAAACTTCGTAATAATCCCCTTTAATTGGCATGGAAAATCCTGATAATAAATTTATATTTTTAGTTTAACAGACAAATAAATTGATTATAAAATCTAATGCAATTATTGACGTTGTCAACCCATAAAAGGCCTCCTTATCACAGTGTCTTTTTTCCATCGTTCATCGTCTCTGCGAGGATATTCTATATTGTAATGAAGCCCGCGGCTTTCTTTTCTGTGCATTGCGCATTTTATTATGAGCTCTGCAACCATGGCAATGTTTCTCAGTTCAATGAGATCTGCAGAGACTTTGAAATCCCAATAATATTCCTTGATTTCATTCTGGATTATTTCTACACGGCGCTTTGCCCTGGTAAGCCGTTTATCTGATCTTACTATTCCTACATAATTCCACATGAAACGCCTGATTTCATCCCAGTTCTGAGTCACCATGATCAGCTCGTCACTGTGAGTGGTGCCGACCTCATCCCAGTCAGGGGCGTCGGGGGTAGTACTGAAATCCATTGCCTGAAAATCTGCTACAGCCTGTCTTGCGGCTGAGTCTGCATAAACAAGTGCCTCTATGAGGGAATTGCTTGCCAGCCTGTTTGCACCATGAAGTCCGGTACAGGCTGTTTCACCTATGGCATAGAGCCTCTGAATGTCAGTTCTTCCAAACATGTCTGTGGAAATTCCTCCGCACATGTAATGGGCAGCAGGAACAACAGGAACAGGGTCTCTTGTCATGTCTATTCCAAAACCGAGACATTTCTTGTAAAGGTTTGGAAATCTTGACCTTATAAAAGCCGGATCTTTATGAGTAATATCAAGGTATACAGAATCATCTCCTGATTTTTTCAATTCATTGTCTATAGCCCTTGCCACCACATCTCTGCATGCAAGATCTTTTTGAGGATCATATTTTTCCATGAATGGATGCCCGTAAGAATCTATCAAAATGCCGCCTTCCCCTCTTACTGCTTCAGAAATAAGGAAATTCTTGGCGTCAGGATGATAGAGGCATGTCGGGTGAAACTGAACAAATTCGAGGTTAGCCACTGTAGCACCAGCACGATATCCCATGGCAATTCCATCGCCTGTGGCAATGTCAGGATTGCTGGTATAAAGATAGACTTTCCCTGCACCGCCTGTGGCCAGAAGAGTTATCCTTGCCTCGAATGTTTTGACCTGCATGGTAAAACGATCCATCACATAAGCGCCACAGCAAAAAGCCTCATGCACCGTTGTTACAAGCCCTCGCTTCATCCGGGTCGAACATGTGATTAGATCTAATGCTATGTGGTTTTCCATGACCTTGATCCTGTCATGTTCCCTGATATGAGCTACAAGCACTTTTTCCAGTTCTAGTCCGGTCATGTCCTCTGCATGAACAATCCTTTTCTGGGAATGCCCTCCTTCACGGCCAAGATCTAATTCATGACCTTCCTGAAAACGCAGCCCTTCTCGCAGATTGAACTTTACCCCGAGATCGATAAGTTCATGGATCCTTTCCGGTCCTGACTTTACAACTTTTTCTACTACCTCAAGGTTACACAGGCCGTCTCCTGACGATAGTGTATCCCGTATGTGAAGATCGAATGAATCTACTTTGCTGAAAACAGAAGCAATTCCCCCCTGAGCCAGGGTTGTGTTGCTGTCCATTATGTTTTTTTTTGTAACAATTACGACATTTCCGAATTCAGCGGCCTTAAGAGCAAAAGTCAATCCTGCAACACCGCTTCCAATGACTAAAAAATCGGTTTGAATATTCATGAGAACACCTGGTTATCTTATCGGATCAATGAATAGGATTTTTTCCTCCTTGAAATGATTCCTACTATAAAACCTGCCAGAAAAACACCGCCACCAGTCAAAAACCACTTAAAGTTTTCATCGAAAGTCTTTTTTTCATTCTCAGTTACCAGTTGTTCAAGTTTTTTCGATTGAACGACTGCCTTTGCTAAAGCTTCATCATAACTTGCTCTTAGTTTAAGAACATCTGATGAATCTTTTTTCAACGTTTCATAACTTTCATTCAGAGCCTGCATTTGCTTCAAGCAGTTTTTATGATCAGCCTCAAGTTTCTGTCTTTCTTCTTTCAAAAGGAGTATGTCTTCCTGCGGAATTCCAGACTGGGCAACGAGTGCAGCATATTTATTTTCAAGCATCTTGAGGGATAGAGAACATGGTATCTGGGTTGTCAAAAACCTGCTTAGAACCCACCCGGTCTTTCCGTCTGAAAGCCTTATTTTTGACCATTCTTCACCGTGTTGAACCACTTCAACCTGATCCCCGGACATTAATATGCTTATGATTTTCTTGTCGTTGCCGGGGTCATGTCTTACAGTGAGTCTTATATTTTCTGAAACATAAACATTTTCAGCCCAACTGCTCGCAGCAAGAATCAAAAAAATACATCCTGTAAAAAATAAAATTTTCATGGTCTATCTCCGTAGCTTAATTGACCCTGATCAGCTATCATGGCTTTTCTCACACCTTAAACTGTATTCTGAGTCGAAATCTAATGTTCTGTCAATAATTTCTTTTCATTCCTCCTTTAACATGATAGATTCACACAGTAGATATTACGATAATGTTTAACAAACAATACCTCATTTATTGAAATGATTGTGGGACATCGAGGAAATGATTGTTTTTGATTTAATATGTTTAAATGGTCATACCTTTGAAGGCTGGTTTGACGATAGCAATGCGTTTGAAGACCAGCAAAAAAAAGGGATGCTGATCTGTCCTGTTTGCAGTGACGGATGTATTTCAAAGGCTTTGTCAGGCTATTCCATAAAATTTGGATACACCGAAAAAGCCATATCTGTCAAAAAGAAACAAATTGAAGTTTTAGAAAGAAAAATATCGACATTTCTTGAGCAAAATTTTGAAAATGTCGGTCATAACTTTGCTGCTGAAGCTCTAAAAATTCATTACGGGGTTTCCGAGGTTCGAAATATCAGAGGAACAAGCACTCCTGAAGAAGAAAAAATCCTCAAAGATGAAGGAATAGAATTTGTAAAAATCCCCTCCTTGACGAATGACCCTGAAACATCTGACCCGTAAACTCTGATAGAGTGATAATACGGTCTTTTGTCTCAGTGGTTTCCTTTTTTCCCATTTCCTAGAGAATCAATCGCATGCCCCGCACGCCCTGCATTCTTTCAAAGGGCAGGGCAGTGATATTTTCCCTTCCATAGCTTTCCTATACTCATTCACAAGAAATTTCTTATGTATTCTGTTATCAATATGATCCCAGGGCAGGGCCTCATCCACAGGCCTTTCTCTGTGAACATAATATGAGACAGGAAACTCAGGCATGTCTTTCAATGTCTTCACGAGATTGCCTTTGTTATGGACTGCTCTGATCAAAAAATCAGAAACCCTTCGGTCGCCTCTCGACAAAAGGGCAGAAACAACTGCTTCTCTTAGATTGTTTGACTCTACTGATACGTTTGGAACAGGCTTCATCATTTTTATTATAAGTGCAAGTTTTTTTTTGAGCAGAGGCATTTCTTCCATTCCAGTCCACTGGAAAGGTGTATAAGGCTTTGGTATGAAAGCATTTACGCTTATTGTTATCTCACCGATATGTCCGCGGATTCTGCTTTTTTCAAGAAAAACTGTCTTGATCTTTTTGCACAAGACAACTATGGCTTCAATATCTTCCATGGTTTCTGTAGGAAGCCCGATCATAAAATAAAGCTTTAGGTTAGGGATTCCAGCTTCAATAAGAGAAGCAGCAGAATCGAGTATCTGGGACTCTGTCATGCCTTTATTGATGACTCTTCTCATCCTTTCAGATCCTGCATCAGGAGCTATGGTGGCAGTCCTTACTCTGCTTGCTGCAAGAGCGACAATCATCTCAGGAGTCAAAGCATCAGCACGAAGCGAGCTGAATGAAAATTGTAATTCCATGTCCTGAGCCTTTTCACAGAGCCGTCCGATATGCGGCAGATTAGATACAGCAGCTCCGACCAGACCGATTTTCTTTGAAACCCCTGAACCTTCTTTTATGCTTTTCTCAAGACTTGACAGGGTTCTGAACCTGGGCGGACGATAGACAAATCCTGTTGAACAAAATCTGCATCCTTGAGTGCAGCCTCTTCCGACTTCTACAAGAAATATATTTCCGAAAGTTGAATTAGGGGTAATTACAGAACTGCATGTTTGTGTTTCGCTCAGATTCGGGACATAAATCCTGAGTATTTTTTCAGGGTAAGCCTTCACGGAAGAAAGGGTTTTGAAGTGTCCGTCATCAGTATAGTGATCATCATAGAATGAAGGGATATAGGCACCTTGAACTTTAAGCGATAGTTCATCCAAGAGATTTTTTCTATCTGTGAAGGCTTCCACGCATGAAATGAATTCAGGAAGAATAAACTCTGCTTCCCCTAGAAGAAAACAGTCAATAAATCTTGCAATCGGTTCAGGATTAATGAAGCAGGCAACACCTCCTGCAATGACAAGCGGGTGAAAGTCTTGTCTTTGAGAAGTCAGAAGAGGAATACCCGAATCTTTCAATATGGTTAGAAGATGCAGGTAGTCCAGCTCAAAAGAAATAGAAAAAGCGATTATATCAAAGCTTGAAAGGCTTCTTCCTGATTCTATGGAATATGCAGTTCCGGGAATGTCAGGAAGAAAAACCCTTTCACATACGACGGATTCGAACGAATTAAAAAGCCTGTAAACCGATTGAAATCCAAGATTTGGCATACCAACTGCATACTGGTTGGGATAAACCAGAGCAATGCTGATTCTTCTCAGCCAGTTTTTTCTTATCACACCGGTTTCGGATTCAATGTGTTGATGACAGCGCGCTGACTTCCTGCGGCTGACCAATAGTTAGTCTGCCTTTCTTCTGAGGAAGGTCGGGACATCTAACTCGGACTCATCATCATCATCATGCTTGAACTTCATCGTGTTATCGACTACGGTCACAAGTTCTGCACCAGCTTTATCCTGCTTTCTAAGATAAGTAGGCTCATCAAAATCAATTATGTTGCTGGCATCCGATGGACTAAAGTCACGAATTTTCCCGCGAAGGCCGACCATCTTCTTATTAATCGAAACTCTTGTATCCATGCTTGAGCCTATTCCTGTTGCAATGACAGTAACCCTCATCTCATCTCCGAGGCTGTCATCAAAAATCTGGCCCCAGAAGATTTCTGCATCATCTCCTACTTCTTTGTAAATTCGATCAGTGGCTTCAGTCATTTCTTCAATCGAGATGTCTTTGCTGCTGGTAATATTCATCAGGACAGCCTTTGCTCCTGCAATTGACATGTTTTCAAGCAGAGGATGTTGAATAGCCCTTTCTGCTGCCTCCAGTGCCCTGTTGTCACCAGTTGAAATCCCGATTCCCATCAGTGCCATTCCGGATTTTGACATGACGCTTTTGACATCTGCAAAGTCGAGATTCACATAACCAGGCTTAAAAATCAAATCCGTTATGCCTTTTACGGAATTAAGCAGAACTTCGTCCGCTCTTCTGAACATTTCAATTAGTTTTGCATTTTTTGAGGCAATCCCTCTAAGCCTGTCGTTGGGTATTGTTATTACAGTATCAGCCATCTGCCTTAGGGTTTCTATGCCTTCCTCGGCGCATTTGCTGCGTTTTTTCCCTTCGTAGGAAAAAGGCTTGGTTACAACAGCTACAGTCAATATCTCCATTTCCTTGCAGATTTCTGCAATAATGGGGGCTGCGCCTGTGCCTGTGCCGCCGCCCAGCCCTGCTGTTATAAAGACCATGTTGCTTCCTGCCAGGGCATTGCGGATTGCATCCGAGCTTTCAAGAGCGGCGTCTTTTCCTTTTTGAGGAAAACCGCCTGCTCCGAGACCGCCAGTCAAAACTTCTCCCATCTGAATCTTGATACCGGCTTTAGAAATATTGAGTGACTGCACATCTGTATTGGCGGCAATATATGTTACTTCGCTAAGGTTTGAATCAATCATGTTATTAATGGCATTACCACCGGCACCGCCAACTCCTATTACTTTTATAACGGCCTTTTTTTCAGACTCGATGTAATCTGACATTCTCACCCCCTACTTTTGAATGCTATAAGTTCATTTTACTTTATTATAATAAGTTATCCTGAAACAACAGTTGAAATTCACTCTATGTCATTGAATCGTGATTCTACATTACATCCTTAAACCACTTCTTCATCCTGTTAATGATTCTGTTGAAGACGTTCTTGTCCCTGATTCGGAATTTTTTTGTGTTATGGTGTCTTGCACCATATAAGACAAGACCCACTCCTGTTGCATACATGGGATTGTTGACAACATCCACTAACCCGCTTAGCCTAATCGGTTTTCCTATCCTGCATGGAAGATTGAAAACGGCTTCAGCGGTTTCTATTACACCATCCAGCATGGCAGTACCACCAGTTATAACAATTCCTGATGTTATGAAATTTTCCATGCCTGCCCTGTAAATCTCACGCTTTATCAGAATAAAAATCTCTTCCATGCGAGGTTCAAGTATTTCAGCAAGTACTTGTCTAGGAAGGGTTCTTGATTTTCTGCCTCCCATTCCTGGGACTTCTATCATATCTTCGGGATTGATATTGCCAGTAGTGCATGCTCCGAATTTTTTCTTTATTAATTCAGCTTCTGACAAGGGAGCACGAAGTCCTATGGATATGTCATTGGTCAGGTTGTTTCCCCCTAGAGAAAGCACAAAGGTGTGACGGATGTTTTTTCCGGAAAAAATGGCCAGATCCGTTGTGCCTCCGCCAATGTCAAGCAGCGCTACACCAAGTTCTTTTTCTTCTTCAGATAACACTGCTTCACCCGATGCAAGGGATTCCAGAACAATATCATAAACATCGAGACCCGAACGATTTGCGCATTTGACAATATTATGGGCAGATGCAACAGCACCTGTTACTATGTGAATCTTTGCCTCCAGCCTTACTCCGGCCATTCCAATCGGGTTTTGGATACCTGCATGGTCATCTACAAGATACTCCTGGGGAAGAACATGGATGACTTCTCGATCCACTGGAATTGCAACTGCTCTGGCAGCGTCAATCACTCGTTCTACATCGTTCTGAGTAACTTCTCTCCCTTTGATCGCTACAATTCCCCTGCTGTTGAAACCAGTAATATGACCGCCTGCAATTCCTGCATATACGGAAGCTATTTCACAGCCAGCCATAAGCTCAGCCTCTTCAACAGCTTTTTTTATAGATTCCACTGTTGACTCGATATTTACGACAACCCCTTTTCTGAGGCCTATGGAAGGATAAATGCCGATTCCTATGATATTGATCTCGCTTCCGGATACCTCCCCGACCACTGCACATATTTTGGTTGTCCCGATATCAAGACCAACAATAATGTCCTGTTGCTTCGGCATGTCAAATCTCCTTATGGCCACTTCGATTCTAGATCAATGGATTCACAACAACACGGTTAATCTGATCAAGATCAATCCAGTCAATGCCATGAACCATCTTGTTGTTTTTTAAAAATGAAAGGATTTTTTCCAGTCTTGTTAATTTTTCGGGAATATCCTTAAAACCGATTCTGAGTGAATTTACATTAACTTCAAGAATAGGGCCTGCTGCATAGATTGTAATTCCTGTTTTTTTATCAACTTGAATTTTTGTAATCTGCTTGTTTGAAACTATTGATGATGGATTGAGTCCAATTTCCAGCAGAGACAACACAGCATCGAAACTTGCACTTCTGCCAACATTCCCTATATCCAGATCTGAAAATGAAAGCCCTTCTATAACAGGCAATTCTACAGCATCTGAGTCGGAGACTTCCTTAAAAATTTTTCCTTCCTGATTCATCATAAAACGCCTGTTCAGATCTAGAATTGCAAGCGGACGATGTTCCCTGATTTTCAGTACCAGTTTTCCCGGAAGCTCACGGCTGACATCTGCTTCTGCAATCCAAGGATGAGACAGAAGATATTTTTTTGCCAGAGGAAGATTGACTGTAAGAATATTGGAATCAGTTTTAATTCCTGCTGTTTCAAGAACCTGCTCTTTAGTTAGCCTTATGTTTCCGGTTAGTTCCAAAGATGTAATATTGAAATATGAATTCTGCAGTAACATATCATGGCAGAAAATGAAAAACAAACTCATAAATGCAACTCCAAGCATTCCTTTAATTGCATTCCAGGAGGCTTGCCTGAAGCGGGCTTTTTTCATTTCCCTGATCGTAGACTTTCTTCTATATCGTTTTAGCCTCAACATTTCTCTAAAACAATCACTTCAAGTTCAAGATTAATCTGAAATTTTTCATAGACTTCCTCTCTGATCATTTCTATCAGCCTTAAAATATCACTTGCAGTTGCATCCCCATTGTTTATGATGAAATTCGCATGTTTGGCTGAAACTTCAGCTCCGCCGATTCTTTTGCCTTTTAACCCTGCAAGATCAATGAGTTGTCCGGCGGTCTTTCCTGTTTCCGGGTTTTTAAATATGCAGCCTGCACTTGGAAGTTTTACAGGCTGCTGAAGTCTCCTGTTTTTCAGGATTTGTCTGGCTTCATTTCTTAATTCAGAAACGCTTCCTTTTTCAAGACAAAAGCATGCGGAAACAATAATATTATTATTCTTGTCACCTGTTAAACATGAAATCTCCTTAGAGAAAATCATTCTGCGATAGGAAAAGTGAAGATTCCTTCTGTCGATTATCTGCATCTTGCCAGTTGGAGATAATACTGTTACTGACTCAATGACATTTCCAATCGACCCAATAGAAGTGCCGGCATTCATAATTATGGCACCTCCTACAGTTCCTGGGATTCCAAGGGCGAAAATCATTCCTTTGAGGCCATTCTTTATAGCGTAAGAGCATAAAATCCCGAGTCCTGCCCCTGACATTGCTTCAATTCTTGAGAAAGACTCATTTATTTTTTGAATTGAAATATTTTTGAAATTCCGTTTAAGACATATCACAGCTCCGGATATGCCTGAATCACTAACCACAATGTTTGTTCCAGAGCCTACGACCAGGTATCCTACTCCTCTTTCCCTAAGCCCAGAAATGATTTCCCTGAGTTCATCCAGAGACCCTGGTTCTAAAAACACTTCTGCAGGTCCACCTAGTTTAAAAGACGTATGACTGGACATGGGTTCATCATACATGGCCCTGCCGTTTGTAAGAAAGTCAAGCCATTTCCTTGTTTCAGCATCTACAGTCATGAGGAATAAAGCTTCAGTAGAGCTTCTCCTACTTTATAAACATCTCCTGCTCCAAGGGTAAGAAGAACATCTCCGGGCTTCAGAATGGACTGAAGGTGAGAAGGAGCCGTCAATCCGTTTTCCAGATAAAAGACATTTTTGTGACCATGTGCCCTGATGCTTTCGCTTAAAGACAGAGCACTTATGCCCTCGATTTTTTTTTCGCCTGCCGGATAGATCGGAAGAACTCCCAGCAAATCACTTTGATAGAATGCCCTTGTAAAATCATCAAAGAGAGCGTTTGTTCTAGTATAGCGATGTGGCTGAAATACAATGACTTTTCTTCTACCGGGCCAGCATTCCTTTAAGGCCTCAAGAGTGCTTCTTATTTCTGTAGGATGATGCCCGTAATCATCAACTACCGTTATGCCTGCTGCTTCACCTTTAATTTCTAGTCTGCGCTGAACTCCCAGGAGGGTTTCGAGTGCGTTTTGTATTTTTTCAAAAGGAATTCCAAGTTCGAGACCAACAGCAATGCTTGCCATGGCATTATAGACATTGTGAATACCAGGAAGATTAAGCACTATGTCTCCCAGTTTTTTACCTCTGTAGTCAATGCTGAAACGGCTTTTCATCCCATCGAAAATAATATTACCTGCTGTATAGTCTGCCTGGCTGCTCATCCCATAGGTTGTAAAGCGTTTTTTTATGTTTGGAATGAGATCTTGAATATGTTCGTTATCGAGGCAAAGTACTGCAAGACCGTAAAAAGGAATCCTGTCTATAAAGCTTAGGAAGACGGATTTTATGTGATCAATGTCTCTGTAAAAATCGAGATGTTCCCTATCGATATTGGTTACAACCGCAATGGACGGAGAATATTTTAAAAATGATCCATCACTTTCGTCTGCTTCAGCTACCAGAAAATCTCCTTTTCCCAGAACAGCATTTGAACCGATGCTTTTCAGCCTGCCTCCTATCACGATTGTTGGATCAAGTCCTCCCTTGTCCAGAACAGAAGAAACAATTGATGTCGTAGTGGTTTTGCCATGAGCCCCCGCAATAGCCACACTGAATTTCAAACGCATTAATTCTGCCAGCATCTCAGCTCTGGGAACAACTGGTATCGATGCTTTTCTCGCTGCCTGCACCTCTGGATTTTCAGAACTGATTGCAGATGAGATTACAACCACATCTGCGCCCTGAATATGCTCACCCGAATGTCCCTTGCTTACAATAACTCCAAGATTTTTCAAATTCTCTGTAATGTCTGATGAGACATCGTCAGAGCCTGATACTTTATAGCCAAGGTTAATCAGAAGTTCGGCTATGCCGCTCATGCCGATCCCGCCAATTCCTACAAAATGAATATGATATGTTTTTTGATACATTATTTCAAATCGTCTTTAAAGGGTTAATCAGGGAACAACAGTCTTCAACTATTGATTTTGCAGCAAATGGTTTTCCAAGTTTTCTTGCATTAGATGCCATCTTGCTCAGTTTTTTTCTGTTCTGGGCAAGGTGCATAATCCTTTGAACAAGGGCTTGTCCGCTCAGGTCTTTCTCAAGAATAATCTCTGCTGCATCTTCCTTGGCAAGACAGGTGGCATTAAAAACCTGATGGTTATCAGAAGCATAAGGGAAGGGAATGAATATGGCCGGTTTTCCTGTAGCAGTAATTTCAGCAATAGTAGTTGCACCGGATCTACATATTACAAGATCAGCCTTTTTATAACATTCTGCCATTTCATAAAAAAAAGGCTTCACTGTGAATGAGACTCTGTGCTGCAGATAAGCTTTTTCAACCATCCGGGCATCAGTCTGTCCTGTCTGGTGAATGAAATGAAAACCTTCCTTGTTATCAAGCCCAGAAAGCGAATCTGCAACAGCCTTGTTTATGGCATGAGATCCCTGGCTTCCTCCTATAACAAGGACTGTGAAGTTTTCTGCCTGGCTTTTTTCATTTTGGCTGCTTCCCGAATCTTCTGATATTTTCTGTATCTGTTTTCTTACAGGATTTCCGAAAAACCGCGTCTTTGCAAAATTTAATCTTGTGTCAGCAAAAGAAATGTAAACCCTTTTGGCAACTGGTGAAAAAAGACGGTTTGTTATTCCAGGTTTAACATTTTGTTCATGGAGAACAACGGGAATACAAAGAAAACAGGCCGCAATAACAAGGGGAGCAGAAGAGTAACTTCCAACCCCAACAACAATGTCGGGTTGAAACCGGCGTAGAATTCTATAAGACTCTATAACCCCTTTGGGGATTTTTTTTAGGGCCTGAAGCTTGTCTGATAAACTTCTTCCCTTGATCCCTTCTGAAGGAATGCATTCAAGCCTGAATCCGTGTGAAGAAAGCGTTGTTTTTTCAAAAGGTTTTCCTGTACTGACAAAAAGAATATCATTAAGGGGGTTTTTTTCCAAAAAAGCTTCTGCAATGGCTATGGCAGGAAAAAGATGCCCGCCTGTACCACCGCCTGTCATTACAATTTTCAGTTTATCCTGGTTTTTCATTTTGATGAACTCGTAAAAAGTCAATATTCGGACGGCGTTGTAAAAAGACCGCAGGCAAGGCGCGCAAATCCTGAGGAATGAGGCGTACTTATGGTACGCCGCAATGACGAAGGATGCAGCGCAACGCAGCATCCGACCTTTTTACGATGCCGTCCATTTTAGTAACATGCCATATTGATTCATCTTATGATTTGTCAGATTCTATGTTCATAAGTATCCCTATAGATGCCATGCTTACAATGAGAGATGTTCCTCCATAGCTCAGAAAAGGAAGAGGAAGCCCTTTTGTCGGAACAAGCCCGAGTGTGACCCCTATGTTTATGCAGACCTGAAGCCCTAATGCTGCAGTAATACCGATTGCAAGATATGAGCCGAAAAGATCATGGGTATTTTGGGCAATATTCAAGCCGCTCCAGAGGATAAGAATGTACAGGAAAAGAATAAAGAGTACTCCAATCAGCCCAAGTTCTTCCCCAATGACCGAAAAAACAAAATCAGTATGGGGCTCAGGGAGATAAAAAAGTTTCTGATAACCATTGCCTATCCACTTACCGAAGAGACCACCTGTGCCAAAAGCCATCATGGAATGAACGATCTGATATGCCTGGTCAGAGGCATGTTCCCACGGATTAAGAAAAGCCGTCCACCTGTCTATTCTATATGAAGCCCTAAACATGTAAAAATATAGTGAAGTCATCAAACCGGCTACGGATACTACTAGATAGCTTAAAGGAACACCTGCAATATACATCATTATCCATGTGATTCCGGCAAGTATCACTACAGAGCCGAAATCAGGCTGAATAGCAATGAGTCCGGCAAAAATTCCCATGAAGAGAACATGAGGAACAAAACCTATGAAAAAAGATTTAATTTGTTCGTGTTTTTTGGAAAGTGAATAAGCAAGAAAAATTACCAGGGCAATGCGTGCAATTTCTGAAGGCTGAAACCTGAAACCAAAAATTTCCAGCCATCGTCTAGCTCCGTTGACCCTTATGCCCATACCTGAAAACATTACTGTCAACAGAAGCACAATGGATATGATCACAATAGGATAAACAATTTTCTTATAGAAGCGATAAGGTATTTTTTTGCAGATAAAGAGTGCGATTAATCCCATGAAAGCATAAGTCATTTGCCGTATAAGAAAAAAGGCGTCATTCCCGTACCTTTTCACAGCAATTGCTGAACTGGCACTGTAAACCATTGCAATGCCTATTCCAACCAGAGTCAAGACTGGAAAAAGCAGCTTGAAATCATATATGTATTTTCTGTATGCCCGCCATCTAACTGTCTCGGACGCTATCATTGAAGTTTGTTTACCTCCATTTTAAAAACATCCCCCCTGTGTGCGTAGCTTCTGAACATATCAAAACTGGAGCATGCAGGGGAGAGAAGCACCACATCTCCTTTTGATGCTATCACGGCCGCTTTTTTAACCGCTTCTTCCATTGAGGAGACCACAACGGCAGGCACTGTTTGTCCGAGTGTCTCATTAATTATTTCAGCAGCTTCTCCTATCAAGACGAGGTGCTTTACCCTGCCGCAGATAACCTTCTTAAGCATTTCATAGCCGCCGCCCTTGTCCCTTCCGCCCATTATGAGTATTACCGGATTCTTGAAGCATTCAAGAGCGCGGCATACAGCATCTGTATTTGTTGCCTTGGAATCATCAATATATGTTACCCCGTTTGCTGTTCTGACATATTCAAGCCTGTGAGAAAGGCCGTCAAACTTTTTAAGAGAAGATTCAATGTTCTGACAGTCTCCTCCGGCTGCAATGGCTGCCAAGACTGCTGCTGAAATATTTTCCTGATTGTGTTTTCCATACAATCTTGTTCCTGAAAGATCAATCTTGTAGGGTTTGGCAATACCCTTTAAAGAGCGTGATGATTTCCTTAGCAAAGGAGAGGATTTAAAAACAAATGTCAAATCGTTTTCACTGATTAAGGAGCCTTCTTCATGGCTGCCTGCGGATAAATTAAAAAACCATCTGCGGCTTTTAATGTTTCCTATAACAGAGCTTGTCCATTGATCATTGCCATTCATGATGGCAATGTCTTCAGGAGTCTGATTTTCAAATATCCTGGCTTTAGAAGATGCATATTCTTCCATTCCATTGTATCTTTCGAGGTGATCCTCTGAGATATTAAGCAGAATCCCAATCTCAGGCCTGAATGTCTTAATAGTATCGAGTTGAAAACTGCTGATCTCCAGAACTATCCAGTCAACTTCTTCTTCGCTGTCTGCAAAGGCAATCAGGGGATTGCCTATGTTACCACCTACGAATACCTTCATCCCACAGCCGGCAAGAATAGCTCCAAGAAGAGAAGTTGTTGTGGTCTTCCCATTTGTTCCTGTAATGGCAATTACAGGAGACTTTATGAACCTGAAGGCAAGCTCTATTTCCCCGAGAACAGGGATTCCTTTTTCTTCGGCACTCTTCAGAATATCCAGTTTGTGCGGGACACCAGGACTTATGATTATAAGTTCAGCAGATTCAAAGCTTTCCCTCCTGTGAAAGCCAAGCTCAGTCCTTATTCCAAGTTCTTGCAGTTCAAGTGCAGGGCTTCCGATATCTTCTTCAGAAGCCATGTCTGTTACGGTAACAACAGCACCTCTTTTATGCAGAAACCTTGCTGTTGCAAGCCCGGTTACCCCCAGCCCAACTACCAGGATATTTTTCTTGTTTAATTCCATTAGTCCTTTAAAGCCTTAAAAATCGAATACAGAATGCTACCTGAGTTTCAGAGTGCTTACTGCCACAAGAGCTAGAGCAATGGCAATAATCCAGAATCTTACAATCACCTTTGGCTCCGGCCATCCTTTTAATTCAAAATGGTGATGAAGAGGTGCCATTTTAAAAATTCTGCGGCCATTGGTAAGTTTGAAATACCCTACCTGGAAGATTACAGACAGGGCTTCTATCACAAAGAGACCGCCTACAATCGTAAGCAACAGTTCGTGTTTTGTGATGATTGCAACAGTACCCAGTGCTCCGCCGAGTGAAAGTGATCCGACATCCCCCATGAACACCTGGGCTGGATAGGCATTGTACCATAGAAATCCAAGGCCAGCCCCTGCAAGTGCTCCACAAAAAATCGTCAGCTCTCCGCTTCCTGACACATAAGATATCTGGAGGTATTCTGCAATTTTGACATGTCCTGAAACATAACTGAAAACCATGTATGTAACTGCAGCAATTATTATTGGACCTATTGCAAGTCCGTCAAGTCCATCAGTCAGGTTTACTGCATTTGAAGTCCCTGCAATCACAAATGCTGCAAAAAAAATATAACCCCATCCAAGGTCAACAGAAAGATTCTTGAAAAAAGGAAAGGTTATTTCTGTAGAAAATTCCGGATGCTGATAAAGAAAGATGCCTGCAGCAAGTGCAATTATGAGCTGAAGAAGAAATTTTTTGCTGGCATTAAGTCCCATGCTCCGTTTCTTGACCTGCATGAGATAATCATCTATAAAACCCACTATGCCGAGGCCAACAGTTACTCCAAGCACTACCCAGACATATGAATTTTTCAGGTTGCACCAAAGCAGAGCTGAAACAAGAATTGCCACAATCATGAGCGCTCCGCCCATAGTAGGTGTCCCTGCTTTTTTCATATGGCTCATGGGTCCGTCTTCCCTGATATATTGACCGACCTGAAGATAACTCAGTTTTTTTATTACCCATGGACCCAGTACAAAACATATGAGAAAAGCTGTAAGGCTTGCATATATAGTCCTGAAAGTAATGTATTTGAATACATTAAAGACCGAAAAAGTAGTGTGAAGAGGATATAGAAGAAGATAAATCATATGGCTCTGTCTTTATCAGGCTGTCTTGTCAGCCCATGTCTTGATTTCATAAACAATTTCCTCCATACCCATTGCCCTTGACCCTTTTACCAAAACCCAGTCATCTTCCTTCAGTCGGTCTTTGAGATGTGTAAAGATGTCTTTCAAATTACCTGTCATGATACATGATGCATTCATGCCTTTGCTGAGAGCACCTTCTGCCACGAAAGCTGAAAACTCACCTGCTGCATAAAGTGCTGTCATGCCTGAGGTTGCAGCAAGCTCGCCAATTTCCCTGTGAAATGCCTGTGAATTATTGCCAAGCTCTAGCATGTCACCAAGGACAAGAAATCCTCTGTTTCTGCCCTTGATTTCTGCAAGCGAGGCTATCGAAGCTGCCATTGAAGTCGGGTTGGCATTATAAGTATCGTCAACAAGATAAATATTTTTTTCCGTCTTTATTATATTCATCCTGCCTTTAATTGGCCTGAAATTCTCTAGTCCTGACTTTATTTCGATTCCTGAAAGCCCGCAAATACTTCCAACCGCAGCAGCAGCAAGGGCATTGACAACCATGAAGGCTCCAGTGACATGAAGGTTAATTTGGATGCTTTCTTGCGGCATTTCAAGAAAAAAAGAAACACCTGATTGCCTGTTTTGAATATGTCTTGCCCTTACACTGGCTTTGGGGTTTGTTCCGAAAAAAAAGACTGAAGAAGAAAGCCGCCTTGAAAGATTCAGAAGTCTCATATCGTCGATGTTAAGAACAGCAGATCCTCCTTGCTGCATGTGTCTGAAGATCTCTGCCTTTGCCTCAAGGATGCCGTCCTGAGAAGAAAAATTTTCAAGGTGTGCGGTTCCAATCATTGTAATGACACAGATGTCCGGCCTGCAGATCTCAGAGAGTCTCTCAATCTCCCCGCTGTGGTTCATGCCCAATTCCAGAACAGCCCATTCATGATTCTTGTTCAGGCCCAGAAGGGTCAGAGGAAGTCCTATATGATTGTTCTGATTGCCGGTGGTTGCCAGTACGCTGAATCGTTGAGCCATGATCTCTGATGTCATGCTTCGGGTGGTTGTCTTGCCGTTTGAGCCGGTAATGGCTATAACAGATACTGGAAAACGGTTTCTATGGTAAGCTGCAAGATCTCCCAGGGCACGTGTTGTATCTTTAACCCCTATGCAAAGCGTTTCATTTTGTCTCCATTCTGCAACAGGCAGGTCATTAGCCTTTGCGATGTCTATAAGAATTCCTTTTACGCCGGCTTTTGTAACATCCTGACAAAATCTGTGCCCGTCATGTACTGCCCCGCGTATTGCTACAAAAAAATCATTAGAGGATATTTTTCTGGAATCGATCCCAATTCCAGAAAAACATGAATTGCGGTTTCCGCAAATCAACTCCCCTGAGGAAGCCTTAATAATGTCGTCTGCTGTCCAGTACATCTATAACAATACCTGAATCCAATAAATAATCATAATTAACACTGTCGCGAAATTTTAGCAAAACCTATATGCACTTGTTGTGCTGAGAAATTTTGATAGATCACATTAACAGGGGTTTGCAGCCATTTTCACAGAATTACAATTGCATGGATAGAGCTTTTAGGGCAATGACTGAATCATCGAAGGAAATTTTCTCTTTGCCTGTGATTTGATAGGTCTCATGCCCTTTTCCAGCGATAAGTACAATGTCTTGCGGCATGGATATTTTCATGGCAAGATTTATTGCCATGTACCTGTCCGGCTCAACAACATAACCCCTTGAAGATGAAGTTCCTGAAGGCGCACCGGCAGGATCATGTATTGACATTCCCTGACTTCGAACTCCTTTCAGGATATCTTCGATGATTAAAACAGGATCTTCTGACCTCGGGTTGTCAGAAGTAATAATACAAATGTCTGCAAGCATTGCTGCAATGCCACCCATGAGAGGTCTTTTCCCTTTGTCTCTTTCTCCGCCGCAACCGAATACGCAGATAATTCTGTCTTTTGTAAGCCCTCTTATTGTTTTGAGCACATTTTCAAGCGCATCAGGGGTATGGGCATAGTCTACATATACAAACCGCTTCTTATCATTTGGTATGGACTGAAGCCTCCCGGGGACAAAATCAACTGCTTCAATGCCTCTTCTTATTGCATCAAGACCAATGCCAAGGGCAAAGCATGCACCTGCAGCGCAAAGAATATTTTCAATGTTATGCTTTCCAATAAGCTTAGACTTAAATTGAAAAAAGCCACCAGGGGTTGAAATTCTTCCTTCGGCACCTGTTTTGTCCATGGTTATGCTTTCTGTCCGTAAATCGAATTCTTTATCAAAACCAACGCTTATGGCCGAAGATAGTTCTTGAAAAAGAATTTTACCCCGTAAATCATTGCAGTTAATAACTGAAATCGCCTTGTTTTTCTTAGGCCCAATTGCAAGATGCTCTGTAAAAAGACTTCTCTTGCATGACCAGTAATTTTCCATGGTTTTGTGAAAATCGAGATGATCCTGAGTAAGGTTCGTAAAAACAGCCACATCTATCCAGCATGAGGCTATCCTGTCAAGGGCTATAGCGTGAGATGAGACTTCCATCACAACATGGGTAACCCCTTCCTTGAGCATATCAGCCAGTATTTCTTGAAGATTAATAGACTCAGGGGTCGTCATTGATAATTCGAAGGTTTTCCTGCAATACCTGTAATTCAAAGTTCCAATCACGCCTACAGAAAAACCTGCTTCCAAAAGGATTCTTTCAATCAGAAATGAAACGGTTGTTTTTCCGTTTGTACCCGTTATCCCGATTATTGTTAGGTGTTCGGATGGATTCTCATAAAAATTGGCAGAAAGTGCAGCAAGAGCCTTTCTTGTGTTTTCAACTTCTATAGCCCAGACTTTATCTTTTTCTGCTGGTTTCTGGCTTATGACAGCAAGTGCCCCCTTTGAAACAGCATGATCAATGTAATCATGGCCATCAGATTTATGTCCTTTTATTGCAACAAAGAGGCCGCCTGGCTGTACTTCACGCGAATCAAGATGAATGGAGCAAATCTCAGGATCAGGAATAAGCTGTATCTGGGTTTTTTGATGGTAAGAAATAGGGGTTGTTTCAGCGCCGAAAGATATTTTGCAAACATGTTCTTGCAAAATGGATTCTAACAATATGGACAGTTTCACCCTTTTACCTCTTTTGTCAGAGAAACAGTGAGCCGGTTGGGAACGTTTTTAGGAGGAATATTCAATAAACCTAAGGTTTCCAGAGCAATTTTCTTAAAAGCAGGGGCAGCTACAGTTCCGCCATAATATTTTTTCTGAGGCTCATCGACAAGAACAAGAATAACTGCCTCTGGATTATCTGCAGGCACAAAACCGACAAAAGATGATATGTATTTCCCCTTGGCGTAGGCTCCGTTTTCTATTTTCTGGGCAGTTCCTGTCTTTCCACAGACTATATAACCTTCCAGGGCTGCATTTACGCCTGTGCCGCCTGTTGTGATCACTTCTCTCATCATCTGATTAACTACCCTTGCAGTACTGGAAGAAATGACTCTTCGCACTGGGACGGGATCAAATTTTTTAGTGACCTGTCCATTGGAATCAATTATTGCCTGTACAAGTCTGGGTTTCATGAGAACACCACCATTAGCTATGGCAGATGTGGCTGCAGTAAGCTGTATTGCCGAAACTGACAGACCCTGACCAAAAGCAATGGTTCCTGCGTCAATCTTTCTCCATTTTGTATAAGGCGAAAGGCTTCCTGCAGTTTCCCCAGAAGCATCTAATCCTGTTTTTTCACCGAATCCAAAACTGCGAAGAGTCTTGTACAGAGTTTCTGAGCCTATCATTTGCCCTACCTTGATAGCGCCGATGTTGCTTGAATACTTGACGATTTCCTGTAAAGTCAGCATTCCGTATGAATGCGTGTCGTTTACAATATTTGTCCCTACTAGATAGGAGCCATTTTCACAGTTGAACACAGTAGTTGGCTTACAGATTCCTGATTCAATTGCTGCAGCAGCACTGAAAATCTTCATAGTCGATCCTGGCTCAAAAGGGTCGGTCAGTGCCCTGTTTCTTATTACCTCTCTGGAATAATCCCTGAAAGAATTTGGATTGTAAAAAGGATAGTGGGCTAAAGCTAAAATGGCACCGGTCTTGGGATTCATTACAACTGCTATGCCTGATTTTGCGGAAAAGCCTAACACAGCATCTTCCAGAGCCTTTTCAGCAGTATACTGGATTGCACCGTTAATGGTCAGAACAAGATTGCTCCCGTTTTTGTCAGAAACAATCGTTTTTTCTGTATCAAACCTTCTTCCATGTGCATCTCTTAGCACTTTTACCCTGTCAACTGATCCTTTAATCTCAGAATTATAAAAATATTCCAGCCCTTCAATACCTTCTCCGTCTCTGTTACAGAATCCTATAAACTGTGCCCCAAGAGATTTATTCGGATAAAAACGGCTCTGTTCGGGCACGAAGACGATTCCAGGAAGTTTTAGATCTGTCAGCAGTTTCGTTTCTTTCGGAGTTATCTGCCTTTTAACCCATACGAACGACTTGGTAGAATACAGGGCTGCCAGCAGCTCGCGTCTGTCTACATGCAGAATATCTGTCAGCGCCTTTACAGTTGTTGCAACATCCTTGATCTGCATGGGATGTGCCCCCACAGAAACAACATCAAGACTAACAGCCAGTTTTCGGTTGGTATTGTCGAAAATAGAACCGCGGTTACCATAAATAATATCAATTTTTTCATATTGATTCATGGCTTTGTCTGCCAGCCATTCATTTATGACAACCTGATAGTAAAAAGCTCGTCCAGCCATAAGAAAAAAAATGACATAGATAAACAGTCCAAATATCCTGATTCGCCTTCTTAGAAGTTTTTTTTCGTCTGTTTTCATGGCATTTTTATTATCTGATCATAATATGGGGTGTCTAGTTTGAGTTGGTTCCTTGCAATCGTGGAAATACGTTCAGGAGACTTCAGCCTGGTTAGTTCAACCAGGAGACTGCTTTGCTGTGCAATGAGGCTTCTTTTAATCTCAATTTCACTTGTAATCTGATATCCAGTCTGAATACATTGATTGCTGCACCAGGCATAGACTATCAGTTCAAGAACAAAAATTGAAAGAAGGAAAATCAAAATTCTCAGAAAATTTGATTTCTGGTTTTTCCTGGAATCACTTCTTTCCATATTAGTGACTCCTGCAGGCACATGAAACAACCCTGGATTGTCTGCTAAGCTTCTCATAATTTTTCCATTGCCCTCAGCCTTGTACTTCTGGCCATAGGGTTTTGATTGATTTCATTTTCTGTGGGTCTGACCGCTTTTGCAGTAAGAAGCCTGATGCCGGAAACTTTCTTGCATATGCATGTGGGTAACCCCGGCGGGCATTTGCACCTTGCCTGAAGGTTTTTCATATGCTGTTTTACAATCCTGTCTTCAAGTGAATGAAACGATAAAACACAAAGCCTGCCACCAGGATTCAACAGGTCAACAGCTTGATCCAAAAACTCATTTAGCCTTTCCAACTCGTTATTTACAGCAATCCGAAGCGCCATGAACACCCTGGTGGCAGGATGGATTTTTTGTTTGTAACGTACAGCAGGTGGCAGGGCTTTTTTTATGATCTCTGCCAACTGACCACTCTGGGTGATTTTCTGATTTTTCCGATATTGCGCAATTTTTTTTGCAATTTTACGGGAATGACGTTCTTCTCCATAGCGAAAAAACATGCTTGCAAGATCTTCTTCTCTAAGCGAGTTGACCAGATCCTGGGCCATTATATCAGATGAAACATCCATTCTCATATCAAGTGGTTCATCAGTTCTGAAACTGAATCCCCTCTTGCTTTCTTCGAGTTGATGAAGGGACAAACCCAGATCAGCAAGAATGCCATCTACTGCTGTAATGTTCAGTTGTGAAAGAAACTCTCTGGTTCTGACGAAATTTCCATGAAATAAACGGACATTAGGAGCAAAATCCTGAAGAACTTTTTCAGCGTTTTGAATCGCGTCCATGTCCTGATCAATGCCAATCAGCAACCCCCCGGGCATCATTTTTTCACATATTTGCATCGCGTGTCCGCACCCTCCGATGGTACAGTCCACATAAATTTTTCCTGGTCGGCAGTTTAAATAAAAGGCCACTTCCCTAGGCATTGCTGAAACGTGATATGTCATGATTAAAGCCCTAGTCTGGCGATCTCGTTTCTTACATCCTCCTTTTTCATGTCAGCCTCCATCACAAGATTTTCATTGTCCCAGTTTTCGCGTGACCATATCTCGAAATGATCAAGGACACCTACTAAAACGATTTCCCTGTCCAGGTCGGCATACTGCCTTAAACTGGGAGGAATCAATATCCGGTCTTGTTTGTCACACAGGCATTCAAAAGAGCCACCTACAAAAACTCTCCGGAACCTTCTCATGCTTTCGCTTTTTTCCACAAGCGACAGAATGCGTGCTTCGATTTTTGACCATTCAGGAAGTGTATAAGCCACAAGTCCGTTGTCCATTCGGGAAACCATCAGCGAATCATTTCCACTTGCCTGAACTATCTCCTTGAATCTGGCAGGGATGATGATTCTTCCCTTTGGATCGATTGTGTGAAAACTTATTCCCCTGAACAATCTGTTCCCCCACTATTATCTACTATTATCCACATTTTTATTGAAATTCATACAATTATATTTTTAATTTTGTGTCAAGAAATATTTTAATAATTTTTTTCAATATTTTTATGTTGTTAATATTTAGCATCAAATTATTTTTTGTGGAGTTTTGTGGATATATCTTTTTTTAGAGGCAGGATACCAACAGGTTTTAATGGAGGCTAAAAGGACATCAGCGATCAGGTAAAAACCAAGAATGCAATCCTTTGATCTTTTGTTCAATTCACTTGTCCTGCTTAAAATTGATGAACTCGTAAAAAGTCCGTCGGACGGCTTTGTAAAAAGGCCGCAGGCAAGGCGCGCAAATCCTTAAGGAATGAGGCGTACTTATGGTACGCCGCAATGACGAAGGATGCAGCGCAAGCGCTGCATCCGGCCTTTTTACGATGCCGTCAAAATTGTTGCATTTATAATAAAGATTAAATTAAGGTTGTTTTAAACTTCCCCCAAAAAATAATCATGGCTTTTGCAAAGAGGTAACTATGAAAAACTTCAGGGCATTTATAGTGAATTCTTCAAAGGAAGGGCTTCATGAAAGAATTATTGCTCAGAAATCAATTTCTGAACTGCCGCAAGGAGATGTGCTGATCAGGGTCGCATATTCTTCGCTCAATTATAAGGATGCCCTGTCAGCAACAGGTAACAGGGGGGTTACCCGCAGCTATCCTCATACGCCAGGTATTGATGCTGCCGGTTTTGTTGAAGAAAGTTCAGACCCACGTTTTTTACCTGGTGATTCAGTGCTTGTAACCGGTTATGATTTGGGCATGAATACTTCAGGAGGTTTTGGACAGTATATCAGGGTTCCCGCAGGCTGGGTTGTAAGGCTTCCTGAAAACCTTTCACTCAAGGAAAGCATGATTTATGGTACAGCAGGATTTACTGCCTCGTTGTCAGTCCTTAAAATCTCTGAGCATGGACTTGTTCCTGGCTCCGGAGACATTCTTGTGACAGGGGCGACGGGAGGGGTTGGAAGTATTGCAGTTGCAGTATTATCTAAGATCGGCTACTCGGTCGTTGGTGCTTCTGGGAAAAAAGACAAGAATGATTATTTGGTTGAACTTGGAGCCAAAAACATAGTTTCTACATCAGATATTACAGACAATTCAGATCGACCCCTTCTTAAATCAAGATGGGCAGGAGTCATAGACACAGTGGGAGGATGTGTACTGTCTTCAGTGATAAAATCTACCCATCAGCATGCAGCAGTCACCTGTTGCGGAAATGTTGCATCAGCAGAATTTAACTCAACTGTATATCCTTTTATTTTAAGAGGAATTACGCTTTATGGCATTGATTCGGCAAATACTCCGATGTCCATAAGGCAGAATGTGTGGGGAAAAATCTCAGGAGACTGGAAAATAAGCCAGTTGAATACTATCTCTACAGAAATAAGGCTTGAAAAACTCGATCATTATATTGATCTCATGTTGTCAGGGAAACATCATGGCAGGATCATTGTCAATATGGACTGATCTGAACAGTCCTTAATGCACGATTTTCTCCAAAAATTAGAATAAATATTTTGCGCGGACACCATGCTAAGACAGAGCAATGGAGTTGGGTTCACCGCAAATTGACTGTGTTGAGCAAGTCGTCCCTGTGACAGGTTTGTAAGGCAACAGAAGAAGCCTTAGCTTCTAGGCGGCTTTTTAATGTAAACCATTCCCTGAAAAATTGCTACTATGTCCTGTTTCTCATCAGTTACGTGGATGGTATAGGATGCCAGCTTATGGTTTCGGGAAAGCTCTTTTGCCTCTGCCGTCAGTACAGCCCCAACAGTAGTAGCTTTTACAAAAGATATGCTTGCATTTATTGCAACAGCGACAGGTCCATAAGCATTTGATGCTGCTGCAAATACGAGATCAGCCAGAGTGAAGATCACACCTCCCTGGGTAAGGCCCACTCCATTTAAGTGATGGTGCTTTATTTCAAGCCTTGCTTTTGCTTTTCCTTCAGCCATCTCTGTCAATTCAATTCCAATGAAATCTGCAAAAAAATCTTCTATCATGAGGTTGTGCCCTTTAATCTGTTATTTATCAGCTCAACCAAGATACAGTCTAAAGTATTTTCGTCAAGAAAAAAGATGAAAATAAAAAGAATTGCCAAAACGACCATCTTTTTGTTATTTTGAAGGGATTAAAAATCTATTTCAAAAAAACCTGCGGAGGAACCCCATGATAGAAATACCTGTCCAAGAAGCGTTTTCATTCGACGATGTTCTCCTTGTCCCAAATTATTCTGATGTTCTCCCAAGGGATGTTTCAACCACAACCCGGCTGACCCGAAACCTCTTGTTGAATATTCCGATTGTGAGTGCTGCAATGGATACAGTCACAGAATCAAGGACAGCCATAAGCATGGCAAGAGAAGGGGGCTTGGGATTTATACACAGGAACATGAGCATAGAAAATCAGGTTCTGGAAGTTGGCAAGGTAAAGAAATCAGAGAGTGGAATGATCATAGATCCAGTGACCATAAGACCCAATCAGAGTGTCCAAGAAGTTCTGAAGCTGATGGAAGACTACAGGATATCAGGTGTTCCTGTAACAGATGGAGACAGACTCGTAGGTATTGTAACAAACAGGGATCTTCGTTTCGAGACCGATTTATCAAAATGCGTGTCAGAAGTAATGACCAGTAAAAACCTTATAACAGTTACAGAAGGCATCAATCTTGAAGAATCAAAAAAACTTCTTCATGAACACAGGATAGAAAAACTTCTTGTTGTTGACAAGAAAGGCAAACTTACTGGAATGATCACGATTAAAGACATTGAAAAGATAAAGAAATATCCAAATGCCTGCAAGGATGACAAGGGAAGACTCAGGGTAGGTGCTGCAATAGGAGTAGGGCCTGATATGCTTGAAAGGGCAGAACTTCTCGTAAATGAAAGAGCCGATGTAATTTTGATTGACACATCCCACGGCCATTCGAAGAACGTAATAGATGCAGTAATTACCTTAAAAAAGACTTTCAGCAACATAGAGCTTATTGCCGGAAATGTTGCCACGGAAAAAGGTGCTGAAGATCTGATAAAAGCAGGGGTTGATGGTATTAAGGTCGGCATTGGTCCTGGATCTATCTGCACTACTAGAATAGTTGCAGGTGCAGGTGTTCCGCAGATTACAGCAATAATGAATTGCAGAGACGTTTGCAACAAAACGGGAGTACCCTTGATAGCGGACGGCGGCATCAAATTTTCAGGTGATGTTACAAAGGCAATAGGTGCAGGTGCTCATGTTGTAATGATAGGCGGACTTTTTGCGGGTACAGAAGAAAGCCCCGGAGAATCCATTTTTTTCCAAGGCAGAAGCTATAAGGTTTATCGGGGTATGGGTTCGCTTGAAGCAATGCAGAAAGGAAGCAAAGACAGATATTATCAAACCGAGCAGGAAGAAGACGATAAGCTTGTTCCTGAAGGAATCGTAGGCAGGGTTCCTTACAGAGGAACTATTGCATCAAATATTTTTCAGCTCATCGGAGGGCTTAAGGCAGGTATGGGCTATGCCGGATGCAAGTCCATAGAAGAGCTGAGAGAGAAGGCCAGATTCATAAAAATAAGCTCTGCAGGACTAAGAGAAAGTCATGTCCATGATGTTATAATAACCAAGGAGGCTCCAAATTACAGACTCGATTGATGTGCAGATATGACTGATTTCGTTCATCTTCATGTTCATACCCAGTATAGCCTCCTTGATGGCGCAATACGCATAGAGCAGTTGCTGGAACGTGTAAAAACATATGGAATGGATGCTGTAGCCATAACCGATCATGGAACCATGTTCGGGGTCGTTGATTTTTATGAAAAAGCTTACAGGGCCGGTATCAAACCAGTAATAGGCTGTGAGTGTTATGTTGCACCTCGAAGCATTGCAGAAAAGACTGCTCAGGACAATAAAGACCTCTGCCACATAATTTTGCTTGCTGAAAATGAAGAAGGCTACAGAAATCTTTGCAGACTGGCAACCATTGCCCAGCTTGAAGGATTTTACTACAGACCAAGAATAGACAAGACAATCCTCAAAGAATATTCAAGGGGACTAATAGCCCTTTCTGCCTGCCTCCACGGAGAGATTCCAAGGCTTATAAATGACAACAGGCAAGAAGCTGCGGATGAGGCTGCAAAATTTTACCTCAAAATGTTTGGAGAAGGTAATTTTTTCCTTGAGGTTCAAAACAATGGCATAGATATCCAGGATAAAGTCAACAACGCACTCCTGGACATGAGCCGGAGGCTCTCCATCCCACTTGTTGCGTCCAATGACTGCCATTATCTCGATAAAGATGATGTCAGGGCACATGATGTGCTTCTATGTATTCAGACCGGAAAAACGATTCATGATTCTGACCGCTTTAAATTCCGGACAGATCAGCTTTATTTCAAGTCTCAAGATGAAATGGCGGATTACTTCGGAAACTATCCCGGGGCTATAGCTAATTCTGTTGAAATTGCAAGGCGATGCAACCTCGAATTTGATTTCAGGACCTATCATTTTCCTGTCTATGATAAGACCGGGAAAATATCTGCAGATGATATTTTCGATGAAAAAGTCCGCAAGGGTTACAGGCATGTATGGCAGAGGGTTCAGAAGAAGGATCCGGAAAAAAATGAAGGACTTTACCTTGATCGTCTGGAGTATGAAATAAATTCGATCATAAAAATGGGCTTTTCAGGTTATTTTCTTATAGTTGCCGATTTTATAAAATATGCCAAGGATCATGATATTCCGGTGGGTCCTGGAAGAGGTTCTGCTGCAGGAAGCCTTGTGGCATACTGTCTTGGAATAACAGACATAGATCCCATAGAACATGGATTACTGTTTGAGAGGTTCCTGAATCCAGGCAGAAAGAGCATGCCGGACATAGATGTTGATTTTTGCATAAATGGCCGTGAACAGGTGTACAAATATGTTGTGGACAGGTATGGAGGATGTGATTATGTAAGTCAGATCATTACCTTCGGAAAACTGAAAACCAGGGCTGTTATAAGAGATGTAGGAAGGGCCCTTGCCATTCCGCTGCAAGAAGTTGATTCGATCGCAAAAATGGTTCCCGATGTCCTCAATATATCTCTTGATGAAGCTCTCAGGCAGGAAACAAAGCTTAATGAGGCTGCACAATTACGGCCTGAAATAAATGACCTCATTAAAATCTGCAGGGTTCTTGAAGGCCTCCCCCGTCATGCCTCTACACATGCTGCTGGTGTTGTAATAGGAGACAGGCCACTGGTTGACTATCTTCCCATGTATCGTGGGAAAAAAGGCGAAGTAATAACCCAGTTCGACATGCAATGTGTTGAAAAAATAGGTCTTGTGAAGTTTGATTTTTTAGGACTCAGAAACCTTACAGTAATAGCAAGCACCTTGAAAATGATCAAAGATCAGGGGAAGATTCCACCTGATCTTCAGGAACTGAATTTTTCCGACCCTGAAACCTATCGCCTCCTTTCTGCCGGAGACACAACAGGGGTCTTCCAGCTTGAAAGCTCCGGTATGCAGGATTTGTTTGTCAGACTGAAACCCGAATGCTTCGCAGATATTACAGCTCTGGTTGCCCTATACAGGCCAGGGCCTCTTGAAAGCGGCATGGTGGATGATTTTGTTAATCGCAAGCATAAGCGAAAAATTGTTGAATATCTTGTTCCTGAACTGGAGACCGTTTTAAAAGAGACTTACGGTGTAATTGTATATCAGGAACAGGTAATGAAGATTGCTGTGGAGCTTGCCAATTATACCATGTCTGAAGCAGATGATCTCCGGAAGGCGATGGGTAAAAAGAATACAGAGATGATGGCACAACACAGGGATCGCTTTGTTGAGGGTGCAATCGAAAAAGGCATTACCAGGGACAAGGCGAGTCAGCTTTTTGACCTCATGGAAAAATTCGGCGGCTATGGTTTCAATAAATCACATAGCGCGGCCTATGCACTGATTGCCTACCAGACAGCGTATCTCAAGGCTCATTATCCTGTTGAACTACTGGCTGCACTTCTTACAAGCGAAATGCATTCTTCTGACGGAGTGGTTAAATATATAACTGAATGCCGCAATCACTCTATTGAAGTGCTTCCTCCGGATATAAATGAGAGTCAAAAAGACTTCACTGTCGTAGATGGCAGTATTCGTTTTGGTCTTGTAGCAGTTAAAAATGTCGGCGAAGCAGCTATAGATTCCATCATAGAAGAAAGAAAAAAAGGAAGATTTAAATCAATATATGATTTTTCTGAAAGGGTAGGGCTTAAGAAAGTAAACAAGAGAGTCATTGAAAGTCTGATAAAATGCGGTGCATTCGATTCAACAGGGGCGAGGCGCTCTCAGCTAATTGCTGTGCTGGAAGATGCAGTTGAATACGGACAGTTTGTGCATAAAAAACGCTCTGATCCCCAATTAAGCCTCTTCGGGCACAGCTTGGGGCCTGAGTCGCAGATATCCCATTCTCCTCTTCCTGAAATTGCTGAATGGGATGATAAACAAAGGCTCCTTTTCGAGAAAGAAATACTAGGGTTTTACATCACAGGTCATCCTTTAAAAGGCTATGAAGATATTCTGAAAAAATTTGCTACGACAGACTCACTTTGCCTCGAAGAAAATAAGGGAGGTGAACTCATCAGGATTGGCGGAATAGTTAGAGGAGTAAAGGTAATTAAAAATAAACGCGATGAACTCATGGCCTTTGTTACCCTCGAAGACATGAAAGGTAGTGCTGAAATAACGGTTTTTTCAAACATTTATGGAGAACTGAAGGATAATCTTACTGTAGATTCTGAGATCATGGTTCAGGGGGAAATTCAGAAAGATGAAAAAGGAGTTAAAATTCTGGCTGAAACCATAGTCCCTCTTGAAAAGGCAGAAGAAACCTGGGCTGAAACACTTCATATAAATCTCGATTTAACTGTGATTCAAAGAGAAACCCTTAAAAAACTTCGAGATATACTTGGAAGAAATTCCGGAGCAAGCCCGGTGTTTCTGAATATAGACTGTCCTGGACATGTAAGGATAGTCATATCCCTTCCAGAGCATCTGAAAACAAAAATTGGCAGCAGCCTGACAGTGGATATAAATGATCTTTTAGGTTATAATTCTGTAACAACGGTTTGCGGACAAGCTGTTTCTTCTTCTAAATCAAGGAACTACAATAACAGCGGCAAAAATACAAATGGCAAGATTCATAATACAACTAAAAATGGACATTTCAAATGACTAATCCCTGTATGTCGGTTTATCCTGTCCTTCTTGCAGGTGGCTCCGGAACAAGACTCTGGCCTGTATCCCGTGAATTATGTCCCAAACAGCTTGTCAGTTTCATGGGTGAGGATTCCCTGATACAAAGCACAATCAAGCGCCTTTCACCTGTTCTGGACATTCAGAAGGTAAAAATTGTCTGCGGAAGCGATCATTTCTCAGAGATCAAAAGGCATATGAAGGCAATAGGGATCGATTCAAATGGAAATGTCATAGGTGAACCCTGCGGCCGTAATACCGCTCCTGCAATACTTCTGGCACTTTTTGATATTCTGCGTAAAGAATCAGATGCCATCGTCTGCATATTTCCTGCAGATCACATCATAAACAATGTAAAAAATTTCCACGGCAAACTTGAATCTGCGATAAGACTTGCCGCTGAGGACTACATAGTCACATTCGGAATTCGGCCAGGATATCCTGAAACAGGTTACGGATATATAGAAGGACAGAACTTGCTTTCAGAAGGAGCTTTTTCAATCAAGCGGTTTGTGGAAAAACCAGATCTTCAAGCAGCAACCCATTATGTGAAGGCCGGAAATTTCTTCTGGAACAGCGGAATGTTTGCTTTCAAGGCATCTGTGGCCATAAATGAATTCAAGGCATTCCAGCCTGATCTCTATAACAGGATGAAGAGTTTCATATTGAAGGAAGGAAGCCCTTCTTATGAGGACTATAAAATACTCCCCAACATCTCGGTGGATGTAGCAATCATGGAAAAAACCCTGAAAGGTGCTGTGCTGCCTTCAGATTTTGGCTGGAGCGATATAGGTTCCTGGAAGTCTCTCTATGATTTTTTGCCTAAAGACAAAAACCAGAATGTCCTTCAAGGAGATGTTATTGTAAATAATACCGAAAACTGTCTTGTAATGGGACATGAAAGGCTGATTGCAACAAACCACATAAAAAATATGGTAATAGTAGAGACTCATGATTCAATTTTCGTCTCTGACATAGAAAACAGCAGGGATGTTAAAGAAATAGTCGGGACTCTCAGGGGAAAAGATCGCTGGGAGTATTACCAGCATTCAACTGTTTCAAAGCCATGGGGAAGCCATACTGTCCTTGAGGTTAAGGATGATTACAAAATTAGCCGTATAATCGTCTACAGCGGTTCAGATGTTAAGATACAAAATTCTGAACCCGTGGGGTCTAAGACTATAGTAGTAGCTAAAGGAATTGCCAGAGCGATGATGGAATCTGGGTCAACCAGCTTGCATCCAGGCCATTCTTTCAAAATTCTGCCTGGAAATGAAGCTGTCATCGAAAATGCAGACAGCAATCCCCTTGTCATCATTCAAATAGAATCAGTAACTCTGCTTACGAGAGTAGGATAGGATGAAGACTGAAGGAACACGCCATGCGCAACGGTTAAGAGCCTTCTGCCTTCAGTCTAAACGCCTGAGCATTTACAAAGTGAGGTTAGATGAAAGTTCCTCTTCTTGATTTGAAAAAACAGTACAAACTCATAAAGAAAGATGTCCTCAAGGTTACAGAAGAAATCTATGAAAGCCAGATCTTTATTCAGGGACATCATGTTGTGAATTTGGAAAAAGAACTGACTTATTACTGTCACACAAAATACGGTCTTGGCGTTTCTTCCGGAACAGATGCCCTTCTGATAGCACTGATGGCAGCAGGAATCGGATCAGGTGATATAGTCATTACTACGCCATATACTTTTTTTGCAACAGCCGGGTCTATTTCAAGGCTGGGGGCAAGGCCTCTTTTTGTTGACATTAACCCTGAAACTTACAACATATCTCCGGAAGGCATTGCAAAGAAAATAGATTCAATGGGCAATAACGACAGATCATGTCTTAAAGCCATTATGCCGGTTCATCTTTACGGACAGTGCGCAGATATGGACCCAATCCTTGAAATCGCAGGGGCTAACAGCTTGACAGTGATAGAAGATGCAGCTCAGGCAATCGGTGCTGAATACAAAGGCAGAAGGGCAGGCGAAATGGGTGATTTCGGATGCTTTTCTTTTTTCCCTTCCAAAAATCTGGGAGCATTCGGAGATGGAGGATTTGTCACCGTCAATTCCGAATCTCATTACAAAACATTGACGATTCTAAGAAATCATGGAGCCAGCCCTAAATATTATCACAGCCTGATAGGTGGTAATTTCAGACTTGATGCTCTTCAGGCAGCAATAGTATCGATCAAGCTGAAGCATCTTGACAGATGGACAAAAGCCCGTCAGGATAATGCAGCAGTCTATAGAGACCTGTTTTCTGAGGCAGGACTTGACGGGAAGATCATCTTGCCTGTAGAAAAAGAAAACCGTCATATTTACAATCAGTTTGTGATTCGGATTCCTCACAACAGAGACAAACTGAGGGCTTTTTTAGAGGATTCAGGCATTGGAACCGAAGTCTATTATCCGATTCCTCTTCATCTCCAAAAATGTTTCTTATCTCTTAATTACAGACAAAACGATTTTCCTGAATCGGAAAGAGCAGCTCTTCAGACGCTTGCTCTTCCGATATATCCTGAGCTTTCGAGAACCCAGCAGGAGTATGTAGTCGATAAGATAAAAGACTTTGTAACTAATGAGGCATTATAGACTGTAGGCTTTTATGAGGGAATAAGTGATAGTCTACAGACCAGAAGGCCTGAGCAGTTGGTAAATACGATATTAATCCTTAATCTGAAGGAGGCAGATAATTATGGATAGACCTTTACGCGATAAGTTCAGAGACAAGAAAGGCTTTGATGAACATGGCACAGAAGGAGATTATTATTCTGAAGACACATATTCACCATGGAAAAAAGGAAATGTAGATGGCCTTGTTTCGAATATAAGCAAGCACAGCGGGCTGTTATTTGTCATAATAGGCGCTGCTGTTTTTATTCTTGTGGCTCTTTTTGTTTTTCTTCCGAGACTTCAAAGCCCTGCAGCGGATAACAAGCAGGTCGCCGAGATGGAGTCTAAAATAAAAAAACTTGAAATCAGACTTGGGGAGATGGAACAGAATTATCAGAAAATTGCTAATGTCGCGATTCATGACGACAGACTCGAACAGGTATCTGGAAGACTCGACAAGCTTGGATCAACAACAAATCACCGCCTTGATCAGATTGCAAAGGAGTTGGAAAATATCCGCAAACCCCAGTCTCAGCAAAAAGCAGAAGCTCCGGTTAAAATGCTTTCGCAGGCTCAGAAACCTGAAGTGACAAGTCCTGCAAAACCTGTAGCAGCAACTGAAAAAACAAAGACAACCGGAAAATACCATGAAGTAAAGCCACAGGAGACATTGTTCGGGCTAAGTCGTCTTTACGGAGTTTCTGTTGAAGAACTGAGGCGTTTGAACAAAATGGCTCCGACAGAAATGATTCGTATAGGGCAAAGACTCAAGATAAGTGATTGATGGCTGAGGCCATTGGATAAAGACGTGCTTGACTGATACATTTGGCATGCAGATTTGCTTTCGATAATGATTCCAGCATGTTCAGACAATTGCGGATTCACTAACAGAGAAGTGATGTTTAATATTGTTTATACAGTGAATCGAGCTGCGCAAGATTGACGGCATCGTAAAAAGGCCGGATGTTGCGTTGCGCTGCATCCTTCGTCATTGCGGCGTACCATAAGTACACCTCATTCCTCAGGATTTGCGTGCCTTGCCTGCAGCCTTTTTACAAAGCCGTCCGAATATTGACTTTTTACGAGTTCATCAAGATTGATTTGCCTCATTATTCCGACGACAGGCAGTGAGTAAGCTGGTTGACCAGGGAGATGAGATAGTCAGAAAGGACTTAAGCGGAGTTAAATTACTAAGTTAAGGACGTCACCAAATGACACCTTACCATATGGTTATTTCTAACCGAGAT
>JBBIWB010000008.1:0-83198 GCA_037439445.1 Desulfobacteraceae bacterium | reverse complement strand
CCTTCTTACAATTTAATTTTACGAGTCTTGACGGCATCGTAAAAAGACCGGATGCAGCGCTTGCGCTGCATCCTTCGTCATTGCGGTGTACCATAAGTACGCCTCATTCCTTAAGGATTTGCGCGCCTTGCCTGCGGCCTTTTTACAAAGCCGTCCGAATATTGACTTTTTACGAGTTCATCAGTCTTTACTCTTTTATGTTCTTGTCAGAATCTTCATACCCAAACAGGTTCTGATAATTTGTACGGTAAATTTCAGTCAAAGTTAAAAACAAAGTCAGTATTAAAGGACCGTATATGATTCCAAGAATTCCAAAAAGATTTAGTCCTCCAATAATTGCCAGAAAAACCAGCAGAGCGTGTATTTTTACACGGTTGCCTACAAGTTTTGGCTTGAAAAAATACTCCATGAAAACAAAAAGTATCACAAAAAAAACGATGAAAAAAACACATGCTGCAACCCTGTCATTCAAATACAGATAGATTGCAGCTGGAATAAACACAAGCCCTGTTCCGATGACAGGAATGATTGCCACAAGGGATATGATTACGCCCCAGAGGAAAGGGGATTTCAGGCCAAAAAGAAAAAATACTAACCCGCCTAAAAATCCCTGTATCAGGCCGTTCAGACCGTTCCCTATTAAAATGGCGCCAGCCATCTCATTGAACCTTTGAATAAGTTTTTTATCCTGTTCATACTGAAGAGGAGACAGATCGATCATAAAATCGATCAGTTTATGCCCTTCCACAAGGAAAAAATAAATGAACATGAGCATGAAAAAGAAATAAACCAGGAAAGTTAAGACATTTGTAGCAACGCCGCTTGCCTGTTGATAAAGAAAGAGCCCTACTGCTTTACCTAAATCCGATATGGCCATATTCAATACTTCACCTGTAATGACATAGTTGAATCTTGCCATAAATTGATTCACGCTTTCTAACAACTGATTGTTCGACAGAAGCATCTGGAGTTTGTCGCTTATAACAGCATCTCTTCCAGTCTTGTAAAGAACGAAGGCTTCCCGAGAGAGGGCACCAACAAAAAAGATCATGGGTACGAAAAGAATCAGGAAAATGAGAACACATGTTAGAAGTGATGACAACCAGATGCTGATTCGTTTTTTTAAAAAGTCAAAGATCGGAAAGAAGACAGATGTTACAACCGCAGCAAGCACAATGACGGATATGAACGGCCATAGAAGCCACAGAAACAACAAAGTGGATAACAGAAAAACAGCCAGAAAATACCATGTTTTTAGATTTCTGCCGACCGGATCGTTCACCGAATCTTTCCTGGAAGGATAATGTCATTAGAGTTATCAATAGCTATCATGTCAGAGCCCCGAAAGGCAAGCGCATTTCAGGGCTGAATTCAAGTAGGAATCATGCAAAAAGAATGAGCTAAAAAGAGGCGCTATTTACTGATAAATCCTCCTGCTACAAACAAGAGCATTATTTCATAGATTGCAACCGGAGTGTAACTGTTAAAAATCCCGTATAAAATGCCGCCTCCGATAATTGCAGGAACTCCACAAAACACCAAAACCCCCAGTTTTCTGCTGATGTCCATAAGCTTACTCTCCTGTAAAAGCTGTTCTTTATATCATCTTTTATCAATAACTGCCGAACATGTAAAGAAAAAAAGCCTTACCTTTCAACAATCATTGCCATTCCCATGCCCCCTCCGATACACATCGTAAAAAGACCTGTGCTGTAGCCTTTTCTCTGCATCTGGAACATCCCTGTAACCATCTGCCTTGCTCCGGTGCAACCAATCGGGTGGCCAAGAGAAATACCGCTTCCAAGCTCATTGGGTTTATCATTTTCAATTCCAAGCTCTCTCATGCAGCCTATGGCCTGTGCGGCAAAAGCCTCATTAAGCTCTATCATGTCAATATCCTTGATGGTCATTGCTGTATTTTTGAGGACTTTTTTAATTGCTGGAACAGGTCCAAGCCCCATGTAGGCAGGATCCAGTCCTCCTGCTGCAAAGCCTTTTATCCTGATTATTGGTTCAAGCCCCAAATTCCTGGCCATGTCAGCACTCATCATGAGAACTGCTGCTGCTGCATCGTTTATTCCCGACGCATTTCCTGCAGTGACAGAGCCGTCTTTTTTAAATGCTGGTTTGAGTTTTGCCATTTTTTCGAGACTAGTGTCCATGGGGCGTTCATCAGTATTGAATAAGACTTCGCCTTTTCGTGACTGGATAACAACAGGAGCAATTTCTTTGGCAAAGATGCCTTCTTTTATTGCTGTCATTGCCCGTAAATGGCTTAAAACCCCTAACTCATCCTGTTCCTGACGGCTTATTCCATACATGGATGCGATGTTTTCAGCAGTAAGACCCATGTGATAACCATAGAAAATCTCAAACAGGCCGTCAAATACCATGAGGTCATAAATTTCGCCTTTTCCGGTCAGCTCCATCCTGTGTCCCCAGCGGGCTTTAGGAAGGGCCATGGGAGCAAGACTCATGTTTTCTTGGCCTCCTGCCAGAATAACATCAGCCTGACCGCTCATTATGGATGCAGCACCCATTGCAATGGCCTTCAGACCGGAACCGCATATTTTGTTTATGGTAACAGCCGGAGTTTCCTTCGGAATGCCTGCCTTGATCATTGCCTGCCTTGCAGTGTTTTGTCCCTGTGCAGCCTGAAGAACATTTCCCATTATAACCTCATCGATTACAACAGGTGCTGCATTGTCATCCCAGTCGTATGCTTTTTTCTCAAGCTCTGTCATTCCCTGGTTTTTAAGTTTTTCTGGGGCATAATCTTTCATTGCCTGATCAGCAAAAGGTCTTAATCCAACGCGTTTTAAGACATCTTTCAATACAATAGAACCAAGTTCTGCTACCGGAACATTCATGAGTGCCCCGCCGAAGTTTCCTATGGCAGTTCTTGATCCGCTAACTATAACGACTTCTTTCATTGAATTTTCCTCCAATAATAAAATATTGTAATATAAAAGTCTTCAAAGAGCCCAGTTCCTGATCTTCGTCCTGAAATGAGCAGTGTAAGGCATTTTTACAATTCAGGCTTAGTTACCATAAAACACCTTGTCTGGTCAATGGTGTAGGTCATGTGATCGTTTGAATCTTAATAGGAAATCAGAATTCTTTTTTAATTTTGTTCAGGCGATACACTTTATTACAGGTTGTAAAAATAACTGACAGTCGTAAATCTCTGGTGAATCACTTCAAAATCACGGTTTATTCAGTATTTCAGGGTGTTGTTATGAATTCCCTTTTTCGTGAATCTTTTGGCATGTCATTTGCTCTAACGGTTTCAGAATTTCATGCATTGACTGTACTGAAAAAAAAGAATGACTACTGGATTCCGAAAATTTAGCCATGAATAACAATTTTTTTAATATTTTCATATCAGGGGGTGATCAGTCTGATAAATGATATTTAAGTGAAAAATTAGAATAATCAATGACAAGAGACAATCAGAGCTAAAGGAGAGAAATAATGGACAGCATTAAATTACTACTTGTGGATGACGAGGAGAGGTTTCGTGAAACAACATCGAAACTCTTAAAGAAAAAAGGGTTTGCAACAACCATTGCAGGATCAGGTGAGGAGGCGATAAACATCATAAAGAAAAACCCGCAAGATGTGGTAGTCCTTGATGTTAAAATGGCAGGCATGGACGGTCACATGGCTCTTGAGGAAATCAAGAAAATTGCTCCTGAGACTCAGGTTATCATGCTTACAGGGCATGGGAGCCCTGATTCAGCGCTGAATTCCCGCAAGTTAGCTGCCTTTGACTATCTTTCAAAACCCTGCGATATTGATCTTCTTGCAGTAAAAATCAACGAAGCTTACTCTGTAACCAAAACCGGTGCAGATCGAACTGAGAAGAAGGTCAAGGACATAATGACCGGTGTTGATAACTACTCCAGCGTCACCGTCAACAACACAATCCGCGAAGCCATAGACAAACTCATGAGTTCCCAGACCCAGGTGGTTTCCAGCAGCCTGATCCGTAAAACCGGTCACCGCTCGCTTCTTGTCTTTGATGAACAAAAGAATTTCATCGGTATACTCCGGATTAAGGATTTGATCAAAGGGGTAAGGCCTTTTTATCTTTCCCTTCCGAAATCCTCAATGGCTGACAGTGTTCGCTTCTCGCACGTATTCACAGGGGGATGGGACGGGCTTTTCACAATTCAGTTAAAGGCCATCGCAGATAAAAAAGTAGGCGAACTTGCCTTGGAATCTTTACCTATGATCGATGAGAACGCAAACCTCATGGCTGTAACTGATTTATTGTACAAGACCAACAGTACGCGTCTTCTGGTTACATCCGGAAAAAAACTGGTCGGCATTCTAAGAGAACAGGATCTTTTCTTCGAGATCGTTAATATCATAACCAGATAGCTAATAATCATAAAGACCGTATTCAACCTGGTGTCTGATGAAATTCTTTCTTAACTAAAAAATCTGGAGGTATTAATAATGACTTCAAAAGAAATGAGCTTAAAAAACCAGGATGGTATTCTTGCACCACCTGAAGAAATAAGCATAGCAGCACTTGAAGAAGGCGAGGCAGAACCAAAATCAATGAAATTCATTCTCACCTGGATACTTATTGCGATTGGAGCAGGAGTGGTTATTTATCTTCTTCCAACCCCTGATGCTCTTTCTGAAAGAGGGCATAAATATTTAGCTCTTCTTGTAACCATAGTTATCCTCTGGACATCTGAGGCAATATCTATTGGAATCACTGCAATAAGCGTTGGAGCAGCGCTTTCGCTTTTCGGGATACAGCCTCTTGCCAAAGCCTGGCAGTCTTATGCCCATCCTGCAGTCGTTTTTGTTTTCACAATCATCATGCTTGGGGTCATAATAAGCCAGACCACCCTGCCACAGAGGATTTTGAACGGCGTTCTAAGGGTTGGCGGCAGAAATACAAAAAAACTAAGCTTTACACTATGCATGTCTGCAACATTTCTTTCCGCCTGGACACATGATGCGGCAATAACAATAATTCTTCTTTTCTCACTTCTTCCAATGTTTCTGAAAATGGGATTGACTCCTTCAAAATCAAATAATCTCACGAAGCATTTTCTTCTTGTAGTTCCTCTCGGCGCTGCCTGCGGCGGAGGCGGAACATTTATAGGAAGCGGAAGATCGCCTGCAGCAGCAGAGATGTTCTTTGCAGCAACAGGCTACCAGATAGGCTTTACTGAATACGCCATATATCAGTTAGTTCCTTCCATGATTTATGGCTTGGGCACTTGGATTGCCCTCATGCTGGTAATGCCGCCAAAGATGAAGGAACTTCCTGAAATAGTAATTGCGGATAAACTACCCCCTCTCACAAAAAATGAGAAGGGACTGAGCTTGTTGATAATTACAGCCCTCGTATTGTGGATTTTAAGTGATCTTACAAAGGTTCATGTTTCAGTAGTGGGTGCAGGCTTTGTCATATCAGTAATGATGTTCAATTTAGTGAGCTGGAAGAAATGCCTTGCAGAATTTCCCTGGAACCCGATGATGGTCTTTGGCGCTGGTTTTGCACTTGGAATTGCAATGCTTGATACTGGAGCAGGCAAATGGATTGCAGAACAGGTGTTTCCTTTTTTTGAAGGATCGTCATGGCCTGTAGTGTCTTTTGGGGTGGGATGGATAAGTGCTGTCATAACAAGTTTCATGGCAAATGCTGCTGCAACGGCTCTTCTTGTTCCTGTCGTTGTTCCCATGGCAGATCTTGCAGGTGCGCCTACATTTCCGATAGCGATGACTGTTCCTCTGGCAACAACATTTGTTCTTCTTGTAATAGGATGCCCTCCGACACTGATTGCTTACGGGCTTGGTTATTTCACGCAGGTAGAGGCTTTCAAGGTTTTCTTCGTTAGAACGATCATATGTCTGATTCTTGCTGGTGCAATACAGGCAATATGGTGGCCTCTTGTAGGAATGCCAGGAAATCTTGACATGATGCAAACACCTGCCAGACTGACTTCATTTGGCGTTGAGCTCATACAAAAATAACCGTAATCATAAAGAAACACAAAGAGACTATATTCGCTAAGGAGGTCAAATGCTAAAAATAAGGATTGTCTTATTGGCTGCCTTCGTTTTTTTCATAACACAGAATGCTGTTGCTGAAGAAGTTGCCAGTGGAATTGGCGTTCAGGCGGTCAAGGATGTTGTGGACAAGGTCTCACGGGGATGCAAGAAAAAGAACCCTGAAATCAGCATAAAAACAAAAGAGAGCAATGCAGCCTCTGCGATTGAGGCTGTTGGAAAAAAGGACAAATCTGTTTCTTTCGGAATGATAAATCGTCCTTTAAATGATAAGGAAAAAGGTCTTTATCCGGACATAAAGACGTATCTTTTCGCCAGAGACGGAGTTGCATTGATTGTTCATCCGAGTAATCCGATAAAGTCAATTACATCTGCCCAATTAAAGGATATTCTCCAGGGCAGGACAACCAACTGGGCACAACTCGGAGGAAATAAAGGCGTGATAAGCATGATCATAAGGGAAAAAGCCGCCAATCAGAGAGCAGGTTTTGAAAAACTGGTATTGGGAAAAGACAAGATGGCAGTCGGAAAGGCCAGAGAGATAGGAAGCATGGGTGATGTCAAGACAGAAGTAGCTCTTGACGTGTCAGCAATGGGTTATATTCTCATAAGCGCCATCGATAAAAAAGTGAAGGCATTAGAGCTTGATGGCTCAGTTCCATCCATAGCTAGTGTCAAAGCCGGAACTTACCCTATAACCATTCCATATTTTATTATTACAAATGGTGAACCAACAGGGGCTACAAAGGAGTTTCTCGATTTCTTTTATACTCCTGAAGCCAATTTCATCATAACAAAAGAAAAAATTGCACACATAGAAAAGAATTAGCAACTGGTTTTAAGCATTAAAACACATCATAAATCATAAATGCAGGTCAGGAGTTAGAACTCACTGCCCGCGGGTTTCACAGCCTGACCTGCAAAGCATGTGGCCTTCGGCCTTAAGTCTTATAGCACTTGAGCATTAGAAGAAAGTGACAAATGATTTTACAAATTCTGCTGTTGATATATAACCGGATGATGGTCGCTGTTAGATGAAAGCGTTTTTATAAAAATTTAGACTGCATCATTCCTCATTGCTGCGTACTCTAAGTACACCGCTTCTTCGCTAATTTGTGCGCCTTGTCTGCGGAATTTTTACATAACTGTCTGGTTTTTCACTTTTTACAGGTTCATCAACATTTAAAGGCTGAAACATATGATGGATGATACGGCAATGAAAGAAACAAATAAATGGAGCAAGATAAAGCGAACCATTCTGGCAAACATGATTATAATTCCTTTTATTCCTTTTATACTGACTGTGGGTGTCGGTTTTTATTATTTTACAACTTCGCTTGAGAACAGTACGACCGCAAGTCTCAAGCGTATTGTGTCCGACCACAGGGATATGATCGAATCATTCCTTATGGAAAGAAAAGCAGACCTTGAATTTATAACCAATACATTCATGTTTGAGCAGATCAATGACAAGGAAGTTATTGATGCAATATTTGAAAATCTAAAGAAAAAATCGAACGCTTTTGTCGATCTTGGGCTTTTTGATTCCGATGGCATCCATGTGAAATATTCGGGTCCATTTGACCTACAGGGGAAAAACTATGCAGATGAATTATGGTTTAAAAGGGTTATTGAGAACGGATACTACATCAGTGATATTTTCCTTGGGTACAGAAACATTCCACATTTTGTAATTGCCGTCAAGCAGGGCACCGGTGATAAAGCATGGGTTCTGAGGACTACTATTGATACATTGTCTTTTGACTGGATGATATCCGAGGTGAGAATCGGAAAAACAGGAGAAGCATATATTCTGAATAAAGACGGGATTTCTCAGACGCAAAGACGTTCTTCGGGCCTCAATGTCATGGAAAAAGACTCTGATTTCAGCCAGTTCCCTGTAACTAAGGATAGGATCAATACTTTTATAAGAACTGATTCTTCCAATACCCAATTTCTGTATGCAACCACCTGGCTCAAAAACTGGGAATGGCTTCTTGTGGTCAGGCAGAAAAAAAATGATGCATACAGATTTTTATATACAGCCTATTTTATTATCCTGATCATAATGATTATTGGCGGAGCAGTCATTATTGTAGTTGCAGTATTCAGTACCAAAAGGGTGGTCAGACAGATAGAAAAACTGGATCAGGAAAAGAAAATTCTTGGAAATCAGCTTGTCAGGGCTGCCAAACTGGCCGAAATCGGAGAGATGACAGCAGGGTTTGCACATGAAATCAATAACCCTCTTCAGATTATTAAAAGTGAACATTCCCTTATTCAAATGCTAATGAAAGAAGTCTTCGCTAAAATCGATTATAAGGAGAAGCAGGATCTGGATGATATCAAGGAATCACTTGACCAGATAATGCTCCAGATAAATCGGTGTTCTGATATCACACATGCCATTTTAAAATTCGGCCGGAAAAGTGAGATAAGCAATCAGATACTTCATCCATCTGTAGTCATCCCTGAGATTGTCCGGATGATTGAAAAAAAAGCCGCGTTGAACAGTATTGAAATTATAACGCATTTTTCTGCTCAGACGCCTGATTTTACGGGTGATCCCTCTCAGTTTCAGCAGGTGTTACTCAATCTTTTGAATAACGCAATAGATGCCATAGCTGAAAGGCATGGATCAAAAGGAGGAACAATAGAGATTGAAACTGATATAAAAGATGAACAGTTTCTTATCATAAAGATTACAGATAACGGAATTGGAATAAGTAAGGAAAATCTTACCAAGATATTTTCTCCATTTTATACCACAAAACCTGTTGGAAAGGGAACAGGTTTAGGGCTTTCCGTTTGTTTTGGGATTATAGAGAGTTTTGGCGGAACAGTGGAAGTCTCTAGTGAACAAAATTTCGGAACCTCTTTTACTATAAGCCTTCCAGCGATAAACCGATAAAGAAGCAGGGCTGAAGAAGTCATCACGCTAACATGCCATGGCCATGTCTGATTCATAACAATATGCACCCCGGGATCAGGCAGGCTGGGCATATCGGTTTATTCAGCATTTCACTGTGATGTATTCATCTTTTTTTCTTTTCTTTAAGTTTGTAATTTGCTAGTCTTTAAAAGTTTATTGTGCAGATACCGAGCGGGAAAGGAAAAGCAGCATGAAGGCAGTTTCAGAAAATAGGGAAGTTTTTTATCAGGAATTAGCCCGAAAGATCAAAATATTGATACTTCTTATCTCCTTTTTTCCCATGGTCTTAACCACAGGGGTTCTTTATTACCGATTTAATCTTGCCTACACAGAAAAAATCCATGCCCATATTTCAGAATTTGTTCAAAAGCATAGACAGAATATAGATACTTTCTTAGGGGAGAAACTTGCAAATATAAGCTATATTGCCAGCCAGTTTGAAAGTGGGCAGCAGTCCCCAAAAGAGTTTCTGAAGAAAAATCTTGAATTATTAGAACGTGGATATGGAGATGTGTTTACCGATATGGGGCTGGTAGATCAAAACGGTATACAGGTTGCTTATGAAGGTCCTTACAGGCTTGATAATGCTGATTACAAAACTGCTCAATGGTTTAAAGAGGCAATGGAGAGGCCGATTTATATAAGTGATGTATTTACAGGACTAAGAGGATATGCTCATTTTATCATGGCCGTAAAGTTAAAAATTGACGGAAAGAATTATATTTTACGCGCAACAATTAATTTCACTAAGTTTAATTCCATGGTAGAGGATATCCATATCGGAAAAACAGGCATTGCATATATTTTGAACGCAAAAGGCCAGGTGCAGACAAAGGCCGATATCAAAATTAATCCGTCCTTCCTCCCGTTTCTTGTAGAGCATAAGGATAATGGAGAAACCATCATTACTGAAAGAGAGGACGTGGCAGGGAAAAAATATTTGTTTTTTATTTCCGCTCTTAAGAACGTTAACTGGATCTTTGTTTTTCGTCAGGATAAGAGTGATGCCTTCTTTGATCTCTTTAAAATAAAGCTTCTGGCCGGATTTATTTTTATTGCTGCATGCATAGCAATCCTTCTTGTTGCCTTTAAGCTGCCGCGAAATGTCGTGAAACTCATTTCAAGTGCAGATGCAAAGAGTGAGAACATGAAAATGCAAGTGATAGAAAGCGGAAAGCTTGCCAGCATTGGTGAGCTTGCTGCAGGCATTGCCCATGAAATAAACAACCCTGTGGCCATAATGGTTGAAGAAGCCGGCTGGATTGAAGATCTTCTTCATGAAGACGATTTAATAGAATCAAAAAATCTCGATGAATTCAGGCGTTCCCTGCGTCAGATAAATACCCAGGGGAAACGCTGCAAGGAAATCACTCATAAGCTATTGAGCTTTGCCAGGAAAACCGATTCCACAGCCAATGATGTCCAGGTCAATGACTGTATTAGAGAAATGGTTTCTCTTACTTCACAAATGGCACGGTACAATAATGTCAGTTTTGAGACAAATCTGGAAGATGGAATTCCATTTGTCAGGATATCTCCAGCAGAACTTCAGCAGGTTATTCTAAACCTTATAAATAATGCGATTGATGCCATGGAAAAAAGCGGTGGTATAATCAAGATTGAGACAAAGCAAAGCAAGCTTGAGAAGAACAGCCTTGTCATTATAATCGAAGACAATGGTCCAGGCATTCCTAAAGACAATCTTGAGAGGATATTTGATCCCTTTTTTACAACCAAGGCTGTGGGTAAAGGAACGGGTCTCGGACTTTCAATATGTTATGGCATTGTCCAGAAAATGGGAGGAAAGATTGATGTAACAAGCCAAGTCGGTGTCGGGACAAGATTCCGTATCTGGATTCCTTTTCAGGACAAATTATCAGAAAATAAGGCAATCAGCGAACAGGGGGAAACAAATGGATAATATTAAATTATTGCTTGTAGACGATGAAAAAGCATTTCTTGACACAATTACAAAGCGCCTGGAAAAAAGAGAGTTGATAGTTTCCGCTGTTTACTGCGGAAAAGATGCCTTGACCGAAATTAAAAAAAATAAAGCCCTTGAAGTGATTGTCCTCGATGTAAAAATGCCCGAAATGGATGGCATCCAGACTCTGGTCGAAATAAAGAGAATTGCACCCCTTGTGGAGGTGATCATGCTTACAGGTCATGCCACTGTTGAAACTGCCATTGAAGGAATGAAACTAGGAGCCTTTGATTATCTTATGAAACCATGTGATATTGATTTGCTATTTGGAAAAGTAAAAGAGGCTGCTGCAAAGAAAAGAAAACATGAAGAAAAAATACTAGAAGCGCGTATTAGGGAAATTACAGGGAGTCGCCCCTAGGTCTAAGAGGATAGTCATGAATCCAGACAGAAACAATGAAAAAGTCATAAACCTTCTTCTTGTAGATGATGAAAAAGGATATCTGAATGTCCTTGCAAACAGGCTTTCTAAAAGGGCTTTTAATCCAACAAAAGCATTCAGTGGTACTGAAGCAATCCAGATTCTGCGTAAAATGGATTTTGATGTGGTTGTTCTTGATCTGAAAATGGAAGATATGGACGGCATCGAGGTTCTTAAAGTTATAAAGCGGATGATTCCGGAGCTTCCGGTTATTCTTCTGACCGGGCATGGATCACAAACTGCAGCAAAGGAAGGGGTAGAGGCCGGAGCCTTCGATTACCTTACCAAACCCTGTGAACTTTCTGAACTGATAGATAAAATCATGAAGGCATATCATCAGAATAAACAATCAGAGAATATTGTAACTACTTAAGTCAGATAGGCTGCATGAACATGCTGTGAACAAGAGACTAAAAACTTCCAACTTACTATTAAAACATCTTATCAGTAACTTTTGTTTTGAACAATAGTTTATAATCAGAAAAGAATGGAAAGAGAAGACAAAAAAATACGTCTGCTTCTGGTAGATGATGAGGATGGGTTCAGGCAAACCATAGCTAAAAGGCTTTCAAAAAGAACGCTGGAGCCTTTGCAAGCCTCCAGCGGGTATGGGTGTCTTGCAATTATGGACCAAGAACCTGTTGATGTGGTGGTTATGGATGTTAAAATGCCGGGACTTAGCGGTATAGATACATTAAAGGCCATAAGGCAGAGTAATGCAAGGACACAGGTCATTCTTCTTACCGGCAATGCTGCAGTCTCAGATGGCATTGAAGGGATCAAGGCCGGAGCCTTTGATTACCTTACCAAACCTGTTGAGATTGAGCATTTGGTTAATAAAATAAGACAGGCTTTTGAAAAAATCCTGATGGAGGAAGAAAAGGACAGAGAACATGAATACTGTAAAAAGCTTGAAAAAAAGATGATTGATACGGATCGGCTGGTGGCTTTGGGAACCATGGCAACAGGGATTGCCCATGAGATTAACAATCCGCTGGCCATAATCAATGAAGCTGCCGGTTTAATGAAACTGGTGATCAACGGCCCTGAAATGTCTGGTTTTCCAGAAAAGAATATCCTGAAACTATGTGTTGAGAAAATTGAAAAAAGCGTAAACAGAGCCAAAAGGATTACTCATCAACTTCTTGGACATGTAAAAAAGACAGAATCCAGGGCTTCGGAATTTGATCTCAAGGAATTGCTATCTGAAACCCTTGAACTGGTAAAAAAAGAGATTGAATATAAACAGATAGTGGTTCACTGGCCAGCAGTCAGTAAGAGTGCCGTTATCACAAGTGATCCATATAAAATACGCCAGGTTCTCATCAATCTTCTAAACAATGCTGTTCATGCCATGGAAAACAAAGGTTCCTTAACTCTGTCTGTCTGGGATACAGATTCAGATGCATTCCTTGAAATTAAAGATAATGGTGCAGGTATATCAAAAGAGAATCTTGGCAAGATCTTTGATCCTTTTTTTACAACCAAGTCATTTGACAATGGAACAGGACTAGGGCTTTTTGTTGTTCATAAACTCATTTCCGATCTTAACGGAGATATAAGGGTTGAAAGCACTGTTGGCTCGGGAAGTTCTTTTGTCATCCGACTGCCTAAGAATTCGGATATAAAGGAATAAGCTATTAATTAATCACTATTTTTAACGAAGGAGCAAGAGCGCATGTTTAAGATTCCAGCAAAAATACTGATAGTAGATGATGAAAAAGATTTTGTTGAAATGTTTTCACTGAGGCTGAAAAATCAAGGTGAAAATGTATTGGTGGCCTACAGCGGGGAAGAGGCTCTTGAAATACTGGGAAAGACGGCTGTTGATGTGATTTTTCTGGATCTCAGGATGCCTGGAATGGATGGTATCGACACGCTGAAACAGATAAAACATCTTTATCCGATTGTTGAAGTGCTGCTTCTGACCGGCCATGGGTCAACCGAAACAGCGGTTGAAGGAATGAAGCTAGGTGCTTTTGATTACCTGATGAAACCAGCGGATTTCGAAGATATCAAAATCAAGCTGGAAAATGCGAAAAAGAGGAAAGAGGATCATGAAGAGCGCATCCGGAAAGCAGAAGCACAACTTTTGGTGAAAACAAGCAGAGATATCTGAAACAGATGTTTTCCGGACTTCTAAGCCTTAAAAACAGGGTGCATCTGGTGAATGCAATTCTTTTGTGTATCACACTAGTAGGGGCAGTCCTGATGGTATGGTACACATACAGAATTGAAAAGGTCTTTAAAAATATTATTGCGAAAAATGTTGTAATTTTTGAGTCAGTCGAAGCCATGGGGACTGCTTTGATTAACCAGAAAGGACATGTATCCTATTATTTTCAGGACGGCAATCCGGAATGGCTTGTAAAACTGTCCGAGTACCGCAGACTGTTCTTTATAAAACTTGAAGAAGTAAAAACCCTTATTGAAGAACCACTGGAAATAAAAGCAATTGAGGTAATTGAAGCCGATTACAGGGAGTATACTTCAGCAAGGGATAAGGTTATAGAATTATATAATGCAGGTGAAAGACAAAAAGGCTTTGCCCTGCATCAGGATGTTAGACAGGCTTTTTTCGAAATACTTGAATTATGCGAACAGATTAAGGATTTTCATAAGAAAAAGATACAAACTGCCATTGAAATCAGCATGAAAGAAGCAAGCAGGCTGAGGTTTATTGCATTAATCGCGGCAGTTTCAATTGTTTTTCTAAGTCTTCTGGTTAATTTCATTTTTGCCCGTCACATCATGGATCCTATCCGAAAACTGCTTTTCCAGGTAGACACAGGAGGTGTTAAATCAGGAAACACCCTGGATGAGGTGGATGCATTAAAAAAAGGTGTTCTTGAGCTTATCGAAGATGCAGAAGCTACAAGTATTAAATTAAAACACAGCCAGGAATCCCTGATGCAGTCCGAGAAAATGGCACTCATCGGTAAGCTTGCCGCTGGTACTGCACACAGTATCAGGAACCCTTTAACCTCTGTCAAGATGAGACTGTTTTCACTGAATCGATCCTGTTCATTTTCAGATGAACAGAAAGAAGACTTTAACGTAATTTCCTGCGAGATAATGCAGATCAATAGAATTGTTGAAAACTTCCTGGAATTTGCAAGACCCCCGAAGCTTGTAATAAAAAAAATGAGCCCTTCTCATGTTGTGGACAGTGCAGTTTATCTCCTCGGACAAAGGCTTAAATCCTATCAAGTGAAATTACAGATCATACGCAATGGACTTCTTGCTGAAACACTGTTAGATCCAGAACAGCTCAAGGAGGTCATAGTAAATGTCATTATTAATGCCTGTGAGGCAATGAAAAAAGGGGGTTCCATAATTATTTATGAAGAAGTAAGGCTTCAGGGTCCTACAGGAAAAACCGATGTGATAAGGATCACAGATGATGGTGAAGGCATTCCTCATAAGATCAAAGACAAGGTATTTGATCCTTTCTTTACAACAAAGGAAGAAGGAACAGGGCTCGGGTTGAATATTGCATATAATATCATTCATGAGCACGGCGGATGGCTTGATGTAATCAGTGAAGAGGGCTGGGGAACATCTATGATAATTACTCTGCCCATAAAGGATGCTTAAATGAGCAGTATCCTGGTAGTAGATGATGATGACCAGTTGAGGATAAGTTTCTGCAAGCTGTTAAAAGAAGAAAATTATTCGGTTATTGCCGCTGCTTCCGGAGAAGATGGCATTGAAATCATCAAACACAATACACTTGATCTTGTGATACTGGATATGCGGCTGCCAGGGATGAACGGGATGGAAACCTTCATAAAGATCAGGGAAATTGATTCAAAACTTCCTGTTATCATAGTAACTGCCTATGGCACTACCGATCTTGCCATAGAAGCCACCAAAATGGGAGCATATGATTATGTATTAAAACCCTTTGAAGTGATTGAGATGCTCAATCTTATCCGGCAGGCGATTGAGGCAGGATATTTTATGAGATACCCTGTCACAGTAGATGCTATTCCAGGCAAACAGTCTGTAGGGGATGCCATTATCGGTCAGAGCAGGCTCATGCAGAATGTCTATAAAGCCATAGGCAGGGTATCACAAACCGATGCAACTGTTTTGATCCGCGGTGAATCAGGGACTGGAAAGGAGCTGGTGGCAAGAGCTGTGTATCAACACGGAATGCGTGCTGACAAGGCATTCATGATCATCAATTGCGTGGCAATACCTGAAAATCTTCTTGAAAGCGAATTGTTCGGATATGAAAAAGGGGCTTTTACCGGGGCTTTCCAGAGACGAATCGGAAAAATTGAACAGGCAAACGGGGGTACGGTTTTTCTGGATGAAATCGGCGATATGCCATTGAGCATTCAGGCTAAAATATTAAGGCTGCTGCAGGAAAAAAGTATTGAAAGGCTAGGCGGTGAAGAAACGATTCAAGTGGATGTCCGAATCATTGCTGCCACAAATAAGAATCTCGAGCAGGCAATTGTGGACGGTAGCTTCAGAGAGGATCTGTATTTCAGGCTTAAAGTAGTTACCATTGAACTTCCACCGCTAAGAGAGCGCAAAGAAGATATAGATCAATTAATTTCCTTTTATCTTCATAAATTTTCCACTGAATTAAAAATGGATAATCCGGGAATACAGGCTTATGCTTTGGCTCTTCTGAAACGCTATGATTGGCCTGGCAACATAAGGGAAATGTCTAACCTGATTCAGAAAGCCTTGATATTTAACAGAGGTGCTCCAATTTCCACAGCAGATTTGGAGCAGATAATTAATACAAGGGACAAGACCAGACAGACCCAGGAGATTGAAATCACAGCCATCAGGGATTGGGTGAAACAATTACTGGCCAATGAAAACTGGAATTACAGTTTTGAAGATTTCATGGATACTGTTTCTGGTATTGTTATCGCAGAAGCTTTGAAATCAACCAATGGAAACCGTACACAGGCTGCAAAACTCCTGGGGCTTTCAAGGCCTACACTTCACGCCAAAATAGAAAAACACAAGATTAAGCTGAAAACAGAAATTTTAAATTCAATGTAAATAAATTGATCTCTGAAGGAGAAATTTTCCGGATTCATCCTTTTCCGGGATTTTTTAATAAACTCCTTGTTATTCTGATAATCAGTTTTCGGCCTCTGAGTCGAAGTCAGACATATTCCAGGATGGACTAAAAACATATTCGCGCTGAAAAGTCTCTTTCATCAGATCGATCGGAACATCTGCGAATTCTCCACGGTGCCTTATATATTCCATATGCTTTTTCCCGTCAAGATCGTAAGGGTGATAGAGAGAATCGTTTTTTCCATCGAAATCGAGGGAATTTATTCTGAATCTCTTGCATAGCTCTGTATTAAAAGCAGGTGTAGCCTTTAACCAGATGTTGTTCAGATAAATGGATGTGTATCCGTGCCAGAAAAAAACATCTGTTTTCATGATTTCACGCATTCTTTTAGTCGAAAGATGATTGCGGACATCTGCAAAGCCAAGCCTTGCAGGTACTCCTATGGCGCGGCAGGAGGCTGCAAGAAGGATTGCCTTGGGAACACACCAGCCTCTGCCTGTAGCAAGGGTCTTACTGGCACTTAATCCTTCAGGGGTCATTTCAATTGTATATGGATCATACCTTATTTTGTCACGTACTGCATAATACAGGCTTATAACCTGTTTTACCGGATCAGGCGAAGATCCGGAGTTTTTTCTGGCGAATTCGAGAACATTTATGTCGTCTGAATTAATGGAAGGCGTTGGTTTAAGATACTCTATCATCATTATGGGGTCTTTCTTTTTTTATTACTATTGACGGCATCGTAAAAAAGTCGGATGCTGCGTTGCACTGCATCCTTCGTCATTGCGGCGTACCATAAGTACGCCTCATTCCTCAGGATTTGTGCGCCTTGCCTGCGGCCTTTTTACAAAGCCGTCCGAATATTGACTTTTTACGAGTTCATCACTATTTACTTTGTAATGGCTAATATCCAATTGTAAATTTAGCACCAGCCTGGCCTGAGTCAAGCTCTTCATGGTTTTTCAAAACAAGGCGCTCTGAAGAAATGCCTCCTATTTCTTGCAGTTCTCTTGCAATTTCCTTGGCACGCTGCATGGCAAGCTCTATGAGAGCCTCTTTTGAAACCGGCTCTGTGTCAACAAGTCTGGCATAAAGTTCTTTTGAAAGCATGAGTGACTTTTCAGACCTTGATTTGGATGATTCTTCAATTGGTTTTTTGATTTCATCATAACTTTTCAGCCCAGTTCTTTCTTTAAACATTTTTTCTACAACAGCCTGGATATGGGAATAGCTAAGGTCAACTGGCCCTGTATCTTCTCCTGGCTTGTTTTTTTTCCCGGCACTTTCTGCAATCAGATTTCTAACTTTTATTGCCTTGATTTCCGCAACATCTGTTTCAAGGCTGTACTGTCCATGTATGCTAAGCAGTAGCAGGGGACGTTTTTTCATCATTTCTGCTATTTTATGTATTTTTTCCTGTTCCGGCGGCAGAAGCTCATGTCTTGCAGGATCAAAAGAAATTGTGTCCATTTTTTCAGTCCCAAATCCGAACAAAGATCCCAGTGCGCGAAAAGGGGAAGTTATGATTTTTGTAAGAAAATTGAGTAAAGCTTTTCCGATAAGCTGTCCATAGCTGAACTGAGGATCGCTTAGATCCCCTGTGACAGGAAGCCCTATGTCTATTATGCCGTCAGAGTCTCTGAGCAATGCTATTGCAAGATCAAGAGGGAGGTTTATAGCCCCTGGATTGTCAACGTGTTCTCCAAGGATAAGATTATCCAGAATTATCTTGTTGTCTCCAACAAGTTTTCTGTTTTCGATCCTGTATTTTAAGTCCATTGAGAGTTTTCCGGATTCGATCAATCGGCCTGCGAATTTTCCGGAATACGGTGTCAAGTTTGTCATTTCGACATTACGGAAGACGAGGTTAATGTCGGTTGCTTTGGCCGGATCAAAGACATTTATATTTCCACCTATCTTTGCCATCCCGTACTGATCGACCCTCCCGTCAAGCTGAATCTTGGAAGACAGATCAAGAACGGAAGAAAATCCGCTTAAAAAACCTTTAATTTCCTTTATGTTAGTTTTAAACTGAGGCTTCAGGCCGAAATCGGCAAAAATAATATCCCCTTTTTGAATCTGTATTTTTCCTATGTGAACAGGAAAAATATTTTCATCTTTTTTAGAGGTCAGGGCAGGGGAGGGTGATTTTTTTGCCTGTTCTTCATGTTTTTTTATCACTCTCGTCAAGTTTAATTTCTGATCTTCGGCAATTATAAGTTCTCCGACCGGTTTTATTAAACTTATTTCGGCAATATCGAGTTTGTCCGGCTTGAGAGTAAAATTGATATCAGGTATCTGTAATGATTCCCAGCTCATGAATAATTTTTTGACATCAGGTTCTGCCAACTGCAGTTTATCGAGTTTAATTCCGCCCTTGAAGGCGACATCAGCGTCACGTTTGTTATAGCTGACAAAACCTTTGATTGAAAGATCGGCAGACTGTAAAATAAGATTGACAAAAGGCTCAAGGTAAGGTTGAAGAGGCTTTAAGGATATATTCTGGAGATTCAGGTTTGCCTCAACAGATGGCTTTCCCTGATTTACCCTGCCCTTGATAGTAGCAGAACCGCCTGAAGAAAGTTTAAAACCTGTTTCAAGATTCATAATAGATTTCCCGTCCACATCTGAAAGGCGGCAGGAAAAAGCCTCAACTGAAATAACAGGTTTTTTTTGCATTAAAGCAAGGTCGGAAATATCGAAGTTAAACCCATCTATTTCAAAAGTCTTGATATTGTATTTTAATGAGGCTGGTTTTTTTTCTTCAAGTTGGGTTGAAACAACAGAAACCCGGGCCTTCTTCTTTGGTTCAAAGAGGCGCACAAGGTCAATCTCTTTATTTTTGTCGACTGAAAAATTGATGCCACCTTTTTTTAGCGCAATTCTTGAAATATCCATGGAACTTTTTTCAAGATCGAGATCACAGCCTTCAACAGATAGTGTTTCAGTGTGAAAAAGTGGTTTGTTTTGTGTCTTGAGTCGTCCAATTCGTATGTGTCTGAGTTCTGTTGATAACCCGTTAATGCTTATGGTTGTTTTATCAGAGCCTGCATTTATCCTTGACTTGAATCGGAGATCAATTTGTGAAACTCCGGCAAAAACAGGTTCAATACGGCTGAAATCCTCTAAATTTATGGCCATGCCATTTATTTCAAAATTGTCAGCATTAACCACCCAGGCATAGCCTGGGACTTCTGTTTCATTGGGTATTGCAGGCTGGACAGAGTGTTCTGATGTGTTTTGTTTTTTATTATTTTTTATTATTTTTCCAAAATTTATTTGGCCTTCTTCATCAATTAGCGGATTGACTGAACCGTTCGCTATGTAAAGATTACCAATTTGAATCTGTTGTTCAGCCAAATTCAAACTTGTCTTTTCCAATTTGATCTGATTGAATTCAAGCAAATTCCTTTCAGATTCCTGAAGTCTGAGAGCCAGTTCTGTGATATCAAGCAGGAAATCACTAAGCTTGGTCTGCATGGTAGCATTGGATGAATCTATAGTATATTCAGTTGTCATGTTCATTTTTCCGGAAAAAGATTCAAGAGAAAGAGAATCCCGGAAAAATTTCCACAGGCTTGCAAACTGAATATTTTCCAAGGCCAGTTTGCCGCTGGATAGAAATGGAAGCAAGGAGATTTTACCTTGACACCTGACAGATTCGTTATCAGTTGTAGAAGCAGAAAGAGCAAAGCTTCCTGTATGGTTCTGAACAGTTGATAAATCGGTAAGGGTTAAGTCTATATTCTGAATATTCAGGTCAGCAGGCATGCTTTGGCGCTTGTCGGTAAAAAAAATCCTTCCACCTGATATGGAGCTCTTTTTTAATAAAATCAGGAAAGGTTTTGATTCTGCAGCAGGAGGATTTGCGTTTGTTTCATGGCCGACACCTGCGAAGTTCAGGCTGCCGTCTGGGTTGATAATGACATTGATGACAGGCTTTTCAAGTATAAGCTCAGTAATAGTCAAGGGTTTGCTTGCAACGCTTATGATATCCAAATCACAAAAAAAACGATTAAGCTCTGCAAGAGTCTCTCCTGTCAGTTTATTTATCTTTATATCTTTAATTTCGATTTTAAAAAGAAAAGGATTCAGGCTAACCGTGCCGATACTTGCCTGGCAGCGAAGCTGTTCTTTTGCAAATTTTGGTGCATACCATAGGATAGTCTGAGGAATAATGTAAAAGCCTGTTACTGAATACAGGCTTAAAACTGCTACAGGGATAATGAAGAACTTATTAGTGATAAATCTAAGTATTTTTTGTTTCATAAGCAAGCACTCCCATGAGATGAAGCAAGGAAACTTAAAAAGATGCTTGAAACACTTTTATATCACTTCTTATCCTATCCTGATCCACAACTCAAGAATAGTTTATCACAGCATCAATCATATAAGACATCTGATCAGTTGAAGGCGTGAAAAGTCTTTATAGCCTTTACATTATTTTTTTTACACCTTTCATGACCTGCGCAACTGTTATATTGTTCATGCATTCAATGGTCTGGCAGTTTCTCTTGAAACATGGGCTGCACTGAATATCTGTCCGTATTACCTGATGAATATCACCCATCGGTCCTGTTCTCCAGGGTGCAGTCGGTCCGAACAAGGCTGCAACAGGGGTGTCAACCGCTGCACAAATATGCATTGGGCCGGTATCTGTGGAAATCAGCAGAGTTGCTTTTTCATAAAGGGCTGCAAGCGTTTTAATGCTTGTCTTTCCTGTAAGATCAACGGCGCGATATTTCATCTGTGATAATATCTGGCTAACTGTACTCTTATCATCTGCCGATCCGGTGAACACCGGTATTATATCATACTGGTTCGACAGTATATCTGCAAGCTCTGCAAATCTGTTGTTTGGCCACAACTTTGTCTTCCATTTTGCAACAGGATTGATACAGACCAGAGGTTTCGATAAAGCTATTCCTTCCTTAATTAGAATATTATCAACAGTCTTTTGATCTTCAGCACCAATGGGAAGAAGGTACTCAATGTTTCTTGAATGAATTCCGACTGAATCAAGCATCATAAGGTTTCTTATTATAGCATGTATGTTCATGTCCACAGGGGCAATTCGCTCATTCAAAAATAAAAAGCTTTGTTCCTGATGCTCCATTCCACGATCAAAGCCTATTTTTCTCTTTCCTCTTGAAATAGCAATCAGAAGCGAGCTTTTTAAAAGTGCCTGAAAATCAAAAACCATGTCGTAATGAGTATCAATAAGCTCCGAAATAAATTTGATAGTCTCCTTGATAGCAGTTTTTCCACGCCCATCTCTGATATCTTTGAACCAGCGTTTTCTCTTCGAGACGATAACCCTGTCTATTGAAGGATGTCCCATAATGATGCAAGAAGCATCTTCTTCTATCAACCAGGTTATGTGTGCAGATGGATAGGCTTTTCTTATGGCATTTAACGCTGGAAGCGTATGAATAACATCTCCTATGGCGCTAAGCTTTACGATAAGAATATTCATGAAAAGCCTCTTTCCATCAGGATTTTATTGGCCATGTCATAGACATGATCAACTGATATTAAATCCATGCATCTGTGATCTGTGGGGCAGTCCTGTTTCATGCAAGGGCTGCATTGCACCGGTATTCTCAGGATATGGCTGAAGCTGTTTCTTGGAGATGTCGTTGTGTGATCGGTAGGCCCGAAAATAGCTATTTGAGGGATATGAAGGGCTGCAGCCACATGCATGAGACCGGAGTCGTTTGTTAAAAAGAAATTGCAACAATCTATCAAAGAAATGGCTTCTCTAAGGGTGGTTTTTCCGCATAAATTAATGCATTGACTTCCAATGGAAAAACTTATTCTTTCACCAAGTTCTTTTTCATCCGGGCTGCCGAAAATGAGAAAAAAGGCTTTCATGTTGTTTTTTAATTTATAGCAAACCTGCGCAAACCTGTCAGAAAACCATCTTTTTGCGGTACCGAACGCAGCTCCGGGTGTAATGCCTATAATGCAAGATTTTTCAGAACATCCGTTATTTCTAAGAAATCCTATGGCTTTGTTTTTTTCGTTACCTGAAATGAATATTTCCATATCAGCATCAACTGAAGAAAGACCTGCTCTCTTTAACATCTCAAGATAATAGTCAATTTGATGAAGTTTTTTAAAAGATTCATATCTGTGAACGGGATGAGTCAGGAGAATTCTGCGGCCATCTGTGTCATATCCGAGTCGCATTGGAATAGCAGCCATCCATGTGATTAGAGCTGCCTCGAAGGCATTTTGCAGAAGCAGTGACAGATCAAAGCTTTCTTTCCCCACATCTCTTGCAAGTCTTGCTTTTCCGTAAAGACCCTTATGCCGTCCTGAGTCGTCATAAGTGATAATTTGGTCTATATGAGGATTATTCTCATAAACTGATGAAACCCAAGGCTTTGATAAAAGGGAAATATCAGCATTTGAAAAGTTCTTTCGCACTGCCTTGATAAAAGGAGTGCTCATGACAGCGTCGCCTACCCAGTTGGGAGTCCTGATGAGAATTTTTTTTATTCTTGAACGTTCTAAGATTTTCATTTTTTTGTTGTCATGTAGATGTCCCATTTCTGGGCCAGGTGCAAAAAGGCTTTGTCTTCCACCTATTATGAACCCAGAACCACTGGTCAGGATAGCGCCTGATAATCTCTTCGATCGTCTGATTATACCGCATGGTGTTGGCCTCTATGTCGTTGGTGAGGTCACCAGTTTGAATTAGCTTCAGTTCCTGACCGAATTCAATGATATAATCATTATTTTCTCTTACCATAAAAACCGGCACAACAGGAGCTTTGGTCTTAAGTGCAATGAGGGAGAGACCTTTACTTGTACAAGCTCTATGATTGAAAAAATCGACAAAAACACCTTCATACCAGTCAACATTCTGATCCATCAAAAATGCAATCACATTTCCGGTTTTCAGTTGTTTGAATATTTTTGTCATGGAACCGGTCTTTGGAATCAACTGAGCTCCGAAGCGGGATCTAAGGCGAATAAAAAAAACATCCAGAGGCAGGAAATCAAGTGGTCTGTATAGAATACATGCTGTGAAATTTGCTATGGCAGCAACTACAGGGATAAGTTCCCAATTGCCTATATGTGCAGTCAAACAGAGAACGCCTTTTCCCTTTGCAAGGGCATCCTGTATATGATGAAGTCCCCTGATTTCAAAATGTTCTTTAAGATCACTCAATCCTAGTCTGTAATTCCAGCCGATCTCAAAAGGAATAAGGCTTATATTGTAAAATGACTTTTTGGCAAGGATCTGTATCTCTTTAGGAGTTTTTACATCACCAAAGGCAAGGGTTAGATTTTGAATGGCAATTTTGCGATGTTTGCTATCTGATATATACCAGAGCCTGGCAAAAGTTTTTGCAAGAAAGTCCACAATAAAACGAGGCAAAAGCCCAAGGAACCAAAACATAGCGGATATGAGAAAAGTCAAAACAGGGTTAAGAGTTTTCATAACAACTTTTCCTAAAAACATCATTCATAGTTATCATAAAATCACTGATCATTGTTTGAATCATTTTTTAAAGATAACCGATTTTGAATGAAACCCTCAAACTCCGTTCTGTTTTCAAGGCTCATCCCGACACCAATTACAAGGCAGTCGGGAAGTTCAAACCTGGATTGCAATTTTACGTAGTCTTTTTCTGTTGTGACAAGAGAGTTAGCCCCGGCACTGGCAGAAGCATTCAGTATTTCGTGAATGTCCCTGGCTTTATAAACGTGATGATCTGCAAATCCTTTCATACCACATAGATTTGCACCCATTTCTCTTAGTGTATTGAAAAAATCCTCATTATCTGCAATTCCTGAAAACGCAAAAAAACTTTTTCCTCTGATAAACTGATCATAGTCTGTCAGTGTTTCGTCTTTAAAAGACAGGCTTTCTTCGGATGAAAAAAGGCTGGAGACATATGGTACATGCAACGAATGGAAAACAGGACAATTTTTATAGAAAATTTCTGCTGGTTTGCAACCCTTTCTGTCAGAGCGTGTCATGATGAGTGCGTCGCTGCTGGAAATGGAAGTTACAGGTTCTCGTAAAATACCTCTTGGCAGAAGACGGCCATTTCCAAAAGGTTTTGAACTGTCCAAGAGAAGAATGTTTAAATCCCTGAAAAGTTCAAGATGCTGAAACCCGTCATCTAAAACAAGGACATTGGTCTTGAAATGTTGTATGGCTTTCATGCCGGATGCATAACGGTTTGATCCGACAAGGACTGGTATGCCTTTTAGGGAAGAGGCAATGAGGAAGGGTTCATCGCCTGCTGTTGCAGGGTTCATGAGTATTTTATCCCCGTTGCTTACAATGCCTCCTGCTGATTCAGCCTTTCCCTTGTAACCCCTGCTGATCACTGCAACCCGGTAGCCTAATTTTTCAACCAGCCTTGCAACATGAATTGTCATCGGGGTTTTACCGGTTCCCCCGGTTGTAAGGTTTCCTATGGATATGACATAACACGGAAGTTTTCTGGATTTCAGAAATCCTGATTCATATCCTTTTCTTCGAAGCCTTACACCTGTTCCATATGCTTTGGATGCAAGGCTGAGAATCATATCCAGAAGGAAAGGAGGATTCTCAACCCCTGTCATGATGGATTCAATTTTTTTAATCAATGAAATTATGATAGTTCCAGATTTTCATTTTGCCGGCCGTGAATTGGGCTGAAAAAATAGTATAAAACACTTGACCGAGTTAATTATTCAATCATATAAGTTAACCAATACGTAGTCAAGGCACATTTAAAATATGTTCATTATATCATGATGTTATTATAATGCCTTGAAAGTGGTATGATAATGTCTTACAGAATAACGTTTTAAGATGCGGCAGTTGCAGAGGAGACTTAGTTTGACTATCTTCAGAGGACTAGAGAGGCTGTATAGGAATCGATATGGGAGTATTTGTTCCAGTCCAAGAGCATCTCTGGGGTGATACTTGAAGTATTGTGCTAAAGCATTAAGCGAAAACCTCGTACAAAAGGCTGTCAAATATGCTTTAATCACTAGGGCAGATACTAAGCTTCTAATTTCTTATTAATGAATATGATAATCATAATAAAGTGTCAAATATTGAATCATATGAGCCATGATGAATAAATCAGTTGATAATTTGGCGGTTGACCAGGCACTCGTGAGCCTGAGGAAGGATATTGATGAAATTGATGATGCAATATTGTCGTTGCTTGCTAGAAGACATGACGTCATAGGCAGTGTGGCTGCACTTAAAAAAGAGCATAATACCCCCATATATCATCCAGCCCGCGAAGAAGATCTTATCTCCAGGAGACGTAAGCAGGGAAAAGATGTCGGGTTAAACCCCGATTACATTGAAGAAATTTTCAGAACAGTCATAAGTCACTCACGTCTTGAGCAGACAAGTCGCGTAGCCTTGAAAGGCATTTGCCCAGAGAAAAACATTCTGATTGTGGGTGGAAGAGGGGGCATGGGCAGGTATTTCCAGGAAAGCTTCATGAGGGCAGGTTATCTGGTCAGAATACTTGATAAAGAAGACTGGCCTGATGTCATTCACTTATGCAATCAGGCTGATCTTGTCATGGTAAGTGTTCCAATTGAGGTTACATGCGAAGTCATAAACAAGATAGGCCCATACATTCCATCAGGCTCAGTTCTATGTGATATTACAAGCATAAAGGAAAAACCTCTGGAAGAGATGCTGAAGATTTATTCAGGGCCTGTGATTGGTCTTCATCCCTTGTTCGGACCATCCACATCATCTTTGGACAAACAAATCATTGTTGCAACCCCTGGAAGAGAAGACTCAGCCAGTCAATGGGTTCTTGATCAGTTTTGTGCATGGGGAGCTGTTGTTGTATATTCCACTGCAATGGAACATGACGAGATCATGAATATTGTTCAGGCTCTGCGCCATTTTGCAACATTTGCCTTCGGTCAGTTTCTTGAAAGAAAACAGGCATGTCTTTCCAGGACCCTCGAATTTTCAAGTCCGATTTACAGACTGGAGCTTGGCATGGTAGGTCGTCTGTTTGCACAGGATCCTTCTCTGTATTCCGAAATCATTTTTGCTTCTGAAGAACGCAGAAAATTGCTGAAGGAGTTTGTAATTTCAATAACTGAAAATCTTGAAATGCTGGAAAAAGGGGACAAGCTTTTTTTTCAGAAAGAGTTTCATAAGATAGCCAAATGGTTTGGCCCTTTCAGCGAACAGGCCATGAGGGAAAGCAGTTTTCTCATTGACAAACTTATAGCGCGTTTTTAATTCTGTACTTTTGCCAGACCTTTTCCTTCAGTTTTAAAGCCGGATTTTTCAGCCAACCGGGTATCATCTTCGGCCATTAATGACTCAGGCTGCAATTTATTAAATCGTTGATGTTTTTTTTTATATCTTTCTTCACAATTTCAGGATCATCTAATGTTTTGTCGGATTCAGCCTTTTTCAAAAGCCTTTCAAACATCTTCACAAGGTAGTCATTGACTTTTTTGGCTGTACCCTGATCCTGGGGTTTTCTCCAGTAGATCTGTGAATCAAGAGATGAGCCGTTTTTAAGGACATGATGACAGGCAAAGACCACCACATCCCTCATCCATGCAACCTTTTTATCTCTGTATTCAATTTCACCTTCGAATCCATTATAACCTGACGGACTGAGTCTGCATTCTTTCTGGTATCTCAGATAACCGCTTGTTCCCATGAATACAATATGGGAATGTGAAAATAAGTTGGCAGTGCGGTCAAGCCGGTTGAGGAGTCTGTTTTTTTGCAGAAATTCAAAGTTTTCACGAATATCAGATAAAATGCTGTCCGGAATGAACATTAGGAACCCGATCTCCGGTTCAATGTTAAAGTTTCGGCATATTGTTATGGCTCGCTCTGATCTGTTTAATGTTGAGCCCTTTGAGAGTTGTCCGAGAAGCTTGCTGGAACCGCTTTCAACCCCTATGAGGATACTGTTGAAGCCTGATGAAACAAGACTTTCCATTATCTCTTCGTCAATGTCTTGAGGCCTCGTTTCCATGCCAAAGGTGATTTTTAAAGGCCGAATCAGTTCCATCAGTCTCAATGTCCTATCCTTCCCCTTCTTTCCAGGGCCTATAAAATTGGGATCTGCAAAGTAGAAATTCTTTATACTCATCGAAAGCAGGGCGTTTATTTCAAGAAAGATGTTTTCAGGACTCCTTCCCCGCCATAGGGGGCCATTATTATAGAAGGATGGGACAGGGCAGAAGGTGCAGTGATTATAACAACCCCTGCTGCCTAAAATCAACGCTGTACGCAACCCTGCATCTGCCCGCAAGGGAAAGTCAAAGATATCAGGGTCATGAATGGGCATCCTGAGACCTGCCATCTCTATTTTATCACCTTTCCTGTAAGCAAGTCCTTCAATTTTCCCCAAATAACCATCCTGGGATTCTTCTATGCTTCCTGCAAGCTCCTTTATCGTGATCTCGCACTCTCCAACGCAAATAGTATCCACTTCAGTGCTGAAACCCAGTATGGTATCATAAGAAAGAGTGGGATAGAACCCGAACAGGTTTATATGACCAATGAAACCGTCTCTTCTCAGATTCTTGAAAAAAAGAAATATCGCTTCGCTCTTTTCCCACATATAGACACAATTTACTGCAAGAAGGGCAGGGGAATAAGCATTGATTGCATCTATTGTTTCAGAAAAATTCCAGCCATTTACAGTGCAGTCGATGAATCTTACATCATGGCCTTCTGACTTGAGTACAGATGCAGCATAGCCTCCAATCAGACATGACCAAAGGGGTGTGTTTGCTATATCGTTAAACCTGTTTTCAGAACGGATTCTGGGGTGCTCAAGCACAATTATTTTCACAAGTTCACCATGATTGAATTCTGAGGCAAAGAAGGTTTCAGCCTCGAAAAAACACCAGCTTTGTGGCAGTGGGCTTCCATCTCATGAAGTAGATAGGAAAATCTGGGTGGATTATGATAACATGGAAAAAGAAGATTGGCTCCGGCAGATAACAATCCGCTTTTGATCAGTCTTTTTGTCAACGCAGCATCAGGGTAAAGTCTGACATGGTTGAAGATTACTGCCCCCAGGTTTGCAGAGTTTGCATGGGTTTCAAGGAGGCGTTCGAGCATTTCCCATGCTTCCGTGACCTCTGAGTCACCGTCCCATGGAAGGTTAAGAAGAAAATGGCACATTGTGAGAATATTGTTCTCTGCTGTAATCTTTGCAGCCTTTAAAATGGCCTGCTTTGTCAGTCGTTTATTCAGAATCTTGAGGCCATGGTCAGTAAGTGCGTCTGCAGAAAAATAGATGGCATTCAGCCCGGAGGCCATTGCAAGCCGGACTATCCTGTTGTCAAGGGAATCCTCTCTAAAAAAGCCTGTCCAGGAGATATCCAGCTTTCTTCGAATGAGCTCTTCAGTCCATGACTTGAAATGGTCAACAGGTCTATTTACAACAGAGTCTGTGAAGTGAAACAGGGAAATACCATGCTCGAGGTGTAATGACTCAATTTCATCCACGATTTTTTTGGGATTTCTCAGGCGCATTTTACAACCGCCGAGGCAGGGATAAACGCAGTAGCTGCAGCTTAGGTCACATCCTCTTTTTCCCTCGATTCCTACTGAAGCTACATAGGCATTTCCCTTCAAGTAACCGGCAGGATCAAAGGTAATTGTATCCATGGGAGGAATTTCTTCCATGGAAATGCCAGGTGCCTGAGGATTAGAATGAATCATGCCTTCTTTTCTCCAGAGCAGACCAGGAACCGATACAGGGTCTATTTCTTTTGAGATGATTCTTGGAAAAGAAGTCTCTCCTTCACCTACAAGACCATAGTCTATCTCTGAGACAGCTTCCATAAGCCTTGCTCCGAAAAGAGAAAAAGCAGGGCCTCCTGCTATTATAATAGAATCGGGACGAATATTTCGAACCAGAGCAGCGGCTGTTTTAAGTGACGACAGATAAGAGACAAGATGCCCTGCAAGAGGGTCGATGTTTCTTAGGGAAAAGGCTATGAACTCAGGTTCCAGATTTTCTATCAGTTTTTTAAACTCCGGCCATGGATCAGGGAAGAGATTCATATCAAGAGCGTTTTTTTTGTATCCAGCAGGAACTAAACTTGAAAGTCTTGAAAGACCAATGGGATAGACTTTTTCACCGGTACCGTGGTGGGATGTTGGAAGCTGGACAAGTAAAATCTTCATTTTCTACTCCAATAAGAGCAAACCGATATATTTGACATATTGTCCTTTTTCCCTGACAGGTTCCAGATGAAGGCCAGACTGTCTTGCAGTTTGAAAGACATCAATCCCCGAAGCCTCCATTGAAGGCCTGGCCAGATCCCTTCTCTTACACTCTCCGACACCAGGGCATTTTCTGCAAACCGTGCATGGACCGGCTCCCAGAACAAATGCCTTGTAAAGACCGCCGAGAAAAGCTTTTTTCTCGAGGCGGAGCAAGAGCTTATGAAACTGTCTTCCAGGCGGAGTTCCTTCCAGAAGAAGCGCCCACTTGTAAGAGCTTAAAAGCCTTGCAGTCTCAATATAATCCATTGCGTTCGGGGGGCACTGAAGATTCTTCCCGAATTCATCACACCCAAACCTGCATTTCATTCTGACCCATGGGGCAGTCACGATCTTTTCGGTGGAAATGGGAACAGCCTGCCTGAAACCCTCCGAGATGGCTATTTCAGCCCAGCGAAGCGGCAAGGATACGAGATGAGAAAAGGAAAGTTTTTCTCCGGCAATAATTACAGAGCTGTCTGTTTCAAGATCCACGACAACACTTTGACTGATTCCTGAAGCTCTAATCCAGGAAATGACTGTGGAAGCCTCATGACATTTTCCTTCATAAGTATTAAGCATCATGGCTATATCATAGATCGCCCCTTTCTGTGGCATTCTGCCCATGCGGTCTGGAAAATAGTCGTGAATCAGGATTTTTCCTCCTGGCTTCAGAAGACACAGTGCCTTTTCACAAAGTCTTCTGGCTTCTGTTTCTCCGTACGCATGGAGAAAATTACTCATGACAATGAGCCCGAAGCTTTTTACTTTTTTAAATTCGTGGAAACGAAAATCTGCAGCTATTGTCTTAATTCCTTTCCAATCTGTTTCATAAGGATAAATTTTATGAGCTGCATCGATAACTTCTGGAATATCGAGAAGAACCCCAGGTATTTCATCATAGGGGTCATCTTGCTGAACTTCTGACAGGTCATTGGCGTATAGGTTGTTAATTGGCTTTTTGGGGTCGGTTCCGGAAACTGATGCAACAAGGAAACGGCAAAGAGTACCAGCCCCTCCGCCTATATCTATAACCGGTGGTGTCCATGTCACTTTTGACAGGATTTCTAATATTTCTTTTGCCTTCTGCTTCGCCAGTTGATCAAGCGCCCTGACATAGTTGAAGTTTCTTTCAATATAATTATCTTCATAATTCCTTCGGATGCTACTCTTGGCATCATAGTCATTGTGTTCTGAGATTTTCTGTGTGAGAAATCTAAAGTTTTCCTGCATGTTACGCCGGTAGAGAAAGAAATCGCCCATGTAGGATGGGCTTTTTCTGATCAGGTAGCGCATTGCTACCTGAGTGTTGAACCAGTTTCCTTTGTATTCGCCGATAAGCTCCATTTTCTTCATCACCTTAAGAAGGCGGCAAAGATTCCCCACTTTGCACTTGGTTGCCTCACAAAGCTTTTGTGTGGTATTCTCTCCGCTTTCGATAAGATCGAAGAGTTTCAGGTCGAGTGCAGTAAAAAAAACCTCAGATTGCCAGTAGGCAGTGGAGAGATTCTCAAGAAACTGGTAATCTACCCTGGAAGGATCTGTATCGTTTCTTTGCGATGAGTGATCATTCCCTGACATTTTTATGGTCAATTCCTTATCTTCTGCAAGTTTTCAGTCAGCACATGAGATTTTATCGCCAAGTATATCATTCTTGAAAACCTCCATTCCTTTTTTCATGGCGCAAAAGTTACCACACATGGTACAGGTCTTCTCATCTTTTGGCGCCCTCATGGCTTTTTTCTTTCTTGCAATCTCTGGAAAAAGAAGTTCTTTTTCCAAATCATTCCATCGCATGTCTCTTCTGGCAAGTCCGGCCCGCTTTTCCCTTTCCCGTTTTTCCGGATATTTGGCTATGTCACCGACCCTTACAGCAAGCCTTGTTACTCTAACTCCCTCGCGGACATCATCTTCTGTCGGCAATGCAAGGTGTTCTGCAGGGGTGATGTAGCATATCAGATCTGCGCCGTACCGTGCAGAATGCGCCGCTCCTATGGCAGCTCCCACATGATCGTAGCCGGCTCCGGTATCAAGCGGGATAGGACCCAGGACATAATAGGGTGCATTGCCGCTCATCCGCTTTTCCAGCATGATGTTTCCCTCTATCTCATCCAGTGGAACATGACCCGGACCTTCCACCATCATCTGACATCCCATATCACGGCCAAGCTCTGCAAGTTCACAGTTGATGATCATCTCTGCCATCTGTGCCCTGTCGTGGCTGTCATGTATTGCCCCAGCCCTGATTCCGTTGCCGAGAGAAAGAACTGCATCATATTTTTTCATAAGGCCACAGACCCTGTCGAACTGTTCGTACAGGGGGTTTTCCTTTCCGTTTGAATCCATCCATGCCACCATGAAGGTTCCACCTTTGGATGCGAGCCCCCCATAACGATACCCCTGCTTGCGAAGGCGCTCAATTGTGTATTGGTTGATTCCGCAGTGGATAGCCATGAAACTGATGCCATCTGAGAGTTGCTGTTCTATGAGATCGAAGAGATATTCCGGATCAAGTCTGCTTGGGTTCTTGTATCGTCTGGAAGTCTCCTTGAAAGCCTGATAAAGAGGAACGTTGCCAACAGGAAGGCGGGTGACATCAAGAACCCGCCTTCTCACCAGGTCGAGATTGCCCCCTGCTGACAGCTCCATTAGTGTGTCAGCCCCTTCTTCCTCAGCAGCAATTGCCTTTCGAACTTCATTGTCTATATCACAGATATCAGAAGAAGTCCCGATAGATGCGTTGACCTTAGTTCTTAGCCCGTAACCTATTCCCATGACAATCTGATCAGGACGGTTTGGATTGTTCAGTATGACTATCTCCCCTTTTGCAACACGCTGCCTTATCCAATCAGGAGAATAATCCTCATCGACTGCCACCTTTTCCATCTGATAGGTGATTACACCTTCACGTGCCAATTCAATCTGGGTTTTCATGAAATACTCCTTCATTGCATTTCTCAAATTCATAAAAAAAGGGCTCTGAAGAGATAAAATTCTCCTCAGAGCCCTTTGCCATCGTGCCCCTTAATTATTTCGCCCGGTCCGTCTTCTGACTTCAGGATGGAGTCTTTCCTCTTGCTTGCCTTCCCAGAACATGTCCAGTGGCTTCCTCCTCAAAAAAACGGGAGTCCTATTGCAAGGGATATTCCGGTTACAGCGGTGGGACCGTCACGGAATTAAACCGTGTTCCGATAACCGGGCGATAATCTTTTTCAGAAATTGTTGTTATTTTATAATAGAATCACCTGTAGACGGTCAAGGTTTTTTATTTATTCTGGATTAGAGTCTTGGGTCGTTTTTTCATTACATCATCACAAATGCCTGAAATCAGATTGGCAATGGCGGTGCGGTTTTCGATGAATTTTTTATCCCTGAAGCCGGGTTTCCATGTGAGAGTCGAGACATCATCTGAGACAATAAGTATGGCAGATATTTCAATGTTCAGAAAGGCAGAAACTGTGAAGAGTGCAGAAACCTCCATTTCTACTGCAAGAGCTCCCTTGTTTCGAAAATGATATATTTTATCCGGTGTTTCACGAAAAATTGCGTCTGTTGTCCAAATTGCTCCTTCATGAAATGGCAGGGCGCTTTTTTGTATTGATTCTTTTATGCATGAAGTCAGAGTCTCTGAGGGCTTAGAGGTGCAAACATCAGATTCTGGGAGGTATGCTCTTGATGTTCCTTCATCTATAAACGCAATTGAAGGGACTATAATGTCTCCGGTTTGAACCAGAGGAGATATTGCACCACACCATCCTGTAAATATTATCTGTTTTGCCCCCCATGCAGCAAGGGTTTCCAAAATCATCACAGCATAAGGGGCTCCCATGAAAGGCCCTGAAAGAAAAATTCCGTCATCTCGAACATAAAGATGGCTCATGTAAAGAGATCTGGGATTTGTAGATTCTATGTTCAGAGAGGCTGCAAGAGTTTTAAGATCAGAGCTGGTTGCAGAAAGAACCCCAAGTGAGCCTAATCTTGGGGTTCTCTGATTGACAACAGGCTGCACGATGCCTTTCATTATTCAGGCTTTACCCTCTTTGTCATCTCGTCCCTTATTTCATCAAACGTCTCATGAAGCCATAAGACATCTTCGATTGAAAGACGTCCTGCCTTGGCAGGGGCCCGCTGTCCGCCTTCTTTCTTACTGAGGATTCGGGGTCCTATCTGAAGCTTTGGCTGTCCCTTGTCATATTGATTTATCGAAACAATCAACCCTGTTTCCTCGCATTTCCATGCTTTAAGAAGTTTATCTTTATCTGGATCAAACGGCATAAAATTCATCCTTTCATAAAAAATCACTTACTCGTTCGGGAATTTCCGCGCAACTGCGAGAAGTGTTTTCTCCAATTATCTAACATCTCAGGCAGAAATTTTTGTAAAATCGGCAATAGAGTCAAAGAGTGAAGTAATGTGCCTAAGAAGAGTAAGACGGTTGTTTCTTATTTCTTTGTCATCAGTCATTACAAGGACAGAATCAAAAAAAGCATCCACTGGGGTGCGAAGGGAAGCAATATTCTGGAGCGCTGTGGTAAAGTCGCCATTCTCCATATGCCTGATGACAAGATTTCTTACTGTCTGATAAGTGTCATACAGGACTGTTTCGCTGGGATCTTGGAAAAGCGATGAATTGATTCTTTGTGTGGAATCAATCTCAGTTTTCCTGATAATATTGACTACACGCTTGAAAGCTGTAGCAAGTGGTTCAAAATCAGGGGCTGTTTTCAATTCTTCAAGAGCCTGTACCCGTTTCCACACATTCGGTATATTGTCTGAAGAAGCGCTTAAGACTGCTGCAATACTGTCTTTGGCGAAGCCTGATTCAGCAAGTAAAAATGACATTCGGTTTTGGAAAAATGTCTGAATATCTGAAACAGTTTTCAGAATTTGGTCATTATCAAATTTATCATAAATCCTGAGGCTGGTTTCAAGGAGTTGTGAAAAAGAAAAAGAAAAGTTCCGGTTCAACATGATCTGGATTATCCCAACGGCCTGTCTGCGAAGAGCATAAGGATCTGAAGCGCCAGTAGGGATAAGTCCGATGCTGAAACACCCGCAAATGCTATCAATCTTGTCTGCAATGCTTACTATGGAGCCTGTGAGTGTTTCGGGAAGCTTTCCACCCGAAGAAGTCGGTCTGTAGTGTTCTTCTATTGCAAGAGACACTGAATCCGGTTCCCCTGATATTGCGGCATATACCCTTCCCATGATTCCCTGAAGTTTTGGAAATTCTACCACCATGTGGCTTACTAGATCAGCCTTTGAAAGAAGAGAAGCACGCTCTGCCAATTTAATGCCACATGAGTCAAGTCCTGCTTCATTTGCAATAAAGCGGACAAGTTGCTGGACTCTCATGGTTTTTTCATAAACTGTTCCAAGCTTTGCCTGAAAAAGGATTCCTTTCAGTTTGTCCACAAAGAACTCCATAGGGATTTCAAGATCAGAGCGGTAGAAAAATTGAGCATCCCTTAGCCTTGCCCTGAGGACGCGCTCATGGCCATTGGCCACAACATCCATGTTTTTTGCTCGGGTGTTGTTTACTGCAATAAAACAAGGCATAAGTCTTTCGTTCTTATCAATGACTGCAAAATATTTCTGGTGCTCCCTCATCGATGTAATCAGCACCTCTTCAGGAAGCTCCAGAAATTCTGGATCAAATCTTCCTGCAACCGCAACAGGATATTCAACAAGATTTGTTACAGTATCAAGCAGTTCACTGTCAGGGGAAACCCTTCCTCCAAGGTTTTCTGCAATACCTGATATTTCCTTTTTCACCAGTTCTTTTCTTTCGGAAATTTCTGCTATTACATGAGCGCTTCGCAAGGATGAAACGTATTCGGATGGCCTGGGAATATAAATTTTTCCTGGACTCATGAACCTGTGTCCCAGGGCAAATCTGTTGCTAAGAATATTTCCAGTATCAAAAGGCACTATATTTTCACCATATAGCGCAAGAACTGAGTGAATTGGTCTTGTGAACTGGATGGAAAGATCTCCCCACTTCATGACTTTAGGAAATGGAATGGACAGGATCAGCTCGGGCATTAGAGTTTGAAGTATTGTGATGGTATCAAGGCCGGATTCGACAACAGATGCAAAAAGATACTGCCCTTTTGGCGTATCTTTTATCCTGAGCTGATCTGGTGAAAGGTTCAGTTTCTCAGCAAATTTTTCAGCAGCAACTGTTTGTTTGCCCGTAGCGTCATATCCGATTCTAACAGGAGGACCCATTACCTCCATTTCCAGTGAAGACTGTCTTGAATCGACATCTTCAATTTCAACTGCAAGGCGTTTGGGAGTTCCGTAAGTCTTTACCTTGCCATGAGATATCCGTGCGATATCAAGTTTTTGTACAAACTCGGATGACAGAAAAGACAGTGCCGGTGCAATATAGCCTGCAGGAATTTCTTCTGATCCTATTTCAAGTAAAATATTATCCATTTTTACCTCATCATCATAAGGATAGGTTATGTTTATTTTTTAATAAGGGGAAAACCCATTTTCTCACGCTGCTTCAGATAAAGTTCAGCACAAGCTCTTGCCAGGTTTCGAATACGCGTGATGTAGCCTGTCCTTTCCGTAACGCTGATTGCTCCCCTTGCATCCAGAAGGTTAAAGGTATGAGAACATTTTAAGCAGTATTCATAGGCAGGAAGCACCAGAGACTTTCCTAGGATATGTTTCGATTCAGTCTCATATTGGCTGAAAAGTGAAAAAAGCATGTCAACATCTGCAGATTCAAAATTATAAGTCGATTGTTCAACTTCCTGCTGGTGATGAACCTGCCCGTATGTTATTTCATCGTTCCATTTAAGGTCATAGACATTGTCAACCCCCTGAAGATACATCGTAAGCCGCTCCAGTCCATAGGTAAGCTCAACAGATATTGGATGAAGCTCTATGCTTCCGGCAAGCTGGAAATAGGTAAACTGGGTTACCTCCATCCCGTCGAGCCAGACCTCCCAGCCCAGGCCAGAAGCCCCAAGAGTTGGAGATTCCCAGTCATCTTCAACAAATCTTATGTCATGTGCCAGCGGATCAATACCGATAGCACGGAGGCTTTCCAAATACAGGTCCTGCACATCAAGAGGAGAGGGTTTCAGCAAAACCTGAAACTGGTAGTAGTGCTGAAGACGGTTCGGGTTTTCTCCGTAACGACCGTCAGTTGGCCTTCTTGAAGGCTGAACGTAAGCCACATTCCACGGTTCAGGACCAAGTGCGTTTAACAATGTAAAATGATGAAAGGTTCCTGCACCGACCTGCAGGTCGTAGGGTTGAACCAGAACACATCCTTTTTCTCCCCAGAACTTCTGCAAAGACAAAATCACATCCTGAAAATTCATTGCTTTCCCCTATTATTTAAAGGTGTTTTTACGATCAGTCCATTTTCATCTATACTGACATCTAAGAGACTTGCCCCTGATCTTTCGGCTGTAATTGTTTTCCAAACTTCCCTAAGTCTATTTATTCCTTTGATTTCTCCTATTGCCCAGATACACCCGCCTCCGCCTGCCCCTGTGAATCTTGCACCGCAATCATGATCTTTTGCAGCCTGAAAAAGCTGAGTGCCAGTTTCATCTAAAACATCAGGAGTCATCTGTCTGCGTATGGCAGTTTCCTGATTCATTATCTTACCTGCATTTTGATACTGGCGCGTAAGGAGATATTCAGAAAAAAGATGGGTATGATGTATAATGGAAGCCCATTTTTTCCGTGTTGAGCCTTCTATGAACTGACTTACCCACTGGCCGTTGATATTTTTAGATTCATGAGGAATTCCGCAGTAAGCAAGAAGTATATGCCTTGAAAAATCGTTTGATCTCGATTTTGGAACAAGTTTCTTTTTTAGAAAACCATTCTGATTCATGGTATTTTCCCAGTACCAGACATTTACTCCTCCATAGGCAGCAGCAAGTTGGTCCTGAAACCCGCATGGGACACCTGCAACACTTTCTTCTATGGCATGAGCAAGAACTACGATCTGCAGAATGGACATTGGTTTAGCATTATCTTTTTGAAAAAGTCTTGAAAGAGCTGCAACAAGAGCAACACTAGCAGAAGATGAACCACCCAGGGCACTTCTTGGCGGAGATGATGACTCTATGTCTATATGGATGCCACTGGCATTAAAATAGGCTGCAATTGCAAACATGAGCCCCAGTGAATGATCGAATGGCGCCGAATCAAGTTTATAAGAAACACTTTCAAAACCTGTCGAGCTTACTTTTACATCACCTTTATGATATGGGAAAATTCTTACATTAGTTCTCAGGTTTAAAGCTGCATTGACCGTACAAGGGCCTAATTGTCTCAGGGGCAAATGGAATGTTTTTATATCCAGGGTTCCGCCCATGTCTATTCGGCATGGAGCAGATGCCTCAATTAATGCATTTTCTTTTCGTGTTTCTGTCATATTACTGCTCTGTCCTGAATCCATTTGAATTTGTGAGTCTAAAATCTGCTGTAGGCGATGCAACCGTTTGTCCCTGGCTTGTTTCTTATCTGATTCAAAACTGAAAGACTGTTGGACGCTTTTCCAAGATGATACTGAACAAAAGTTTCTAGAAATACTAGACAATCCTGTATTGACTGAGGAGAAAACCGTATTTTGGCTATCTTGTTCCAGTTTCCTCCTTCTATCCATTGCAATTGTTTTATTGTTCCTTTTGAAAGATAAAGCTTTGGCTTAGATGCACCGTGATCTTGTTTATCTTCCTTAAGGTTGCATTCGAGACAAATAAACCCACCTTTTGAAAAATTTACCCCGACTCCAGGCTCTTTCAAACTGCTTAATTTTACATTACACATGCAACAGGTTGTAAAATTAGGTGAACATCCTGAAATTGCAGAAAATGCCATTTGAAATACTATACTTATTAGTTCATCTGACATTTCACTTATGTCAAGCCTGTGCAAAATTTGGCAAAGAAGATCAAAAACTTTTGGCTGTGCCACTTCAGGTTCAACCCAGTTAAAGACAGTCTCAATAAAATAACTTGCATAGGCTGTTTTCTTGAAATCAGACCTAATTTTACAAAAGGGGAACCTTATGACTGCTTCCTGAAGTATTGGAAGCCGATCCTTGCTTTTTGTATACACAATATCGAACAATGAAAAAAGGTCAAATGCCCCTGAAAACCTTTTCCTGCTTTTTTTTGCCGATTTTGCAATCATTGAAATTTTGCCGCTTACCAGAGAAAAAAAAGTAAGAATCAGATCATTATCACAGAAATCAATTCTGCGAAGCAAAATTGCAGGCGAAGTATAAGAGAGAATTTCACTCACAGGGCTGCTACTGAATAATTTTTATATAGGATCTGGCTTTTAACTCTTTTAACCATGCAGTGAATTTCTGGTCAACAATATCTTTATACAGCTTGTTTTCAATCTGTTCTGATAGTTCATCAAGTGGCCTTGCTTCGGTTTTTACCATGTTTATGAGTCGAAAAATCTTGTATCCCTGATCAGTTTCTATTATCTCAGAATATTGGCCTGGTTTCATTTTTTTGATTGCTTCACGAATATTTGGATCCAGGGATGAAAAATCAAAACTTCCTAAGTCACCTCCTAATACCTTGTAAGGGGCATTGGAAAACAGACGGATTACCTCATCAATTGATTTCCCGTCCTTTATGTTCTGCTGAATATCTTCCATTTGTTTATGAATATGTTTTAAAGTAAGAGAATCCATATTTTCTGAAACCTTGATCATAATGACTTCAATATGATATTTTTCCGCTGCACCAAAAGCATCAAGGTTTTTATCGTAATAAGCCTTTATGTCTTCTCTGGTAATGACTATCTTTGCTTTGATTTCACGGTTTACAAGAGTTGACCTTAAAATGTGATCTTTAATCCGTTTGCGGTATTCTTCAATTGTAAAGCCTTCTCTTTTAAGGGCCTCTCTCAGATTTTCATCTGTATATGAATTTGTAGCTTTGATACGTTCTATGGCATTGTCTACTTCCTTATCTGATGCCGTGATTTTGTAACGGATTATTTCCTGATCAGTAAGTTTCTGATCTATCAACTGATTAAGCATTTCCTCCCGCACTTTGTAAATCATCAGGCGTTCTTGTTCAGAAGGATATTTCATCACTGAAATTTTCTCAATAAAGGGTCTCATTTGTTCATTAAGATCTTTCAGAGAAATTATATCCTCATTCACTATAGCAACAATGCGATCAACTACTTCTGTATTTCCAGATGAAATACTTGCATTCAAGATCGTGCCTGTCATAAGGATAGAAGTCAAAATTATAAATCCAAGAGTTTGTTTAGCCATTTTAAGTAATTTACTCCGAAGTATTGTCTAAGGTCATGTCAGCCTTCAATCTGATCCTTACCAAAAGAAATGAAAATAAACAAAACCGTCATTACAGGCTTGACCAGGAATCCAGACTTTTGGCCGTGTTTTTAGAATACCGCCATGGTTTTCATCGGGGTGATGCATGCCGTTATGACAGCATTAATGTATTCGGACGGTAAAGATTCATGGGGCCTGTACATAATGATCTAGTTTATCACGAATTTTTAACACGGCGACCAATCTCTTTCAAGATGTTTTTGACTTCAGATAAAAGTCGTGAACTGCTTAGTCCTTTCAAATCTACCTTCAAAACATGATCTTGGGTAAGTTCAAAGCGCTTTGTTTCAGATAAGATCATATCGACAATCCCTGATGGATTTTTCTGGTGGGATTCAGAAAAACGCAAATATAGATGCTGTCCGCTTAAATCGAGTCTTTTGACTCCTGCCGCAACACACAGTATTTTAATCACCATCTTGTAAAGAAGGTTGGCTACTTCATCAGGAAATTTCCCAAAGCGATCTATTAATTCTTTCCTGTAATCAGAAATCTCAATTATGCTTGTCATTTTCGCAAGTCGTCTGTATGCCGCAAGCCTCTGATCTATGTCAGGGATATATGATTCCGGAATATAGGCACTCATTATAACCTGAATATCAGGTTCCAGGCTTTCTTTAATCGGTTCCCCTTTTATTTCAGCCATTGCTTCTTCCATCAGTTTTAAAAACATGTCATAGCCGACAGCTGCAACATGTCCTGACTGAGATGAGCCAAGAATCGTTCCCCCACCTCTTATCTTTAAATCGCTCATGGCAATCTGAAAGCCGGATCCAAGATCACTGTGTTCCATCAAGACCTTAAGGCGCTTCAATGCATCATGCCCTAAAGAGTGTTCGGCGGGAATTAAGAGGTAAGCATACGCCTGTTCTTCAGAACGTCCTACACGTCCTCTGAGTTGATATATCTGGGCAAGACCGAATCTGTCAGCCCTGTTGATGATCATGGTATTTGCAGAAGGAATGTCGAGTCCTGATTCTATTATGGTGGTACAGACAAGCATGTCTATTTCATTTTTAGTGAAGCGGAGCATAACGGATTCAAGCTCTTTTTCATTCATGCGGCCATGGGCAACATCAAGTTTTACTTCAGGAACAAGTTTTTTTAAATGATCAACCATTGACCAGATTGTGTTGATGTTGTTATGAACAAAAAAAATCTGTCCTTTTCTGTCAAGCTCTTTTCTTATGGCTTCAGTTACAACATCATCATCAAATTCTGAAATAAAGGTTGCAATTGGCTGCCTGTGCTCAGGTGGTGTGGAAATAATACTTATATCTCTTACCCCCATCATTGACATGTGAAGAGTTCTTGGTATAGGTGTGGCTGTGAGAGCCAGAACATCGGCATTAAGTCTGAATTTTTTCAGTTTTTCCTTATGACTTACTCCAAAGCGTTGTTCCTCATCTATGATGATGAGTCCTATATCCTTGAACACAATGTCTTTTTGAAGGAGACGGTGGGTGCCTATGACAATATCAACTGCCCCGGACTTGATTTCCTGAACAATCGCTTTTTGTTCTTTTGTACTCCTGAAACGGCTTAAACAAGCAATTTTAACAGGGTAGTTCATAAAGCGTTCTGAAAAAGTGGCAAAGTGCTGTTCAGCCAGTACAGTGGTCGGAACAAGGACAGCAACCTGTTTGCCGTTATTTATTGCCAAAAATGATGCTCTAAGTGCTACTTCAGTCTTTCCGTATCCTACATCACCGCAGACGAGTCTGTCCATAGGAATTGGAGACTGCATGTCGTGAAGAACGTCATCTATTGTTCGAAGCTGATCAGGTGTTTCTTCGTATGAAAAACTTGCTTCAAAATCATGAAAATAGCTGTCTATGCCATGAAATTGAAAACCCGGAGTAATTTTTCGGCCAGCATAGAGCTTTAAAAGTTCTCCTGCGATTTTTTCCACAGATTGTTTAACCTGTTTTTTTATCCTGTCCCAGGCCTTACCCCCCATTTTATCCAGAACCGGATCAAAACCTTCTATTCCGAGGTATTTTTGAATCATGTTCATACGCACAACAGGCAGATACAGCTTATCACCATCCCTGTAAGAAATTAGAAGAAAATCATTTGTTGTGCCCTCCAGAACCAGTTTAACCAGCCCTTCATACTGGCCGATTCCGTGATCTGCATGAACAACAAGGTCTCCTTTCTTCAGATCACCGAATATTATCTGTTCCGTATGAATCTTCGGATAGCTGAGCTTCCTTCTATGGTATTTTCGTCCAAAGATTTCATCTTCAGTGATGATGGCAAGAGATTCACCAGGCCAGACTAAACCCGAAGAAATCTGTCCTAGGCATGCACAGACCAGGCCTTTCATTTTGATAATGTCCAGCGGAAAACCATCAGAAAATTCAAGTTTTATTCCATAATGCTTTAAAAGTGATTTCAGGCGCTCTATCTGAGAAATTGTGCTGCAAACCAGAAGGGTAGCAAACCCAGCCTCTTTTTTTTCATTTATCCATAAAGCAAGCGGAAGGAGTATCTGGTCTGAATCATGCTTCTTAAGTGATAGCTCTTCCTGAATTCCTGAGTTGTTTTCAACTGAAAATTCATAGAATGATGTCTGGTGTTGCTGGCTGCCTTGAATTCTGAGAGCTGTTCTTTTAAAAATAATAGCATTATGATCCATCATTATCTTATTGAAAATATCATCCCATTTTTCATAGAGAATTTCTGGCTCTACACAGAATTCAGAATTTTTTCTTGTGGCAATAAACTGTCTTAAGGTTTTTTCATGAAATTGCTGGGCTGAATTTTGAAGTTCCGACGGCTCTGCAAGCACAAAAAGGGTATTATCCTTCGTATAGTCGAGGATAGTGTCAGTTTTCTCAAAAAACAGAGGGGTTAGAAAATTGCAGGCTGATATGTTGTTGTTCTTTATCCGCTCGATAATGTCTCTGGCAGCAGTAACCGGAATTTCTAATTTTGAAGCATGTTCTCTAATTCTGCCTATTATATTATCTATGTTTGCCTGTCCAATGATCGCTTCTCTTGCAGGAATGATTATGGCTTCTTTAATGCTTCCAGTGGTGCGCTGGGTGGAAGCTGAGAAAAAACGGATCGATTCAATCAAATCGCCAAAAAGTTCTATACGAATGGGATCAGGATACAGTGGGGAAAAAACATCAATAATTGCACCTCTTACACAGTAGTCTCCAGGTTCTTCAACTATTACAGTGCGATTATAACCAGATGAATCCATTTTTACAATGAGTGAATCCAGGCTAATTTCCTCATTTTCCATGATAAGCTCTGAAAAATTTCCAAGTTCTTGTCTTGGAATTAATTTGTTTAGAAGAGCTTCTACAGGAGCAACTGTGATCTGATCAAGATCAGAATTCACCAGCTTATACAAGGCAGAAACGCGTTTTACTGAAGATTCGAGTTGGCTTGAAAGCGATTTATACGTGCCCCCTCCTGATGAAGAAGGGAAGAAGTTTACTGGAATCGTCTTTGATCCTGAAAAAAAGGACAAATCATTAATGAAATTATCCGCATCTTTGGCAGTAGGAGTTATTATTATCATCGAAACTGGCCGGATCCGATAAAGACAGGCGCATGAATAAGCCTGCTGTGAAGTGCTCAGTCCTGAACATTCCATTGGTCTGTTTTGGTGCTGGATGCTTTCAATGAAAGAGCGCAAGCTATTTTTTTCTTGATTTTGGGGCATAAACACAGTATCCATTCACAAAAATAGAGGGCCGGCGTAGCTCAGTTGGCAGAGCAGCTGATTCGTAATCAGCAGGTCGCGGGTTCAAATCCCATCGCCGGCTCCATATAACTCAATAAGCTGATACGAAATTATAAAAAACCCAGGGTTTTTCATGACGGGTTACTATCAGCTTAACGATTATCAGGCAACAGAAAAACCTGCTCTCAAAACCTCGTTTCCTCTATGATCTTACTTATAAACCCTGTACATAACATAAAAAAGTTGAAAAAATGGATGCCAAATGAAACAATGTGTGTTTAAAAGAGGGGAGGGGGGAAGAAAATCCTTGCAGAGGAATTTGTACGTTTTAGTCAGAGCTGACAACTGTCCTATAGCCAGGGGTACATCAGGGCATTTCGTCTTGATCCAATCCGTTTTTACACATATATTGAAAAAATGAGTTGGTCAAATGGGAAGCTCTGTCCTGTATCTTTACAATTTTTTTTGGCGCAATTAAAGGATTCAGAGAAAGAGAGGGTTTTTTAAATGAAAGAATTCAAGGGAAGTTATGTAGTTAACATTACCCCGATGACTCAGGATCAGCAACTTGACGAAAAAGGTTTAAGAGACAATATCGACTGGTATATCAGTAAAGGGACTGCAGGAATATGCTGCGTCGGAAGTACAGGTGAGTTTGTAAGCCTTACCAGTGAAGAAAGAAAAAGAGTAGCCCAAATTACTGTTGAGCAGACAGGAGGAAGAGTTCCAGTTATTGTTGGGACTGCTGCTGAAACAACGCGTAAAACAATTTCATATACTGTGCATGCTAAAGAAATAGGTGCAGATGGGGCGATGATCATAACCCCCTATTACTGCAAGCCGTCTGAAGACGAAATATTTCAGCACTTCAAGGCAGTATCAGATGCAGTTGATATTCCGATAATGATTTACAACAATCCCCATACCACAGGAATCGACATGAGTGATGAGCTCATGGTCAGGATTTGCGGCCTAAGCAATATAGACTACATTAAAGAAGCCTCGGGAGAAATACGCAGAATCAGAAATCTCCTGAGGCTCTCGGACAAGAGTATTAAAATATTCTGTGGCTCTGATGATATTGTCTATGAATCTTTCATGATGGGTGCAGTTGGCTTTATATCAGTTTGCGGAAATATTATTCCTGATTTATCGCAGGAACTTTTTGATCTTGTTCAAAAACAGGAGTACGGCAAGGCAAAAGAATTATATTTTAAAATACTTCCTCTGTGTGAGCTGATTGAGGGATCAGGAAAGCTGGTTCAAATGGTAAAGGCAGGCGCAGGTATGATAGGAAGGGCTGCAGGGCCATGCAGGCTTCCAAGGCTTCCGTTAACCGATGCTGAAAGTGCTGCCCTGGAAAAAACATTGAAAGCACTTCAACTGCTTGGTTAAATAGGTTATTAGGTTCAAGACTGAAGAACTAACAGCCTTAAGTCTTTAAGCTTACCACTTTTGTATTTATAATTTTTTCTTTCAGTTCCCTGGCTTTCTTATAGGCAGGTCTGATGGAAAGCGCTTTTTCAGCGAACCGTTCTGCTTCTGAAAGCATTGAAAGCTGAAGGCAGGTTTCAGATAGCCCAAAGTATAAGTCAGGATAGTTAAGACCAATCCTGTCCAGAACATATCCATGCTCAAGAGCATCCTTTAGCCTACCCTGTTCTTTCAAAAGAGTAAAGAGATTAAGTCTTGCCTTGACATAACTGCTGTTCAATCTGAGGGATTCGCTGAAACAATCTTCTGCCTCATTTAATCGATTCAGTTTCTTGTAAAGAATTCCCATGAAAAAAGGAATATCCGGATATTCTGGGAACATGTACCGGTAATCCTGAAGCAAAATCACAAGATTATTCAAGTTGTCATGGGAGAGAGACTCCTTTTCAATAATTACCATGATATCATTTAGATTTGGGCTTATGTTCAAATGAGTTATGAATCTTTTTACAAGCTCATCATTCTGAATGCTGTTTTCAATGTAGGATGAAAACAAACCAGAAAAAACAGAAGACCCAGACCCATGCTTTTCGATTATATTTTGTCCTTCTTCGACAATAGCCAGAAGATGCTTATCAGAAGGGTCTAACCGGCTTGCCCTTTCAAGCATGTCCAGAGCCTGCTGGTATCGCCATTTTTGACAGTAGAGAACTCCTAATTTAAGCATGGCTTCCCTGTAAGCAGGATTTATATCTAAGGCTTTTTCAAGCTGTTGGATTGCCTGTGATATCTGTTTCTTACTTGCATATATCACGCCAAGATAATAATAAATATCGGCAAATGAGGGTTTTTTGCTTATAACAAACAAGAGGTTGTTTTCTGCTCCTTCATATCTGCCTACAATGGCCTGGCTGATTCCCAGTCTGATGCGAGCTTCAATGTAATTTGGGTTCAAATAAACAGCTTCCTCGAAATTGGCTATGGCTTCTTCTATCATGTTCTGAGCTAGATGAATGTTTCCGAGCCGGTAATGCATATCAGCATAAGCAGGCCTGGTTTTTATCATTTTCATATGGCTTGATGTCAGTGAGTCCCATGCAAACAAGTCCGGTAAAATCGTCATTAACGATACTGTAGAAATTTTCTCCAGCAAATTTGCAACCCTTCTTATTTTCATGGGTTGAGTGTTTCTCCAGTCATTAACTCCGCTGTTTGTGGTAAACCCAAATAAATATCCGTTTTTTGCTGCAATTTCAGTTAGTTTAATGTCAATATTATGGAGATCTCCAACAGTATAGGCAATACTAATCACAGGTCTTCCAATATTTTCCTCTAAAAGGATTCTTGAGATTATCATTTCTTCTTCTTGAGCATGGTCACTTATGGCTGTCAACTCTCTGTGTGTATGGGTATGAGAGCCTATGGCTATATTATTTCTGGCCAATTCCCTAATCTCTTCCCAGGACAGAATTTCCTTGTCCTGAAGCTCGATGGCAGGATAGGCCACCTTGCAGATGTCAGAAATATCGGAGAGAAGGTATTTATTGTTTTCATACTTATCCTGCTTCATCAGTTGTTGAAAAAAAACTATGGCTTCCTTTCTCTGGTTATTCATAGAGAATTGTCGGCCTTCATAATTGATGAAAGGTTCCTTACAGTGTTTGATCAGATAACTTATAACATCCCACCATGGAACAGCCCGGCTATTTACCATCTTGGTGGCTACAAACAGAATGGCTGGAACCTCATATTTTTTCAATATAGGATAGGCTATAGTGTAGCTGTCTTTGTATCCATCATCGAAGGTAATCAGTACACAGGGCATTGATATGTCGGGGCAGGAAAAACTGCCATCTCTGTAACAGGCAACCAGTTCTTCTTCAGACATAACATGTGTATTGTCCTTTAACCATCTTATCTGACGTTCAAACTGGCCTGCGTCAACGTTGAAGACCCCGTCGTCAAAGTCTGTTGAAAAATTGTCGCTGACTGGTCTGATCCTGTGATAATTGAAAACAATCATTTTATTTTTCAGAGGCAGTCTCTGAAACAGGCTAACCATGTTCGAATGAAAAATAATATCTGCTAAAAACTCTTTTTTTCTTACCATCTTTTATCTCCATATCCATTGAGTCAAACTTCTTCCTATCCAGACTGCTGTCAGGCAAAAGAAAATCTGAGCTAAAATATTAATCAGTGCTAAAGAAGTTTCTCCGTCCTGTATCAGGTTAAATGTTTCATTGGAAAAAGCAGAGAAAATTGTAAAACCACCCAGAACACCTATGAAGACAAAAGCCCTTAAAGAATCAGAAAACACACTCCTTGATTCCGAAAGATAGGCCAGTAAACCCAATAAAAAACAGCCGAAAACATTTACAATAAAAGTTCCGAAAGGAAACGACACGCTCATTGACAGTGTCTGAGCCAGTCCGTTTGTAAGATAGCGAAGTACTGAGCCTATGAATCCGCCCATGCCGATGATAAAAAGTTTAATCATGATGCTTGTAAGTTTCTCTTCCATACCGGACTTCCATAAGAAAGAGTCCACGTGCAGGTGCAGTAGTGGAAGCCTGGCTCCTGTCTTTAGACAGCAGGATACGCTTCATGTCTTGAGGCGATATTTTCTCGATTCCAATCTTGACGAGTGTGCCTACGATATTTCTAACCATCTGACGGAGAAATCCGCTGCCTTCCAGGACAATTTTCAGAAGTCCGTTTTCTTCTAGAATTTCTGCTCTGTAAATGGTTCTGATCGAATCAGATCTTGGGCTTCCCGAGTTTTCAAAAGCTTTGAAATCATGGGTTCCAAGCAGAAAAATGAGAGCCTTGCGCATATTATTGACATTTAGTTTCTTTTTGATGTGCCAGGAATAATTTCTTCCCACTGCTGATGGAATGGGATGGTTCTGTATTCTGTAGTGATATGTCTTAGCCCTTGCATCATAACGGGCATGAAAGTCGTCCTCTTCCATAGAGCAGTTCCTGATAACAATGTCTTCCGGAAGAAGACTGTTCATTGCCTTGAGAATTATCTGAGGAGATAGACTTGTGTTGCACCTGAAACTTGCGGTTTGTCCCAGAGCATGAACCCCGGCATCTGTCCTGCCTGAACCAGTAATGGTGATGTCCTGCCTGGTAATCAAGGAAAGAACTCTCTCGATTTCAGCCTGTATGGTGGGTTTATCGTTTTGTCTTTGCCACCCGCAATAATTTGTGCCGTCATATTCAATTGTAAGCTTGAAGTTACTTGACATTTATCTTGAGCTTAAAAACGGTCGCACCTTATATTCCCGAGAACTTCACAGAAATCGTCATCCATGTCTTTAAAAAATCTATCAAGGGAAAATGTTTTGCCGCAAGACTTGCAGCATAATAAAACTGCCTGTCATGTTTTTTTTATGACAAGTTTTTTGCTGCAATCAGGGCAGGAAAGATTGCTGGTTTTCATTAGCATGACTTTCTAAAGATCGTACAAGGTATCGTCGTGAAGAGGAGGCTTATTGTTTCCAAGACTTCCCTTTCCTTTTTTTTCAGGCAAGATGAATGGGTCTTCTTCGAGAAATTCACCCATTTCAGATTCAATTTGTTCGGGGTCTTCTCCGTTTTCCATCCTTTTCAGGGCTTCCTGCATTCCAGTTCCAAGCTCCATGCCTGTCATGTCGGAGAGCTTCCGCATCAAAGCTGCTGCCTGACGAGGATCATCTTCATTGATTTTTTCGGCCTCTCCTGCAAGCATCTGCATGGCCTTCTCCATTTTGCTTTCATCAAAAGGAAGATCGTTCACTGGAGAAATTTCTTTAGCATTGCCTGTAAAGGCAAAATAAGACATTTGTCTGGATAGAGGGTGAATTTTACACTTCGGGCAATAAGGTATTTTTAAAGTGTTGATGGTTTTTGAAAAATAATTAAAAATGGTATTGCAGTCTTTACAAAAAAACTCATAAATCGGCATACATCTAACCTCGTCAAATATTGATGGTATCGAAAAAGGAAACACCGTTCATACCCATACGGCAGAGTGTAAAATCATATCGAAGAGGGTCTTCAGGAACAATATCACGAAAAACTCCTGTGATTTCAAGTGCTGTGCGCATATCAGCCTGTTTTCTCCGAGTAAGACCGAGACTTAGTGACATCCTGTGAATATGAACATCAAGAGGGATGATAAGTTTTGCTGCAGAAATATCATTCCATCCTCCTGGATCGACTTCGTCTTTTCTGACCATCCATCTTAAAAACAGATTTAGTCTTTTGCAGGCACTGCCACGTTCAGGAAGAGGGATGAGATGTCCTGAACCAGTGGGATTATTTGAAGTCAATTCCGAAACAAAAGAAACAATGGCCGGGTAAACAGTATCAGTTTTTTCTGTCATTCCAGATAAAAAACAAGCATGAAGAGAACCGTATTTTTCAATTACATCCTTTATTCCGGTTAGAAGACTGATCAAATGCTCACATCTGGCAAACCTGTGGGAAAAACCTGCAAAAGTACAGTATAGAATCTTACGATTCATTTTATTGATAAAACCAAAAGGGGATGCTCCCATCTTGTCAAGTACAGAAGAAATGCTTTTATATATCTGAAGCACCCGACCGTAAGCAAGGGATGAGGCTAATAGTCCTGCAATTTCACGGTCCCTTACCTCTGGATAACTGTAAAGAAAAACCAGGGGATCAGGGTGCACCAGTTCACGTCTGTGATATCTGGAGTACAGGAGATCAAGGCTGCTTCGTGTAATCTTCAGATGGTTCATAAAACTTCAAAACGGAATATCGTCATAACCAGCAGATGTCTCTGGGCGTCCCATGTTCATGTTGCCTCTGAATCCTGAATCATTGTCAGGAGCCGTCTTTCTACTCCCGTCTTCTCTGGAGCCAAGCATCTTCATATCACTAGCGATTATTTCTGTTGTATATCGCTTGTTTCCATCCTTATCTTCCCATTCTCTGGTCTGTATCCTGCCTTCGATATAAACCTGTTTGCCTTTTGAGAGATACTCCCCGCAGATTTCTCCGAGTTTTCCAAAAACCACAATGCGATGCCACTCAGTGCGCTCTTTTTTTTCTCCTGATGCCTTGTCTTTCCAGGATTCTGAAGTAGCAACCGAAAAATTGGCAATTGCTGTTCCATCAGGCATGTAACGAACTTCCGGATCTTTTCCAAGATTGCCTACTATGATTGCCTTATTTATTCCTGCCATAATTTCTTCTCCTTGCAATAATTTTTGTATCAAGTTGAAACTTGTTTCTGCTCTCCCATTCTTGCTGTAAGCCCCGGAAAAAGGTTCATATCTGTATGCGGCAAAAAAAGAGATGCAATATAATTATTCATATAGGACTTAGTTTCTGAAAGCTCGAAACTGGTCATCTTTTTTGTGACTTCAACGACATCCCTGCGGATCGTGTTGGACAGAGCCGCCATTTTTGCACCTTTAAGTGAACCGTTTCCAATGAATGTGACTTTTCCATGATCTGTCTCTGGAAGAAGTCCAATAGTCATGGCTTTTTCAAGATCTATGAAATTACCAAAGCCTCCTGCAATGGTGATCATCTCTATAGAATTAACAGTGAGGCCGACTTCTTCCAGCAAAGTCATGAATCCGCTGTAAATTGCTCCTTTTGCTCTGATGAGATTATCGATATCTGACTCTGAAAGAACAATGTCTTTATCTATCTGGGTTTCCCTTGCCCATGCCACTACATATTCCCAGAGCCCGTCATTTTCACGTAATCGTGAAGTCTCAATATTTCTGTTGAATTTTCCTTTACTGTTGATAATCCCATTTTCAAAAAGTACCGCAACCATATTTATAAGACCTGATCCGCAGATTCCCTTTGGTTTTACCCTTCCTATTGTAACACTCAGCGGTTCGAAAGTATTCTTGTTAATGGAAAAATCTTCTATCGCCCCTTCCATTGCCACCATTCCGAAGGAAATGCCTCCTCCTTCAAAGGCAGGGCCTGCCGAACAGGCTGCGCATGCAAGCCAGTCCCGATTGCCAACTACAATTTCTGCATTTGTTCCAATATCCATGTAAAGACAGAGCTTTTCTGTCTTGTATATGCCTGATCCGATTATGCCTGCAACAATGTCTCCTCCTACATAACTTGATATCTGAGGATAAAAAAGTGTTGTAACATGGTCACTTAATTCTATTCCAAGGCTTGCTGCCTTAATGCTCGGGTAAAAAGTGGTTGCAGGAACATAAGGCGATCTTCTAATGCTTTTAGGGCTGATTTTCAGAAAAAGCTGTGTCATTGTGGTATTTCCTGCGATAATGATGCTGGAAATATCATTAAGGTCAATTTCTGATTTGAAGGCTAATTTCTTGATGAGACTATTGATTACTCCAACGACTAATTCATTTAGTTTTTCCAGGCCTCCTGGTTTTTCGGAAAAGATGATCCTGCTTATTATATCTTCTCCATAATTTATCTGAGTATTCAGATCAACAATCCTTTCAAGCGAGTCTCCGGTAACAAGATTCACAAGCTCCCCGTAGATTGTTGTGGTGCCGATATCAAAAACAAGGGCATAGTTTTTTTCGGAAGTGTTTCCTGGCTGTACGTCAATGATTCGAGTCTTGCCGTCAGGATTTACAGGTTGTTCTAGCGTTGCTGTTATTTTGAAATGAGAGTTTCTCAAAATATCAGGAAGTTTCTGAATTACAGGAAAATCAATCTTAAAGCTCATATTATCTTTTATTTTCAAGTAATTAAGCAGACGGACTGCGTCTGGGATATTGTCCGTGCTGGTTGGCTCCGGGAGTTCCACATAAACTTTTTCAACCGGAGGGTGAAAGAAACCTTTTTCTTTCAGCCCGTTGAGATTCACTTTATTGTTGCAGGCAGCAAGGTTGGCAGCTTCTTGAGTATGTTCGATGCTTGAATAAAATTTTGAATCTTCAGGGATTCTTATAACGAGATCGCTGCATACAAAAGCCATACAGGCAAGTCTATAGCCGTTTTTCAAATCCTGCGAAGTAAGCTTTCCTGAAATCCCTCCATTTACAGTCCCTGATTCTATTATCACTCTGCACTTTCCGCATATGCCTTCTCCAGCGCAGGTGTTTTTGATATCAATGCCAGCCTCCATTGCAGCACGAATAACATTCTCACCTTCATCTACAATAAGTTCCTTGTTGTAAGGCAGAAATAATACCTTGAAGGTGCTGGAATTGGCATCTTTTCTGAGTCCAAGTTTCATTTCTTTATTCTGAGATTTAAACACAACTTTAATACTATTTCTGTCTAACATGACCTTCCTTTGGGATGTTTTCATTAAGTTCAGCAAAACAGCAGCTTAACACAAGAATGTCATCGTCAAAAGCTGTCTTGACTTTGTATGGCAAGGTTTTGAACAGGTTTATCATGGGAGTATTATCGCGTGATGTATATGCAATGAGTCCAGAAATTTCATTTTCTTTTGCTGCTTCTGCAAGTTTTTTCAGCAATATTTTTGCAATTCCCTTACCCTGCCAGTTCTTGTTGACAGAAAATGCCACTTCAGCCATGTTTAAAGAAGCATCTATTAGGTATTCCCCCAGAGCAATTACTTTTCCAAATCCGAACTCACCTACTACAGCAAGCAGGGTAAGATTTTTCACATAATCTATCTGTGATATGCCCTGTACTTCTTTTCTCAGAAAGCTGGTTTTTTCATGAAAAAAACGTGAAACAATATCACTTTTCTCAAGATTGTAATAATGTTCCTGTATACGCCTTTCATCAACAGGTTTCGCAGGCCTTATCGTAACAATTTCACTGCCAATTGTTATGGTTTCTTCAAGTTTGATAGGATAAACCCCATGCATTGATTCTGTAAGTGTTCTTTCCGGACTGAAAAGCCCCATTTTCTTAGCCTCGAAAAAAAGTTCATCTCTGAAATTTGGATGTGCAATGCTTATCATGGCAATGGCTCGTTCCTGAAAGCTCTTTCCAAATAAATTGACAACCCCGTATTCTGTGGCCACATAATGAACTTCTGAACGTGGAACTACAACAGCCACGTCATTTAGCATGGGAATTATTCTGCTCTTAACCCCTTTCCTATCAGTTGAAGGAACCATTAAAATAGATTTTCCTCCTTCAGCCATCGCAGCTCCGTGTATAAAGTCCATCATGCCTGTAACGCCTGCAAACTGGTTGTAAGGAAGAGAATCGGCTGCAACCTGTCCTGTCAGATCAATTGCTGTTGCAACATTCAAAGCCACCATGCGCTTGTGTCTTGAAATCACTCTTGGATCATTCACATAATCAGACGGATGAAGCTCTATCAAGGGATTGTCATTTATAAATTCATATAGATTTTCATCTCCTATTGCAGAGCTTGCAACCATTTTTCCATCGTTGTATCCCTTATAACTGTTATTGATTACTCCTATTGCATAAAGGTTCATAATGTCATTAGTTAAATATTGAGTGTGAATTCCAAGATCATTCTTGTCTTTCAGGGCCAGCATTGTAGCATGAGGGGTTGTGCCTGGACTTATCTGAAGGGTTGAACCGTCGTCAATCAGTCTTGTAATGAGCCTTCCGATATTATTGGCAGATTCAAGTTCAGGAGATTTATCTGTCATCAGCAAGGGCTCATCATATTCCACAAAAACATCTACATCATTAACATGGATAAAACTTCTGCCATGAACCCTCGGCATCCTTGTATTAACCTGAGCTATTACAAGGTCCGCCGACTGAGCTGCTGCCATGGTTATATCTACTGATATCCCAAGGCTCATCCATCCGAAATCATCAGGAGGAGATACCTGAATCAAGGCAACATTAATGGGGAGTTTTCTGCTCTTGAAGAGCTTTGGTATTGCTGAAAGATTCATTGGGGTGATGAATCGGAGGTTCTTGTAAAGTCTCTTGGGTTTTGCTGAACCAGGATAAAAAGAGCGAAGATTTAAAATCTGATCATGGGTCTTAGTTGCTATGAGGGTTAAGGGCATGTTTTCAAGTGACAAAAGGTTTACTATCTCAATGTCTGTAAAATAGTTTGAGACTTCTGACAGAACCCTTACAAGATGCTGTGGTTCTCCACAGGAAGACCCAATAAACAGCCGCTGTCCAGGCTTGATCATCTTTATTGCTTCTTCTCCGGTTTTTTGTTTTTCAATATACCTGTCTGCCCAGTATAAGTTTTTTTCCATATGTCCTCTGTAAAAATAATAAAAAAAGGATATGAGAGATGTTAAGCAAGTGATCTCAAAACGATTAAAATTTATCTTATTTACAAGCTATTATCAAGTATAAGAAAAATTATGATTCTCAGATATGGAAGGTCAATGAATAGATTAAGTTAAATACTCTAGGACAAAACCAGTATAAAAACTAACAAAATTCTTAAGAAGATTCTATAAGTAAAAGACTAACCGGATACAGTTTTATCTGTTTTTATTCCTCTGTGAAAAATATTGAAAGCTAGATTCAGGGTATTCTTAAGGTAATCTTTTTCTTCATTGATGATTGTTTTGCTCGATTCCCACAGAACAACACCTGAAAACAAAGCCCAGAAAATACCAGTAATAGCCACAGGGTGGTGATCTATATAATCGCCTTTTTCTATTCCTGACTTAAAAATACTGGAAATGGCCCCGATTGATTTGCGGGATAATTCCTCAATCTGACTGAGAAGCTGAGGAGATAAATTTTTCAAGGTTTCGCTGGATTGAAGATGGAACATGTTAATGATAATGAGAGGATCAAAATCATAAACATCAATCATGGCATCAATCAGTTTTTCAACTTTTTGATCTGAAGTAATATCTGTTTCCTTGCTGACATGATCAACCCTGATATAAAGGTATTGAAGTATTCTTAAGGAAAGAGACGCATAAAGTTCTTCCTTGTTTTTAAAATAGAGATATAATGTTCCGGGGCTTAATTCAGCTTCGGTTGCAATATCTTCCATGGTAGATTTAGTGAAACCTTTTTCAGAAAAAACCCTCTTGGCTGCAACTATAATTTGTTGCCGCCTTCTTTCTCTTTCTCTTTCTTTTCTCTCCTGAATTCCCATTATAACTCTCCATGAACAGCATTTATAATAAAAATTAGATAATATTTAATATTTTAAATTTAGTCAAGCTTAAACTTATTGTATTATTGTTTAACAATAATTTAAAAGACTTGATTGTCAATATTGATTAGAGCTGTTTCATGTAATGTTTCCATATTTTTTCTACACTTGCCCTCTGTACCCTGAAACGGTTTTCAGGAACAACCGCAAGTTTTTCCTGAAGGCTTAGTTTATGAACAGTTGCACGATAGGTAAGATATGTGTCTTTAAGGAAATGCGCTTGATAATCATTCATTATTCCTGTCTCTACAAGGGTCTGTAGAATGCGGACATTATCTGTCCATTTCAGCAAAGAAGGATGTTCATGGGATTTTAACAGTGTAAGGTATTGTACAAGAAATTCAATATCTACAATTCCACCGCTGTCCTGTTTGATATCAAAAAGATCGGGGTGAGTGTTTGCATGTTCTTTTCGTAATCTTTCGCGCATTTCTGCAACTTCGTGGCAAAGGATGTGAGGATCGCGTGTCATTGAAAGGGCTTTTTCGCGGATAGTATTGAAGTGTTCACAAACTCTTGAATCCCCTCCTATTGGCCTTGCTCTGACAAGTGCCTGGTGTTCCCAAGTCCAGGCTTTTTCTTTTTGATACTGATCGAATCCATCGACATGGCTTACCAGAACACCTGATGTCCCACTTGGTCTTAGCCTCATGTCAACTTCATAGAGGCTGCCTGCCGGAGTCTGTGCAGTAAGCATGTGAATGACACGTTGACCCAGTCTAGAAAAGAAGTGTGAATTGTCTATCGGAGATTTTGAACCGTCCGTAAGGCCTTCCACACCTGCATGCAAAAAAACAAGATCAATATCTGATGAGTACCCAAGTTCTATTCCTCCAAGTTTTCCGTATCCAATAACTGCAAAGCCTCTGTCACAAATGACATTACCTAATTTGCAAAATGGTTTTCCATGCTTAGCTATCATATGATTCCAGCATAGCTCAAGCACCTGAGCAAGTACAGTTTCTGCTATTTCAGTAAGATGATCGCTTGTTCGCATCAGAGGAAGGGTTCCGGAAACATCTGCTGCAGCAACTCTTAGCACATTAACCTGTTTGAAGATACATAACTGTTCTATCTGATATTCAAGTTCATGAGAAGGTACAAGACGCATCTTTTCTTCAATCTCTGCTTCAAGCTCTCTTTTTCTAGGTGGGGAGTAAAGAGTTCTTGTGTCGAGTAGCTCATCAAGGAGTGCCGGATGTTTTGATAACTGGGTTGCTATGAGAGGGCTTGCATAAGCAAGCCTTACAAAGTGAACTCTCGCGTGAGAATTTTCAAGAAGCAGCGCAAGATAACTGGTTCGGCGCTCTATGGCTTTGAGGATGTCGATGATCCTGTTAAGTGCAATATAGGGATTATCCAGATAAATAATTTCTTTAAGAAGTAATGGCATGAGACGATCTAGTCGCTGTCTGCCTTCTCTGCTGAGTGAGCGTGTTGCAGAATCATTTCTGAGACTCTCTAAAAGTTTTAGCAATGCTTCGGGCTGAGAAAATCCTATCTTTAATAATAGAGACTCTTTATCCTTATCTATTTCACCAGTGTCAAGCCATACTGTTTTCAAGTCCGATTCTATACTTGATTCGCAGCCTTCTGAACTTATGGCTGAATTGGAATTTTCCAGGATAGTGTTAAAATGTTTGTGAACCAGATTTCTCTGTCTGGATAGTTCAAGGAGGAAAGTCTCTGTGTCTGAAAAGCCCATTGAGCATGAAAGACGAAGGCAATCTGTCTGGTTATCAGGAATTTGGTGGGTTTGTCTGTCAGAATGCTCCTGAAGGCGGTTTTCTACTCTTCGCAAAAAATAATATGCCTCTGTAAGGTCATTGAAGATTTCAGCAGATATTTCTTTCTTTTTCATAAGCAGGTAGATTATCTTCAGGATAGAAGGATCCTGAAGTTCAGGGTCTATTCCCCCGCGTGTAAGCTGGAAAATCTGCCCGAAAAACTCTATCTCCCTTATTCCGCCAATTCCAAGCTTGATATTGTCTTTCATCGATTTACGGCTGATTTCGTGTGAAATCTTAAGTTTCATTTCCCTGAGAGCATCAAACACTCCATAGTCAAGATACCTGCGAAATATAAATGGCTTCAGATTAGTCAGAAGTTGTGAGCCAGCTTCATAATCTCCTGCAACAATCCTTGCCTTTATCAGAGCGTAACGTTCCCATTCCCTGCCCTGCCTCAGATAATAGTCTTCCATTCCGTCGAAGCTCATTACAAGAGGCCCGTTTTCCCCGTACGGTCTCAAATTGGTATCTATACGGAAAACAAAACCGTCAGGTGTGGATGATGAAAAAACAGTTATGAGTTTTCTACACAGCTTTGCAAAGAAAGTATCGTTTCCTGTGGATTTTAATCCATTGTCAGCAGATACTGAAGAAGGATATGCGAAGATGAGATCAATGTCAGATGAAAAATTAAGCTCTCTTGCACCTAATTTTCCCATTCCAATCACGACGAGTCTTTGAGCTTTTCCATGATCGTCAACAGGTGTCCCATGTTCGAGGCAAAATTGCTCATACAATACTGTAAGTGCGTGTTCAAGGCAAACTTCTGCAAGACAGGACAAATCGTTCATTGTTTCAAGAAGACCTGACCATCCTGCAAGATCACGCCAAGCAATACGAACCATTTCCCTCCTTCTGAAATGCCGAAGCAGGGTCTCAAGAGATTCATGACCGTCCTGATTGGCTATGATATCCTGTAATTTGGACAGATATTGATTCTCATCATAAATACTGAACAGATCATTGCTTTGCAAAAGATCATGAAGCATGAGAGGATAGCGGGTGGAGTTATCTGAAACATAATCACTGAAGGCAAAGACCTGTCTTAAAGAACCCTTGAAATCATTTTCTTCAAAAACAATTCCTGCTTTTTTGCCTGATTCGTACAGTTCTTCCCATTTGCGTTCTGCTTCTTTGGAGAGTATCTCTGAAAGCATCTTACCTCATCTTCCTGCAAGCCTCCACAATTGCCATGGCATCAACTCCGTATTTTGATTTCAGCAATGATTGCGGGCCATGTTCCACAAATGTATCAGGAATACCTAAACGTTTTAATTTATAACCTGTCACAGAATTGTCATTCAGGCACTCCAGTACAGCGCTCCCGAATCCACCCTGAAGAACATTTTCTTCTACTGTTATGATGTGCTGTATTCTTTTTGCTAATGAACATATCGTTTCAGTGTCAAGGGGCTTTACAAATCTTGAGTTGAAAATGGTTGCCGATATGCCTTCTTCAAGAAGCATCTCATAAGCCTTAAGAGCTTCTACAACGGTTCTTCCGATTGCTATTATAAGAACATCATCGCCATTTCTGAGTATCTCTCCTTTTCCTATCGGAATGAGTGGCCATTCTGGATCAATTGAAACACCTGAACCCTTACCTCTTGGGTAACGCAAAGCAATTGGTCCTGGATGATTTATTGCAGTTTTAAGCATGGCACAGAGCTCATTTTCGTCTTTAGGCGCCATCACAACCATGTTTGGAATGCTTCTCAGAAAAGAAAAATCAAAAAGACCCTGATGTGTTGTTCCATCTTCTCCGACAATTCCTCCTCTGTCTATAGCGAAAACAACTGGCAGGGACTCAATGCAAACATCATGAAGAATCTGGTCATAAGCTCTCTGAAGAAAAGTTGAATAAATGGCAACAACAGGTTTAAGCCCTTCTGTTGCCATTCCTGCAGCGAATGTTACCCCATGCTGTTCTGCAATGCCAACATCAAAAAAACGCTCTGGATATATTTTGGAAAATTTGTCTAATCCTGTTCCTTCAGGCATTGCAGCAGTGATCGTAACAATTTGTTTGTTTTTTTCAGCCAGCTCAACAAGAGCTGAGCCAAATACTTCAGTATAGGTAGGATTAGATGATTTTACCCCGTTGCTTTCCCCTGTTTCTATTTCAAAACACCCTACACCATGAAAATATACCGGGTTATTTTCAGCAGGAAGGTAACCCTTTCCTTTTACAGTTGAAACATGGAGAAGAACAGGTTCCTTGAGCGTTTTGATGTTTTGAAGTATATTTATTAGATGCTCTAAATTATGACCGTTTATGGGTCCAAAATAATCAAAATTAAAGGCTTCGAACAACATTCCTGGGGTGATGAAAGACTTGAAAGAGTCTTCTGAACGTTTGGCAAACTGGTAAATATCATCTCCTATTTTAGGCAGGGCCTTTAAAAAATCTCCAAATTCCCTGCGAAGATCCTGAAGCATTTTTGCAGAAAATTTTCTGCTCAGAAAAGATGAAAGAGCTCCTACATTCTGATTAATTGACATTTTGTTATCGTTGAGTATAACAATCAGGTCCTTATGAATATCTCCTGCCTGATTGAGACCTTCATAGGCCATTCCGGCGGTAAGGGAACCATCTCCAATCACGGCAATAACTTTTGATTGGTCGTTTTTTATGCGTTTGGCACATGATATCCCAAGGCTTGCAGATATGGATGTACTGCTGTGGCCTGTTGTAAAAGCATCATAGGGGCTTTCGCACATTTTTGTAAAGCCTGAAATACCATTGTGCTGGCGAAGAGTGTTAAAACGGTTTTTTCTGCCTGTTAAAATCTTGTGGGCATATGATTGATGACCGACATCCCATACTATTTTGTCTTTTGGCGTATCAAAAACATAATGAAGTGCAATAGTTAACTCAATGGCTCCTAGGCTGGAGGCAAGATGACCGCCGTTTTTTGAAACTACCTGAATTATGAGTTTTCTCAGTTCTGCTGCCAGAGTAGGCAACTCCGATCTTTGTATTTTCTTTAAATCAAGAGGTGATAGTATATCGTCAATAAGTCCCACGGTCAGAAAAATTCCTTATTTAAGCATCAGACTAGTGTTCATCTTTTTCTTTCATTGATATAATTTGCAATTGCACGAAGAGGATCCGCCTTTTCGTCAAAATCCTTTAGTGATTCGATTGCATTTACAACAAGAGAAGAAGCCATCTGTTTCGATTGAACAAGTCCGAGAAGGGCAGGGTAGGTGGTTTTGGATCTTTTATGATCAGTTCCAGTCTCTTTGCCCATGATCTTAGAGTCCCCTTCAACATTCAAAATATCATCTGTTATCTGAAAGGCAAGTCCGATGTGCCGGGAATAAACTTTAAGACAGTCAAGCTGGTCTGAAGAGCCTTGCCCGATGATTGCTCCTGAACAAACAGAAGCCTCTATAAGAGCCCCGGTCTTTAATGCATGAAGTTTTTCCAGCTCTTTCAATGAAAGAGGGGGATTTTTTTCTGCGATTATATCGCGCATCTGTCCTTCGACCATGCCTTTATAACCTGCTGCAACGGAAATCAGTGAAATAATTTCAATCGATGCCTTAGCACTGACAGTATTATTCTTTATTGAAGAAATAGCCTCAAAAGCAAGGGGTAACAAGGCATCTCCTGCTAGAATTGCGGTTGCCTCGTCAAAGGCAATATGACAAGTAGGACGACCCCTTCTGAGATGGTCATTATCCATTGCAGGAAGATCATCGTGAATCAATGAATAAGTATGAATCATCTCAAGAGCACATGCTGCAGGAAGAGCCTGTTGGGTATTCCCTCCAACTGCTTCACATGCAGCAAGACATAGTACAGGACGAAGACGCTTTCCTTCTGACATCAGGGCATATTCCATGGCCAAGCAAAGTCTTGAGTCAGGATATGGTGCCTCCTGAAGAATCCTTTTAAGGGCAGAATTTATATACAGTCGCTTTTCATTTAAATAAGTTATTAAATCAAACATGGTGTTTTTCTAAAGGGACTTCATCAACCTTTCCTTTTGAATCCTGAATTAAAATGGTAATTCGTTTTTCAGCATCGTCAAGTTTACTGGAACAAAACCTGGATAATTGAACGCCTTCTTCAAATTTTTTCAATGCTGACTCCAGTGAAAGCTCGCCAGCTTCAAGTTCCTTGACAATATCTTCGAGTTGTTTCATTGCGCTTTCAAATGTCTGTTTTGACATCTTTTATCCTTTCGACTCTGCAAATAAGGGATCCTCTTGCAAGTAGAATTTCAAGATTCTGTCTTATTCGTACATCACCCGGATTACGGACTACAGTTTTCTCAGGAATTGTTCTGGTGATGCTGTATCCCATGGATAAAATGGCAAGCGGATTAAGTGTGGTCAGCTTACCGGTGATTTCCCTGAATCTTGATGAAATTTTTGACAAATATAATTTTAAAAAATTCAATGAGTCCTGATCATATTGCTTCATTTTAAGATTCAGTTTCTGAATTTTTATCAAAGGACTTACTTGTTGTAATGAATTTAATCTCAGCGTAAGGACATCGTGATTTTGTAGAAGTTTTGTCAATATGTGACGGGTGAGCCTGCCTGTCAGATCGTCTAATGCGAGACGTGAATCCTGGATCCTCTGTCTGGGATGAATAAGTCTGTTCAATATTTCCGAAAAAGTCGATCTGAGCTTCTCGATATGATAATAAGTAACGGATGTTAATCGCAAATTGATCTCAGAGCATCTTCTAATAAGCTCATCTCTTGACGGAATAACTAATTCTGCGGCTGCAGAAGGTGTAGGAGCCCTCAGGTCTGCTACAAAATCGGATATTGTAAAATCCGTTTCGTGTCCTATTGCTGAAATAACAGGAATTTTTGAGGCAAATATCGCCATTGCAACACTTTCTGAGTTAAATGCCATCATATCTTCTATTGAACCACCACCTCTGGCAAGAATTATAACATCTGATGTCCTGCGATCATTTATAAGTTGCAATGCTTTTTCAATCTCTTGAATAGAGTTTTCGCCCTGAACCTTCACAGGAATTATTTCAATGGGTATTGAGGCAAACCTGCGCCTTGCGACATTCAAGATGTCATGAAGCACTGCTCCGGTCGGAGATGTAATCAAACAGATTTTCTTCGGAAGAAAAGGCAGTTCTTTCTTGCGGGATGAATCAAAGAGGCCTTCTGCTGCAAGTTTTGTCTTAAGTTGCTCAAAGGCTATCTGCAAAGCTCCAATGCCTTTGGGCTCAAGATATTCAAGGATGATCTGATATGTACCTCTTGGTTCATAAACGCTGATTCTGCCTAGTCCAATGATGCTTAGTCCGTCTTCAAGATCGAATTTCAGGTTCCTTATCTGGGACCGAAACATCACAGTGGAAATCTGGGAATGGGCATCTTTTAATGTAAAATAATAATGGTTTGAGGCGCCAGGTTTTCGAAAATTGGAAACTTCGCCTGAAATCCAGACAATGGAAAATTTTGTCTCAAGAATCGCCTTGATATTTTCATTGATTTCGGAAACAGAATAAATATGGCGATGCTCAAGCATAATTTAGGGAATTTTTATGATGAAAATGAATAACGTTCTGATTATAATTAATTATACTTGGTTTATATAATTAACGTCCGATAATGGTTATTATGTAAACTATTTTAAATTATCATTTTCCGACACAATCTTTATTTTCTCTTCAGGGGTGGAAAAAATTTTTTTATGTTTCGAAAGAAATTCCCTTATTGCCGGTATCACATAAACTTCATCTATTGGCATCTGATTCAGACATCGAGACAATATCAGGTTTTTTTTATTAAAGGATAACTTCTTGTCTATTATCATTATGTATCGGTTTTTTATTATGCATAGCCCGCTCTTTGCCCTTAATCCAGGGGTTGACAATTTCTGTTCCGAAACAAGGATTCCCATCTTGTCAGCCAGGTCTTTCAGTCCCTGGTAAAATTCCTCTGGTTTCATGCGTTTTTAGCAAGCTGAATGGCTTCTTTTAAATTCAATGTACCGCTGTAAATTGCCTTGCCGGTAATAACACCAATCACTCCGGATTTTGACAGAGGCAGTAGATTTCTTATGTCATCTAATGTTGAAACCCCTCCGGAAGCAACTATGGGAATGGATACAGATTCTGCCAACTGCCTGGTTTCCTCTATATTTGGACCTGTCTGCATCCCGTCCCTGTAAATATCAGTAAAATTTATTGCATAAACCCCGTAGTCTTCAAACTGCCTTGCAAGATCGACAGCCATGATGTCAGTCGCCTCTGTCCAGCCTTCTATGGCTACCTTCCCCTTTCTTGCATCGATTCCAACTACAATGCGCCCAGGATAGCTCCTGCATGCCAGTCTTACAAGTCCCGGATTTCGGATCGCCTCTGTTCCAATGACGATTTTTGAAATTCCTATATCAATATATTTTTTAATTGTCTCTATGTCCCTGATTCCGCCTCCTACCTGAACAGGAACTTGTATTTCCTGAATGATCTTCTGGATTGAAGATAGATTCTGCGGACTTTTTTCTATTGCCCCATCCAAATCAACTACATGAAGCATTTCAGCACCTTCTGACTCCCACTTCCTTGCCATTTCAGAAGGATTGTCAGAAAAGACAGTTACTGCATCCATTCTGCCTTGAATCAGCCGAACACATTTCCCATTCCTGATGTCAATCGCTGGTATAATCATCATGGCCTTACAAATCTCCTCATCATGTCTTCCAGCCCTGCCATGGACATCTGTTCGGCGGTGATCCAGATTCCCCCCCTTTTTATGAAGGTATCAAGCTCCAGGAGATTTTCGCTCAAAGGCCGCTGTGTCTCGTCAAAACGGCCATACCAGATTATTTCCTTTTTTTGAACATGGATTAAATGAAGATCGAATGCAACCGAAGCAGGAGATTCTACTGACAGACTTCTTCCCTTTCGGTCTTTATATCGGAAAACATGGCCAATAAGGACTGCATCTGCATCCGCCCTCTTTCCGATTTCACTATAAAGTTTCAGGTATGAAGCACGGTCATCAGCGCCTGTAGCCAGGCCAGAAATGATGTCTTTCGACCCTTCTGAATGCAGTATACTGAAATTATTATTTTTTTCTAAAAGACTGACAAGCTGTGAAGTCAAAAGATAAGGTGCATCTTCTGGTACGAAGCCGGTCATAAAAGCGTGGCCGCAAAGATGGCAAATTGTATTTAATGAACCATACATACTTGAGATATCACTGAAAGGAAGAATAAGAATTTTTCTGATTCCAGTTGGTTGTTCAGGCCTGTCAAGAGACATTCCCATTTTTTTGCATGATGAAAACATAAAACATGCAATCAGCGAAATAATCAATAAATATATTATATTATACACTTTTTTCATAAACTGCCTTTTGTGGAGTGAATACCGGTAATTCTTTTATCAAGAGATACCGCTTCGTTCAGAGCTCTGGCAGCAGCCTTGAAAATTGATTCAAGTATGTGGTGCTGGTTGTCTCCGTAAAAAACATTGATATGAAGATTCATTGCAGCACGAACACTAAAAGCTCGAAAAAATTCCTTGCAAATACCTGTGTCAAAATGGATATAAGAACCTGTTGACAGAACAGGGACATTATAAACTAGATATGGCCGTCTCGACAAATCAACTGTAACTGCTGTTAAGGTTTCGTCCATAGGAATGACTGAATGCCCATAACGCCTTATGGATTTACGTTCACCAAGTGCGTTCTCGAAAGCATCGCCAAGGACAAGTCCGATATCTTCAACAGTATGATGAATATCGACATGAAGGTCTCCTTTTGCCTTGAGAAAAAGGTCAAAAAATCCATGAGCTGAAAAAAGAACAAGCATGTGATCCAGAAAACCTATTCCAGTAGATATTTCTGATTTTCCGGTTCCATCCAGTTTCAGTTTCAGTTCTATTTCGGTTTCAAGTGTCTTGCGGTCAATTGATGAAATACGATCCATTTTATGCCTTTTGGCTTCATGATAGTGGGTTTTTATGCTGAGCTTATTTCAATCAGGATACCTGACAACCATAACTGGCTTTTTAGACATGCGAACCACCTTTGAAGCAGTACTTCCCATCAATACGCCTTCGAGCATTCCCTGTCCCGTTTTACCCATTACAATGATATCACAATTTCTTGTTCTTGCAACTTCAAGGATGATTTCAACAGGATTTCCTATTTCAACAATTATTTCATCAATTCTGAATTTATGTTCTGTATCATTTTTTTGGGTGTCTTCTGCAAACTGGTCAAGGACTTCCTTTATAGCCAGATAATCCCTTCGCTTGCCAATCAGAGTCTGGCGTGCGTCATCAAAGTGGCGCTGCTTAATCTGCTTCCATTTATCTTCGTCAATATAACCTGCCAGACTCCTATCTATATAGTCGGGTATATCATAAACAACATGAAGAAGGGTTATTCCTGCAGAATACTTTTCAGCAAGGCTTACTGCATAAGCAAAAACATGACGGGCGTTATCTGATAAATCAGTTGCATACAATATTTTTTTGATATTGACATTCAGATTAGAAACCATGTTTATAAATCCTTTCCTTGACTGGTTAGTGTTGAAATCTGATCATCTTATTCGATAATCATAATAATGTCTCTAGTTGAAACTTCAGAGTTTTTTTGAACAAGAATTTCTCTGACAGTGCCTGCAACATGAGTAACAATCATATTTTCCATCTTCATGGCCTCAATTACAGCAACAGGCTGATTGATTTCTAGCATTTCTCCTGTCTTGACTTTTATATCCAGAATTAATCCTGGAATAGGTGCAAGTATCGGCACGCCCTGAGTCTGACTTGATAAAGGTTGACACGGTATTGAAGGCTTTGGCGCATGAGCTGGTATATCTTCAGCAGTTGGTGATGGCAGAGAATCTGCAATTTTAACAGGAGCTGAAGAGACATCAGGAAAATTATTGAGAAGGACATCATAAGTTGCACCGTTTACTATCACCTTGGCTGTACTTCCTGAGACGCTGCTTATGGTAACATCATATTTTTTCTTGTTGATTTCAAGTTGGTATTTCATTGGATATCCTTTTGCAGGTTTTGAATCAAAACATTTTTTTACCTGGTTCTGTTAAAAACTTGTAACCTGGAGTTTTGAGCGTTTGCTCTGCCATATTGACTCCATAAGGACGGCATCTGCTCTTTATGAATATTTTCATGTTTTCTTGCTGTATTTTCAACCAAATGCAGAAAAAGAGCAGCACCTATTGCTGCAGCAACACCAGAACCCAAGATGGGTAACTCCTCTTCTGCTTTGCCGGATAAGTGTATTGCTGTAGCAATTGCAGCAGCAGTCTCTAAAGGCAGGCTGAAACAAGACCCGTTATCAGCAGACAAGTTTATCGCAACAGCAACTGAATCAACCGTATCATTTTCTGAATCAATCGGTATATTATTTTGCACTAAAATATTGTTCATGCTTTATTTGATGGTTTTGGCTGTATATTCTCAGAAGATTTGTTTTCCATTTTTTCAAAACAGGCAAGCATTCCTTTAGTCACAAAGAAAAACAGGATGAGAACCAGAAAAACACCGCTCATTCCGTAAAGAGATGCCTTCAGTCCTAAATAAAACATATTAGTATCCAAATTCTGTGTCCTTTAACATTATCATCATTTAAGCAATGCAGGCACAATGGCCAGCAATAATCCACCAGCCACAATAGAACCTAGCTGACCTGCCACATTTGCGCCAACTGCCTGCATGAGGATGAAATTTGTTGGATCTTCTTTAAGCGCCATTTTGTGAACTACCCTTGCAGACATGGGAAATGCCGAAATACCGGCAGCCCCAACCATAGGATTGATTTTATCCTTCAAGAAAAGATTTACGAATTTGGCAAACATGACCCCGCCTGCCGTGTCAAAAATGAATGCCACAAGCCCCATTCCCATTATCATCATGGTATCTATGCGTATAAATCTGGATGCCTCCATTGTGGATCCTATGGTAATACCAAGAAGAAGGGTAACAAGATTTGCAAGTTCATTTTGTGCTGAACTAGAAAGTCTGTCGAGAACTCCGCAAGTTCGGATAAGATTTCCAAACATCAATGCACCAACCAGAGCAACTCCTATGGGAGCTATCATTCCGGTAATAATGGTAATAACAATAGGAAACAGTATCATTACCTGTCTCGGAATTTTTGCTTCTGTATATTGCATTCTTATCAGCCGATCCTTTTTAGATGTAAGCAAACGGATAACAGGAGGCTGAATGATTGGAACCAGAGACATGTATGTGTATGCCGCCACAGTTATTGGTGCAAGAAGATTTTCCGCAAATTTTGAGGCAACATAAATTGATGTTGGCCCGTCTGCAGCTCCTATTATGCCGATTGATGCCGCTTCTTTTAGATCAAACCCAAGAATGAGCGCAAACATCAGGGTTGTAAAAATACCAAACTGAGCTGCTGCTCCAAAGAAAAGAAGAGACGGATTTCTGAGAAGAGGCGAAAAATCAATCATGGCCCCAACTGCAATAAAAATCAGAATTGGAAAGAGCTCGTTCTTTATCCCGAAACCGTATAAAACCGTAAGAAAGCCCGTTGATCCAATTGCAGATGAAAAAGGAATATTGGCTAGTATTGCTCCAAAACCAATGGGTAACAGCAGCATTGGCTCGTATTCCTTTACTATTGCAAGATAAATCAGAACAGCGGCAATAATGAACATTATGAAATGCTCGAATTGGAAACCCAGTATTCCCTGAAACAATTCCTCCATTAAAAAGCCTCTCTAATTTCTGAAAAGGGCAGACAATAAAAGGCTGCCTGTTCATTACCATTCAAATGCTTTATACATGTTTATCAAAAATCATTTTCTTCGTGGTAACGGTAAAACCGTATTTGTCTGAAATGACGCGCTGGTTTTTTGTTAGTCGTTGCAATTTCCTTCTTCTTGAATGGCAAAAATTACGTTACTGTAACTGGAGCTATGATGCTTTTCATATTCTTTGCAATTACTGCTATTTTGTATAAATTATTAACATGCTATAATAAGGTGTTATCATACATAACCATCAATAAATATAAGAAAAAGTGCCAAGACATAAACTATGATACTATAGGAAATTTCTGAAATTTTCAAGGAGATTCAGTGTTCAAGTTTTCAATTCTGAAAAAATTCATATTTGCATTCCTTATCCTGTCCATAGCCCCTCTGAGCGTACTCGGATCGTATACATGGCAGCACTTGAAGGAAATAGGCCAGAGAGCCATTGCAAGCAGTTCGGATCAGCTCGAGAAAATGGCCAAAGAGTCTATAGAGCTTCAGGCGATTTTGCTGGCAAATCATGTTACACAACTCCTGGAATCATGCGAAGCAGATCTCATGACACTCAAGATGATTGAAAAGACTGCACCGGCCTACACGCGCTTTTCTGAGAATCATCACAGGATGATATGGAAAAGAGTATTAATAGGCTCTGATTTCAAGGAATTTTCTGAGGCCATACCCCTGTACAGGGAGGTGGCTTTCATAGATAAAGAAGGAAAAGAAAGAATTCGTATTGTTGACAACAAAGCTGTGGGAAGCCAAGAATTGAGAAATGTCTCAAGACCGGAAAACACTACTTACAGAAACGAGAAATATTTTGAAGAAGCAGCTAAGCTTAAAAATGGTGACATTTATGTCTCTCATGTGACAGGATGGTATGTCACAAAAGAAGATCAGCTTATGGGGGCTGAGAGCCCTGAAAAGGCTTCAGGAGGCAAAATTTTCGAAGGTGTAGTAAGGTTTGCCTCTCCGTGTTATGATGAAAATGGCAATTTTAATGGAATTGCGGTTATTTCACTCGATCATAAGCATCTTATGGGAATTACACTTCATGTTCTTCCTACTGAAGAACGCTTTGTCGTCTTTCCTAGTTATTCGAGCGGAAATTACGCCTTCATGTTTGATGACGAAGGATGGATAATCTCTCATCCCAAGTTCTGGAACATTAGAGGCATTCTGCCGGACGGAAGCCAGTTTGATCCAAGGGCAGCCTATTATAATCATGAAAATGTAATCGCAGGTAACGTACCTTTTAATTTAGATAATGTTGCTTTTATTAATCCTAATTACCAAGTAATATCCATGGAGACAAGAAAAGGTCTATCAGGGGTTACAAACACAATCAATGTTGGAGGCACACCAAGAGTCATTGCATTTGCTCCGATAAAGTACAGTCGAGGAGTGTACAGCAAACACGGTGTTTTCGGCGGTATAACCATTGGTGTTCAAACTGATAAATTCATGGAGCCTGCTGTGAGGGCTGGTTCAAGAATCATGGAAAAAGTCGTTCTGACAAAAAAGAACAGCATGATAATCCTTGGTGTAACAGCTTTTGCAGCAATAATGCTTGCCTTCATACTTGCAAGAAAAATTACTCGGCCTATTCTTCTTCTTTCGCGAAAAACAAAGGAAATAGCAGCAGGTAAGGTCACAGATGATACTGAAGTAAGAACTGGCGATGAGATGGAAATTCTGGCAAGAAACTTCTATTCCATGGCTGTAGAGATTCATAATAAGACAGAAAGCCTTGAAAAATCATTTTTTGAGCTTGCTGAATCTAAAAAATCCATTGAACAGTACAGTATTGAGCTCGAAAAACAGATAAGAATACTTAAAAGTGTTCACTCCCTAAGCCATTTACTTGGAAATGAATTCGACAGAGAACTTGTGCTTCAAAGGGTGCTAAAAACATGTGTCGCAGGCCTTGGATTCGACAGATCCCTTCTCTATCTTTTTGATCCTGAAACGAGAAGACTCGTATGTCATCAGACTTTTGGCTTTACTAAGGATCATGAATTGAAGGCAAAAAATGCTTCATATAGCATTGACATTCATGACTGCGTACCTACAAAAGTATTTCGAACAGGAGAGACAATTTTTGTCAGCAACATACACACTGATAAGATTGCTACACCACTTGATGTTAAAATATGCGAAGTTGGGGAAATAGATTTTTTCGTATTTACTCCTGTTAGAAGCGCTGACCGAATAATCGGTATTCTAGGGGCAGATACTAAAGATAGCCGAAGACAGATCAATAAGCTTGAAGTTGAATTTTTGCAGATTGTTGCAAACGATGCTGCAAGAGCCATTGAACGAACAGAATTATACAGGCGTTTTCTTTCAGAAAGGGATTTCATCAAGGCAATTTTTACAAACATTGCAAGTGGAATTATTACTCTTGATGAAAAATTTAACATTACATTTCTTAATCCATACAGTCTTGATATATTCGGTGTGGATATGAAAAATTCCATCGGAATACATTACAGGGATGCCTTCAGGGGACATGAGCAATGGATTAAGATAATCGACGAATTTCTTCTGGAAGAAGAAAATAAACAAGCTATTGAACATAAACTTGATTCTCTTGACGGCAGAACTTTCTATTTTGACACACATTTTTCAAAAATTCGCCAGAAAGACAAGAATATAATTTACCTCCTTTTTACAAGGGATATAACGGCAAGAAAAAAGCTTGAGGAGCATATAAGACGATCAGACAGGCTCATAAGCGTAGGGGTTCTGGCATCGGGCATTGCGCATGAAATGAGGAATCCCCTTACCGGAATATCGCTTCTTCTTGACGATCTTCATGATCATATTGGAGATAACGGAAACGACAGAGAAATGATACAAGGAGCACTTCAGGAAATAGACAGGCTGGAGAGCCTCATATCAGGTCTTCTTGATTTTGCTTCACCTTCAGCACGTATGAAGCTTAAGACACGACCAATAAAAGAAGTGTTTCAACGAACTTTGTTCATGATCAAAAAACAATGTGATAATAATAAGGTTATAATCACTGAGGAGATTGATGATTTTCTTCCTGAGATCAGCTTCGACCCTGAGCGTATTCAGCAGGCTATTTTGAATTTAATCCTGAATTCAATACAGGCAATGCCTGAAGGCGGCAATATATGGATCAGAGTCAAAGTTGTCAAGAATGAAGAATCCATGTTAGCGGTGCCAGCCGTAAGAATTATAGTGACTGATACTGGAGTTGGTATTGCAGCGGAAGACATTCCTTATATATTTGATCCTTTTTTTTCGCGGAAACCCTTGGGCTATGGCCTAGGCCTTGCTATCGTACACAGCATTATAGAGGAACACAGGGGCAGAATCTCTGTAATAAGTGAACAGGAAGTCAAGACAACATTCTGTATAGATCTTCCTGTGGACGAGTTGAAGGATGGTTTTTGAGAGGCTTTATGGAAAAAATCCTGATAATTGATGACGAGCCGTTCATCTGTGAAAATTTAAAACGGATACTTGAAGAAGAAAACTATCATACAGTAGTTCGTCAAGCCGGCGGTGCTGCCCTCGATATCCTGAAAAATGAAACCATAGATCTTGTTTTTCTGGATCTAAATCTTCCTGACATCACTGGATTAAACGTTTTGAAGGCAATTAAGACTCTTGATCCTGAACTTCTTGTAATAATAATGACTGGCTATGCATCTGTTGAATCAGCGGTCGAAGCCCTCAAACTTGGAGCCTATGATTATATCAAGAAGCCATTCAAGGCCGATGTTATAAAGCTGATTGCCAGGCTTGCTCTGGAAGCGCAGAATTTAAAACGTGAGGTAAGAAATTTAAGGAAACAGCACGAAGACTTATCTGAAGAGCAGCCTCTTATTGCAGAAAGTCATATTTTCAAGCAGATTCTGATTCAGGTCAGAGAACTTGCGCAGCACGATGATACTACAGTACTTATTACAGGGGAAAGCGGTACAGGAAAAGACCTGATTGCAAGAATGCTTCACAATTTAAGCTCTAGATCCGGCAAGGCTTTTTTCGAGATAAACTGCGCTGCTATCCCGGAGAATCTTCTTGAAAGCGAGCTTTTCGGCTATGAAAGCGGTGCATTCACAGGAGCAAAGATAAGAAAAACAGGAATATTTGAATCTGCCAACAAGGGGACTCTTTTCCTTGATGAGATTGCTGAAATGAATACCGGGCTTCAGGCCAAACTCTTGAGGGTGCTTGAGGATAAGAAAATAAGGAGAATCGGAGGTCTACAGACTCATGAAATAGATGTCAGAATCATAGCCGCAACCAATCAGAATCTCAGGGATGCTGTCGAAAACAAAAGATTTCGCGAAGATCTTTACTACAGGCTTCACATAGTTCCCATTCACGTTCCTCCGCTCAGGGAAAGAACCGAGGATATAATTCCGCTGACAAAGACTTTCCTGGCTGAATTTACAAAAAAATTCGGAAGAAAATTCAAAGAAATCGGTAAAGATGCTGAAAAATTACTTTCAAACTACAGATGGCCGGGAAATGTCAGGGAATTAAGGCATGTAATTGAAAGAATATGCATATTGCATGACGCGGAAATACTTGAAGAGCTTCATCTGCCTAAGGAATTGACATCAGAAACTGAAAAAACACTTGCCACTACGTTTGCTTTTGACTTCGCCATTCCTGCAGCAGGAATAAGACTTGAAGATGTGATTGACCAGTTTACGAGGTCACTTCTGCAAAAAGCTCTGGATATGAAAGAAGGAAATGTGTCTAATGCTGCAAAACTCCTTGGAATCACAAGGGGAAACCTCAGGTATAAACTTGAAAAATTAGGGACAAACAGCAAGGGGCAAACGGGCGGTATCAGATAACATTGACAGGCAAGAGAGGACAGATAGGATTTATCATCCTGCCTGACCCTCTATCGCCCGTGTTGTAGTCTTAACCACTCAATCAGGATACCTTACAATCAGAACAGGTTTTTTGGATCTTCGCAAAACCCTTGTTGCAGTGCTTCCCATAACAGCACCTTCTATAAATCCCTGCCCTGTTTTACCCATTACAATAATATCGCAGTTACGGCTATCAGCCACCTCAAGTATAACCTCTACTGGATGACCGTTTTCAACGATTACTTCATCTATCCTGTATTTTAAGCCATCTTCGGCCTGTGCATTTTCGGCAAACTGGTTGAGAACTTCCTTTATTATGACATATTCCTTCTTTTTTCCTATGAGAGCCTGCCTTGCATCTTCAATATGACGTTTCTTTATCTGGTTCCATTGTTCAGGGTTGATATAAGCATTAACGCTGTGATCAACAAAAACAGGAACATCATAAATAACATGGAGAAGAGTTATGCCTGCTCTGTATTTTTCTGCAAGACTGACTGCATGTGCAAATACATAACGAGCGCTATCGGAAAGATCAGTCGCATAGAGTATCTTTTTAATCTTTATCTCAGGTATTTGAAACATTTGCTTTAAGTCCTTTTAATTTCCAATAAGCTTCAGTTTTGCAGATGAGTTTAATTATAAATTCTATCTGGTCTCTTATTAGGCCGGATACCGATTATAGGTATCGGGCCCATATACTTCTGGCTGAGCAAACCTAAAACTATTAAAATCAGACCCGTGATATCGGTTAGCAATGTTGGGAAAAGCACACTCAGCCCGCCTGTAAAAAAGAGTATGCGTTCCAGCGGAGTGGCTGGTTTTAGCCAGTACCCCATAAGAGCTGCCTGTAGCGGGAACATACCCAGAATGGCCAGAAGAGACGTGATGAGCACATGGTCCCACGACCCCTGCATGAGAAATACCGAGTAGAATACAAAGAAAAAGGGCATGATGTAGCCGCCTACCCCAAGGCGCATGGCAACCCATGCAAGCTTAAGCCAGCTTCCTCCTGATATTGCTGCAGCAGTGAACACGGCAATGCATACTGGCGGAGTAAGTCCTGATTTAATGGCAAACCAGAAAATAAAGAGGTGTGCTGCCAGGGGGGGGATTCCCATTCCAGCCAAGGCTGGAGCAAGTACTGCTGCTGCGATGACATATGCAGCCGTGGTTGTCATACCCATCCCGAGTATCATGGAAGCCACCATAGTGGCTATGAGGGCGAGGCCCACATGCAGATCAGCCAGGGCCATGATAACCTCAGAAAGCTTAACCCCGAAGCCAGTAAGAGAAATCATGGCCACAGCCATCTGAACGCAGCTCATCATTACCATAAGCCAGGCCAAGGAAGATGTAACGCCTGAATAATAAGCGCTGGCAATTATTTTTATCCTCTCCACAATTCCCTTGGATGAGAGCGCTCCTCCTGTGAGCAAAAATACTATCATAACTGCAATGAGTGCCCAGGCTGCACATAGCTGGGGCGGAAGATAGAGGAGAAGAAGATAAAGAAGAAGCCCAACTGGAATAAAGAGCAGCATGATCTGCCTTGGGGCAAAGACTTCTTTGAATTTTGGGATCAACTCGGCCGGAAGCCTGCCAATACCGTCTCTTTTGGCTTCCACATAAACGCCTGCCCAGATGCCTGCAAAATAAACAACCGCTGGTATCAAGGCTGCAAGCATTACCTCTAAGTAAGATATGTTGAGAAATTCAGCAATAATAAAGGCACCGGCTCCCATTATGGGAGGCATGATCTGACCGCCTGAGGAAGCTGATGCCTCTATTGCCCCTGCAAGCTCATTCCGATATCCCATCTTTTTCATCGTAGGTATTGTAAAAGCACCTGTAGTAGCCACATTGGCTACTGAAGAACCAGAGAGCATCCCAAAAAATGCGCTTGAAACCACGGCAATCTGTCCTGCACCCCCAGTGGTGCGCCCACCTGTAAACATGGCAATATCCATGAAGGATTTGCCAACACCGACTGCAAAGAGAACAGGCCCGAAGATTATAAACAAGGCTATCACCCTGCTGGTCATATCTGTAAGAAGACCCCATATGCCCTCTGTCATAAGGTATGTTTGATAGATTATTTCGGGAAAACTGTATCCGGCATGACCAAAGTAACCGGGCATGTGTTCTCCTAAGAGAGCGTATACAAGGAAAAATAATACAACCAGAGGTATCGCGTTACCAAGTGCACGTCTTGTCCCTTCAAGAAGGAGTATCCCCAGCACTACACCCAAGATAAGCTGATATGTTTCATATTGTCCAACTGAGCGGGCAATGCTTTCCCATGCCAACATTATGTATATACAAGGAATAATGGCTATAATAAGAAAAACAATATCCAGCACCGAGGGAGTATTTTTTGTACCGTAAAAAAATTTATCCTTGAAAGAATCACCTTGGTTTGTAAATCGCTTTTCATTTAGCGGGTACAGGATAAAAACCAGAACGAGTCCAAAGGCCAGTGATATTCCTCCCTGAAGGAGAGGGTGAAGTGGTAAAGTCAGGGCGGTATATATCAAAAATATTGACCAGATGCCGACAAGCACTCCGGTGATTCCTTTCCAAAAACCCGTAAGCTCTCTCATTATATTCACCTATTTTTAAATGTAACAGCAAAGTAAAAAAATTTTATGTCTTCGCTGCATTTTTTTCTTATTGCTGCATGATGTTTAGAAGAAAGAGAAGTGGTTTTAAATCGTTTCTCTCTCTTTCAGGATATTGATAGTTGTAACCCCCCCCCTTTTTTTTTACGTTTCAGCAATTTCTCTGAACATAGAGAGGGGGATTGATAGCTGTATTTAGTGCGTCTTTTGCCTGTGAGGCTATTTCAAAACTTCAATGTTAAAACTGGCCACACTTCCCTTATCGCCGCTTGCTTCGATCTTGTACTTGCCTGGCGGTGTCCTTACGGGAATTCCGGTATTAACGACAAATTGACCATTATTGTCGGCAGTTAATTTATCGGCCTTTTCTGTTCCCAGACCATGATAGACATCGCCTACCTGCATGATTATATCTACATCTTCATTTGGTAGAAATTTGGATCCGGTTATCTTTATTGCTGCTGCGGCCTTCCCACTTGCAGGTTCTATGATCATGCTGGCAGGTCTTTCTTTCGGTTTTGCAGGTACAGTTGCGCAGGATGAAATAAACGCAAGAAGAAGAAAGCAGCAGAAAACTGCACATTTCCACTTTATATTGTTATTGTTATATATTAGCATTGATAAATCCTCCTTTTAATTAAATTGTGATGTTACTTCTTTGCTTCCGGCGGAATCAATTCTGCTGGCAGAACCTGACCTATCTCTTGGAAGTACTTAACTGCACCCGCATGTAAAGGCACTTTCATGCCAAACTTCACGGCATTGCCCACCATGTCATCAAATTTACCTTCCTTCAGGGTAGACATGCTGGCCACAAGATCTGCACGCTGTTCCCAGATAATCTTGACAATTTTATAAACAACATCTTCCGGAGTATCTTTAGTGACAAAGTCTGTAACTACATAGGCGTAGCTTAACTGCTCTGACTTGACGGCTTTGAATATGTCTGCCGGAATGTTCATGCTCCGGTGGATGCCAGGCTGTACCTTCTCAGCCTTTGCAATATGATCAGGTTTTATGGGAACAATGTTAATATCCATGGTTGTCTCTATTTCCATTATGGCAGCGTCCTTGAAACCGGCCTTGAACCATCCGTCAACAACTCCAGCTTTAATAGCATCAGGGCTGGCACCGAGTCCCATAAGCTTGTAACTGGGCTTAACATTGATGGCTTTCAAAAAATGTTCGATATGCCAGCCTGAAGTTGTGCCTGGATTCATGGCAAAGGACTTATCTGCAAATCCTTCTACAGTCGTAATGCCGCTTTTTTTGCTGGAAACTAAGTGGATTGGGGTGAAATAACCTCCCCACAAAGCACGAAGGTTTTTGTCAGGTTTACCTTCCCAGTCGAGAATGCCTAGATAACTGGCTGCACCTGCACCGGTGCTGGCCGGGCCGGCATGAATGCTGTTACGACGCAATCTTTCCAGGTTTTCAGTGTATCCTCCGGTTTCCACCACTGTGACAATGATTTCACCGGGGTAGGCTTTGTTTATAATGCCGGCCATGGCTACAGTATTGGCATAAAGCCCGGAACGGACACTGGTTGCTCCAAATTTGAAATGGAATTTTTTAGTCTGAGCCATTACAGAGGAAGCAGTGAACAGCAATAAGAATAACATCATGAAACTAAGCAGCACTAAGGACCTTTCTTTAATAAAACCTTTCATTTTTCCCTCCTGATAGAAAATTAAATAACTGTCCAGCCCCTCAATAAGTAAAAAAACCATCATGATGCTGCGGCCGAAAAATAAAAAAACTTACCAAGAATTGCCTCATCATTCTTTAGAAAAACAGTCCGGGGCTGCAGACTGACATTTGCTTATAAAATGTAGCTGCTTGTAAAGTCAACACAGTTTAATATGAAAAACAGTTTTGATCTCTAGTTTTGTAAATTGCAGTCAACAGCAAGAAAGATGCCAGGCAATTTATTTCATTTTGAATGAACCGGCAAACTATTTTTTTTGTCCATCCTTGGCCTGGATTAATAATCTGGATGAATGTCATTTTTATTTAATTTACAAATTATTTTCATACTGCTAATAAATATTCATGTTGCGAATTTATTTGTTTGGCTGAAATCAGCCTCAAAACAGGCTGATTTCAGCCTGTTTTGAGGTAAAATACTGATGTACAAATTTTACTGTTTTCGAAACATTCATTTAAAAGAAGGCATGTGTATTATTTTTTCATGAGGTTTTAGCTGTGTGGTACATAAATCGCATGATTTTCATCTCTCTATCATCAACAGGATAATTAGCCTGGTATTTGGTCAAAATAAACAGAAACAAAAGAGGATATGATGATAATTGAAGGAATAAAGCTTACTGTTATTGGGATGGTTGTGGTTTATTTTTTTCTTGTCTTCATGGTAATGGTTATTCATCTTTTTTCAAAACTTTTAAAGTCATTCACTGAAGAAGAGGCTTCTCTTCTGGATTTTCAAAGTGTAAAAAAGAAAAAACCTTTACCAGCATTTGATGATAAGAAAATTACAGCAATAATATCTGCTGCTATAGCTGCTCACAGAGCCCGATTTCATCAAAGGACATGATTCGGCCACAAAGCAAACGATTTTCGATTAATTGAGTTTTTACCCCTTAGATATTATTAACAGTTCATTGATGAACCAGAATTTATACAGCTTTATAAAAACTGTCAATTTATTGATTCAACCGTTTAAGTAAAAGGGATATTTGTCATGAAAAAAATCAATTTTATGGATACATCACTCAGGGACGGTTTCCAATCTGTTTTTGGAGCACGTGCTCTTACTGATGATTTTCTTCCTGCAGTAGAAGCTGCAGTACATGCAGGCATTGACTATCTTGAAGCAGGAGGCGGAGCGCGATTTCAGAGTCTTTTCATGTACTGTGGTGAATCAGCTTTTGACATGATGGATCGCTTCAGAAAAGCCGCGGGTCCTGCCGCCAAGCTTCAGACTCTGGCCAGAGGAATAAGTGTTGTTGCGCTGTCTGCTCAGCCCAGAGACATGATAGATCTGCATGCAAGACTTTTCAAGAAACACGGCATTACTCACATAAGAAATTTCGATGCCCTCAATGACGTAAGAAATCTCATATATTCCGGCCAGTGCATCAAGGATGCAGGACTTCATCATCAGATTTGCGTATCCATGATGGAGCTTCCTCTTGGATGCACCGGAGCTCATGACCCTGAATTCTATCTCAAAACATTAAAGGATATTCTCGACTCAGGAGTCCCATATGACTCAGTATGTTTTAAGGATGCTTCAGGAACATCAAATCCACAGAAAGTTTATTTAACAATTAAAGAGGCTAGAAAACTTCTGGGCAAAGATACCATAATATGGATGCACAGTCATGAAACAGCAGGAATAGGCATTGCTCAGTACAAGGCTGCAATTGAGGCTGGCTGTGATGGCGTCTGTCTTGCACGATCCCCTCTTTCCGGAGGAACCTGCCAGCCCGATCTTCTTTCCTTGTGGCACGCTCTGAAAGGGACTGATTTCACTCTTGATATAGATGTTCACAAAATATTAGAGGCAAACCGGGTACAGGAAGAGTGCCTTAAGGATTATTTTTTCCCTCCTGAAGCTCAGAAAGTATCTTCTGAAGTGATTCTTTCCCCTATGCCAGGAGGAGCTCTTACTGCAAACACCATGATGATGAGAGACACGTGCACCCTTCATCTATATCCAAAAGTAATTGAGGCAATGTCAGAATGTGTTGCAAGAGGAGGTTTCGGAACCTCGGTAACCCCTGTATCACAGTTTTATTTTCAGCAGGCCTACGCAAACGTTACCCAGGGTGCATGGAAAAAAATAACGGACGGTTATGGGAAAATGGTTCTTGGATATTTTGGCCGTACACCTGTGAAACCAGACCCTGAGATAATCCGTATTGCCGAAAAACAGCTTGGAATGCCTTTTTTTGATGGTGATCCTCTTGACAGGCTTGAGCCAGGTATTCCTCAGGCCAGGAAGATTTTAGAAAAAGAAGGGCTTCCTGTCACGGATGAAAACATTTTCATCATAGGCTCCCTTGCAACAGCAGGGGGAAACACGGGACTCGATTTTCTCAAAGGGAACAAACCCATTAAAGTAAGAAAGATAGATCAAAAAGAGGAACAAAAACTACCTGCAAAAAAAGAAGAATACTGCAAACCTTCAGGTCCTTTCCAGTATAGGGTAACTGTTGACGGAAATGCTTATGAAGTAGTTGTTGAAGAAGGAAGTGTTACATCTGTATTGCCTTCATCAAAAAATGAGCCCGTAAAAGCTTTGCCAAGAAATGAGCCTGTAAAAGAAGAACCGCTGCTGGAGATTAAGGCACAGTTGCCAGGCAATGTCTATGCAGTTCTTTGTGCTGCAGGCGACAGGATTCTGAAAGGTGAAACAGTCGTTATTCTGGAAGCAATGAAAATGGAAACCCATGTTGTTTCACCAGAAGACGGGATTATTCATTCCTTTGAGGTTGAGAAAGGCCAGATAGTAAAAGCAGGGCAGTTAATTGCAACTCTAAAATATTGTTGATCAGTAACTGACTTGACAGGTTAGACTGTAAGCCGGATACAGTTGGTAAAAAATGTTGTTTTACAGTCTGTCAACCCGGGTTGTTACAAAAGATTTACCATAATTCAGGGGAAATAAACTCCATGATGACAAGAAAGACCTTTATCTGGAATCTTTTTTTCGTTTTACTTTTTTCCTTCATATTTTTAGTAACTGATGCAAAAGCAAGGGAAATTCCTGTTTCTCTCCCATCAATGGGTGAAATGATGGAAAACTTTGTTAAGATGACCGGTCTTTTTAATTTAATCTTTCCTTCTTCAGGAAGCTGGACAGATGGCATAGGAAGGCTCATAATGATAGGAGTTGGTTTTGGTCTTCTTTTTCTTGCGATTGCAAAAAAATTTGAACCGCTTCTTCTTGTTCCTATAGGTTTTGGAGCCATTCTGGCCAATATCCCGCTTGGAGGCATGACCGAGCCGGGCGGAATCCTTTACTACATTTTTACATTAGGAATTAAAACAGGGGTTTTCCCTCTTCTGATTTTCCTGGGTGTCGGAGCAATGACTGATTTCGGTCCCATGATAGCAAACCCCAAGACTGCTCTTTTGGGTGCTGCAGCACAGTTTGGCATTTTTACAACCATAATAGGAGCACTTCTTCTTTCAAGATATGTTCCTGGTATTAATTTCGATATTTATGAGGCAGCCTCCATTGGAATTATAGGAGGAGCAGACGGACCTACAGCGATTTTTCTTGCCGGTCAGCTTGCCCCTCATCTTCTTGGCTCAATTGCCGTAGCAGCCTATTCCTACATGGCCCTGGTTCCGATAATCCAGCCGCCTATAATGAGGGCTCTTACCACTGAAGATGAGAGAAAGATTAGAATGAAGCAGATGAGACATGTCGGTAAGATTGAAAAAATCATATTTCCTCTTGGAGTTCTTGTCCTTTGTCTTCTCATTTTACCTTCTGCAGCGCCTCTCATAGGATTTTTCATGCTGGGAAATCTCATGAGAGAATGTGGAGTAGTCGAAAGGCTTTCGGACACGGCCCAGAATGCAATGATAAATATAGTTACAGTTCTTCTTGGACTCGGTGTAGGGGCGCAGCTTTCTGCAGAACAGTTTCTCGATATTTCAACGCTTGGAATACTTTTTTTAGGTGCTATAGCTTTTTCCATAGGCACTGCTTCAGGGGTGATTATGGCAAAGATCATGAATCTTTTTCCCGGCACAAAGGTAAATCCCCTCATTGGTTCAGCAGGAGTTTCTGCTGTTCCTATGGCAGCACGTGTGAGCCAGAAACTTGGAATGGATGCTGATCCGCAGAACATACTCCTAATGCATGCCATGGGACCAAATGTATCTGGAGTGATAGGCTCCGCTGTTGCTGCTGGAGTTCTTCTCACTATCAAGAATTTAGTTTAATTTTACCCCTGGATTATGATATGAAGAACATGAAAAATGAACAAATAAGAGGAGAAAGCTATAATGACAATTCGCGTGCTGATGACCCGAAGAGTACCAAAACTAACTAGCGGAATGGATGTTGCACTCCTGCCACAGTTATCGGAAATGCTTATAAGATTAAGGTCAATGGCTCACCGGCAGCCAGGATATATTTCAGGCGAAACCCTGAGAAACATAGATGATCCAATGGAATATCTAGTAATAAGCACATGGAAATCACTTGAAGCCTGGAACAGATGGCTTGAAAATGAGAGCAGGGCTACTCTTGAAGCCCAGGTTGATGCACTCCTTGGATCATCGACCGTATATAAAGTCTTCAGCTATGACTAAGGTGATGTGACTTCCTTCCCAGAAAGTGCTCCCTTCCTGAATTTTTTCTTGAGTCCGCTGTAAGAGATCATTGACTTAAGTCAATGATCTCTTACAGCTTTTCCTGATAATAAAAATTACAAAAAAGTCTGTAGATGCATCGAACTTATCTATGCACAAAACTCTCTCACTAAAAGAGTAACGGTCTTCATTCTGAACGCCATAGCAGAGTTACTGAAACATGAAAATTAATATCTCTGATAAAAAAGATAATTTTTCTCAAGAAGTTGAGCGTCGATCCAAAGAGAATTTCAGACGCTGTTTCCACTGTCAGAGTTGTGCAAGCGGTTGTCCTGTATCTCATGCAATGAAGTATCGTCCTAATGGAGTTATCAGGCTTGTACAATTCGGATTCAGGTTAGAAGCTCTCGAAAGCTCTGATATCTGGCTTTGCATGGGTTGCAATACTTGCTCAACTGCCTGCCCTATGGCTATTGATATTGCATCTGTTATGTGCGCTCTTCGTGAAATGGCAATTGAAGAAGGAGTAAATATCGCAGAGCCAGGGATATTGAATTTTCATAACGAAGTCTTAAACTCGATAGAAAAATATGGCCGCACCCATAAGCTGGAAATCATGATGCGCTATAAAATGCGTCGCTTTGAATTTTTTTCGGATATGGATATTGGATTAAAAATGCTTGCAAAACGAAAACTAGATTTGCGACCATCAAAGATCATTAACAGAACTTCCATACGAAAAGTGTTTTCACATTACAAAACGGAAAGATCATGAAAACCCATGCCATAAAAGACATCGCTTATTTTCCGGGTTGTTCTTTGTCAACAACAGCCAAGGAGAACAATCAGTCTCTCATAGAAGTCTGCAGTCACATGGGATATAACCTCGTAGAACTGAAGGACTGGAATTGTTGCGGCAGCTCTTCAACCCACAGCATCAAACCAGAGCTTGGGTTTCATTTGTCATGCAGAAACTTGTCTCTGGCGCCAGAGGGAATACCACTGCTTGTAGCCTGTCCAAGCTGCATACTACACCTTAAACAGGCTCAAAACCGCCTAAGGACAGATGAAGAAGCAAGTGTCTATTATAAACATCTCTGGAAACGCTCAGTTGATCCGGATCTTAAAATCCTGCATTTCTTTGAACTTATGGACGGGAAAACTTGTCTGCCGGATTCTACTCTTAATGGTTTAAAATTTGTTCCATACTACGGGTGCATGCTTGCAAGGCCTCCTGAAATGCGCCTTGAACACAATTACCACGGTCTCATGGAAGATATACTATCTTCTTGTGATTCCAGCCCGATAAGCTGGAATTTCGCTTCAAGATGCTGCGGTACTTTTCTTTCAGTGGCAAAACCAGAAGTGGTTGAACCAATGGTCAACCAGATTATTCAAAACGCCATGGATTACGATGCAGAGTGTATTGTAACAGCTTGTGCCATGTGTCATCTCAATCTTGAGATTCGCTGCACACTAAAAAGAAAGATCCCAATTTTTCATTTTTCAGAAATTTTATCCCTTGCCTTCAAGATTAAAACCAAAAAAGACTGGTTCCTGCGTCACATAATAGACCCTTTGCCTTTGTTAAAGTCCAGGATGCTTATAAC
>JBBIWB010000007.1:0-86609 GCA_037439445.1 Desulfobacteraceae bacterium | reverse complement strand
TCTTAACCCTATTCAAATAATGGACAAAATAAGTTAATATTCAGAGCCGGGGAAGCCGATTTTGAGTGCCTTAAACAAAAATATATGTTAATATATTCCTTATTTTGATTTTGAAAAATAGGACAAAAAATGAATAAAAAACGTTTACAACCTAAGTTTGAACCAAAATGTCTTGCAACAACGATAGGCAGTCTTCCGCATACAGATGTTTCTCTTGGTACCAGGCTTATGTTTGAAAGCACTCCTGAAATTCCTTCCTGGGTACAGTTTCCAAAAAAAACTTTTTATGAAAGCATGCTGATACAGTTTACTGAAGGAGCACCTGCTTTATTTCAAAAAGACGATCAGATGAGCTTTTCTACCGATGTCCATGATTTTGCCGAACAATTAACCGGTTTTTACGAAAGATACCTGGAAGTTACTGAAAATGAAAATGGTGATGCTCTCGAAAGTTTCGGTATCTCGACAAAATATGCTGCAGGATTTGCAGAATTTACAGCAGTGCTTCCCGAAAGAATAGCGTCAAAAGCCCCTGTCATGCTGAAAGGACAGGTCACAGGCCCTGTTACACTAGGGACAAGCATTCTAGATCAGAATGGTCGCTTTGCCTATTACAGTGATGAGCTTCGCGATGTCATAGTAAAGACAATAACCATGAAGGCATTGTGGCAGATCGTAAGGCTTGGCGCCTTCAACCTGCCTGTGATGATTTTTATAGATGAACCATCTCTTCTTAGCTTCGGGAAACAGACATTTATCACAATAAGCAGAGAAGACGTCATAAGAGACATAAACGAGGTAACTGCTGTTATCCACTCCAAAGGCGGGTTTGCTGGTGTTCATTGTGAAGAAAACACTGACTGGTCGCTGCTGATGGAGACAGATCTGGATATACTTGACTTTGACGCATATGATCATCTTCAGGGGATAACCCTTTATACTGAAGAACTCGCCAGATTTTTTGACCGCGGCGGCTGCCTTGGCTGGGGTATTGTTCCAACTCTTGATAGAGATGCTGCTGCTACAGCAACAGTTTCTTCACTCTTGTTCCGATTTGAAAAAGGGATTGCTGAGCTCGAAAGCAAGGGCTTTGACAAGGAGATGCTTTTGAGAAGAGCCCTTATAACCCCAAGCTGCGGGGCAGGAGGAGTCTTGACTGAACTGTTGGCTGAACGTGTCTTGAGTCTTCTTAATGAGCTTTCCAGAACTCTTCGCAAAAAATATGGCTTTTTAGATTGAAAAAACCATTCCATGAAAAAATTAGGCCATGAACAGATAATTATTGTTAATCAGGCTGCATCCATGGCCGAAGAGATTGTCAGCAACTATTACAAGATGTCTCTTACAGAGTGGAAGCGTCTGAGATATGATTTTAAGACTCTGGCTGATCTTGAATCCAGTGAAATGGTTGAAGGCCCACTTGCACAGATCATCCGCTATGAGGGTAAACCCAGGGAAGCATCACTTGTTTCATCCAACTATGATTTCTACAAGATTTGTTTTCAGGACAATGCAATCTTAAACCTTATTTCGGAGCATCCTGACATCGACTTGTTCTCTCTAATATTGTATATTACAACTCATGAACTTGTGCACATCGTCAGGTTCAGTAAATTTCTTCAGAATTTCCAGGCTTCCGCCGAGGAAAAACAGATCGAAGAAAAGCGTGTACATGATAAAACTCATGAAATATTAAAAGATATAAAACTTTGTGGATTGTCAGACGTATTATTAATTTCAGATAGTTGGCTTACGCCGATAGACAATTTGAGAGACTCCTCTGAAAAATATGCCCTCTGATTCTTGACAAGATCAATTCTTAGATTATTTTTTATTCAATTTAGTTCAGGGATACAAGAAAACATTTTTCCCCTAAATTATTTATGGAGGTCAGTAAAATGCCTATTTATGAATATGAATGTACAAAATGCGGTGCAGTTGAAGAAGCTTTTCAACATTTTTCCGAGAAACCTCTTGTGACATGCAAAAAATGTTCTGGTAATCTGCAAAAACTCATATCTCACAGCAGCTTTCATCTTAAAGGGTCAGGGTGGTATGTGACAGATTATGCTGGAAAGAAGAACAATACTGCGCCAGCTTCCAAGGCACCTGAGGATAGCCCCGCTTCTTCTGCGGTAGCTCCTGCTGCTGCAGAAACGTCTAAATCAACAGACGACTCTGATTCATAATAAAAGCGATACAACGGGGTATATTTCGAAATTTATCATGAAGGGAGGTGTCAAAATCCTGTTGATTTTCTTTTGAAATATACAAAAATATTTTGTTCTTTTTTTTATTTTAATTTTTAAATACAGACAAGGAGAAATAGAAAATGAAGCTTAGACCCTTACAAGATCGTATTTTAGTTAAACGTGTAGCAGAAGAAACCACGACCAAAGGCGGAATCATAATTCCTGATACTGCAAAGGAAAAACCGGCAGAAGGTAAAGTTATTGCTGTCGGAAACGGAAAAGTTGCAGACGACGGCAAGAGGATTGCTCTTGAGATCAAGGCCGGGGACCGCATTCTTTTCGGAAAATATTCCGGAACAGAAGTGAAGATTGAAGGTGAAGAATTCCTGATCATGAGAGAAGACGACGTACTTGGCATTATTGAATAATACCAAGATATAAAATTCTTACGGCATATTAATCGTTTTTTGCCTTTAATGTTTCAGATATGGAGGAAAATTTAAGATGGCTAAGATAATCAAATATGATATGAAAGCCCGTGAAGCAATGCTTAACGGTGTTAAAATACTTGCAGATGCAGTTGTGGTAACACTTGGCCCCAAAGGCCGGAATGTTGTTATAGACAAATCCTGGGGAGCCCCCACAGTAACCAAAGACGGTGTAACTGTTGCCAAAGAAATAGAGCTTGCGGACAAGTTCGAGAATATGGGCGCGCAGATGGTTAAGGAAGTTGCAAGCAAAACAAGCGACATGGCAGGTGACGGCACAACCACTGCTACTGTGCTTGCCCGCTCCATTTATGAGGAAGGGCAGAAACTGGTTGCAGCTGGCAACAATCCGATGGCAATCAAAAGAGGAATAGACAAGGCTATCGATGCTGCGGTCAAAGAACTGAAAAAAATGAGCAAACCAACCAAGGACAAGAGAGAAATTGCTCAGGTCGGCACAATCTCGGCCAATAATGATGAGACAATCGGAAACATCATTTCCGAAGCCATGGAGAAAGTCGGTAAGGAAGGTGTTATAACAGTAGAAGAAGCAAAAGGCATGGAGACAACTCTTGAAGTCGTGGAAGGAATGCAGTTTGACCGGGGCTATCTTTCTCCATATTTTGTAACTGATCCTGAAAAAATGGTTGTATCCCTGGATGAACCCTTTATTCTTATAAACGAAAAGAAAATAAGCAGCATGAAAGACCTGCTGCCCATCCTTGAACAGGTAGCAAAAATAGGAAGACCCCTTGTCATAATCGCAGAAGATGTTGATGGTGAAGCCCTTGCCACTCTTGTTGTGAATAAGCTAAGAGGTACTCTGCATGTTGCAGCCGTCAAGGCCCCTGGTTTTGGCGACAGAAGAAAGGCTATGCTTGAAGATATAGCCATTCTTACAGGTGGTCAGGTTGTTTCAGAGGATCTTGGCATCAAACTGGAAAACCTTACTCTTGCAGATCTTGGAAAGGCAAAACGCGTCACTATAGATAAGGATAATTCTACAATAGTTGATGGCGCTGGATCACGTTCTGCTCTTGAAGGTCGGGTAAAACAGATACGCGCCCAGATTGAAGAAACCACTTCAGATTATGACCGTGAGAAACTTCAGGAAAGACTTGCCAAACTGATCGGTGGCGTTGCTGTAATAAATGTCGGTGCAGCGACAGAGACTGAAATGAAAGAGAAGAAGGCAAGAGTCGAAGATGCTCTGAATGCAACTCGAGCTGCTGTAGAAGAAGGAATCGTTCCTGGCGGTGGTGTTGCACTGGTTAGATGCCTTGACGCCTTGAGCAAAATGAAACTTGAAGGTGAGCAGAATCTTGGAGTAAAGGTTGTCATGCGAGCAATGGAAGAGCCTTTGCGTCAGATTGCAAACAATGCCGGTTTCGAAGGCTCTGTAGTAATTGACAAGGTTAAGGCAGGCGAAGGCGCATTTGGGTTTAATGCTGAGAGCAATGTCTACGAAGACATGATTGCTGCCGGCGTTATCGATCCTACAAAAGTTGCCCGCTTTGCTCTTCAGAATGCAGGAAGTGTTGCTTCTCTGATGCTTACTACAGAGGCCATGATAGCCGACAAACCAGAAGAAAAGGCTGATTCAATGCCAGGAGGAAACCCGGGAATGGGCGGAATGGGCGGAATGGGTGGAATGGGCGGAATGGGCGGAATGATGTAATGAGACTGCTTTAATTTTTTTTGTAAAAAAGCCTCCATGTTTTTTCATGGGGGCTTTTTTTTTAATATCACTGTTGACATTATCAGGAATAGTAAATAGAAAGTTTAAATTTGTAAAATATAAAATACTATAGGAACACTGGTCAATAATTAATGGATATTCACTTAAGAGGTGTTGTCATAATAGCCGGAAATTATGGCAGCGGAAAAACAGAAGTTGCCATAAACTTGGCTGCTTACAGAAAAAAACAGGGAATAGATGTCCGTGTGGCAGATCTTGATATTGTAAACCCTTATTTCAGGACAAGAGAAGCCAGAAAGCAATTGGCTGAACTGGGAATAGAAGTGGTACTCCCACCTGAACAATACATACATGCAGACCTTCCTATTTTAACCAGATCAATAAGCGGGCTGATAAGAAGTCCAGCAGAACTGACAATTCTTGATGTCGGCGGAGACAATGTCGGAGCAAAAATTCTTTCTGCCTTGAAAGATTCGTTCCAGTTTTCTTCCTATAAAATGCTGCAGGTGGTTAATCCTTTCAGGCCCATAACCCGGACTCTTGCAGGCGCTGTAAAAATGAAAGAAGAAATTGAAAAAGCGTCACAACTTGCAGTCGGTGGCTGGATAGGAAATGCAAATCTGATAGATGAAACTACTCCGGATGAAGTTATAGCAGGATATAGATTCATGATTGAACTTTCTAAAGAAACAGCTCTGCCCTTGGAATTCATTACTGTTCCTGAACATCTCATGACCGGTTTAAAGACAGAAGATTTTTCATGTCCCATTCTTTCTGTTAAACGTCAGCTTGTTCCACCATGGAAACAGGCTGTTCTTCTTAAGGGTGTATAGGGTATTGTTTGTAAAAAGGGGGAGGTGACAAAGAAGAGATTTTAATTTCCATATCACCACGTAGTTATTTTGTTTACTTTAATAAATGACAACAAAGAGGATCAACTGGCAATGGCTTATAATTATCAAATCGATGTGGATCGGTGTAAGGGATGCGGTTTATGTGTAGCCGTTTGTCCAAAAAATGTGCTTGAGATAGCCGGTGAAGTAAATGTAAAAGGCTATTTCCCGGTTTATCAGGCCCGTCCTGCAGACTGTGTTGTATGTACAACCTGCTGCATAATGTGTCCTGATGTGGCCATTACAATAACAGAAATATCTTGAAATGCAGCAATGCTAGAAAAACGGAGGAAAAACGTGAGTAAAGTTCTCATGAAAGGCAACGAAGCAATCGGGGAAGCTGCTATAAGGGCAGGCTGCCTGAATTATTTTGCATATCCCATAACCCCGCAATCTGAAGTGGGTGAATACCTGGTCAGACGTATGCCAGAAGTAAACGGAGTTTTTTTACAGGGTGAAAGTGAGGTTGCAGTCAGTTACATGATTTTCGGTGCTGCTGCCTGTGGTGCCCGTGTAATGACCTCATCGTCTAGCCCTGGAATAAGTCTCATGAGCGAGGCAATAAGCTATATCACAAGCGGAGAATGCCCTGCAGTTTTTATCAACATCATGAGATGCGGTCCTGGCCTTGGCGGTATTCTGCCTTCTCAGGCTGATTATTCACAGTCTGTAAAAGGCGGAGGTCATGGTGACTACCATCTTATGGTATATGCCCCTGCAAGTGTTCAGGAAGCCGTAGAGATGGTCATGATGGCATTCCCTCTGTCTGAAAAATACCGTAACCCTGTGATGATTCTAGGAGATGGGCTCATCGGGCAGATGATGGAGCCCGTAGTTTTTCCTGATCATTTGAAGACAGAACCATCAAATAAGGACAGTTGGGCAACAAATGGGATGGATACAAGAAAAAGCAATGTCAGAAACTTGGTTAAAACTCTTTTACTTGATCCTGTTCAGCTAAACGCCCATAATTTAAAGCTTAAAGCCAAATATGACCTGATGAAAAAAGAAGAAGTCAGGTTTGAACCTTATAATACCGATTCAGATTACAAGGCATTGATAGTAAGCTATGGCACCATGAGCAGGGTATGCAGAACTGCAATAGATGATTTGAAGGAACAAGGCCTTGAAGTAGCCATGATAAGACCTCAAACCCTTTTTCCTTTTCCAGATACTGCCATCCGCGAAGCTGCATCAAAGGAAAGCTGTCAGGTTGTTCTTGGAGTTGAGATGAGCATGGGACAGATGACAGAAGATGTCGAGCGCTGCGTCAGAGGGAAGAAACCTGTTGAATGGTATGGAAAATGCGGAGGTGAAGTACCTACTCCAGAAGAAGTCATGAATGCTGTGAAATCTTTATTACAGTCATCACGAAAGGAGCAGAACTAATGGGAAAGACATTTCTAAAACCCGAAGCCCTTTCAAGTCAACCGAACCATTACTGCCCTGGGTGTACCCATGGCGTGATTCATAGACTGATTGCGGAAGTCATTGATGAGCTTGGAATTCGAGGGCGCACTGTAGGAATTGGTCCTGTTGGATGTGCGGTTCTTATCTATAATTATTTCACATTCGATTTTCAGGAAGCAGCCCATGGAAGAGCACCTGCCATGGCAACAGGTATCAAGCGGGTAAGACCTGATCTCATGGTTTTTACATATCAGGGAGACGGAGACCTTGCAAGTATAGGAATGGGTGAAATCATTCATGCAGCAAACCGCGGGGAAAAATTTACAACTATTTTTGTCAACAACGCTGTTTATGGAATGACCGGCGGGCAGATGGCTCCAACCACGATGCCTAATCAGCGTACCACAACATCGCCTTATGGAAGAGACGTTCTTGATGTAGGAATGCCCATTAAAGTTGCTGAACTTCTGGCTGCCTTACAGACTCCTGCTTTTATCACGAGACAGGCAGTCATAAAACCCAAATACATAGTCAAAGCTAAAAAAGCCATCAAGAAAGCCTTCGAATATCAGATGGCGGCAAAATGCTACAGCTTTGTTGAAGTGATCAGTACCTGCCCTACAAACTGGGGAATGACAACCATGGAATCTGTCAACTGGGCAGAAGAAGTACTTCTTCCATTTTATCCACTTGGTGACATAAAATCACCCGAATCAGTAGACGGAGGAACAGATGCAAAGTGAAGTCATGTTTGCTGGTTTTGGCGGCCAGGGTATTTTACTAAGCGCCAAAATACTTGCGCACGCAGCCATGGAACAAGGATTTGAAGTAGCCTGGATTCCATCATATGGCCCTGAAATGCGCGGTGGAACCGCTTACTGCATGGTGGTTATAGGAGACCGTCCAATTGGTTCGACCATCATTAAAAACCCCAAGCATTTAGTGGCAATGAACAGGCCGTCACTTGAAAAATTTGCCCCTGTTGTAAAATCAGGTGGAGTGATTATGATCAACGGTTCTCTCATAACAATCGGTTGCGGCAGAAGCGATGTGGATGAATTTATAGTTCCTGTCAATGATATTGCAATCGGTTTGGGAAGTATAAAATCTGCCAACATAGTTGCTCTTGCGGCTTTTGCTGCCCGCAGCAAGATTGTTGACCTTGATTTGCTGCGTGAATGTGTAAAGATAGAATTTGCCAGCAAAGCAAACCTGATTCCATTAAACATGAGAGCAGTAGATGAAGGTCAGAAAGCCGCTATGGCAAAAGACAAGTAAAAAGATGATATTTGCCTTCCCTCTCTATCGTGGGAAGGCAAGTCGCCATGTGGAGATAGTCTTTCAATTCAATCATGACTGTAAAAATTCCTGAATACATACTGTCAGTTGTACCTTACAAGCCAGGTAAGCCCATAGAGGAACTTGCCAGAGAATACGGTGTTCAAAACGCCATAAAACTTGCTTCCAATGAAAACCCCCTTGGCCCTTCTCCAATGGCAGTTAGGGCCATAGAAAAAGTACTGACAAATCTTCACAGATATCCTGACGGAAGGGGTCATGATCTTGTTGTAAGGCTTTCTGAGCGCTTTAACCTTTCCAAAGATCATTTTGTACTGGGCAATGGCTCTGATGACCTTATTGTAATGCTGACCCGCGCTCTTCTCCAGCCCGGAGATGAAGTGGTAATCCCAAGGCCGTCATTTTTGATGTATGATATTTGTGTTCAAAGCTCAGACGCAATCCCCATACATGTACCTCTCAGCTCACTTGCAATTGATTTGGATGATATTCTGGAAAAAATCACTTCCAGAACAAGGATGATTTTCTTATGCAACCCCAACAATCCGACGGGAACTGTCATTTCCGGAAAGAGATTTGAACACTTCCTGGATGCTATTCCAGAAGGAATCCCTGTGGTTGTAGATGAGGCTTATTTTGAGTTTGTAAGAGATTCGGGCTCTATGAACGGCATTGAATACATTAACAGGGAAAAACCGGTAGTTGTTTTAAGAACTTTTTCAAAAGCATACGGTCTTGCCGGACTTCGTATAGGATATGGGATAATGGATCCATGGCTTGCAGGAATACTTCAAAGAATCCGCCAGCCGTTCAACGCAAGCATGCTTGCTCAGGCAGGGGCATTAGCAGCTCTGGATGACGATGATTTTTTGAATAAGACCATTAATCTTGTTCATGAAGGGCTTGACTACCTTTATGCTGAACTTGATAATATCAGTATTAGTTATTTTCCAACCCAGGCTAATTTTTTTCTGATCGATACGAAACAGGATGCTGACAAGGTTTTTGAGAAAATGCTGAAGGAAGGTGTTATAGTGAGATCAATGAAATCTTACGGTTATCCGGCCTATATTCGTGTAAATGTCGGCTTGCCTGAAGAAAATATTCGCCTTGTCGATGCACTGAAGCTAGTATTGTAAATGAAGCCTGCACTATTATGAAAACATGAAAGAAAATAAATATCTCCTTATAACCATAGATGGCCCTGCAGGGGCAGGAAAAACTACTGTCAGCAAGATGCTGGCAGAACGGCTTGGATACCGTTATCTCGATACAGGGGCCCTTTACCGTGCAGTAGCATTTGGCATTCTAGAAAACAGAGTTAATTTTTTGGACGATGTAAAGCTCAGAAACCATCTCGACACATTTGTTCTATCTGTAATTCCTGATAACAATGGCTTCATCCTCGAATGGAACGGGACAGTTTTGTCAGAGCAAATCAGGACACCTGAAATCTCGATAACTGCTTCAGCAGTATCTGCCAATCCTGATATTCGTGCTTTTCTTTTAGGCTTGCAGCGAAATATCGGAAAAAATAAAGCCCTGGTTTGTGAAGGCAGAGACATGGGAACAGTTGTATTTCCAGAAGCGGATGTGAAGTTTTTTCTGGATGCAGACCCTTTGACAAGAGCTTTGCGGAGGCATCAGGAACTTTCCCGGAAGAATTCATCAGTCAGCCTGGAAGATGTCTCAAGAGATATGGTTCGAAGAGACAATAATGACCGGAACAGGGCTGTTGCGCCTTTAAGACCAGCAATAGATGCTTTCATGATTGATGCAACTGAGATGTCACCCCAATCCGTAGTGGATAAGATGATGGAGTACATTTCATCATCTGTTTCCTCCTTGAGCGCCTCGTAACAAAATTTACGATCTGTATTTAACTTCCTATTTCATAAGTTTTTTTTATTGTGTTTTTCAGAATAGATTATTATAATAAAAAAATATACTGGCAGCACTATGCTGTATAGCAGGTAAAATAAGGCCAAAGGGGACAGTCAACTTTCATGGAAAATAACACACAAATCAATTCAGAACCAACAATTCAAACTCCTGTAGACATTTCCGCAGCAAACCTGACAGATTCCACAGATGAAGTTCAAGACACATCTGAGGGTTTAGACAATTTAATGGAAATGTATGAAGAAAGCTTCAAACGCTTTGCAGAAGGCGAAGTGGTTACAGGCCGCATCATTTCAGTAGATAAAGATTTTGTGCTTGTAGATATTGGGTACAAATCAGAAGGACAGATTCGCATTCAGGAATTCCGGGATGAGAATGGAATCATCAAGGCCAAGCCAGGTGACCATATAGAGGTCATGGTTGAATGGTGGGACGATGAAAACGAAGTCGTCATTCTTTCCAAGGAAAAAGCTGCAAAAGTAAAGGTCTGGGACGATATTAAAAAAATCCACGATAATGATGAAATAATCCAGGGGGTAATTCTTGCCAGGGTGAAAGGCGGTTTTTCCGTAGATGTAGGAGTCCAGGCATTTTTGCCAGGGTCTCAGGCTGATCTTCGCCCGATTAGAAATCTGGATGAAATGGTTGGAAAAACCTTCAATTACAAAGTGCTCAAATACAACCGAAAACGCAGCAACATCGTTTTATCCAGGAGAGCACTGCTTGAACAGGAAAGAGAATCCAAGAGATCAGCAACACTTGGTACCATACATGAAGGAAAGATTCTCCAGGGTACAGTTAAAAATCTAACCGAATATGGTGTATTTGTCGATCTTGGTGGTGTTGACGGACTTCTTCACATTACAGATATTTCCTGGGGAAGAGTAAAGCATCCTTCTGAAATCTTTAAAGTCGGGGATGAAATTACAGTTAAGGTGTTGAATCTTGATGTTGAAAAAGAGCGTGTCTCATTGGGAATGAAACAGCTTTCTCAGGATCCGTGGATAGCAGCCGTTGAAAAATACCCCATTGGATCGAAGATTTCAGGAAAAGTAGTTAGCCTTACAGATTACGGAGCATTCATAGAGCTTGAAGAAGGTATCGAGGGTTTGATCCATGTTTCTGAAATGTCCTGGACAAGAAAAGTTCGACATCCTTCAAAGATTTTATCAATTGGTGACAGCGTAGAGGCCGTTGTTCTGGATATTAAACCTGAAAACCGGCGCATTTCACTGGGAATGAAACAGATTGCCCCCAATCCATGGGATGTGATCAGCGAAAAATATCCTATAGGCACTACAATAGAAGGCAAGATCAAGAACATTACAGATTTCGGAATCTTTATTGGTATAGATGAAGGCATAGATGGTCTTGTTCATATTTCAGACATATCATGGACAAAGCGAATCAAGCACCCGTCAGAAATTTTCAAAAAAGGCGATGTTATTCAGGCAATCGTCCTTGACATTGAAAAAGATAATGAGCGATTTTCTCTTGGTATAAAACAGCTTCAGCCAGATCCATGGAAATCTGTAGCCCAACGCTATGTGGCAGGAAAGATTATCACCGGTACTATAACCAATCTTACTGACTTCGGTATTTTTGTCGAGCTTGAAGAAGGAATAGAAGGACTCATTCATGTCTCTGAAATCAGCAAAGAAAAAATCAAGACTCCTGTTGGGAAATATAATGTAAATGATGTCATTACTGCAAGGGTAATGAACATTAACAGCGAGGAGAGGCGAATCGGGCTTTCCATCAAGAGGCTTGAAACAGAAGACGAGCAGGCATTGCTTACTGAATATGTAAACAACATGAAACCAGGCCCATCTACATTTGGAGAACTTCTTAAGGAAAATCTTCAGGAGAAACTCAGCAACGAATCCAATAATTAATGGCTTCGTAAAGTGCAAGATGGCAACACCAGGGGTCTCTTTGCACAGAAGAATAATGCTTCAAAGGCTGCAATGGGTTAGTTACAAATCCATTGCGGCCTCTGAACAATCGGTTATATATTGTCAGGTTAATAAGTCTCAATAGCATTTCTTTTTTCCACTACCTTCTTATTGGAAATAAAACCATGTTTTCCCGCAGACACCCATATCTTTATTTCTTGCTGACTCTTTCATCCATTGCCTCAATTTCATTTATTGTAATTTCACTCATTGTCCTTATTGGTGTTAAATCCACAGCCAGGCTAGACATTCTGGACGCAAAAGATAAAGTGGGTGTGGTTGAAATCAAAGGATTCATAGGAGATCCAATTGAAACTATAAAGGATATAAAAGAATATCGCGAAGACAGCACTATAAAGGCTATTGTGCTCCGCATAGATTCGCCGGGTGGCGGAGTGGGCGCATCACAGGAAATTTATAGGGAAGTACAAAGAACTCTGTCAGAAAAAACAGTTGTGGCCTCTCTTGGGGCTGTTGCTGCTTCAGGGGGATATTATGTTGCTGCAGGAGCAAAAGGTATTATAGCAAATTCAGGGACCCTGACCGGCAGCATTGGTGTTGTGATGGGTTTTACAGATATCCAGGAGCTTCTTCAAAAAATCGGCGTAACCCCTTTTGTGATAAAAAGCGGAGAGTTCAAGGATATGGGTTCTCCCTTACGCACCATGACTAATTCTGAAAAGAACATTCTTCAGAATTTTTCAGATCAGGTACACAAGCAGTTTATCGCTGCAATTGCAGAAGGCAGGGGTCTTGAGTATGAAAAAGTGGCAGCCATTGCCGATGGCCGTCTTATATCAGGTGAAAATGCACAGCAACTTGGCCTTGTTGACAGACTTGGAAACATAGAAGATGCCATCGAATGGGCAGGGCAGCTTGGCGGCATAAGCGGGAAACCAACCGTAGTTTATTCTACAGACAAGAGAACCACCTTCATCAGAAGAATCACTGAAACCGCTGTTCAGGAAATCATAAAATCACTTTCGGCATTGCGTCTTTTTGTAGGATATGTGATGCAATAAAATACAGTATCCATTTTCGGGCGAACAACAAAACGCTCCTGATTTTGAAAAAAGTTGGTCGGGACGACTGGATTTGAACCAGCGACCCCAGCGTCCCGAACGCTGTGCTCTACCAGGCTGAGCCACGTCCCGACTGTTTAGGCTTTCTATGCCACCGGCACTTCATTGTCAATGAAAAATTCACATTCACGCAAACCCAGGCCTTTCTTTATTCATTTTTTTTCCCATACCAGTCGATCTGACGGCAAATACCCCTTATGATGCTAACTTCTCCTGCCTTGAGTTGTAATCTGGAAAAAAAATGCCTGATCTTGTTCATCCAGTAATCGGGGTTTTCAGGATTTATATAGTTTATTCGTACCAGAATTTCACGTAATTGATCATACATGCCGTCTAGTTCATGTCTCGTGGCAAGTCTTGGAATTTGAATTTCCGGTGGCTTGCTTCCTGCAGTAAACAGCTCATAGCATAAAATCATGACTGCCTGAGCAAGATTAAGAGAAGAAAAATCGGCAGAGGTTGGAATATTCACCAATTCATGACACAGGCGTATGTCCTGATTTGAAAGCCCGTTGTCTTCAGGACCAAATAAAATTGCAATGGTGTTATTCTTCGATATCGGGATGAGTCTTCTTGCAATTAGTGAAGGAGGATGGAATAACTTGCGTTCTCCTCCAAGCCGTCCTGTTGTTCCTACTACATAGTTAAAGTGAGACAATGCATCGTTGAGGTTTTGATAGAGTTCAATATTCTGGACTATATCAGACGCTGTATGGGTGGCAAGTTTTAATACACGGGAAAGATTGTAGTTTTCAGGTTCCACCACCACAAGTCTGCTGATGCCCATGTTTCGCATGGCCCTGGCCGCCGATCCTATATTTTCGGGAAAATGTGGGCGATACAGCACTATTGCGATATTATCTAAACAAATCCGTTCATTTTCCATTGGTTTAATTTATAATCCTGAGAATTTGGCAATCACGTCACACATCACCTCACTTGCTCCGCCTCCTATGGAAACAAGTCTTGAATCCCTGTAAAATCTTGAAATTCTCATTTCATTCATGAAGCCCATTCCTCCGTACATCTGCAGGCAACCGTCTGCTACCTGGGTTAAGAGATCCCCGCTTTTGAGTTTTGCCATGGAAATCATCAGCGTTGGATCATGGCCTGCCATTTTCATCCTGACAATATGATATGTAAGCTGCTGAAGGCATTCTATCTCCGTAAGCCAATGGGCAATCCTGTGGCGTAGAACCTGCTTTTTAATCAGTGGCTTGCCAAAGACAATCCGGCCTTTGAGATAGTCAACCACATCATGAATCATCTGTCTTGCCCAGACATAGGCAAGTGGAAGCACACTGAAACGCTCATGCTGGAACTGCATCATCTGCTGGATGAAGCCTTCGCCTTCCCTCCCGATCAGGTTTTCGGCAGGAATTTTCATGTCGTCAAAATAAAGCTCTGCCGTATCAGAGCTTCTCATACCAAGTTTATCAAGTTTTTTGCTGATCTGAAAGCCTGTGATATCTGTCGGAACTACAAAAAGAGAAAAGCTATGGTATCCTTGGTTTTCACTCGTTCTGGCCAGAAGGGTAAGGAAATCGGCCTGTGTGCCGTTTGTGATAAATGTTTTGGATCCGTTCAGAATATAATGATCCCCATTTTTTCTTGCATAGGTTTTCAAAGCCGCCACATCTGATCCGGCATCAGGTTCTGTAACTGCAATTGCTGCTACAAGATCACCTTTCAGTGCTGGCTTGAGATAGGTTTCTTTCAAGTAATCAGATCCAAAATCATAGATAGCAGGGGTTGCCATGCAGGACTGGACAGCAATGGCCATTGGAATTCCGCCGCAGTTTATTCTCCCCAATTCTTCAAGCACAACTGTTTCATACCAGTAATCAAGACCTTCTCCCCCCCATTTCTCATCGTATCTTATACCCAGGAAACCTAAATTTCCCATTTTTTTAAATAATTCATGAAGTGGGGCAATTCCTTTTTCTTCCCATTCATTAACATAGGGATTGATTTCTTTGTTCACAAAATCGCGCACAGCCTTTCTTACAAGCTCATGTTCTCTGGTAAAATATAAATCATTGCCCATAGTTAATAATCCTTTTTCAATTGCCCGGGTTTTCAGACTGAAGGCGGTAAAGCCTTCTGATCATGGTTGCAGGTAATCAGGGATGCTTATGATTTTTGCCCTTAAGTATTCACCAAGGGTCTTTGCCTGTGGATCACTTCTTAAAGAGGCTGCCACGCCATCATCGAGTACGCCTATTATGTAAAAATTAAGGGCAAAAAGATTAGGCAGAACATATCTTTCAATTTCAAATTTCGCCATGTCTGGCAGCAGTTCCTTTAATTTTTCGGTGGTTAAGAATTCATTCAAAAATTCAAATTCTTTCTCACTTTTTGCCCAAACCCCGAGATTGGCATTTCCACCCTTATCACCTGATCTTGTGGCAAAAAGCCTTCCAAATGCTGTTTTCTTAAAAGGGCCTATGATGGCCTGAGAACCTGAGGCTGCTTTACATCCCGTATCAGCACCTTGTTTAACGGCTCCATAAGATTTACCTGTTGTCATGGGAACTCCGGATTCACCAGGCTTAAAAACACTTGCTTCAACTATGTGTATTTCACCATCTAAAATAACTTTCTGCCTGATCTTGCTCAAGGAGACAAGTGCAGGCCAGTGCAGTATTGCAGGGGTTTCGCTTGAAGGCGGGCCGGTTAGGGTAAACCCGGGGACTGTGGAAAGGGCTGCCTCAACAATTGCAGAGGAAAAGAGCTTTCCTGCCTTTGTTGCATCCTTGTCCAAAACGGATAGCCTTAAATATGAAAAAGCTTCGTCATTTACAACAGGATCAGGGTTAAAGGACTTAACAAGCTGAACATCTGTCTTTTCAAACTGATTCTTTCCTCCCATTATGCCAAAAACTATATCTTCAACAATCCTTGCTTTTTTTTCAATGTCAAGCCCTGTAAGAATAACAGTCATCGTGTTTTTGAATCCATAAAGGGTGTTGATACAGACTTTTGTGGTGTCTGCCGGAGGCTCTCCTTTTACACCTGTCACCTTCACGTGGTCATTTCCAAGGTCCTGGATGGAAATGGTGTCAAATCTTACCTTTACATCCGGGGTAAGGAAGGTTGGTTCTCTTATTTCATATAAAAGCTGGGCAGTGACTGTTCCTTTTGATACAAGGCCTCCGGTGCCTTCATGCTTGGTAATGACAAAGGAACCGTCTTCGTAGAGCAGGGCAAGAGGAAACCCCATTCTTTCATATGTTGGGATTTCATCCATGAATGAATAATTGCCTCCTGTTGCCTGGGTTCCGCATTCTATTATATGCCCTGCTGCATAGGCTCCTGCGAGTTTGTCGAAATCAGTTTCTTTCCACTTGAATTTCCAGGCAGCAGGACCTGCTACAAGGGCGGCATCTGCTATTCTTCCGCCCACTACTAAATCAGCTCCCAATTCAAGTGCCTTCTTGATTCCGAATCCCCCAATATAAGCATTGGCAGTCAAGGGTTTGAGTCCCGATGCTTTTAATTCGGTTCCTTTGTCAAGGTGCATGAATGATTCTCCTGATTCCTGCAGCCTCGACAGACTTTGCATAAGATCATCTCCGGTAATATATGCAATGCGCGGATTTAATCCCAAAGTTCTGCTAAGGGCATTCAAATCCCTTGTAAGTCCAATTGGATTCAAGCCGCCTGCATTGGTCACTATCTTTATGCCCTTGTCAAGACAGGTGCCAAGTACTTGTTCCATCTGAGAAAGAAAGGTTGACACATAGCCTTTGTCAGGGTCTTTCATTTTCATCCTGAACAAAAGTGCCATGGTCAGCTCGGCAAGGTAATCCCCTGTCAATACATCTATCCTGCCGCCTTCCACCATTTCTTTTGCTGCAGTAAACCTGTCGCCGTAAAATCCAGAGCAGTTTGCAATAATAAGCTCATCAGCCATGTCAGTTTCCTTTAATATAACAGCATCGCAAAAAAACCCGGATGCATCGTTGCGCTTTATCCTTGGTCATCGCAAGCCTTCTGTAACTACCAATCATACCGTGGGATTTGCATGCCTGGCTTGCTTGCTTTTTACAGACCATCAAATAAAGGCGCCCTTTTTTCTAAAAATGCTCTAATTCCTTCTTTTGCGTCATTTGTAGCGGCAACCCTTGAAAGCTCCACTGAAAGAAAGTGAACAGCTTCTTCAAAAGGCATGGATTCAACACGATTAAAGGCATGTTTCCCAAGTTTCATTCCTATAGGGCTTTTCATTGTAAGGCTCTTGAGGATTTTTTGAGTTTCTTGTTCAAACTCCATTTTTGAAAAAATCCTTGTGACCATTCCCATTTCAAGGGCAATTTCTGCAGAAAACCGTTCTCCGAGAAGCATCATTTCCATTGCTTTCTTTCTCAAAACATTTCTGAAAATCAAGGCGCCTATCATCATGGGGAAAAGCCCTACGTTTACTTCCGGAGTTGCGAAGCTCACATCATCTCTTGCAAGGACAATATCGCAGGCCAGCATGAATCCTATGCCTCCTGCCAGGCAATGGCCGTTTATGCGTGCAAGTGTCGGTTTTTCGAATCTGTAAAGTTTTATTAAAAGTTCTGCATAATTTTTAAAAATTTCTTTTTCATCGTTTGAGCCCGATCCGATACTTGTTCCAAGATCAGCTCCTGAACAAAAAATCTTGTCCCCAGCCCCTGTAATGCATATAGCCTTGACTTTAGAGTCGTGGCTGGATTTGTCCAGGGCTTCATGGAAAAGCCTTATAGCATCGGAATTGATGGTATTTTGCCGCTTTTCCCTGTTGATGGTAATATGGCCTACACCTTCATGTAAGCTGAACAAGATTTCCTGGTTATTTTCTTTCATATCGACTCCTTGGGTTGTTCAATATCAACAAGAATTTCTGTAGGCATGACTTTATCGCTGATTTTTGCATTGATCCTGGAAACCCTGCCTTCAAACGGTGCAGTAAGGGTGGTTTCCATTTTCATGGCAGATACAATTATAAGTCCCTGGCCTTTTACCACACGATCATCAACCTTTACAAGAATATCAGTAACAACAGCAGGCATGGGAGAGGAAACTGTTGTTGCAGCGGTTGCAAAACTTTTTTCCATCCTTGTGTCCTGATCAATTTGATCTGCATCCTTTACTTCATATGATCGGCCATTTATTATTATGGTTTTTTCATCCCCGCCATTTAAAAAAAAAGCATTGAAATGCTTTCCGTTAACATTGAGTAAAATCTGATGATTCGATATGCTCTCGAAAGAGACATCGTAGAAGGCACTGCCAGTTGAAATCTTCATAGCCTGTCCTGAAACCATTGCCTCTGCTGATTTTTTCTCCCGGTTTACAATCAAATTATATTCCATTACTTTCTCCTGCAAGTAATTTTTAAATTCGTTCAGATAAGGTCAGATTTTCCAGTTACCAAGGGTTGTCCAGGGAGATGCGGCTTCATCTGATTGCGCAGTTAAATGACTGTTAGCATTTTGCCGCCAAACCTCATCAGCAATAAAGGCTATCATTGCAACATCAGTCATGTCTCTGCAAGGTTTCCAGGCAGAAAAATGTGTTTCAATAAAATCTGTAAACACTTCAGCATCCCTGAACGGTCTTGAGCTTAGAACGTCTATCATAAATTCAATGGGGGTTTTCACGCCAAGGATAATATAATCCTGCAATGCCATAATCATCTTGCTTATAGCCTGATTGCGTGTTTCAGCATGAACGACAAGTTTTGAAAGAATGGGATCATACTCCACTGGAATTTCAAAACCCTGGTACACCCCGGAATCATTCCTGATACCTGGGCCTGAGGGTTCTTTCATGAACCTTATCTTTCCTGGGCAAGGGGAAAAACCCTTTTCAGGATCTTCTGCATAAATTCTGCATTCGATGGCATGGCCTTTTGGTTTAATATCTTCCTGTTTGAGATCGAGGACCTTGCCTTCTGCAATCTCTATCTGCTTCCTTACAAGATCAATACCGGTTGTCATTTCTGTTATTGGGTGCTCCACCTGAAGACGTGTGTTTATTTCCAGAAAATAAAAGTTAATGTTCTCATCCAGTAAAAATTCTACTGTTCCTGCATTTTCATAGCCTGATGCCTTTGCTGCTTTAACGGCAGCCATACCCATTTTTTCCCTGAGCTCTTGTCCCAATACCAATGAAGGAGTTTCTTCAATAATTTTTTGATGCCGTCTCTGGATGGAACATTCCCTTTCAAAAAGATGTATTGTATTCCCATACTTATCTGCAAGAATCTGGAATTCGATATGCCTTGCCTTCGGGAAAAATTTTTCAATATAAACATCACCATTTCCGAAGGCTTTTAAGGCTTCTCTTGAGGCAGAGGCTAATGCTGCCTTCATTTCATCAGGAGAATTAACAATCCTAATCCCTTTACCACCCCCGCCTGCCGTCGCTTTAACAAGGATAGGATATCCTATTTTCCAGGCAATTTCTTCGAATACGGCCATATCTTTCTGGCAACAGGAAAGACCTGGTATAACCGGTACTCCGCCAGCAATCATTATGTTTCTTGATGTAATTTTATCACCAAGATTCTTTATAGCTTCAACACCTGGACCTATAAAGACAATTCCTTCATCATGGCAGTATTGTGCAAACCTATGATTTTCTGAAAGAAATCCGTAACCAGGGTGAATGGCCTGCGCCCCTGTCTTTTTTGCCCCAGCTATGATACCGGCCATATTGAGGTAGCTTGATGATGGTTCTGAGGCTCCAAGATAAATGGCCTCATCTGCAAGTATGACATGGGCTGCTTTGTCATCGGCATCAGAATAAACGGCAACGGTTTTTATGCCCATGTTCCTGCAAGTATGAATAACCCTCAGGGCAATTTCTCCTCGATTGGCAACCAATATTTTTTGAAACATTTGATTTTTCCCTGTATAGATTCCTGGTTACATTCTGAAGACACCAAAACCATAGTCATTATCTCTTAATGGTGAATTCAGAGAGGCTGAGATTGCAAGGCCAAGTACATCCCTTGATTTTACAGGATCGATCACACCGTCATCCCAGAGTTGGGATGTGCTGTAATAAGCATTTCCTTCCTTTAGTGCTGCTTCAATTACAGGCTTTTTTATTGCATCTTCTTCTTGTTTGCTCATATTTTCCTGACCCGCTCTTCTACGCTGGTCATTTGTAATTGTAATAAGAACATCTGCTGCCTGAGCTCCGCCCATGACCCCGATCTGGGCATTTGGCCACATCCAAAGCATTCTTGGTGAATAAGCCCTTCCGCACATGGCATAATTACCTGCGCCAAAAGAAGCTCCCACAATCATGGTAAATTTGGGCACGGTGGCGTTGGCAACCGCATTGACCATCTTGTGGCCATCTTTTGTAATGCCGTTTCGTTCATATTGGCTTCCAACTATGAAGCCATTGATATTTTGCAAGAAAACCAGGGGAATCTTGCGTTTGTCACAAAGCTGTATGAACTGGGTGGCTTTTTGGGCGCTCTTGGAAAAAAGAATCCCGTTATTGGCCAGAATTCCTACAGGATACCCGTGGATATGTGCCCATCCGGTGACGAGGGTCTGGCCATACATTTCCTTGAATTCAAGGAATCTCGAGCCATCTGTGATCCTTGCGATCACTTCTCTGATATCATAGGGCTTGGAAAGATCAGGGCTCACAATGCCATAAAGTTCTTTTGGATCATAAATCGGCGGTTCTGGTACTTTCATTGTAAGTTTTGATTTTTCATTGTTTGGAAGGTTCTTTGTAATTTTCCTTATTATGCGTATGGCATGAGCATCATCGTGTGCATAATAATCAGAGACACCTGACTCATTGCAGTGAAGTTCGGCTCCTCCCAGATCATTGGCAAGAACTTCCTCACCAGTGGCTGCCTTTACCAGAGGTGGCCCGCCAAGGAAAATTGCACCATGCTGCTTTACATGAACAATTTCATCACACATTGCAACTCCATAGGCCCCGCCTGCTGTACAAAGTCCCATAACCCCTACTATCTGTGGAATACCCATCTTGGACATCCTTGCCTGATTGAAAAAAATCCTGCCTCCGTCATCTATATCAGGAAAAATTTCGGACTGAAGCGGCAGAAAGGCGCCTGCAGAATCCATAAGAGAAATCATGGGCAGACGGTTTTCCATCGAAATGGTCTGGCATCTTAATGTTTTTTTAACTCCCATGGGATATATGGATCCGCCCTTTATTGTGGCGTCGTTTATGCTGATAACGCACTGTTTGCCCTCAACCACTCCGATTCCAGCCAAGAGTCCTGCCTTATGTATTTTCCCGTCATACATTCCCATGGCAGCAAGTGGGGCGATTTCAAGAAAAGGGGTGTTTTTATCAATAAGCAACTCCAGTTTTTTTTGTGCCGGAAGCTTACCCGACTCTTTATGCCGTTTCAGAGCTTTTTCATTCCGTTCATTTGCAGCCCTGTCGAGCTCTTTTTCAAGGTCTTCAACAAGGTCAGTCATTTCTTGAAAGTTTTTACGGTATTCTTCGGAATTTATATTCACTTTAGTTTCAATTATATCCATAGTCATCCTTTTGTTATAAACTGCATAATAAAGGCTGTATAAAGTAATATTTCATAGTTTATATTTAAAATATTAATAAAAATGAAAGTGTGACTATCATTATCTTGAAAACTTATTTTTCTGATGAAAAATCTTCTGTTTTGACATGTCTTGTCAGATTCCAGAAAACAGGAGCATCTTCTGTCATTCTGATCCCCTGGATAATCGTGTCAACCAAGGGATCGACCAGTTCTTCAAGGTCTTCAGGCTTTCCGGTCATTATCCAGTTTGTGACAAGATGTTCAATGCTTCCGAGAATCATTGAACGGACAAGATAAGAATTGACACTCTTCTTAAATTCTCCGGTCTCTATGCCTTCATCTATAACTGCTGTAATCTGTTTTATCCCGGCCCTGATATCCTTGTGGGCATTTGTGTTTAAAAATTTCTTGTTATGCTTTAAGTGAAGCATCAGAACCGTGGCAAACTCCGGATTCTTCCTGTAGGAATCCAAAAAGAGAAAAACAATGGCCCGAAGCTTGTTTGCCGCCCCCCGTATCATTTTTAAATGAAATGCCATTGTGTCGAAAAGCATCCGGGATGATTCGGTTGGGATTGAAAACAATAGTCCTTCTTTAGTAGTAAAATAATCATAGATGGATGCCTCGGAAATCTTGGCCTCTTTGGCGATTTCAGATATGGTGGCTTCCATAAATCCCCTTTTTGCAAAGATTTTTGTGGCAGTATCGATAATTTTTCTTCTTCTTATTTCCATCTTGTTCGGTGCCATGAGTCAACCTTTGTGGATGTTTAAAAATTTCCGGAAAAGTTGAAAACTATTAAAGTATCACTTTTATTTTGTCAAGATAGTTATTGTACAACTTTTGAAATATTGTTTCAGGCAGAATGCCAACATATTTTGAAGCTTAAATATTATATGACGATTGGGCTAGCTTTCTTGACGGCTTTGTAAAAAGGCCGGATGCTGCGTTGCGCTGCATCCTTCGTCATTGCGGCGTACCATAAGTACGCCTCATTCCTCAGGATTTGCGCGCCTTGCCTGCGGCCTTTTTACAAAGCCGTCCGAATATTGACTTTTTACGAGTTCATCAGAGCATTATAGGGTGAGCGAAGCTAATCAAGGGGAACAAGTTATTCTGTGGTTTTCAAATATCTTTTTAAGCAGTGAATGAAGTCGGGATATACTGTTCGGATTAGATGTATAATTTTCTGTCTTATCTAATCTTTTGATAAGTTTGGTTACTAAATATCCTTTCACCTAAAAAAAAGCTCTTACGGATTTTCCGCAAGAGCTTTTTTTTAGGTGGTGCCGAAGGCCGGATTTGAACCGGCACGCGTGTAACGCGCTACCCCCTCAAGATAGTGTGTCTACCAATTCCACCACTTCGGCGCTAGGATTAAAGCTTATTATATTTGAGCCTTTTTGACGTAATGAAATCATTTTTTTGGAGAACTTTCTGTCTGCTGTTGCGATGGTGCTGCTGATTTCGGCACGTTGGTGGCTTCATCAGTCTTTGTTTCCTGGTTAAGGGGTGCTGAAACAGGTGCATTTGTCATGATCGATTTGCTTGACTTGCCACCACCCATGTAAGCAAGGGCAAGAGAGGTTATCATGAAAATAACAGCGGCTGCTGTGGTTGCTTTGCTAAGAAATGAAGATGCCCCGGTGCTTCCAAACAGTGACTGGCTGGAACCTCCGCCAAAGGCTGCTCCCATATCCACACCTTTGCCTGTCTGGAGCAGAACAATCATTATGAGCGCAACACATACAATTACATGGATAACTACTAAAAAAACAGTCATGGGAAATCGCTATTCACTATAATTAATTAATCGAAATTGATGATGCTGTTAAACGATTCTGAAGAAAGACTTGCTCCTCCGACAAGCGCTCCATCAACATCTTCCATATTCATGATTTGCAAAATATTATCAGATTTAACACTGCCACCATACAGAATTCTTACTCTTTTGGCAAGTAGATTATCACAACATTTTGCAATCAGAGACCGTAAGAATGAGTGGACTTCCTGAATCTGGGCTGTTGTTGCTGTTTTGCCAGTGCCTATTGCCCATACCGGTTCATAGGCTACAACTAGGCCAGACAGTTCATTGGGTCCTAAGCCTTCTAACCCTTTTGCAACCTGTTTGTCAAGAACAGAAAAAGTTTTTCCTTCATCCCTCTGAGCCTCTGTTTCCCCAACACAAAAAACAGGAACGAGCTTGTGTGCAAGAGCAGCAGATATCTTCAAATTGACAGTTTCATCTGTTTCTCCGAAATACTGCCTTCGTTCAGAATGTCCTATGATGACGTGACTGCATCCTGCTGCTACGAGCATTGAAGGAGATATTTCTCCTGTATAAGCACCTTCTTTTTTCCAGAAAAGATTCTGGGCCCCGAGAAAAATCTTCGAACCCTTGATTACTGCTGCAACAGAGTCGAGGGCAGTGAAGGGCGGGGCGATCATGATATCTACATTGACTGCTGTTTCTGTAAGCTGAACAAGCTTTCTCGCAGTTTCAGCAGCCTCATCTGATGTCTTGTACATCTTCCAGTTGCCTGCAATCAATGGCTTGCGAAGAGTCCTGTTCATCTATAGCTGTTCTCCTATCATGGCTGCAAGATCAACCATTCGGGCTGAATATCCGGTTTCATTGTCGTACCAGGACATGATTTTGACCATGTCCTGGACAACAAAAGTCGATGCTGCATCTACAATGGAAGAAAATGAGGAGCCATTGAAATCATTTGATACAAGCGGAAGGTCGCAGAAAGATAATATTCCGGAAAGAGTTCCTTGTGATGCTTCATTCAGGGCATTATTGATGTCTGTTACTGTGACTCCGGATTTTTCAATAGTAGCAACAAAATCCACAATGGATACATTTGGAGTTGGAACCCTTATGGCAAGCCCGTTTAACTTTCCTGTCAATTCAGGAAGCACTAAAGAGACGGCTTTAGCTGCACCGGTTGTGGTTGGAATCATGGACAGGGCAGCAGCCCTGGCTCTTCTAAGGTCTTTGTGCGGAAAATCAAGGAGACGCTGATCCCCTGTGTAGGAATGAACAGTTGTCATAAGTCCGCAACGGATTCCAAAATTTTCCAGAAGTACCTTTGCTACGGGTGCAAGACAATTGGTCGTACAGGATGCATTTGAAATGATGTTGTGTTTTCTTGGGTCATAACTATTATGATTGACTCCCATAACAATTGTTGTATCAGGATTTTTTGCTGGTGCGGAGATAATGACTTTTTTTGCACCTGCAGAAATATGCTTTGCACAATTGTCTTTATCTACGAAAAGACCTGTGCATTCTGCAACAATATCAACTCCGAAATTCTTCCATTGAAGACTTGAAGGGTCCTTTATGCTGGTTACCGCTACTTTCTTTCCCCCTACATCTATCGAGCCGTCCTTGCCTGCCGCCACAGCCACAGGGAGTCTTCCGTGAACTGAATCGTATGCAAGAAGATGTGCCATAGTCGCCGAATCAGTGAGATCATTGATGGCGACAACCTCAACATCTGAACGATTCATAGCTGCCCTGAAAACCATTCTTCCTATACGCCCGAAACCGTTTATTCCCATTTTAATAGTCATAAAAAACTCCTCCAAGAGATTTGTCAAAACATAGGTTTAAATAGCCTTACAGTGGATTTTTCATGTTGTTAAGTATTATTTAGTTTGCTTGTTGCCTTTCAAAACCCCGCTTGCCAGTGAAATGCTCTTTTTCCCGTAGGCTTCAAGGATACCGACAAGTTTAGTCAGCTCTGTGTCTTTCCTTAAATGAATTGCCTTGATGAGAATAGGAAGATTCACCCCCGAAATAACTTCGATATTGCCTTCCTCAAGGAATGAATAGCTTAGATTTGATGGAGTTCCACCAAACATGTCTGTCAATATCAGCACCCCGTTCTTTTGATCAACATTTTTTATTCCGCCAGCAATTTTAGCTCGCAGTTTTTCAACTTCATGGTTTATATCAATTGAAATAAACTCCAGTCTTTCAGGTCTGCTTTCTAAAATGAACTCGGCAGCCTCTATTAGGGCTTCTCCCAGACGGCAATGTGTTACAATTATTATACCTATCATGATACTCCTGCAAAAAACTATTCATAAAAACGGTTACAGAGAAACTCTGAAAGGCAGAGTTTAGAGCGCCTTTTGCCCCCTTTTCTTATGGCAAAAGAATATCCCTGTGCTGAACATCTATGAGTCTTGATGGGTGCTGTTTTTTTAAATAATCAGTTATTGCCTCTGCAATTACAACTGATCTGTGCCTTCCTCCGGTGCACCCAACAGCCAGAGTAAGGTAATTTTTCCCTTCTTTTTCATATAAAGGAATTAAATAGTCTAAAAGATCACAATACCTGCTTAAAAAATCCCTGCATTCTGGATTATCAAGCACAAATATTTTGACCTCAGTGGATTTACCGTCAAGTTGCCTTAATTCAGGAACATAATATGGATTGGTAATGAAACGCACATCAATCAATAAGTCTGCTTCCTTGGGAACACCGAATTTAAAGCCAAAAGACAAAATTGTAATCTGTATTGAGGCACCTACAGCGTTTTTTCCCCCAATTTCCCTTATGATTGCCTTAAGCTCATTAGCCTTGTAGTGAGAAGTATCTATAATGTGGTCTGCAATTATTCTTAATTCCTTCATCTGTTCTTTTTCAGCTCTTATGCTTTCAATGAGGGTTTTTCCTCCTGAAAGAGGGTGATGTCTTCTGGTTTGGCTGTAACGCTGAATGAGAACTTCTTCATCTGCTTCGAGAAAAAGAATCTTGAAAGAATAACCCTGTGATTTAAGAGAGTCAAATACTGCTGTATGGTTGGACAGGAATCCTTTTTCACGGACATCCATGACAAAAGCAAATCCTGCAAACTGAAAATTACTTCCTATGGGCAGTTCAAGCAGTTTAGGTAAAAGGGTAACAGGCAAGTTGTCAACACAGTAAAAGCCACTGTCTTCAAGGGATGCTATGGCAATACTTTTCCCTGAACCTGAATACCCCGTAAGAATGATAATTTTATGGTTTTTCACTGATATTAATCATTAATTAGAAATCATCATCTTCAGCCTGAATGATGGATATTATCTCATCTCTATCTTTTGCCCTGAGAAGCTTTTCCTTGAACAGTTCATTTTTTAACATTCTGGCTATTCTTGCCAGAGCTTTAAGGTGGAGTCCTGTCGAGTTTTCCGGTGTTATAAGCATGAAGAATAAATGTACTGGTTTTCCGTCGATCGAATCAAAGGCAACACCTTTTCTGCTTCGACCAAAACCAATCATAAGAGAATCGAGCGACTTCATCTTTCCATGAGGAATTCCTATTCCCATTCCTATGCCAGTGCTTCCGAGGCGCTCTCTTTCAAGAAGAACCTGAACTAGTTCTGCAAAATCAACTCCTGCTATTCTGGCAACAGGCATTGCAAGCTCTTCAAGCACGCATTTTTTGTTTTGAGATATTAAATCCGTCAGGATCGCATCTTGATGTAAGGATTCTAGTATTTTCATGAGCCATTATTTATTAAAATTAATTGCTGGGTTGAATGAGCCCTAGATCCCCGTCTTTACGACGGTACAAGACATTGACCCGCTCGGTTCTGGCATTGGTGAAAACAAAAAAAACATTCTTGAGAAGATCCATCTGCATGATGGCTTCCTCTACATCCATAGGTTTATACTCGATATGTTCTATTATGACCTGTCCCTGTTCCTCAGATATAATGCCAGGAAAGCTTTCAATTTGAGAGGCTTTTGCCCTGGCTTTTGATCCTGTTCTTCTGTCTCTGAGCTTGTCTTTGTTCTTTTTGATCTGTTTTTCAAGTTTGTCCAGAACCATGTCTATTGCAGAATACATATCGGCTGTTTCTTCCTTGCCGAAGATATTCAGTCCGTCTCCTGTGATGTTGATTTCAGCGATATGTCTGAATTTTTCAACTGACAATACAACGCTGGCTTCTGCAGGATTATCCAGAAACCTGTCAAACCTGTCAAGTTTATGGCTAACATAATCAGAAAGGTTATCCGATGGGTCTATGTTTTTGTATGTTATCGATGTTTGCATAATTCTCCTTTCCTTATTGTGACATTACAAATAGTAATATCATTGCTGCCTGCGTCTGCTAGATGGTAAAATTTTCAGCATTTCCCTGTATTTGGCTACAGTTCTTCGGGCAACACTGATATTGGCAGTTTTTAGGATATTGGCAATCTGCTTGTCGCTGTAAGGTTTACTTGTGTCTTCCGAAACGATGATTTGCTTGATCTGATTGAGCACACTTGCAGAGGCTACTGCCTCTCCGTGCATCCGGTTAATAGAGCTGTTGAAGAAAAATTTTAATTCAAAAATACCTTGTGGTGTATGTGCATATTTATTGGTTGTAACCCTGCTTATTGTGGATTCATGCATTCCTATGTCTTCTGCAATGTCTCTTAAAACCATTGGTTTCAGGTAAGAAATCCCCCTTTCAAAGAATTCGCGCTGATATTTCAAAATGCCTTCCATTACCCTGTAAATGGTTTTCTGCCTCTGATGAATACTTCTTATCAGCCATGTAGCCGATTTCATTTTCTCATTTACATACTCACGGGCTTGTTCAGATATGCCTTTTTTGTTTTGAATGGCATCTTTGTAAAAAGAATTTACTTTTAACCTGGGCATTCCGTCATCATTGAGAAAAATAACGAAATCATCATCAACCTTATATACATAGATATCAGGTGTGATGTATTGGGGAGATTCATGGCTGAAGATGCGTCCTGGTCTGGGTTCAAGACATTGAATGATGACTACTGCAGAAATTACATCTTCTGTTGAGATTTTAAGCGCCTTGCTGATGGCTTTATAGTTTTTTCTTTCAAGATGGTGAAGGTGATCTCTTATTATGTCTGTTACAGGCGTATTCTCTAGTTTCAAGTGTCTGGCCTGCAGCAGCAGACATTCTTTCAAGTCCCTTGAACATACACCGACAGGGTCAAAACTCTGAAGGGTATAAAGGACTTCTTCGGCTTTTTCACGCGAAGTCTGGCTCATCTCAACAATTTCATCAAGTGTCAATTCAAGATATCCGTCTGGATTCAGATTGCCTATTATTATGCTGCCTATGTCTTTTGTTTCCTTATCCTGAACCGTCATCATCAATTGCCAGAAAAGATGCTCCTGAAGAGATTCTTTTTTTGCAATAAATGACTCATAATTAAGGGCTTCTTTACTTTCGGTTTCAGATGTCACTCTTCCTGACGAGCTATACTCGTTTATAAGGCTGCTCCAATCGCTGTCTTCAACACTTTTATGATCTGAAAAATCACCTGTGGTCAGAACTTCTTCATCAGAAACAACTACTGGAACCTCTTCAGTCTGGTTACTTGCAGAAGCGTCCGCAACTTCTTCAAGGGCAGGATTTTCCTGAAGCTCCAGTTGAATGGTTTCCATAAGCTCTTGTTGCGAGAGCTGCAGGAGTTTGATGGCCATTTGAAGCTGAGGAGTCATTATAAGCTGCTGAGACAGCTTAAGCTGTTGACGTAATTCTATAGACATCTGACCATGAATACCGAGTTAAAGTATAGACACATGAATCCTGTGCTCTCAATCCATAAGCGTTTCATAAAGTGAATTCATTTCCCAGATAAATACGTCGGCACACTTCACTTGATGCTATTTGCTGAGGTGTGCCGGTCTCAATAATTTCTCCTTCATTTAAAATAAAAGCTTTGTCGCATACGTCAAGGGTTTCACGGACATTGTGATCTGAAATGAGGACGCCAATTCCAAGTTTTTTTAAATGTAGAACAATGGTTTTTATGTCTATTACAGCAAGAGGATCTATTCCGGCAAAAGGCTCATCTAGAAGAATAAAAGATGGTTTGGTAGAAAGTGACCTGGCAATTTCAAGCCTCCTTTTTTCCCCGCCCGAAAGTAAAGAAGCCTTTTGATTAGACAGATGTTTTATTCCTAATTCATCCAGAAGTTTTTCAGCCCTTTCTTTTTGGTCAGATCGTGAAATAGGTTGATGTTCCAGAACAGCCATGAGATTTTCCCATACAGTAAGCTTTCTGAGAATGGATGTTTCCTGGGGAAGATAACCTATTCCTTTCCTGGCCCTCAGATGAATAGGAAACGTTGTGACATCTTCTTCATTTAAAAATATCCTACCGAAATCAGGTTTCAGCATTCCAACAGCTATGTAAAAAGTTGTTGTTTTACCGGCCCCGTTCGGACCAAGCAGTCCTACCACCTGGCTGCTGTTAATATCCATGCTGACGGAATTAACGGCCTTTTTTCTACCAAATGCCTTTACGAGGTTTTTAAGCGATAAGATTGCTATAGGTTTCATCCTTCATTCTAAGAATCTTGATTGCACCGTAAACGTTCATGACAAGAGCGTTCCCTCACTTGGCAAAAATTCAAAATCCTTTACTGGACAAGCATTATTACGGTAAAATTTCATGGCAAAAAAATCATGGTTTTTTTTCCGGTTCTGCCTGATAAAAAACAGCTTCTACCTGTTTTTCCTTGCTGCGTTCCACAACTACCCTGTCTTCATTTACATATACAGTAATTTTTTCTCCTATCACGTAATTGTTGCCACTGACTACCCTGGAGTTTGGGCCGCTCAGGACAATAATCTTCGATGAAGGCGTATATTCAGCCTCGGCAGTGTAAGCCGTTCTGTTTTCCATACGAATAACAACATTTTGGGAAGCCACTACTTTTTTTATGGATTCCTGAGGGTTGTCTTTTTTCCTTTTCTGATCGGGTTCGCTGCCAAAAAAAATTTTAAGCCTTTCAGATGTAATCAGGGTCGTCCCCTGGGCTGTGCTTACATTGCCTATGAACTCAGCATAATTTGCATCATTTCGGGCTACAAGTGAATCGGATTTGATCTGAATCGGACTGGATTCACTTCCTTTCTCAAATGCAAAAACATTTTTGTCAACAGATCCAGACACTAAAAAGACGGCCAATGCAATCAAAAAAAACAGCCCTCCCAGCGCCAGCTGCCGACAAGATGTGACTGCGCTAAACAGAATTTTCATGCAACATAACCTCTACATTCGAATGAAACCAGGTCTGGTTTGTGATTAAGTCATATTTCATGGAATCTGCTGTCAAGTTCACTTTTTTTCCAGTGATTTTAATCTGTCCTGATGAAAAAAGAACATGGCTGTCACGATCATAATTCATTTTATCGGTTTCAAGCGAGTAGTTTGAATATTTCAATACAACGTTGCCTACTGCTTCGATGTCGTTGGTTTCTGTCTTGAGGATTCCACGGTCAGCAGTAAGATTAACTTTGCTGCCGTCCTGCAAAAAATAAACCATCGATATGTCTTCTAACATCAATTGTTTGCTTACGTCAACAACATGGGCAGATTTTGCATCCAGTATCCATTCCTTTACCCCGTTTCGAACAGAAACATGATGAACCTTGCCTATGGAAAGGCTTATATTTTCCTGAATAAGGGAAAGCAATTTCTCAGGAGATTTGCTAAGAATACGATTCTTAATAAAAATCCCTGCAATGATTCCTGTTGTGAGCAGGCTAAAGATAATCAGAATGATTTTGATTCGTTTGGCTGTCATAGTTATTTGGTTCTGACCACATCAAAGAAATCTCTTGATAAGTTCATCCCAGGCTCCCCTTGCCCTTAAAATAATTTCACAGACCTCTCTTACTGCACCTTGACCTCCTTTTGTACAGGTGACAATATCGGCACTTGAAATGATAGATTCATGGGCGTCAGACACTGCAAATGAGACTCCTGCACTGATCATCAAGGGAATATCCATTACATCATCACCCACAAAACCAATTTCATTCCGGGCAATGCCTGTTTTCTCATAAATTGCATTCAAAACATCTCTTTTTGTAGACAACCCGTCAAAAACAAGCGTTATCCCCAGATTTCTGCATCTGTGCTGAAGTGCCTTAGAGCTTCTTCCTGTTGCTATTGCTACCTGGATGCCTGCAAGCATTAAAAGGCGCAGCCCGAGGCCGTCTTTAACATTGAAGCGCTTGGTCTGGACGCCATTGTCATCATAGATGATGCTGCCGTCAGTCAGAACCCCATCCACATCAAGAAGCAACAATCTTATTTTATTTAGTTTTTCTATAAAAAGATGGTCATTCATCGGAAGTCAGTTTACGGATAGTCTTAAGCTTGAAAATAAGCTCATAAAGTATTGTGAGAGGAAGAGAATTGGGACCGTCGCATTTTGCCTTGTCAGGATCAGGGTGAACCTCAAGAAATATTCCGTCTGCTCCCGCGGCTACGGCTGCCTTTGCCAGCAATGGCGCAAACTCTCTCTGGCCTCCGGAGCTTTTTCCAGAACCACCAGGGAGCTGAACGCTGTGAGTAGCGTCAAAAATAACAGGAAACCCTGAGTCCTGCATTATTCTGATGCTTCGAAAATCGACTACGAGATTGTTGTATCCAAACATGCTGCCTCGTTCGGTCAGCAAAATCTTGTTGTTTCCGGTCGATGTGACTTTTTCAATCACCTGTTCCATGTCCCATGGCGACATGAATTGACCTTTCTTGATGTTTACTGGTTTGCCTGTACGGGAAACTTCAAGGATAATATCTGTTTGTCTGCATAAAAAAGCAGGTATTTGAATAATATCAAGTACGTTAGCGGCTTGTTCGATTTCGGAAAGGCTATGAACGTCGGAGATCACAGGGATACCCAGTGATCTCTTGACGCTCTCAAGAATCCTGAGGCCTTCAAGGAGTCCAGGGCCCCTGTAAGATTCTATTGATGACCTATTTGCCTTGTCATAGGATGACTTGAATATAAAAGGAATTTCAAGTTTGCCTGTAATGTTTTTAAGAAAGCTTGCAATGGATAAGGTAGTTTCATAATCCTCTATGACACATGGGCCTGCAATTAAAACAAGTTCTTTCCCGGTTCCAATGGAGATTTCACCATTTGATGTCTTGAAATTCATGATAAATCCATAATATCTGATAAAAGGGGTTGAGTGATGAGCAGTCTCAACTTTCAATGATTCCTTATAGTTTTATTTTATTGTTTACAGGCCTAAAAGTCAAGAGATGATGGATATTTGCACGAATTGACGCAATGGAAAAAACAAACCTTGATAAGCATATGTTTAATTGATAATAAAATTTATTAATAAACCGGTTCACAATTTCGTGCTTCAGGGTTTATGTTGAGAGAACAACATGACCATTAACGTTTTCTAAGCCGTCTGAAATGTATCATGTAAGAAAGGTAAATAATAAAGGAATGGAAAGAAAAACAGATACTGGAAAGCTTCTGAAACATTTGTTGGCATTTGCTCTATTTTGTATCCTGGCTTTATCCGGATGGTTTTTATGGGGGAAACTAGAAGGAGAAAATCCTGCTATTTTATCCAAAATTCCTTCTTCATTAAATCTTACCAGGGAATTTGCAATTGACATCTCTGACTCCAAAAGCGGTATCGGGAAGATTCATGTCTCAATAGAGCAAAATGGCAAGGAAACTGTCCTGAAAAACTACCTTTACCCTCTTTCAGGATCAACTGATAAAGCACCGGTTTATTCAGCATCCATATCCATTAAGACCGATGTAAAAAAACTTGGGATTTCTGATGGAAAAGCCGTATTAAAGATCATGGTCAGGGATAATTCCTGGAGAGGCTGGTTTCATGGCAATAAAACCTCAATGGAAAAAGAAATTCTTATAGATTCCAGGCCGCCTGAGATTTCTGTGATGAACAAGGTCCACCACCTTAACCAGGGAGGTGCGGGGCTTGTTATTTACCGACTTTCAGAGCATGCTGTCAGCGGTGTTATGGTTGGAGATATCTTCTATCCGGGCCAGGCAGGTTATTTCAGCGATCAGAATATATATCTTGCTTTTATTGCAATAGATTATAAACAGGGTCCAAAAACCGAAATCTTCATTAAGGCGAAAGATGAGGCAGGAAATGAGGCACGTGCAGGGTTTCATTACAGCATCAAGCCAAAGACGTTCAGAAAAGATACAATTACATTGAGTGACAGTTTTTTAAACCAGAAAATGCCTGAATTTGAAGAAGACATTCCTTCAAATAGCCCAAATCCGATGCTTGCTATATTTCTCAAGGTCAATAAGGAGCTTAGGGAAACCAATTATCAGAAAATATCATCTGCTGTTCAGGAAAGTGACAGCAAGCTATACTGGGAAGGCTTGTTTACAAGGCTTCCTAATTCAGCTCCGAGGGCAGGCTTTGCGGATCACAGAATTTATTTATACGCAGGACAAGAAGTGGACAGGCAGGATCATCTCGGAGTTGATCTTGCCTCTCTGAAACATTCTCCTGTTCCTGCTGCCAATAACGGGAAAGTGGTGATGGTTGATTTTATAGGTATTTATGGCAAATCAGTTTTAATTGATCACGGGTTCGGGTTGTTCAGCATGTATTCTCATCTTAACAGCTATAATGTTTCCGAAGGACAGATGGTTTCCAAAAATGCCATAATTGGATACACGGGGATATCAGGTCTGGCAGCAGGGGATCATCTGCATTATTCAATGCTTGTACGCCAGACTTTTGTTAATCCTGTTGAGTGGTGGGATGAAAACTGGATTAAAAATAATATTACTGCCAAGATTGAAGAAGTGAAACCGTTATTAAAATAAAATTTTGAGGAGCTTTTTAATAAATGAAAAAACACAAAATTACAAAGACTTATAAAGAAATAAACGAGAAAATAAGATCAGGAGAAGTCGTAGTTGTTACTGCCGATGAAATGACTGATATTGTAAAAAAACAAGGCAGTCTGGAAGCTGCAAGATATGTTGATGTTGTTACAACAGGAACTTTTTCTCCAATGTGTTCTTCAGGAGCATTCATAAATTTTGGTCACAGTGTTCCTACCATAAAAGCTTCCAAAGTATGGCTTAACAATGTTCCTGCTTATGCAGGGCTTGCAGCAGTGGATTGCTATATAGGTGCAACAGAACCATGTGAAGATGATCCGCTGAATAAGGTCTATCCAGGCGAGTTTAACTATGGGGGTGGGCACGTTATTCAGGATCTTACGGCAGGCAATAAAGTCTATTTAAATGCAACTGCCTATGGAACGGACTGCTATCCCAGCAGGAAAGTAGAAAAGGAAATCTCTCTTCAATCCATTCCCAATGCTATACTTTGCAACCCCAGAAACGGATATCAGAATTACAACTGTGCTGTCAATGTAACTAAAAAAACAGTTTATACTTATATGGGAACACTTAAACCCGTCATGGGAAATGCCAATTACAGCACATCCGGTCAACTCAGCCCTCTTTTCAATGATCCGTATTATCAGACCATAGGTCTTGGTACCAGAATTTTCCTTGGTGGAGCACAGGGCTATGTGACATGGCACGGGACCCAACACAAGCCTTCCGCAAAACGAACTCCAGGAGGGGTTCCTGTAACACCTGCCGGAACTCTCTGGGTCATGGGAGATCTTAAACTAATGAGTCCGCGCTGGCTTGTAGGTGTGAGCCTTCTTGGATATGGGTGCTCGCTTTCTGTCGGGCTTGGAATTCCGATTCCTGTTTTGAATGAAGAAATTGCAGGATATACAGGTGTGTCGGATGAAGAGATTTTTACCCAGGTCCTGGACTATGGCCATGATTATTCAAATGGGATTTCAAAAAGCCTGGGGCAGGTAAGTTATGCAGAATTAAAAAGCGGCATTATCAAGGTAAATGGAGTCGAGGTTCCATCCTTTCCACTGTCTAGCATGGTAATGGCAAGAGAGATTGCTGAAACCCTTAAAGAATGGATATCAAAAGGTCAGTTTTTTATCGGGGAGCCACAGTTTACACTTCCTCTTTAACTTTATCGGAGTCACTGTATGGCTGATCTGATAAGAGCCTTCATCGCCATAAAACTGCCAGAGTTTGTTCTTGCGAAGGTTCTGGAGGTACAGAATCTTTTCAAATCAAAAGGTATTCATATATCCTGGGTTAAGCCGGAAAATGTTCATATGACATTGAAATTTCTTGGTGATATTGAACCTGCTGATCTTGAGCTCATAGTATCGGTCATGACTGAATGCTCAAGATACAATGATCCTGTAAATTTTTGTGTAAAAGGTGCAGGTGTGTTTCCTGATCTTAGACGCCCCAGGGTTTTGTGGCTTGGGATTGCGGGGGATATTCAAAAACTGATTGCATTTCAGAAAAAACTTGACCTAAGACTCTTTGATTCCAGCAAAGGGCGATTTAAACGTGAAGAAAGGCCTTTCAGCGGTCACATTACAATTGGCAGGATTAAGGCCAGGATAGATTCAGCAGATTTGGTTAATGCCATAAGAGAGGTTGGGCTGAAAGAAACAGATGCTTTTACCTCAGATGCATTTTACCTCATACAAAGCAGGCTTACTTCATCAGGACCTGTTTATACTACATTAAAGAAGGCATCATTCAGCCAGGGTTGATGAGCTCGTAAAAAAATAAAAATTGAGAAGGTTTCATATGGAAATAAACCATATAAGAGGAGAAAAGAAATGACATCTGTGCCCGAAAAGGAAAAGGCTGTTGATGCGGCCATAAACCAGATAGAACGTCAGTTCGGAAAAGGTTCTATCATGAAACTTGGAAGCCGTATAGTTCAGGACATACAGGCAGTTCCAACAGGATCTCTTGCCCTTGACAAGGCTTTAGGAATAGGCGGTCTTCCGCGTGGAAGGGTGGTGGAAATTTTTGGCCCTGAATCTTCTGGAAAAACGACTTTAGCGCTTCATGCCATTGCCAGTGTTCAGAAACAAAACGGCATTGCTGCTTTTATAGATGCCGAACATGCTCTGGATGCAGTTTATGCCAGGAAACTGGGCGTAAACTGTGATGATATGCTTGTTTCTCAGCCAGATACAGGAGAGCAGGCTCTTGAGATAGCTGAGATGCTGGTTAGAAGCGGAGCTGTTGATATCGTTGTAATTGATTCAGTAGCAGCTCTAGTACCCAGGGCTGAAATAGAAGGGGAAATGGGAGATTCCCATATGGGTCTTCAGGCAAGGCTCATGTCGCAGGCCCTTAGAAAACTTGCCGGAACAATCAGCAAGACAATGACATGCGTTATATTTATCAATCAGATAAGATCCAAAATTGGCATTGTATTTGGAAATCCGGAGACAACAACAGGAGGCAATGCATTGAAATTTTATGCATCTGTCAGGCTTGATATCAGGCGCACTACCCCTATAAAAGACGCCCAGGAACAGATGGGATACAGAACCAAGGTCAAGGTGGTTAAAAATAAGCTTGCCCCTCCTTTCAGAGAAGCAGAGTTCGATATTCTTTACGGAGAAGGTATTTCAGCAGCAGGAGATCTCTTAGATGTTGGGGTTGAAGCAGGCATAATTGAAAAGAGTGGTTCATGGTATGCTTACCAGGGCGAGAGAATAGGGCAGGGGAGGCAGAACGTAAAATCTTATTTCGTTGAAAACCCTGATATCTATCAATCCATTTTAACCAAGGTTAGAGAAAGCCTTGGGCTTGTGGCTAAAAAAGAAGAAATGAACTAATAAATACAGGTTATTGTTTTTTTTAAGAACAGATGTTGAGAACCGAGTTTTTCAATTCTTTTTAACACGGAGCAATCTATGACTGGCAACGAGATACGCAGGCAATTTCTGGAATATTTCAAGAAACACCTACACCATCAAGTCAGAAGTTCATCTCTGGTTCCTCAGGATGATCCTACCCTTTTATTCACCAATGCAGGGATGGTTCAGTTTAAACGAGTCTTTTTAGGGGAAGAGAAGCGTAATTATATAAGAGCAGTTACATCTCAGAAATGCGTAAGAGCAGGCGGTAAACATAATGACCTTGAAAATGTAGGTTATACTGCCAGGCATCACACTTTTTTTGAAATGCTGGGAAATTTTTCATTTGGCGACTATTTCAAGGAAAAGGCCATAGAATTTGCCTGGGATCTTCTTGTGAACGGCTATGGACTTCCGGCAGAAAAACTTTATGCTTCTGTCTTTCTGGAAGATGACGAGGCATATAACATGTGGCATTCCTTGATCGGTCTTCCTGTAGACAGAATAGTGAGATTCGGAGAAAAAGACAATTTCTGGGCAATGGGAGACACTGGCCCATGCGGTCCATGCTCTGAAATACTCATCGACCGTGGAGAAGCTCATGGATGTGGAAAGCCTGATTGCAAGCCTGGATGTGAATGCGACAGGTATCTGGAAATCTGGAACCTGGTATTTATGCAGTTTAACCGTGATGAAACAGGAAAAATGACTCCTCTTCCAAAACCAAGTATCGATACGGGGATGGGACTGGAGCGCATTGTTTCAGTAGTTCAGAATGTAAAAACCAATTATGATACAGATTTGATACTGCCTGTCATGAAGGAGGCAGAAGCCCTTTGTGGCATACGCATAGGAGAATCCTCCCAAAGCGATGTAGCGATGAAAGTCATAGCCGATCACAGCAGGGCTGCAACATTTTTGATAGGTGATGGAGTTCTGCCTTCAAATGAAGGAAGGGGATATGTTCTGCGCAGGATAATGAGAAGGGCGATCCGGTATGGTCGAAACATAGGTCTTACCGCCCCCTTTCTTTACAAGACAGCAGGGGCAGTGTGCCGACTCGTGAAGCCGGCCTATCCGGAACTTCTGGAGGCATCTGCCTTCATAACAAATGTAATTCAAAATGAAGAGCGCAGGTTTTCCGAAACTCTTGATAACGGGCTCAAGCTTTTAAATGATACGCTTAAGGAAATGAAGGTCAAGGGCAGGACAGAAGTACCAGGGGACATAATCTTTAAGCTATATGATACGTTCGGATTTCCTGTTGATATAGTACGTGATGTAATAAGAGATGAACAAATGAGTGTTGATATGGCTGGATTTGAATCTGCCATGGAAGCTCAGCGTGCCCAGTCCAAATCTCTTGCCAGGTTTGCAGGGACTGCTGATGCATTTGTGCAGCTTTCATCCAGTGGCATCAAGCCTGAATTTGTTGGCTATGACCAGATTTCATGCAGCGCAACTGTTATTGTTCTGGCAAGTGAAGGCCAGGAAATATCAGAGGCAAAAGCTGGAGAAAGCATTGAGGTTGTAACTACAATTACTCCTTTTTACGGAGAGTCAGGTGGGCAGGCAGGCGATGCAGGAGTGATGAAGGGAGTTAATCCCGACTCTGGCCTTGAAATTCAAATAACAGGAACCACTAAAGACCCTTCAGGCCTCATCATTCATCAGGGTAAAGTGCTTTCAGGTGTTATCAAGAAAGGAGATTCTGTTCTTCTTACAGTCGATGTCCAGAAGAGGGAATCTACTGAATGCAACCATACGGCTACTCATATCCTTCATTCAGCTCTCAGAATCGTCCTTGGAGACCATGTAAAGCAGGCAGGATCTTTGGTAGGTCCTGAAAGACTCCGTTTTGATTTTACTCATTTTTCCCAGGTAGAACCAGATTCACTAAATAAAATTGAGGCAATTGTTAACAATAGGATAAGGGAAAATGTTCCAGTTCATATAGAGGAGATGGATGCTGAGGCTGCTTTCAGTTCAGGAGCCACTGCCTTGTTTGAAGAAAAATACGGGGATAGGGTGCGGGTCATTTCTCTTGGCAAATTCAGCAGGGAACTTTGTGGCGGAACCCATACGAAGCGAACAGGAAACATAGGAGTGTTCAAGATCGTTTCAGAGGCAGGCATTGCATCAGGTGTACGACGAATAGAAGCACTGACCGGAGAAGCTGCTATCAGGCACATACAGAATTCATTTAAAATATTGCAAGACACTGCCATTTTCCTTAAAATCAAGCCAGAAGAAATGCCTTCACGCGTAGATAAGATAGTTTCACTTCAAAAAGGACTTGAAAAAGAAGTTGAGAAACTGAAAACACAAATTGCAACACAATCCACAGATTCGTCAAAAGATGAAATAAAAACTATCAATGGTGTGTCTGTACTGGTGAAAAAAGTTTCTGCAGACTCTCCTTCTGCTCTAAGGGACATGGCAGATCATTTCAAGGACAGGATTAAATCAGGAGTCGTAGTGCTGGGAAGTGAGGCTGGAGGGAAAGTCATGTTGATAACCATTGTTACCAAAGATCTGGTCAAGCAGTTTAATGCAGGCAGCATTGTCAAGGAAATATCAACAGTGGTCGGCGGAAGCGGTGGAGGAAGGCCTGATATGGCTCAGGCAGGAGGAACTCTTCCCGACAAGCTCGATGACGCCCTTGATAAAGCCATAGAAGTCATTGCCAAAGGTTAAAAGATCATGACGAAATTTCAAACCTTATATGTTTTTCCTGACATTCCGGAATCGCTGCAGTTTTTAGATAAGTTGTCAAGAAACCTATGGTGGAGCTGGCACAGGGAGGCTGCTGAACTCTTCAGAAGGATTGATCCCAAGCTCTGGAGGGAATCGAATAGAAACCCTATTCTTTTTTCTACTCTAATCTCTCAGGAACGTTTACTGGAACTGTCTCAGGATGAAAGTTTTCTATCCCATCTTAGGCTGGTAAGTGAATCTTTTGGGTCTTCGCTTCAAACAAGACTTGAACATGCAACAAATGTGTTAGGCGACAGAAGAACCATTGCCTATTTTTCGATGGAGTTCGGCATTCATGAAAGCCTTCCGCTTTTTGCTGGAGGCCTGGGAATTCTGGCAGGAGATCATCTCAAATCAGCATCTGATATGGGGGTTCCTCTCACAGGCATAGGACTTTTTTTCAGGCATGGCTATTTTCATCAATATCTTGATTATGAAGGATATCAGCAGGAAGAATATCCAAGGACGGATTTTTACACCATACCCCTTGAAAGAGCCCTTGATTCAGGGGGAAACGAGGCCCGTATTTCAGTTACAGGCCCTGATGGTGACATTCATGCAGTTGTATGGAAGCTTAATATTGGAAGAGTTGCACTCTATCTTCTTGATACTAATATAAGGGAAAATCCTCCAGAAATAAGGGATATTACATCAAGCCTTTATACAGGAGACCAGAGAAAAAGACTTGCTCAGGAAATTCTTTTGGGAATCGGCGGAATTCGCGCCTTGGCGGCAATGGGAATTTTCCCGACAGTTTGCCATCTCAATGAAGGGCATTGTGCCTTTGCTAGTTACGAGAGACTGGCTCTGTACATGTCAACTTATGACATCGATTTAAAAACCGCAATGGAAATAGTTACGAGAACAACTGTTTTCACAACACATACTCCTGTTGCTGCAGGGCATGATGAATTTCCGCCGTATCTCATAAAGCCTTACTTAATCCCTTTACAGGAAAAACTTAAAACAACTGCCGAAGAAATGCTGACCTGGGGACATCCTTCAGGGTCGACTTCTGATCAGCCTTTTTCCATGTTTGTTCTGGGAAAGAAAATGTCTCAGCACTGTAATGGAGTCAGCCGTTTGCATGGTAAGGTGGCAAGACGAATGTGGGCTCATTTGTGGCCTGATCTCCAGGAAAGTGAAGTGCCTATAACTCATATAACCAATGGTGTGCATGTTTCAACATGGATATCGAATGAAAACGCAGTGCTTTTTGAAAGGTATATTGGTCCCAACTGGCACATGAAGATAGCAAATCCTGAATTATTGAAACAATTCGATCAGGTCTACGATGAAGAAATCTGGCATGCCCATGAGATAAACAAATCGAGGCTCATCCGTTATTGCAGGGAATTGCTCGTAAAGCAGTACAGACGGCGCCGTGTTCCTCTTGTGAATATGAGAGATGCTGAATCTGTTCTGGATCAGGATGTGCTCACAATAGTATTTGCAAGGCGTTTTGCTTCCTACAAAAGGGCATACCTTGTGCTTATGGATTCGGAACGCTTTGAAGCAATGCTGAATTCCAAGACTCATCCTGTTCAGTTTATTTTTTCCGGAAAGGCCCATCCACGTGATACCGAGGGCAAGGATCTCATCAAACGCCTCATTGAATTTGCCAAGAGATCAAGCGTGAGACACAGGATTGTTTTTCTGGAAGATTACAGCATAGATATTGCAAAGCATCTGGTGCAGGGGGCTGATGTCTGGCTTAATACCCCGAGGCGCCCCTTTGAAGCCTGCGGAACATCAGGAATTAAGGCTGCGATCAATGGAGTTCTTAATTTAAGCATAATGGACGGCTGGTGGGATGAGGGATATTCAGAAAACTGCGGCTGGCAGATCGGAAACGGGTATGAAAATATAGAGGCCGGTTATCAGGACATTCTAGACAGCCGTTCTCTTTACAATGTTCTTGAAAACGAAATATTGCCTTGTTTTTATGAAAGAAGCAAGGGCACATTTCCAGTAAACTGGGTCAGCATGATGAAGGCTTCCATGAAAATGGCAATTGAACGCTTCAGCAGCCATCGCATGGTCAATGACTATGTCACTGATTTTTACAGCCCTTCGGCCTATCGCTCCCAGGAACTGCTTTTCAACAATGCCGAAGAGGCAAGACAACTGGTACAACATCGCGAACGGTTAATGATGAACTGGGAAAAGATTCAGGTTTTTCAACCTGTTATCCAAAATCATAAGAAGTTTTACAGAATTGGGGAAACCTTTGCAGTTACCGTTGCAGTATATTTAGGAGAGCTCAGCCGGAATGAGGTTGATGTGGAGCTTTGTTTCGGAAAGGCTTTGGAAGTCGATAAAATAGAGGATATTCACACAGAAATCATGACTATGAGAGATGATATTGGAAATGGACATTATGTTTATGCATGTACAACAATCTGTGATTTTGCAGGCCAGATTGCTTTTACTGCAAGGGTAACTCCAAGAGGTGACTCTCAGATTAAGTATACACCTGGTCTGATTACCTGGGCAACATAAAGAGAGTAAAAAAATATGACTTCTTCTCGCAATCCAAGAATTCTCATCATAACTCCGGAGGTGACTTACTTGCCAGACCGGATGGGAAGCCTTGCCAACTACATGACGGCCAAGGCAGGAGGCTTGGCAGACGTTTCAGCAGCTCTGGTAAATGCACTCTTTGATCAGGGAGCAGATGTCCATGTGGCGATCCCTGATTACAGGGCGATTTTCAGTGAACATATGGCACCTTTTTTAAGAAAAGAACTTCATGCTATAAAAAATCGGATGCCTGGAGAGAGGCTTCATCTTGCACAGGACAGGGCTTTTTTTTATAAGAACAAGGTTTATTCTGATTACTGGATGGATAATATCAACATGGCTCTGGCCTTTCAGAGGGAAGTAATCAACAACATTGTTCCTAGTGTCCAGCCTGATCTTATTCACTGCAATGACTGGATGACAGGCTTCATCCCTGCCATGTCCCGCCGAATGGGGATTCCATGCCTGTTTACGATCCATAATATACATACGATGAAAACCCATTTATGGCAGATTGAAGACAGAGGCATAGATGCTGCTTATTTCTGGCAACATCTCTTTTATGAAAACATGGCTTATGAGTATGAGGAAACCAGAGAATCGAATGCAGTTGATTTTCTTTTAAGCGGAATTTTTGCTGCTCATTTTGTAAACACTGTAAGCCACACTTTCTTGATTGAAATCATTGAAGGCAGGCATCCATTTGTCGAAAAACCAATTCAGCGTGAACTTTACAATAAATGGAATGCCGGATGTGCTGTGGGCATATTGAATTCTCCTGACCCTGGCTTTAACCCTCTTTATGACATGAATTTAACCTTTACTTATGGCCCTGAAGATCATTCTCAAGGGAAAAAAAAGAATAAGACTGCCCTTCAGAAAATGCTCGGGCTGATAGAGGATGAAAAAGCCCCTGTTTTTTTCTGGCCGTCCAGGCTTGACAGCATTCAAAAAGGGTCTCAGCTTCTGGCAGACATAATTTATCACGTGATTTCTAAATACTGGCATGACAATCTTGAAGTAATTTTTGTGGCTAACGGAGAGTATCAAAAGCATTTCAGAGACATTGCTCAGTTTCACTGGATACAAAACAGGATAGCTGTCTGTGATTTCAGCGAAGAACTTGAGCACCAGTCTTATGGGGCATCTGATTTTATACTTATGCCTTCCCTTTTTGAGCCCTGCGGTCTGCCGCAGATGATTGCGCCTATTTACGGATCTCTGCCTGTCTGCCATGACACAGGAGGGATACATGACACTATAACTCATATTGATGTTTCGAATAATACTGGAAACGGTTTTTTGTTCAAATATTATGATTCTATCGGGCTGTTCTGGGCAATAGATCAGGCCATGGAATTTTATTACCTTCCGGAAGAAATTAAAGACCGTCAGATTAAAAGAATAATGAATGAAAGCGTTGCCAGTTTTAACCATTCAGTTACAGCAAGGCAATATATAGATCTTTATGAAAAAATGCTCCAGCGCCCCTTGATCAGATGACTGGTTGTTTATAGGGGCGTGATAGAGCATATATAAAGAAATGTTTTTTTAAAGATGGAGACCCGAATAATGACAGAATTTGCCTATCAGGAGATGTTCCCCTTGGGGTTGGATAAAACCGAATACAGGCTGCTTACTTCAGACTTTGTTTCTGAAGGTTTTTTCCAGGACATACCAATTGTGAGTATTGCTCCTGAGGGTTTGACAATTCTTGCAGAAGAGGCTTTTAAGGATGTTTCCTGTCTGTATAGAAGCTCTCATCTCAGGCAACTGTCTAGTATTTTGACTGACTCTCAAAGCTCTTCCAACGACAGGTATGTAGCACTTGAAATGCTTAAGAATGCGGTTATTTCTGCAGAACGCGAATATCCAATGTGTCAGGATACGGGAACAGCCATAATAATGGGGAAGAAAGGGCAAAATATATGGACAGGCTATTGTGATGAAGAAGCTCTTTCAAAGGGGGTCTTTAATGCTTTCACGAAAAACAATCTGAGATATTCGCAGAATGCTCCGCTTACCATGTATGCAGAAAGGAATACAGGTTCAAACCTGCCTGCCCAGATCGACATAATGGCTGTTCAGGGAAGCACATATGCTTTTCTTTTTATGGCCAAGGGCGGAGGCTCTGCCAATAAAACTTTCCTGTTTCAGGAAACAAAATCTGTCTTATCTCCAGATAAACTTCCAAAATACCTGAGGGAAAAGTTGAAAAACCTTGGTACAGCAGCCTGTCCCCCATATCATCTTGCAGTTGTAATTGGCGGAACTTCTGCAGAAGCAAATCTTAAGACAGTCAAACTTGCCTCAGCAGGATATCTGGACAGTCTTCCAGAGCAAGGAGGTCCTCTGGGTCATGCTTTCAGGGACAGAGAACTTGAATCCATAGTGTATAAAATGTCACGTGAAATCGGACTGGGTGCACAGTTTGGAGGAACTGCTTTTTGTCATGACGTAAGAGTGATAAGAATGCCTCGTCACGGAGCATCATGTCCGATAGGTATGGGAGTCAGTTGCAGTGCAGATCGCAACATAAAAGCCAGAATCTCAAGGGAAGGAATTTATCTGGAAAAACTTGAGACAAACCCTGCACAGTTTTTGCCCGTATCAGAAGAAAAAGAAGAAGATGCATTAAGGATAGATCTCAACCTTCCAATTAAAGAACTCCTGGAAGTCCTTACGCGATATCCAGTTGGAACCCGTCTTTTATTATCCGGAAACATTGTTGTTGCAAGAGATATTGCCCATGCCAAACTGAAGGAGCGTTTAGACTCAGGAGAAGGACTCCCTGATTATTTCAGGAATCACATAATATATTATGCCGGTCCTGCGAAAACTCCGGAAGGCAGGGCATCAGGGTCTTTCGGCCCTACAACTGCCGGACGAATGGATCCGTATGTTCCCTTGTTTCAGGAAAAAGGGGCCTCCCTGGTAATGCTTGCCAAGGGCAATCGCACAAGAGGGGTGACTGATTCCTGCAAAAAATACGGAGGCTTCTATCTTGGCTCTATTGGAGGGCCTGCAGCAAGGCTTGGAAGAGACTGTATAACAGGAGTAAGACTTCTTGAATATCCGGAGCTCGGGATGGAAGCCATATATCTAATCACTGTAAAAGATTTTCCAGCATTTATAATTGTTGATGACAAGGGAAACGATTTTTTTGCAAACCTTTTGACATAGACTCTGGAGCGATGTCGCATGAAAACAGATATCACTATTCTTTGCGATAATTATGTGGGAAGACCAGGACTGATAGGAGAACACGGTTTTAGTGCACTGATAGAAAGAGGCAGCAAGAGTTTTTTGTTTGATTCAGGATCAGGAGCCGGACTCGAACATAATGCAAAATTGCTTCAGAAATCGATCAAGGGTTTAAGCGGCATTTTCATCAGTCATGGGCATTATGACCATACAGGTGGACTTAAATGGGCGATTGAGGAAAACGGTCGTCTGAAGGTATTTGCTCATGAGAATGTTTTTTTGCAGCACATGATCCAAAACCCCAGGATGTTTGGCGATGTGCTGAAATTCATAGGATGTCCTGCCACAAAAAAGGAATTGGAAAACATAGGTGCCGAGTTTATCCTTTTGGATCAGACAGAAGAAGTAGAAGATGGAATTTGGATGATAGCAGGAATTGAACGTAAAGAGGATCAAACACCTGTTGACAGGCAGTTTCTTACAAAAGATGGTGAAAACCTGGTGACAGATATTATCCCTGATGACACAAGCCTTCTTATCGAGACCTCAACAGATCCCGTTCTTCTTTTAGGCTGTGCTCATGCCGGTGTCCTCAATATCCTGGATCACATCCGGGAAAAAATGAAGATTACAAAACTGAGAGCCATTCTTGGCGGCACGCATCTTGTGTTTTTTTCTCATGATGTCATTGAAAAAACCATAAAGAGTTTGGAAAACTTTGATGTAAAGCAGATAGGTGTGTCACATTGCACAGGAATGAATGCAGCCATAGCTCTTGGTTCACACTTCAAGGACAGATTCACAGTAGCGGCAGCAGGGAGCCAGTTTTCCTTTGATTAATCTCAGTTAGAATTGTAGAGCATCTTGAATGTGTGAAGCTGATATACTAAGTACGGCAACCCTTTTTTAAGGAATAGTAGTGAATACAAGCAATCAGTTGATTCATGAAAAAAGTCCTTATCTGATTCAGCATGCTCATAACCCTGTGAGCTGGCACCCATGGGGCAATGCTGCATTTTCTTTGGCAAGAACCCTTGATAAACCAGTTTTTCTTTCTGTAGGGTATGCCACATGTCACTGGTGCCATGTGATGGAAAGAGAATCTTTTGAAAACCTTGATGCAGCAAGGCTTTTAAATGAAACTTTTGTGTGCATTAAGGTAGACAGGGAGGAACGCCCGGATATTGATGCAGTTTATATGGCAGCCTGTCAGATTCTCTCTGGCCGTGGAGGGTGGCCACTGACTGTTTTTTTAACTCCGGACAAAAAACCCTTCTTTGCGGCAACTTATATTCCATTGAACGGCAGGTTTGGACAACCCGGAATAAAGGATCTTTGTGTGCAGATAAAAAACCTCTGGGAATCACAGCGTCAAAAGATAAGTGAAGCTGTTGAGGATATCGAAGGATATCTCAGGGAATCCTTTCTTTTTTCAAGCTCTGATACCATAGATAATTCACCTGTTGAAGCTGCTTATTCAGAGCTTTCAAGACGTTTTGACCATGTATATGGAGGCTTTGAATCCGCACCAAAATTTCCTTCTCCTCACAGATTCCTTTTTTTGCTTTATCTCTACAGGAAAAATAATGATCCCAAGGCACTTGAAATGGTTCAAAAAACTCTCCTGAAAATGCGATGCGGCGGAATCTGGGATCATGTAGGCTTTGGGTTTCACAGGTATTCTACAGACAGACAATGGCTTTTGCCTCATTTTGAAAAAATGCTCTATGATCAGGCGATGCTCGCTCTGGCTTATCTTGAAACTTACAGGATTACAAGGAATTCATTTTATGCCAGAACTGCAAGAGAGATTTTTGCATATGTTATAAGGGATATGACGTCACAACAGGGTGGTTTTTTTACCGCAGAAGATGCTGACAGTGAAGGTGAAGAAGGTAAATTTTATGTATGGACAATGGATGAATTCCAAAAAAGCGTGAAATACGAGAATATCCGGTGGGAAACCATTTTAAATATTACACAAGGCGGCAATTTTCGCGATGAGGCAAGCGGTATTCAATCCGGTAACAATATTATTAACCTGAATCAGCCGTTGTCTGACTGGGCTTTTAATCTTGGAATTCCCGAGTCAGACTTCTTTGATCTCTGGGAGTCTGTTCGGGTGAACCTGTTCGATGTCCGCAGTCAAAGGGTTCATCCTCTGAAAGATGATAAGATTCTGACCGACTGGAACGGTCTGATGATTGCAGCTTTGGCAACCGGAGCAGTTGTTTTAGATGAACCAGAATATGCTGAAATTGCTTCCAAAGCCGCTGATTTCATTCTTTCGGCTCTTTCAGATTCCGATGGAAAACTCCTTCACAGGTTCCGTGATGGAGATGCCGCTGTTTCTGCCCATGCAGACGACTATGCCTTCATGATTGCTGGACTGCTTTCCCTGCATGAAGCCTCAGATGATGCAAAATGGCTTAATGAATCAATTCGTTTACAGGCAATCCTGAATGATAATTATCTTGACAAGGTTCATGGAGGATTCTTCAAGACAGAAGACAACCACGATCTTCCTGTGCGCCCGAAAGAAGTCTATGACGGGGCAATGCCTTCAGCAAATTCTGCTTCCCTTGCGAATCTTGCCACTTTTTATCGCCTGACAGGAGATAAAGTTTGGTTGAATCAGGCAAAATATCTTGCCAGGTCTTTTTTCGGAACCGTTAAGGCTCAACCGTCTGCATTTACATTTTTCATTACCGGTCTGGATACGCTATGCTGAATCTAAAGGCATTATCTTTAAATGGTCCGGGACTTATGATTGGTTCTGCACTAATGTTTGCAGTTATGGATGGTTTCATCAAAATCATTGGTCCATCCTTTAGAATCTGGGACATTGCTTTTTATCGTTTTGCTTTTGGGATACTGATTCTTTTTGCAGTTTTCGGGCAAAGGTACGGCCTTTTAAAAGGCGCCAATCCGAGGCTTCTCATTCTTCGGGGAGTCTTAGGCTCTCTTGCTTTTTTATCCATCGGAACATCGATCCGCCTGATTCCAATTTCAACTGCCATGGTACTCTTTTTTACTTTTCCAGCCTTTACTGCTCTGTTTTCTCCTTTGTTATACGGGGAGCCGATAAAATTTCTGGAAATTGTCTGTATTGGACTGGCAATCCTTGGAATAGCAGTTATCCTTGATTTCAGGTTTGAAGGAGTTGCCATCGGGCAGATACTTGCAATATCCGGTGCTGTTTTTGCAGGTCTTACTGTTGCTGTAATAAAAAAGCTTAGGGAAAATCATGGTTCAGGAAATGTCTTCATGTATTTTTGTATAATAGGTGCTCTGATCACATTTCCGGCATTTATTGCCAAGCCTCATTTCCCACAGTCTCTGACAGAGTGGACTATGATTGGCATAATTGCAGTGGCTTCTGTCATCGGACAGCTCCTTATGACACAGGGACTTCGTTACTGCAAAAGCTGGGAAGGCGGGGTGCTCATGACAACAGAGCTTGTTTTTACAAGTATTCTTGGAATCATGTTTTTAAATGAGCAGGTAGCGTGGCAGTTCTGGGTGGGCGGGACGATGATCCTGATAAGCATTATAGCCTTGCAGATAACCACAAATGGATCAAGGCAGATAAATTCTTGATGAACAACAAAGACATCTGTGCACTGGATGATCAGCTTGTGGGCATGTCATTTTATGATAAAGGCGAGCCGGTCTCTCGACCTTCTGATCCATTGGCTATAGATTCTGCATGAATACGGGCTCTGGAATGGTCACGGGCAACGAGCATGTAAATTGATGGTATTACGAAGAGCGTGAAAATTGTCCCGATTGAAATTCCCCCTACAAGCACAAGACCTATTGAGTTTCTTGCCGCAGCTCCAGCTCCTGTCACCAGGATAAGCGGGAAATGACCTGCTATGGTGGCAGCCGTTGTCATCAGAATGGGTCGAAGTCTGGTGAGAGATGCCTCAAACACTGCTTCGCGTTTTGACCTCCCATGTTCCACCTGGAGCTTGTTTGCAAACTCCACGATCAGTATTCCGTTCTTGGATACCAGCCCAATCAGTGTGACCAACCCTACCTGCGAATAGATATTAAGGGTCGTTGTCCAGCCATGAGTCCAGAATGGAGTGTTGGGATCGGGGATCTTGAGGAATGTGAAAATAAGAGCACCGAACAGTGCAAGAGGAACAGAGCCGAAAAGAATGACAAAAGGGTCCCTAAAACTGTTGAACTGAGCTGCAAGAACCATGAAGATAAGTATCATGGCAAGGCTGAAGGCAGGTAGAAATTTGTGCCCTTCTGTGCGAAGCTGTCTTGATTCACCTGAATAATCAATTATATATCCTTTTGGAAGGATTCTGGCAGCCTCATCCTCAAGAACCCTGAGGGCTTCGTCAAGGGGTCTTACAGCGACACCGCTGATTTTAACCGCATTGAGCTGCTGGAATCGGTTTAAGGAGCGGGGTACGGTTTTGTTGCTTATCTCTGCAATGGTGTTGAGCGGCACTAAATTTCCGTTTGGCCCGGTTACATATATGTTTTTAAGCTGTTCTGGATTAAGCCGGTCAACCCTGCTTATCTGAGGAATTACCTTGTAGCTTCTGCCGGATATGTTAAACCTGTTGACATAGTTGCCCCCAAGCATTATTGCAATGTCGGCTCCAACCGATTCGAGATTCAGGCCAAGACTTGCAACCTTGTCACGGTCAATTATAATATCTGATTGTGGCTGGTCAATCTTGATATCGATGATGGGAGGAAAGGCAAACATTGCGCTTTGTATTGCTTTTTTTTGGATTTGCCTGGCAAACTCAAGTATTTGATTGGGTTCTGCAGTCGATGCAAGAATGAATTCTACAGGAAACTGGCCGCCTCCAGGAAGAGCAGGAGGTGTTACAGGAAATACCTGAATGCCTGAAATGCCGTGTAGTTTATTCTGAACTTCAGAAAGTATCTGAAATATGGTGCGATCACGATCATCCCATGGTTTTACCACCATTCCTGAAAAACCTTCTGCAGGTCTTGTCAGCTGAAATGTATACTCTGTTTCAGGAACACTCAGCAAGGCCTTGTTGACTGCCGAAGCATAAATCCTGTTTTGATCTATTGTGGAATTGGCAGATGAATCAATGATTCCAAATATGACTCCCTGATCTTCAAGAGGTGCCAGTTCAACAGCAGACATCTTGAACATTGGTATGGATAGAAGACTCACTCCTATCCATACTACATATACAGCAGGCCGGCAGTTCAGGGTCGCATCAAGAAGTTGTCCGTAAAAAATCTTCAGCTTTTTGAAATCTCGCTCTATTCTGCCTGCAAGTCCCTTCTCTTTTAATCCTGGTTTCAAGAGAGTGGCAGACATCATGGGTGAAAGTGTAAGAGCAACTGCTCCTGAAATGGTGACTGCCCCTGCAAGTGTAAATGCAAATTCACGAAATAGTGCTCCGGTGAGCCCTCCTTGTAACCCTATGGGGGCATAGACAGCAGCAAGGGTTGTGGTCATGGCTATGATCGGACCAACAAGCTCTCGTGCACCCAGAAGAGCTGCTTCTATAGGGGTTTTCCCATCGCTTATGTGCCTTTCGACATTTTCCACTACAACTATGGCATCATCTACGACAAGGCCGACTGACAATACTATCGCAAGGAGTGTGAGCAGGTTTATGGTAAAACCAAATACCTGCATCAGGAATACAGCTCCTATGAGAGAAAGAGGGATGGCCACAACAGGAATAAGAACAGACCTGAGAGAGCCTAGAAACAAAAAAATAATAATTATGACTATTAGAAGCGTATGACCAAGAGTCTCAATTACCTCGTGAATGGCATTGTTTATATATGATGTTGCGTCGTAGGCGATTCTTCCATCCATTCCGCTTGGAAGGATCTTTTCGATAGCTTCCATCTCTGTGCGCACACGGTTGATCACATCTATGGAATTGGCATTAGGTAAAGAAAAAACACCGATAAAAACGGCTGTTTGACCTGAAAAATGAACCTCGGTGTCATAGTCTTCAGCTCCAAGCACAATTTCGGCAATGTCTTCAAGCCTAATGATAGCTCCGTTATGTTCACGGATAACGAGACGCTTGAATTCTGGGACTGACTGGAGATCTGTGTTTGCTGTGAGATTGACCTGAACAAAAGAACCCTTGCTTTGACCCAGGGCAGCAAGGTAGTTGTTGGCAGCAAGTGCATGACGGACATGGGCAGGGCTTATGTTTAATGCTGCCATACGGTCAGGCTTTAGCCAGATGCGCATGGCAAATGTCCGTCCGCCTAGAATGTCTGCTCTCTGAACCCCTTCAATGGCAGAAAGTCTGGGCTGGACGATTCTTACAAGATAGTCTGTTATCTGATTGTGACGCAGATCGTCAGACTTGAAGCTCAGATAAGCTGAAGCAAATTCACTGTCTGCTGATTCAAGATTAATGACAGGAACTTGTGCTTCAGGGGGCAGGTCGCTTCTAAGCTGATCCACTTTTGAGCTTATTTCTGCAAGGGCTTTTATTGGTTCGTAATTAATCTTCAGGCGTATCTTGATAGTTGAAATTCCCATTGAGCTCTTTGATTCGATATAATCGATGCCATCTGCAGCAGCAATTACTCGTTCCAGAGGTGTGGTTATGAATCCTCGCACAAGATCAGCACTTGCACCAACATAGACTGTGGTTATGGTGACGACAGAATTTTCGCTTCTGGGAAACTGGCGGACATTCAGAGATTTGATTGCCTGAAGTCCGGCAATTATTATCAGGAGATTCACTACAATGGCTACTACAGGTCGGCGTATGAAAAGATCGGTAAACTTCATATGGTTATTTAGTTGTTTTCCGGTTTTGGTGAAAGTTTGAAATCAGGAGACAAGGTGTTGTCAAGCTTAACACTCTGGGCATTACGAAGCTTGAATACTCCAGTGCTTACAATTATATCGCCTTTTTTCAGGCCTGTTAACACAGAGACAAAATCCCCGCGTTTTTCGCCTAATGTTACGAACTGCTGGCGCAAGATTTTTCCGGGTACTGCATTATTTTCTCTTGTCTTGTCCTCCACTATAAACACAGAGTCACTGTAAGGTGCATAAAGTACGGCAGAAGCAGGTATTGATATTACATTTTCCCTGGCAGCAAGCAAAATTGTAACATTTACAAACATTCCGGGACGAAGGCGTCCTCTGGGATTTGCTGCAGTAGCCTGAACCTGTATATTGCGGGATGAAGCATCAATCTCGGAATTTATGGCAGTTATTTTGCCTTCTGTAACCTGGTTTTCAAGTGCATCTGAGGTTATTCTTATGTTTAGTCCAGTCTTTATTGAAGAAAGATGCTGCTGAGGCAGGTAAAAATTTATGTAAACAGGATCCATCGACTGCAAAGATACTATGGGTGCTTTTTCATTCAGAATCTGCCCGAGATTGACCAGACGGATTCCAATTCTTCCTGAAAAAGGAGCTCTAATTGATTTTTTTTCGATAATGGTTTTTATATAGTCAGCCTGTGCAAGAGCCTGCTTGAACTGGGCCTGTGAGTTGTCATAATCAGATCTTGCTATAAGGTTCTGATTTAATAGACTGGCACTTCGTTCAAAATTTATCTTTGTAAGAGCAGCGTTTGCTTCGGCCCCACGGAGCTGGGCTGCCTCAGATTCAGTATCAAGCTGAACCAGCAGGCTTCCTTTCTGGACATAATCTCCGGACTCGAAGGCAATATCTACAATCTTGCCGCCTAATTCTGAAGTAACAGTTACTCCTTGGACTGCTGTAATTGAGGCAACTGAAGTCAGCACAGACTCCCATGACTCGGATCTTGCATCAGCGGTGGTTACAGTCTCAGGGGGTGGTTCGAAGCTTTTGCCCTGCTCTATCATCTTGTTGATTTGCAGGGCTTTAATGCCGGCCAGTATCCCAGCCAGAACTGTCAGGAAAAGAATTACAAGAATTATTCGTTTTTTCATTTTCTTAAATCATCATGGGAAAAATGGTTAAAAAAACATAATCGACTTTATTTTCGCCAGAATTCCGGCAGCACTAAAATGAGCAATGTATAAATTTCAAGCCTTCCTATAAGCATGCACCAGATAAGAATCCATTTGCCAAGAAAAGGCAGGTGAGAGTAGTTTTCCGCAGGCCCGACACTTCCCAGCCCTGGTCCAATATTGCCTATTGCAGATGCAGTGGCAGAGATTGCTGTCAACAGGTCAACCCCTGTTGCTGCAAGAAGCACCGAACACGTGGCAAACAAACCTATATAAAGGCCTATAAAACCCAGCACACTGCGCATGACATCTTCTGGAACAGAGTTGCCTCCAATCTTGACATGTCTTACTGCATGGGGATGGATCAAGCTGAATAGCTCTTTATAACAATATTTGAGATAAAGAAAGATTCTCAGGCATTTTATTCCACCCCCTGTTGATCCGGCACAAGCCCCTATAAACATGCAAAGGAGTAATATCATCTGAGACGTGGCAGGCCATGATTCATAATCTGCAGTGGCATAGCCTGTTGTTGTCATGATGGAGGCAACCTGAAAGAAAGCATATCTGAAAGCATCAGAGAGATCGGGATAAACTGTTTTCCACACATCCAGTGTTATACAGGCAATCAGTCCTGTCAACAGAAAAAAATAAAATCTGACCTCAGAGTCCTTATAAAATGATGAGATTTTTCCGCTCAGGAGTAAAAAATGCAAGGAGAAATTTATACCGGCAAGAATCATGAATACGGCTATCACAGTTTCGATGTAAGGGCTTTGAAAATAACCTATAGAAGCGTTTTTTGTGCTGAATCCACCGGTTGGCATTGTTGTGAAAGTATGACAAAGGGAATCAAAATAATTCATTCCACCAAGTGTCAGAAAAAAGATCTGCATGAGTGAAAGCAAGACATAGACTTTCCATAACACCATTGCAGTGTCTCTTATGCGTGGACGAAGCTTGTCAGGAACAGGGCTAGGTATTTCTGCCTTGTAAAGCTGCATTCCGCCAACACCTAGAAAAGGCAGGATGGCTATTGATAAAACTATGATACCCATTCCGCCAAGCCACTGGATGAGGCTTCTCCAAAGAAGAAGTCCTTTGGGAAGAGCTTCAATATCGTTTAAGACAGAAGCTCCTGTAGTGGTAAACCCGGAGACAGATTCGAATACGGCATCTACTATAGTGCAGTTTTCAAATCCGAAATAAAAGGGCAGGGCTCCGAAAAAACCGATGGTTATCCAGCCAAAGGATACAATAGCCACTCCTTCTCTATGACTAAGGTAATTGCTGTGAGGAATGTAGAAAAATCTGTATAAGAAAGCGCCGCCGCCAAATGTAATTAATGCCGAATAGGCCAGAGGCTGGACACTCTGATCTTGAATGAAAAATCCGTAAAGAAGAGGAAACAGCATGGCTACGCTCAGAAATATGGCAAGAATACCTGTTATGCTGATTATATACCGCCATCTGATCATATGAATTCTAATTTTACTGAAAGGATTCTTTCTATGTAAGGAATATCAGTTCTTCTGGCAAAGATTATTATGCGGTCTCCTGGCATGATGATACTGTTTCCTGTGGGAATTATGATTTCATCCTGTCTAATTATTGCTGCAACCAGAGCTCCTTTTGGAAATTTAATGTTTTTAATCGGACATCCAACCATGTCGGAAGTTTCCATTGCAACTGCTTCCATTATTTCAGCATGTGCTCCCTTTATGGACTGGGCAGAGAGTATTTTCCCGCGGCGCACATGCTGCAAAATGGTGTTTATTGCAGAAAGCCCCGGGTTTATGATATGATCAAGTCCAATGGTGCCCATCAAAGGGAAGTAGCCAAATTTATTTACGCGGGTTATGGTCATTTTTGCTCCCATGTGCTTGACCAGAAGAGATGAGACAATGTTTGATCCCTCATCATCTGTAAGAGAAGCAACTATATCCATGTCATTAACATTTTCTTCGACAAGAATATCTATGTCAGTTCCATTTCCGTTGATTACGACGGTCTTTTCCAGCATTTCAGCTAATTTGTTGCATCGGTTCTGATTTTTTTCGATAAGCTTAGTTGAAATGTCTTTGGTTTCGAATAACCTTGCAAGCTTGGATCCAATCCGTCCCCCGCCAATTATCATGGCACGCCTTACAGGGGACTTGAATTTTTCAAAAAAACTCAGCGTTTTCCGTAACTGACTGCTTTCACTGACAAAATAGACTAGATCTCCTGCCTTCAGGGTATCTGTTCCGCTTGGAATTATCAACCGATCATTACGGATAATGGCGGTAATGAGAGGCATTTTCTGATTCATCTGAGATGAAAGAGACGATAGGGAAATGCCAGTTAATCTGGCACCTTCATCCAGTCTTATGCCTACAAATTTTATTTTTCCTTCGGCAAATTCATTGATATCTACGGCACCAGGGAATTCTATCATGCGGTCTATGGTTTTGACCACTTCCACATCAGGATTGATAATTGTTCCTATGTGAGGGGGCTTTAACCTGAAAGTCTCCATATAAAGATCATAGTCAGTACTCCGGATCCTTGCAATTTTTTGGGAGGTTGGGGATACCAGGTCAGCAGAGAGACAGGCAAGCAAATTGATTTCATCGCTGTCTGTTAAGGCCATTAAAAGCTCTGCTTCCCTTAAACCAGCTTTTTCGAGAACAAGAGGACTTCCGCCTGATCCTACAATGCCCTGAGCGTCTACTGTATCTGTAATCCTTCTGACAGCATCATGATCCTTATCAATTACAACTACTTCCTTGTTTTCTTGGGATAGCCTGTGGGCAACATGATAACCGACATTTCCTGCACCTACGATGATGATTTTCATATTTTTGAGTTTTTAGTAGACCATGAGTCTTTGTTAAGTGGATAAGGTTGCAACCAGCAAGTCAAGATAAAAGCGGGCATGGCTTATGGGGGCTGCCATGTTTGCCCTGTGATTTGCAAAAAAGCTGCTGAAGTCGCTGTCAAGAATGATCCATGGCTCAATCTTTGTGGCCTTATGGCAATATTTAATTGCCTGACGCAGGAGTTCTGCTCCGTGCCTTGTTTCAAGTGTTGGTTTGAAATCAATTAAAACAGCTTCTAGAATCACAGCAAGGGCACTTGCCACTCCCTGTGAATAATAAAAATAGTCGTCAGCCCTGAAAAAACTAACATACTCCCCGTCAGCCTCTTTTGTCTTTGCAAGATTTTCATCGCAGCTTCCCAGGAGGTTGGCATAAGTTGCAAGCAGGGGTAATAAATTAACCGGTCTAATATAAAAAGCAGCCTCACCTTTTTCAAGTTTTTTCTTGTAAGTTTCTATGTCTTTCAAGGCATCATTGTAACGTGATTCCGGAGTGGGCAGCCAGTAACGGTCAGGTTTTGTCATTAGCCAGTCCATGGCGTGTTCGAGATTTTTATCCAGAGACTCAACTGTCCCGCTTCTTGAAATTCTTTCAGTCAGTATGACTATTGATCTTCTTGTTACTTCGAGAACTCCGAGTTGGAAGTTGTTGACATTGTCTGTGAAGTCCAGAATATCATTTGGTCTCCAGCCCCAGAAGCGTTCGTTTAATTCATATGAAAGCGGTTTTATGATTGCAGAGGCAAATTCAAGCCCTACTACCTTTTTTGTTGGTACAACGTTGGCAGGAGCAAGTGCCCCTGCTTTTTCATTAGGCAGAGCTGGAGTATAAATAGGCTTGGTAACAGCGGGTTGGGGGGGCGGGACTGCTTCACTTGCTTTTTGGGCTTTGGCTGGAAGTGCAACCTCCGGTGTTACGTTTTTCTTATATCCATCCATGCTTTTTAATGTCTCAGGGATTGGTGCCATGTTAAGGGGTTCTGACTTCATTGCCTGTTCACCCATCGGAGGAGTAACTAAAACCTGGTGGTCAGGTTGTTTCACCAGTTCCAGTGCTGTGCCTGAAAGCCACAGGACTGCAATAGCTAAAAGAAAGCCTAAAAAGACCCGCTTAGTGGCAAATTTTTTGAATGCATCCATATTTTCTCCTTTATCCATGTCTCAGTTTTCGAATATCGCCTACCCTGATGGTAACGTTACGGGCATCAAAGTATTCGATGATTGGTATCACAAACTTTCTCGATGCTCCAGTCATATCCTTGAACTGAGGGGTCGTAATTTCTCCGTGAACACTCAGAAAATCAACAAGTTTCTTCCTGATCATGGTGATGGCTTCGTGGTGGAAATAAAGATCTTCCTTTATTTTTACTATGAGTCCTTCATCGACCAGTACATGCAGCACTTCTTTTGATTTTGAAGTATCTATTCTTTCAGTTTTACAAAACTCCTTGAATGCAGGAGGGGTAAGACCAGTTGCCTTATAAGTTTCCAGGATTTTTTTTCTGACATCTGTCTGATCCTGACCAAGTGAGACCGAATGGGTAGAAAGCCTGACAGTGTTTTCTTCCACATGAATTTTCCCGCTCTTAACCATTTGCTGAAGAAGCAGCGTGAAGAGTTTGGAACTGACTTGAGGCGGAAGCCTCGATTTGAGCTCTTCCCTGGGCATTCCGGGCTTAAGCGGATTGGCATTGTGAAAGGAAACGAGAAAGTCATTGGCCTCTGAAATCAACTGATCAAAACAGGTTGAATGAATAAAGACACGCTGTTCCCTGTCGATCATCAAGATTACCTTGTCTGAAAGAAGTCTCTGTAGGCAACCATCCAGTTTTTTATCAGTGACATTGGTCATGATCCTGAGATCTGAGAAATTTATCCCTTCGTATCCAGCTTCTTCTGCCTGAAATCTTATCACCTCTTCCGGAGAAAGTTCAGACAGTTTTAGAATTTTTTCTGCAAGTCCGGCTTTGAAGCGCTTGTGTTTCTGCGGCACAGGGTTCAATATGCTGCCGCCACCGATGGTGCGAACAGGAGAATAACTTCTTATTACAAACCTGTCGTCTTTAACCAGTGCAACAGGAGCATCGAGTCTGAGTTGAACTGCTGTCACAGTTCCAGGGGATATTTCTTCGCCGTCCAGAATTATAAGGTTTCCCAGGACTTCGCTTGTCCCTGTATGAAATCGGATCCTGGTTCGGTTTTTTATGGGTTTTTTATTGCTTTTCAGATAGTTAAACAAAACATCGACCATGTAGCTTGTTCTTAATGCATTAGGGCTGGATAAGACATCTCCCCTGTTTATATAGGCTTTTTCCAATCCCTGAAAGTTGATGGCTGTGCGCATTCCTGATACAGCCTGTTCCACTGCATGGTTATGGACCTGGATGCCTCTTACTTTTGATGTGATGCCAGTTGGATAAATCATTACAGGGTCTCCTACACGAATCGAGCCTGAAATAAGAGTGCCTGTTATGACAGTTCCAAAGCCTTTCATGGTAAATACCCGGTCAGCCGGAAGTCTGAACAGATTGGTTGTGGAACGCTCTGGAATGGATGCGCTGAGAGTTTCAAGTGCCTGGACAAGCTCAGGTATTCCCTGACCAGTTATTGAAGAGACAGGAAGAATGTAAGAGCCTTCTAGAAAGGTTCCGGCAGTAAAAGCTTTTACGTCTTCAGCAACAAGTTCCAGCCATTCCTCATCTACCATGTCAATTTTTGTAAGCACAACGAGTCCGTGCTTAATATCGAGAAGTGAGCAGATTTCCATGTGTTCGCGGGTCTGAGGCATTATTCCTTCATCAGCGGCTATCACCATGGCAACCATATCTATACCTGTTGCCCCTGCCACCATGGTTTTGACAAATTTTTCATGTCCTGGAACATCTACAATGCCGATGTGCTGTCCGCCAGGAAGATCCATCGATGCAAATCCCAGTTCAATCGTTATCCCTCTTAGCTGTTCTTCTTTTAGCCGGTCTGTGTTAATGCCTGTCAGTGTCTTTATGAGACTGGTTTTACCGTGGTCAATGTGTCCTGCTGTTCCAAGAATGATCTGTTTCAACGATTGAATCGCCCCCTTTTTCTCGGTCCATGATTTTCCGGAAAATATGGATTTTTACAGAGTCAAGTTCCTTATTGCCGTTTTCTGAAATATTCAAATACATATGCCATTCCAACCATGAAAGCCCACAGGCCTAATAAATGGGGCAAAAGAGCTTTCGGATAAAACATGCGTATAAGAATGAGTGCAAACACGGCTCCAAGAGCTGCTCTGAAAAGAAAAATATAAAAACGTGTCACAGAGAATTACCTTTCACTGATTGTACCTTGCTTGGACTTTCTTCGGCCTTTGGGTCAACGTAAAAAGCCAGGATGCAGAGTGCCTTGTCTGCTGGCTTTTTCCAAAGCCGTCTAAATTCAGACTATTTACGACACCTTCAGCCTGACTGCCTGATCAGCTTTCCTTCTTAATTGTATCTTTATAGCAGAAGGCAATTCGGGTCAATAGCCGATTATGTTAAGAGAGTTGTTGTTATGAGACTAAAAAGAGGTTATATATTTTCCATGACTCATTTTTTATCCCATTATGGTTACGGGGCACTGTTCTCATTGAGTTTCATGGCTTCAACGGTTGTCCCGATAGGCTCAGAGTGGCTGCTTGTTGCAATGGTTCTCAAAGGATTTGATCCGGTGCTTTCAGTTGCAACAGCGACAACAGGCAACACTCTTGGGGCATGTACTACCTATGGAATAGGAGTTTATGGAAGCAAGTTGGTGATTCATAAACTGCTTAGAATAGATGATATTTCTTACAGGCGTGCAGAAAATTTCTATGCAAAATATGGTAGATGGTCATTGCTTTTTTCCTGGCTGCCTCTTGTAGGCGATCCGCTATGTCTTGCAGGCGGACTTCTCAGGATCCGTTTCCTTGTCTTTTTACCCCTGGTTTTTGCTGGGAAATTGTTTCGCTATGGCTTTTTGGCAGTTATTGTGATGTGATAATATGTGAGATTAACCGGTCTTTGTAATTGGTCGATGACTATTTTGAAAGCGCCGGAAAAAGTTAGCAGTGTTCTTTTAACTGAATGATGTTTCTGGACACCGGCTTTTTCCGGTATGCCGTTGCTGATGAATTTTCGAGTTTTTGCGATGCCGCTATCTTTAATTTTTAAAAAATGGGAAATAAGACGATGAACATGATAATTACTTTTCCAGGAAATAAGAAAGTTGACTCAACCTTCAAGGGGTTTACGGTTCATACGGATCAGTCTGTTGAAGAAGGGGGAGAAAACACTGCTCCAGAGCCTTTTGATCTTTTTCTCGCATCGATCGGAACTTGTGCTGGTCTTTATGTTTCATCCTTCTGCATGAATCGCCAAATTGATACAAAAGATCTTGAGCTTGTATTAAGTTTTCATAGAAACAATGTTACCTATATGGTTGAGCAGATCGATATAGAGATAAAACTGCCAAAAGCATTTCCTGAAAAATATAAATCAGCGGTAATAAAAACTGCTGAAATGTGTTTTGTAAAAAAACATCTGGTAACTCCCCCTCAAATTAACTTTTTTTCATCTATTCAGGTATGACGGCATCTGCCTATGATGCCTTATTGTCAATGAGAGTATTTATAATTCTGGGAATATACTGATCTGCTTTGCTTACGTGAAAACGGCAGGCTCCTGCTGCCCTGTGGCCACCGCCTTCAAAATCAGCAAGGAGCTTGCCTACGTTTACATTGCATGTCCTGTTGAAAATACTGTGTCCGATATTCACTACAACCAGATCCTTGTTGTTTGAGTCGTAGCGAATCCTTACCTGAACCGAGCATTCCGGAAAAACAGAATAGATAAGGAACCTGTTGCCTGACGGTGATGGGTTCAGTGTCCTGAAATCGGTTACTGCTACATGATCCAGGCATTTTGTATAATCTTTCAGATAGGTTTTATACACAGAGTTTTCATGTATTACTTCATCGCAGCGGGCTTTTACTGTTTTATCTTTCATGATTTGCTGGACAGGCAATCTTCTTAGAAGTTCAACAATGTGGTTCCAGTAAGGTTCATCCGATTTGTTTTGGCTTTTTATGGTCATGGAAAGAAGCAAATATGTATAACGTTCCGGATACAGAACTTCATCAACTGAGAGATCTGCTGAATCGATTTTATCGGCTGCCTCAACAAGTTCAGTATAATCTTTATTAAATCTATCCTTGTAATGGTCAAAGATTATCCTTGCAGCAGATGGCGTCATCCTGAAAACTCCGTTGAAAGGATGGTCTATCTGATTGGAAAAATGATGATCAAACCACAGGGAACAATTTGGAGCGTATGGAAGATTTGCTACTATATCCCCTTCACGGATATCTACCAGGCCTCTTTGCATCTCATTTGGTTCAGCCCATTTAACAGGCTCATCAATATTCAAGGCTTCATAAAGAAATACTGCACAGACAACGCTGTCAAAATCTGAGCGAGTGACGATTCGCATACTATCCTTTCATTTTAAAGTTTTTGTATCAAGTTACAAAATTCACTAAAACCGTCGCAAATGCTGAAGCCTATTTCCAGAACCGGATGAAGGGACTGGATTCTGGCTTCAGCAGGAAATGACGATGATATTGGCTATAAACATTAAATTTTTTTTATCAAATCAAACATGATTGATTTCAGTTTTTGTTGTTTCTGAGCTTTCAAGAGCCGGTTCAACTCGACATGGAACAAACCTGTGAATTGGTGTTCCGAGCTGGTCGCGGTGCGTGTTTCTGGTCAGGTAATTAACATTGATGCCAAAGACTGAATCGTCATAAATGAGGCCGAAGCCATGAGGAATCAAGACCATTCCCTTACGAACCTGGCAGCTTATCTGAAGTTCGCCTGCAGCGCTTCCTGCTTCTGTTGTTACGAGTACAGTCTGACCGTCATTAAGAGCAAGCTGTGTGGCATCCTCAGGGCTTATGGCAACTGTACAGGCCCTTTTGCCCTTGTTCCAATCCGGATTTCGCATCAGGGTGTTCATGTTGGTGTCCATGTGTCTTCCGGCATTAAGTACAAGAGGAAACCCTGGCGGCATTTTAAGTCCTTTGATCTCACTTGTTGCATCCAGTTTTCTGGCCTGCTCTTCTAGTTCAGGAATAAAAACCTCGATTTTTTCGGAAGGTGTGCGGATTGCCGCCAGATTATCCGTTATGTCGGCTTTTCCTACCCAAAGACCCTGAGGCGTATCCAGTAATGCCTGAAATATCCTGTCTCCCTGATCGAGGCCTGTTTCAAATCCGGCTCTTGCTGCATTTTTCCGAAAAGCCTTGGGAGCGGTCATGAGAATACCCCAAAGGGCTGCAAGTGCGGCGCTGTCCCAGACACGACCAAGAGTTTTTGCCAGCACAAAAGGCATCTTGCTCATCGCTTCCGGTGTCTTGTTTGCCCATTCCATTAATTTCATTCCAAAACTGAGGCGATCTCCTGAAACTGCTCTATGAAGATCGTCCGGAATCTCTGGTATAATGCCAATCCTTTCTGCAATGAGGGTAAAAATCTGTGATGCCTCGAGACATTTCTCAGGAGCTTTGACCACCGGACGTCTCATTTGAAAGAATACCTCGGGAAATGTCCATGGGAAAAATGTACCATCCCATGCCTCGTAATAAGACCTGCAGGGAAGCACATAATGGGCTCTTCTGGCTGTTTCACTCATAACGATGTCATTGACAACCAGAAGATCAAGCTGATCGAATGCCTTTTCAAATTCTTTGGTGTCCGCATACGAGCGTAATGGATTACAGGCGCTGACAAGAACAGCCCTCAACCGCTGAGGGTGGTTTGCAAATATTTCTTCGGGAAGGACGTTGGGGGGAAAGGATCCGGCTGCAGCCGGAGGCATGGCTGTTGAAACTGTTTTCCAGACCTTTGGATTTCTTTCATCTGCATGAAAACCCATTGGCATGACCATGCCCGGAATGACATTTCCGCCCCTTACACAGAAAATACCGCAGATGACCCCAAGAATGTTTATCAGATATGAGTTCAGGGTGCTGTTTCGTCCCATATAAATCCCAAGATCTGGGTGCATGCACCATCGCCTTGTAGTCATAAGGCGGCACAAATCATGAACCTGGCCGTAGTCAAGCTGACAGACGTTAAGTGCGGCCATGATGTCGAAATTTTCAAACCAGGGTGAAATCTTCTCCCAGTCGGCCACGAATTTATCTATATAATCGGTTGCCTGCCAGCCTTCTTTTAATATGATTGCAGTCATTGCCTTGGCAAGAATTGCGTCTGTACCAGGCCTGACAGCAAGATGTATATCCGCTATGGCTGCAGTTTCACTTTTTCTGGGGTCTATTACCACTAACAGTCTGTCTGGGTCATTGCTGAAACTTTTGAGTGTCTTGCGTGCCTGCGGCATCTGGTGACTCATCATGCCGTTCCAGCCCCATCCTACAAGCATATCTGCGGCATGCTCGTCAGGAATCATTATATTGTACTGCTTTCCGAACATACGCCCCAGTACCCACCAGATACCGCTGAACTCCTGACCTGCAGACGAGTAATAATACTGTGAGCCAAGTGCCCGAAGGAGGCTTATGCCAAATGAAGCTTCTAAATGGCCGCCCTGTGAGCTCCCGCCAACGTATGCCAGGCATCTTGGCCCATGTGTGTCCACAAGATTGCGCAGTTTATCAGCAATTTCATCTGCTGCCTGATCCCAAGATATTTCATTGAATCTGCTGCCGGTACGTTTCAGGGGTACTCTCAGCCTGTCCCCGGGATACTGGTGATAGATGATATTGAGGCCTTTCCTGCAGACATAGCCCTGACTTCTTAGGTTGTCCCTGTCCGGCCTTACTCTTATTATCCTGTTGTTCTGAATTAGGACTTCCAGACCACAATTCTGGGCACACAATACACATCCGGTTTTATGCCAGGCTTCCATCATGCCTCCCATCTGCTTTAAAGTTGGACAAAACCTTATTTCTTCCATTTTTTTTATTAAACATCAATCAGATAGTTCCCCGTTTTTTTGCCATTGCAAGCATTTGATCTGCTCCTGTAAGAGGCGGTACCTGATACTTATTCCCTGTCTTTTGTTTCAGACGAAGCGCACCCGACGGGCAGGTTACTACACAAAGCCCACATCCTATACAGCGTTCCTTGTCAAGATCAGCCAAGTCATCATCATTCATTATTATGGCATTCATCTGGCAGCGCTCCAGACAGGTTTGACATCCTGAACACAGTTCATGCTCAGTTTCTGCGACATAGTTGGAAAAAACAATCTCCGAGGGCTTGGGGTGCTGATTCAATGCCATAAGAACTCCACAGCAGTCACCGCAGCAGTTGCACATGCCGCCTGGGTTCTGTGCGGTGGCTGGCTGGGTGACAAGACCTGCTGCCTGGGCTTCCGTAAGTATCCTGATTGCCTCATCAATGTTTATTTCTCTACCCATCCGGTTATCCAGATAGTACTGTCCCATCGCACCGAACATGAAGCAGGTATCAAGTGGCTTATCACAGGCCCTGTCTATGAGTCCTTTCTGTTTTCTGCAGATGCAGCTTGTGACGACTATTTTTTTCATTTTCTTAAGTATTGCCACTGCATCGTCAAATGCAGCAACATTTCGTGTATCATCAAGGGATTTTTGAACAGGGATTGTTCTCAGAAATGTTCCCTTGCTTTGGTTAAAAGCCTCAAGGAATCCGGATCTGAAATATTCTTCCATGAGTTCGGAAAGATTTCTGTCCATCCTGGATACCTGGAATTCAAAGAGTCCGTGCACAAACGGGATGGCAGCGTACCTGGAAGAATCGCCTTTTTTCAGTCTGAATACGAGTCCCCTTGATGCCATGTCTTCAAGCTGGTCACAAACATAATGAAGGGGGCGGCTTGACCTTTGAGCTATGGTTTCAGGTTCTTCCAGATTGTGTGACATTGAAAGAAAAAGATCTGCTTCATCTTTAGAAAAAAGTGTTTTCAAAATCTTTATTTCTACTCCGGTTTCTGTTTCTGGAAAGCCTATAGAATAATAATTGAGTTTTTCCTGAAGTTTTTTGAAGACGTCTTTTTCCATTGCCTTGACCTTTCTAATTTCTCATATAATATTTTTTAAACTACGACTATTCTTTAATTGCTTTTTCCATAATTTCAGCCTGATCTTTCTTGTAGATTTTAGGAAATCCTGTGGCAGGACTGGCTGATGGTTTTCTGCCTACATAAATAACAGATTTTCCTACAATATCTTCAAGGCGTCTCCCAACAAAACACCATGCACCCATGTTTTCGGGTTCTTCCTGAACCCAGAGCCAGGTTTTTGCCTTTGCATACTTTAATACAACATTTTTGATATCTTCTTCCGGAAAAGGATAATACTGCTCGAGCCTTACAATTGCAGTTCCCTCTTTTTTCATGGACTGTCTTTTCTGGACAAGTTCATAATAAATCTTGCCGCTGCAAAAAATAACCTTCCGGATATCCCCTTTTTTTGCAGGTTCATCAAGGACTTCCAGAAACCTTCCGTTTATAAGCTCTTCAGAGCTGGAAGTTGCCAGAGGATTGCGTAAAAGGCTCTTTGGAGTAAGAACCACAAGAGGTTTTCTGAGACTTCTCCTGATCTGCCTGCGAAGAAGATGAAAATACTGTGATGGGGTGGTTGGATTGCAAATCTGCATATTGTCATCTGCACAGAGCTGCAGGAAACGCTCCGGCCTTGCACTTGAATGCTCTGGGCCAAGGCCTTCAAGTCCGTGAGGAAGAAGAAGAACAAGGCCGCTTAGTTTCTGCCACTTGGTCTCTGAGCTTGCAATGTAAAGGTCAATAACAGGCTGGGCATTGTTGATGAAATCCCCAAACTGTGCTTCCCATATTGTCAGGCAGTTAGGCTGAACAAGTGAATAACCGTATTCAAAACCAAGAACACCTGCTTCTGCCAAAGCACTGTCATAGGCGGCAAAGAAAGCCTGTCCCTCTTCAAGATTGTTGAGAGGAATGTGTTGTTTGCCTGTTTTTATATCTGCAATAAAAGCATGACGCTGGCTGAAAGTACCCCTCCTTACATCCTGTCCGCTAAGCCGGATCGGAATTTTTTCTGTAAGAAGTGATGCAAAGGCTAAAGCTTCAGCATTTGCCCAGTCTATGTTTTCACCTTTTTCAACAGAATCCATTCGTTTTTGCAAGAGGGCTATAATCTTGGCATGTGCGTTAAATCCCTCGGGAAGGGCTGTTAAAGATTTGCAAAGTTTTATAAGCCTGTCTTGCTTGATGCCTGTTGAAGCATTGCTTCTTTCGTAAAGACCGTTATAATCCTTCCATACCTCGTAAAATTTTACATTCGGAAAGGCGCATTCAAAGCCATGAACTTTTTTGAAATCATCATCTATTTTTTTCTGGACAGATTTCTCCATCTGTTCAATATCTAGTAAAGTAACAACTTTCTCATCAACAAGGCGCTTCCCATAAAGCTTGCTCAAGGGCATTTTCTGCCTGATTCTGTCATACATCAAAGGTTGTGTAAAATAAGGGTCATCACCTTCATTGTGCCCATATTTTCTGTAGCATACTAAATCTACAACAACGTCTTTTCGGAACTTTGCCCTGTATTCTGATGCAATCCGGATTACATGAACAAGAGCCTCCGGGTCTTCCCCGTGAACGTGAAATACTGGTACCATGAGCATTTTGGCTATATCTGTGGCATAGCGGGTTGATCTTGAGTCTTCAGGAAGAGTGGTATATCCGATCTGATTATTTATGACAATGTGAAAGGTGCCTCCTGTTTCATAGCCTTTCAGGCGGGAAAGATTAAGGGTTTCAGTCACAATGCCCTGGCCCGCAAATGCAGCATCTCCATGAATAAGGACAGGCATGACTTTTTTGACAGAATCATTCCCAAGCATATCCTGCCTGGATCGTACAATGCCCTCAACCACAGGATTTACAGACTCTAAGTGACTTGGGTTGTGAACAAGATAGATTCTCATGGGGAATCTGTCTTCAACAATTATGTCAGTTAAATACCCGGTATGGTATTTGACATCTCCTGATCCAACGAGGCTGTCAGGGTCGTAGCAGCTTTCAAATTCTGCGAAAATTTCCCGGTAAGGTTTTTTAAGAATATGAGCAAGCACATTCAGTCGCCCTCGATGAGCCATTCCCAAAATGATTTCTTCACAGCCGATCCCTGCATTTGTTATCATAAGAGAGTCCAGTGCAGGAATTACTGCATCGGCTCCTTCGAGTGAAAACCTCGTAACACCAACATAGGACTTGTTCAGGAAGGTCTCAAACTGGGTAGAACGAATAAGGGATAAAAGAATGTTTTTTCTGGCTTGCTGATGAAAAACCGGATCATTTCCTGTTGACTCCATATTTTCTTCTATCCAGCTTCTCTCTTCATGATCCTGAATCTGCGTATATTCCACACCAATTGACCCGCAGTAGGTTTTTTTCAGTCTTTCCAGAATTTCTCTTATGGATAGCATTTTTTTTGCTGAAAAAGGGGCACTGGCCTTTCTGTCCATGTCATCCTGAGTAAGCTTGAAAGCACCCAGCCCGAGAAGGGGATGATCAAGAGAACATTCCGAGAGCGGATCCATGCAGGCAAGAAGATGCCCAGTATCACGGTAGCATCGAATCATTTCATCCACCCTGGACTGAAGCGTAACATGGTCTTTTCCCTCAGGAATATCTTTTATCTGAACCTTATTCCCAAGTTCAAATCCTCTGAAAAAATGCTGCCAGTCAGAAGACAGGGAGTCAGGACTTTTTTTCCATAACCTGTACTGTTCTTCTACGTATCCGAAATTTAAAGTTTCCATAGTATTTTCATCTCTTCATTGTATTCTGAGAAACCAGTCTGTTATTGTCCTGGCTGCTTGCTCACGGTGTTCCTGAATACTGAAAAAATGGTCTGCCCCATTTATTATCACTATTTCGGAGCCTTTCGGATTGGCTTCATGTGCTATTTTTGCCTGATCAACAGGAACAATTTCATCTTTATCTCCATGAACAATTAGAAGCGGGGCTTTCATGCCTGCAACTGCCTTCAGCATATCATGTGAGAGCATGTCTGTTAAAAACCTGCTGTCGAGTTCAAGCTGCCTGCCCCTGCTTACAAAAGAAAGAACACCTGTTTCCTGAAACTCTTTTTTTTGGGCATCAGTGAAAATACGTGTTGGATCCATTCCTGTAAGTCTTCCGGCAACAGCACAAACTGCCCTGATTTCAGGTATTTTAACTGATGCGAGAACCGAGACCGCAGCTCCCATGCTGTGTCCTGCAAACCCTAACCATCTAAGGCCTCTGGAGCGTAAAAAATCTGCTGCAACTCCCATTTCTGTAACATATTTTGAGTATGAAGTTTCTAAAAAAACACCTTCACTTTGACCGTTTCCTGAAAAATCGAAACGTAGAACATGAAATCCCGCATCAGCCAGTCTGGTAGCAGTATCGCGTAAAATGCCGGTATGTCTTGTGCAGGTGAAGCAGTGCCCTAGAACAATCCCTTTGTTAGAAGTTACACCAGGTTGTCGGTATGTTCCGAATAGTTTTTCTCCCAAATGATTCTTGAAAGTTACATCTGTTTCCATACAGCTCCTTCCTTCAAAGAACTATCATTTCTCCAGGTAGCGGAACAACAACAGAATAACCCTCTGTTTCAAGATATTTCCCGAAAGAAAGGGCTTGTTCTTCTTCACCATGAACTATTGCTATTCTTTTGATATTGAGATTTGATTCCTTGAGAAATCTGAGCATTTCGCTTCTGTCTGCGTGGGCGCTGAAGCCGCCTATTTTTACTACATGTGCCTTTAGAGGATATTCCTTGTTTAAAAAACGTACAACTGGCGGATTCCCGGTCCTGCCTTCTTCCTCGTATTTTTTCCCAAGTTCGAGAATCCGTCTTCCCAGCGTGTTTTCAGCCATGAAGCCTACAATCAATATCGTAGTTTTTGGATTGTGGATTTTATACCTGAGGTGGTGAAGAATTCTACCAGCTTCACACATGCCCGAGCCTGCTATGACGATATTGGGGGTCTCATCTCTCATCAGAGCCATAGACTCTTCAACTGAGCTTATAAAATTAATGTTTTTGTATGAAAAAGGATTAAGGCCTTGTTCAAGAAAAGTCTTGTGAGTATCTGAATCATAATTTTCAGGATGCTCTCCAAAGACCTGAGTAATTTTTGATGCAAGAGGGCTGTCAACATAAATGGGAATGTCGGGAATCTCTTTGTTGATGTGGAGTTCATGAAGCATGTAAAGGAGTTCCTGGGTCCTGCCGTAAGCAAAGGCAGGAATCAAGATTGTTCCGCCTCTTTTATATGTTTCATCAACTATGTTTTTTAATTTTGGCAGTATGTTCTCAACAGGATCATGAAAACGATTTCCATAAGTGCTCTCCATGATAAGCATGTCAACATTTCTGTCTTCTTCTGTAAAATTAAGAGATGGATTGTTGACGATCGGTCTGTCGAATCTTCCAATGTCACCGGAATACATGACATTGACGGGACGACCATTTTCAATTGTCTGGATTGCCGTGATGGATGAGCCTAAAATATGGCCTGCCTCATAAAATGAACAGTTAATGTCCGTTCCAATGGAAACCTTGCTGTTATAAGGATAGGGATCGAAAAAATCCAGTGAGCGTTCGACATCTGCAATAGTATAGATTGGCTCTATTTTTTCTAGGCGGTATTTGTCGAGAAGATTGTTTATGACATCCGTGTTTATTTCGTTTCTGTCCTTTTTAAGGAGACTTTGGATTTTCTTAGCATCATCCTTTGACAATTTCTGATCTGTGGATGATGTTTTCATCTGATAAAGAAGCGCTCTTACAGTCTTATAATTGAGGTATTTTGCGTCCGATTCATGAATATGGGCGCTGTCCATAAGCAGGAGTTTACAGGCTGCAGCAGTTGCCCTGGTACAAATGATTCTGCCGTTAAATTGCCTCTGGGTCAGCAGGGGAATCCTTCCCGAATGATCAATATGAGCATGGGAGAGCACCATGTTGGTAATAAGTTTTGCGCTGAAAGGAAGGGTCTTGTTCCGAAGCTCGCTTTCTTTCCTTCTGCCCTGAAACATTCCGCAATCAAGAAGTATCCTGTCACTGCCGCAGCTTAAAAGATGCATGGAGCCAGTAACCTCTCTGGCTCCACCATAAAATGTAATATTCACTAACCCCCTCCTTGTCTCCGGCATAGCCGGGAAAAGTTTTGAAATTTTATAAGAATAAATCTCTTGCAGATCTATACTGGCAGTTTAAGCCACAGTGCCTGTAAATGCAAGCAGGTTATTTTGGTAAGTCATTGATTGTTTTGCTTGCTGACAGTTGTCTGTTCGGTTATATAAAATGATCCTCTCGCACTATGACAAAAAGAAAGTAGCATGAAAAAATGTTTGGCGTCCACTATTGACATCACATACCACTCTGGAGAATATTATGGATAAGATACGAATTCTTGTGGTTGAAGATGAAGAAGATATTTCAGAGCTTCTAAAATATAATCTTGTTGCAGAAGGCTATGATGTAACATGTGCTGATTCAGGAGAAAAAGCTTTGAGACTGGCTAAAGCAGAGCCTTTTGCTCTGGTCATTTTAGATATAATGCTTCCAGGAATCAGCGGGATGGAGGTTGCTAAGAGATTAAGGGTTGATCCTAAGACTAAAAGCCTGAATATTATAATGCTAACTGCAAAAGGAGAAGAGCCTGATATTGTTTCTGGACTTTTGCTTGCAGATGATTATGTAACAAAGCCGTTTAGTCCAAAAATTCTTCTTGCAAGAATCAATACTGTCCTCAGGCGCAATGCCGATGACTCGGAAGATGGAGTCCTGAAAAGAGGTGAGATTACCATTTATCCTGGTCGCAGAAGGGTTGAAGTCAGCAATGAAGCAATTGCCCTGTCTTTTTCGGAATTCGAGATTTTAGTGTTTCTGTGCAAACGTCCTGGATGGGTGTTTACAAGATCTCAGATCGTAGACGCTGTCCGTGGGGACGACTATCCTGTAACTGAACGAAGTGTTGATGTTCAAATGGTGGGGCTTAGAAAAAAACTGGGTTCTTGCGGGCATTATATTGAAACTGTACGAAGCATTGGCTACAGGTTTGCGGAAAATCCATGATCAAGCGTCTGCCCCTGTTCTGGAAATTTTTTCTGCCTTCCCTGCTCATAGCTCTGCTTCCCCTTTTTGCTGTCAGCAAATACCTTAGCTATTCGATGGAACGTTTTTTTATTGATCAGACTGTTAAAAATCTCGAAGAAAAGGCAAGTCTTCTGGAAGATCAGGTTAAACACAAGATTTTATCTGGAGATGACGTTTCTTTAGGGATTTTGTGCAAAAAGGCTGGAAAAGCCCCTGGTACGAGGTTTACCGTGATTCTTCTTTCAGGAAAAGTTGCTGGTGATTCGGAAGCAGATCCGTCTGAAATGGATAACCACTTGGACAGGCCAGAGGTTGTTAGGGCAATGGCCGGTGAAACAGGTGTTTACAGCCGTTACAGCAAAACGCTTCATGAGTCCATGATCCATATTGCTGTTCCTCTGAAAGATGGTGAAAAACTGGTAGGAATTCTGCGAACTTCGGCAAACTTAAAATCAATTGCTGGCCAGCTTGAGATAATTCAGCATCACATTATTTTTTGGGTATTGATTACAGCCTTGATGGTTGTTGGTGCTGCTTTTTTATTTTCCAGAAGACTCAGTTACCCTCTCCAAAAAATCAGGGAAGGGGCGGAGTATTTTGCAAGGGGAGAATTAAATTATCGACTGCCTCTTTTTGCTTCATCAGAAACCAAGTCTCTTGCAAAGACAATGAACGATATGGCAGTAAGACTGGATGAGCGAATGCAGACTATTGTCAGGCAGCGTAAAGAACTTGAGGCGGTTTTATCGAGTATGGGCGAAGGAGTTATAGCCATAAGTCTGGAAGAAACCATAATAAGTGCAAACCTTGTTGCTGCAGGGATGTTTGAGCACAAACCATCTGAAATGGCTAACAGGAGCATTCATGAAACAATCCGCAATCAGAATTTCCACCGTTTTGTAAGGGTTGCGCTCCTGGATGAAAAAAAACACGAAGAAGATATAGTTTTCTATTTAAAGACAGAGGCCGTTTTTAACACTAGATCGAATCCGCTGATAGATGCCATGGGGAAATGCATAGGGATACTTGTTGTATTAAGAGATGTAACCCGGTTAAGGCGTCTTGAAAACATGCGCCGTGAATTTGCTTCTAATGTCTCGCATGAAATAAAGACACCTCTTACGGCTATCAAGGGATTTGCAGAAACGCTGAGGAATGGTGCTCTGAATCACCCTAAAGAAGCTGAAAGGTTCGTTGAAATAATTGAAAATCATGCCAACCGCCTGATAGCGATTGTAGAAGACCTGATGAAGCTTTCCATGATTGAGCAGAAGACTGAACGCAAAGAAATAGAATTCAAAAAATGTCATTTAAAACCTGTTCTCGATTCGGCGATTCAGATTTGTCAGGCAAAGGCTGATGAAAAAGCAATCAAAATACTCTTATCCTGCGATCCATTAATCGAGGCCAGGCTCAATGCTGCCCTCATGGAACAGGCCTTTGTCAATCTTCTGGATAATGCTATCAAGTACAGCGGGCCTAAAAGCAAGATTGAAATCAATGTTCATGAAACTGGTTCAGAGACGAAGATTTCTTTTCGGGATCATGGCATAGGCATAGGAAAGGAACATTTTTCCAGGGTCTTTGAGCGGTTTTACCGCGTGGATGCATCCAGAAGTCGAAGGCATGGCGGGACAGGACTCGGTCTTGCTATCACAAAACACATAGTAAATGCCCACTCAGGGCGTATTACAGTTGAAAGTGTCCAGGGGGAAGGGAGTATCTTTACAATTTTTTTATATAGGTTTTCTTAGCATGGGAATCTCGCAAATTTTTAATATGACTCTAATCATTTTCTAACAAACCCTCTTTATATTCTAACCCACAACAGGAGTATCCTTCTGCAGAAAATATATTTTTTACAGAAGAAAAGTGTATAATCAAAACCATAAAATTATAGAGGGGGGTAAAAATGAAAAGGATGTGCTGGGTTATCTGTATCGTTTTATTGTCGGTGTTTTCTTCAAGTTTTTCTTTTGCCTCAAAAATTTCAATTAATGGATCCACTACCGTTCTTCCGGTTGCACAGAAGGTTGCCGAAGCCTATATGAAAGAAAATCCTGGTGTGTCAATTTCCATATCAGGCGGAGGTTCTGGAAATGGTATAAAGGCCCTAATTGACAAAAATACGGACATTGCAAATTCTTCCAGAGAAATGAAACCGGAAGAAATCGAACTGGCAAAGGCCAAAGGTGTTAAGCCCATGGAGTTCACAGTTGCACTTGACTGTATTGTGCCGATAGTGCATATAGAAAATCCTCTCAAAGACATAACCCTTGATCAGTTGAAGGCCATGTACAAGGGTGAAATCAGGAACTGGAAAGAAGTTGGAGGCCCAAACAAACCCATAGTGGTTGTTTCAAGGGACACTTCTTCTGGGACATATGAAGTCTGGGAAGAAAAAGTAATGAAAAAAGAAAGGGTTTTTCCCGGGGCATTGCTCCAGGCATCTAATGGAGCAATAGTTCAGGTAGTTTCTAAAAACCCTAATGCCATAGGATATATTGGTGTAGGATATGAGGATAAAACCGTTAAAATGCTCACAGTTAATGGTGTTGCCGGCTCCAAGGAAACTACTCTTAACAAAAAATATCCAATAAGCAGGGGCCTCTACATGTACACACAGGATCCGGCAAGTGAAGATGTAAAAAAATTCATGAATTACGTTCTTGGACCCAAGGGACAAAAACTAGTTGAAGAAGAGGGTTTTATTCCTGTAAAATAAACAGAAACTGGAGAGATTAACCTGTATTCCGCAATACTGGATTCAGAGCGGTATGACGACTTTTTACGAGGCCATCAGAGGTGATGGCCTCGTAAAAATCAAAATGAGATGGCAAGTAAAAAAAGTTTTCAGGCAAGGCTTGCAAATCCTTCGTCATCGTCTTGTATTTACAGTAGGCCCCGAAATGCCGAAGGATGAAGCGCAATGCAGCATCCTGGCTTTTTATGAAGCCGTCAAAGGTGATTATACGATAAAATGACAAGTGCTCGTCAGAAAAAAGACAAAGGGGTGCGCATCCTGTTTTTCAGTGTGGCGCTGACCTCCATTGCAATTTTGTTGATGATAGTGATTTTTTTGTTCATGGAAGGTATGCCGATTTTCAATAAAGTAAATATTTCACAGTTTATATTCGGCCATTACTGGTATCCAACTTCGCGTCCCCCTGATTTCGGAATTTTTCCACTGATCCTTGCCTCCATCTTTGTTACCATGTTATCTGCTTTGATTGCAGTTCCGCTTGGAGTCATGACCGCTATTTATCTGGCAGAGCTTGCTTCACAGCGAGTGGCTAATGTTGTCAAACCAGTAATAGAGCTTTTGGCGGCACTTCCTTCTGTTGTTGTTGGTTTTTTTGGAATGGTGGTTGTTGCACCTTTTCTTCAGGAGTATTTTGGAATCGCAACAGGACTCAATTTGTTCAATGCATCCCTTATGCTTGCCTTCATGTCACTTCCTACTATTTGCAGTCTTTCAGAAGATGCTATCTACAGCGTTCCGGTCATGTTAAAAGAAGGGTCATTGGCTCTTGGTGCAACGCATTTACAAACTATAGTCCAGGTGATTCTGCCCGCCTCAATTTCAGGTATCAGTACTGCAATAATCCTGGGTATGTCCAGGGCAATAGGAGAAACCATGGTGGTCTTGATGGTGGCAGGGGGGGCTGCCATGATTCCCATGTCGATCTTTGATCCCGTGCGTCCTATGCCTGCAAGCATCGCTGCCGAAATGGCAGAGGCAGCCTTTCGCGGGGATCATTATCATGCCTTGTTTGCGACAGGCATAGTTCTGTTTTTGTTTACCCTGTCATTTAACATATTAGCAGATTACATCTCTAACAAATACCGCCAGGCAGGAGAGGCGTCACTTTGAATAAAGAAAAGACCATACTTGATCTGTCTTTTGAGCGGGTTCACAAGCGAAGGCAGTTAGTTCAAACCATTATTTTCTCGGTTGTCCGCATGGCTGCGCTCTTGAGTGCAACAGGACTTTTTATAGTCCTTTATTTTATTGTCAGCAATGGATGGAAAGCCATTTCATGGGATTTTTTAACACAGTTTCCACTTGATTCGATGACAAAAGGTGGAATTCTGCCATGTATTGTCGGAACCCTCTGCCTTGGTATAGGAGCCATAGTGGTAGCATTGCCGATTGGTGTTGCTACTGGCATTTATCTGAATGAGTACGCACGCCCCGGGAAATTGCTGCGCATAATAAGGCTTGGAATAAGCAATCTTGCAGGGGTTCCTTCGGTTGTTTTCGGACTCTTCGGCCTTGCTTTTTTTGTTATCTGGCTTGGCATTGGCGAAAGCATTCTGGCAGGTGTATTGACACTTGCTGCCCTTACACTTCCTGTTATAATCGGTTCTACTGAGGAAGCTCTGAAAGCCGTACCTAACACATACAGGGAAGCCTCTCTTGCACTAGGTGCTTCAAGATGGCAAACTATTTCAAGGGTTGTGCTTCCAGCAGCAATGCCCGGTGTTCTTACAGGAGCAATTTTGGGGCTAAGCCGCGCCGCAGGAGAAACTGCTCCTGTCATGTTTACAGCAGCGGTCTTTTATACCCCTTACCTTCCGACTTCGCTATTTGATAAAATCATGGCACTGCCTTATCACATATACGTTCTTGCAACAGCAGGAACAAACATCGAATCAACGCGTCCGCTTCAATATGGGACTGCGCTGGTATTAATAACTCTGGTTTTGGGCATGAATTTTGCCACAATTTTATGGCGCGCCAGGCTTCGCAAGCGCATGAAATGAGAAAAGGTAACAATGAGCGAAAATCTAAAACTGTGCACAAAAAGATTAAATTTTTATTATGGCAAGGCACAGGCTTTATATGATATTTCTTTAAACGTAAAATCTTCTCAGGTTACTGCCCTGATCGGCCCTTCAGGTTGCGGCAAGAGCACTTTTCTTCGCTGTCTTAACCGTATGAATGATCTTATTCCAATTGCCAGTGTAGAAGGTGAAATTATTCTGGATGGTTTCAATATCAATGACCCTTCCACAGATGTAGTTTTACTGAGACGAAGAGTTGGGATGGTATTTCAAAAACCAAATCCTTTTCCCAAGAGTATTTTTGACAATGTCGCTTATGGGTTAAGGGTAAATGGCGTAAAGAACAAGGCTTTTATAGAAAGTCGTGTTGAAGAAAGCCTCAAAAAATCAGCACTCTGGGAGGAAGTGAAAGACAGGCTTCAGGAGTCTGCCCTCGGGCTTTCTGGTGGCCAGCAGCAAAGACTGTGCATTGCAAGGGTGCTTGCAATAGAGCCTGAAATAGTTCTGATGGATGAGCCTGCATCAGCCCTTGATCCTATAGCTACTCAGAAGATCGAGGATTTGATTGGTGAACTCAAAACAAATTATACTATTATTATTGTAACCCATAACATGCAGCAGGCTGCAAGAGTGTCTGATACTACAGCTTTTTTTTACATGGGAAAGCTTATTGAAGTAGGCGAAACAGAGTCTTTGTTTACGCGTCCAAAATTAAAGAGAACTGAAGATTATATTACTGGCCGTTTCGGCTGAACAGAGGAAGTTATGGCAAAACATCTGCAGAGAGAACTTGAAAATATAAAAACCAGAATCCTGAGTCTTGGGGCTATGGTAGAAGACAGGGTAAGGCTTGCCATAAAAAGCATTGATGGAAGAGACTCTGAAATAGCTGAACAGATTATTAGGATGGACTATGAAGTTGATGAAATGGAAGTTGACATTGAAGAAGAATGCCTGAAGGTTCTGGCTCTGCATCAGCCTGTTGCAGTTGATCTGCGTTTTTTAATAGGTGTGATAAAGATTAATAATGATCTTGAAAGAATTGCTGATGAAACAGTTAATATTGCTCATCGAATGAGTACCATTTCAAAAAATAAAAATTGCAAATTCATTTTTGATTACAAGGATATGGCTGAAAAAGCCAGTGCAATGCTGAAGATGAGTCTTGACGCCCTTGTTCGTCTTGATACAGACATGGCTTTTAAGGTATGTCTTAAGGACGATGAAGTGGATGCCTTTGTTCGTAATGCGTATGAAGAGCTTAAAAATGTGATTCGAAGTACCTCAGAAGATGTTGGTGTCATGATCAACATGTTTCTGATTTCCCGTCATATAGAACGTATTGCAGACCATGCAACAAATATTGCCGAAGAAGTAATTTATTTAACAGAAGGTGAAATTGTCCGGCACGGAAATTTCTGATAATAAAAGTATTGACAATACGTTACCAAGCTAATAAATAAAAAACTTTATTTTCAGTTCCGCAAAATTCTGATATTTACAGGGAGAAAACTATCTTAAGCCCATATCTTCATTTAGGAGAATAACTATGCCTGATAACGTTATTGGATCTGTACTGGTTGTTGGCGGGGGGATTTCCGGGATGCAATCTGCACTGGATCTTGCCAATTCCGGCTACTACGTTTATTTGCTTGAAAAATCACCTTCCATTGGTGGGGTAATGTCTCAGTTAGACAAGACGTTTCCTACCAATGACTGTGCAATGTGAATCATCTCCCCAAAACTGGTCGAGGTCGGCCGGCACTTGAATATCGAACTTAAAACCCTTTGTGAAGTCAAAAATATTAGCGGAAAAGCAGGGAATTTCCAGGTTGAAATCATTCAGAACCCCCGCTACATAGACGAGGAAAAATGTATTGCCTGCGGAGCTTGTGCTGAAAAATGCCCTAAAAAAGTGGATGATCCCTACAACATGGGTCTTTCCAAGAGAAAATCGGCTTATGTCGATTATGCCCAGGCAGTACCTTTAAAATATGCAATTGATCCTGCAACCTGTATTTACATACAAAAAAATAAAAAATGCGGGGCATGTATAAAAATATGTCCTACTGCTGCAGTAAATTTTGATCAAAAACCAGAAGTTGTAACCCTTAATGTAGGGTCTGTCATCCTTTCACCGGGATTTTCTCCTTTCAACCCTGAAAAATTTGACAATTACCAGTATTTAAAATACCCGAATGTAATTACTTCTTTGGAATTTGAACGTATTCTTTCTGCATCCGGCCCGACCGCGGGGCATATATCTAGGATATCTGACCACAAGTCCCCCAAAAAAATAGCCTGGTTCCAGTGTGTTGGTTCAAGAGACATGAACAAGTGTGATCATCCTTACTGTTCATCGGTTTGCTGCATGTATGCAATTAAAGAGGCTGTAATTGCGAAAGAACATGAAGGTGGGGATCTTGACTGTGCAATATTTTTCATGGACATGAGGACACACGGCAAGGAATTCGAGCGTTTTTATGACAATGCCAGGAACAAACACGGAATCCGCTTTATCAGGTCTAGGGTTCATACCATTACTTCCATTCCTGGTACTGACGATCTTGAAATTCGATATATTACCGAAAATGGAAAGATAATGACTGAAGTCTTTGACATGCTGGTTCTTTCCATTGGAATGGAAACATCTCCTGAAGTCATCTCTCTGGCAAAAAAACTGGATATTTCCCTTACAAAAGGGAATTTCTGCGAAACATCGTCTTTTGCTCCTGTTTCTACCTCAAGAGAAGGTATCTATGTGTGCGGCTCTTTTCAGGGACCGAAAGACATCCCGCAGGCAGTTATTGATTCAAGTGCGGCAGCAGCAACAGCAGGGGAAGTTCTTTTTTCAGCAAGAAACTCGTTGACACAGGTTCCTGCCATTGTCCCTGAAACAGATATTGCCGGGGAACGCCCCAGAATAGGCGTTTTTGTATGCAGATGCGGCATAAATATTGCGGGGGTAGTTGATGTCCCTGCTGTTGCAGAATATGCCAAGAGCCTTCCTTATGTGGAATTTACTGCTGATAATCTTTATTCATGTTCTCAGGACAATCAGGAAACAATTACTCAGATCATCAAGGAAAAAAAACTGAACAGGATTGTTGTGGCTGCCTGTACTCCGAAAACACATGAACCGCTTTTCCAGGAAACCCTCATAAGTGCAGGGATTAATAAATATCTTTTTGAAATGGCAAATATCAGGAACCAAGATTCCTGGGTACATAAAAGCACTCCTGATCTTGCCACACAAAAAGCAAATGATCTCGTTCGTGCTGCTGTAGCAAAAGTAGCTCTTGCCCAGCCCCTAAAGGAAGCAGAGTTGCAGGTAAAGCAGTCTGCTCTTGTCATAGGAGGTGGTATTTCAGGGATGACTGCTGCTACGAGCCTCGCCAATCAGGGATATGAAACGCATATCGTTGAAAAATCTTCTGGTCTAGGTGGTCAGGCCAAAAATATCTACCAGACAGCAAAAGGTGAAAAAATTGCTGAAAAGCTTTCTGAAACGATAGAGCAAGTCTCAAAGAACAGCAGGATCCAAATTCATCTGAACTCTACTATTACAAGTGTTGACGGGTTTGTCGGCAATTTCAAGACAACCATTTCTGCAAATGGCGTTGATAAGACAATAGAGCATGGAATTGCTGTTATGGCAACAGGGGCTTCTCCTTTGTCTCCAGCAGAGTATGACTACGGGAAAGATCCCCGTATAATCACAAGCTTAGAGCTTGACCGCAAATTCAAGGAAAAAGATGACTCCATAAAGTCACTTAACTCTGCAATCTTTATCCAGTGTGTCGGATCAAGAGAGCCAGAACGCCAGTACTGCTCAAGGGTCTGCTGCACTCATTCCATAGATAATGCTCTTGAGCTAAAAGAAAATAACCCTGACATGAATGTCTATGTACTTTACAGGGATATACGGACTTACGGAGAAAGGGAATATCTTTATAAGAAAGCCCGTGAAAAAGGAGTCATCTTTATAAGATACTCTCTTGACAATAAGCCAAGGGTGATAAGAGACCAAGGAAGGCTTCTTGTAAGTGTAACAGACCACATTCTTTCCAGGTCCATGGAGCTTGAAGCAGATTTGATCTGTCTTGCAACAGCGATCATTCCAAATAGGGATGAAAAACTGGCTGCTTTTTTCAAGGTTCCCCTTAATGCGGATGGTTTTTTTGTAGAACGCCACGCAAAATTAGGGCCTTCTGAGTTTGCAACAGACGGGGTATTTTTATGCGGCATGGCCCATTACCCCAAACCAATAGATGAATCAATAGTTCATGGAAAGGCTGCTGCTTCCAGGGCAGTGACACTTCTTGCAAGAGAAAATATTTTTACAAGTGGAACAATTGCCGAAGTCATGCCTATGGACTGCAGCAAATGCGGAGTATGTGTTTCAGTATGTCCTTATTCTGCCCCGTCTTTTATCGAAGAAACAGCAAGATTCAACCCGGGCAAGGCACAGGTTAATCCGGTGCTATGCAAGGGCTGCGGTCTTTGTGTAGCATCCTGCCGTTCTGGTGCCCTGAGGCTTAAAGGCTTTGACAATGATCAGATATTTGCACAGATATTTGCCCTGAATGCTTAACAGGTTTGACTTTTTACGAGCTTATAAGGTTTAAAAGGAGTAAAAAAAATAATGAAAGAGTTTGAACCCAAAATCGTCAGTTTTTTATGCAACTGGTGCAGTTATGGGGCTGCTGATCTTGCAGGGGTTGGAAGGATGGAATATCCGTCCAACATCCGTGTGATCAGGATACCATGTACAGGACGGATGAGCCCGAAATTTTTCATCTCAGCTCTCAGTGAAGGAGCTGATGCAGTGTGGGTGTCGGGGTGACATCCAGGTGAATGCTATTACCTGGAAGGTAATTATTATGCACGCCGCAAATTCGGTCTTTTTAAAAACCTAATGGAACATATGGGAGTTGAACCTGGAAGGCTTCATTTTTCCTGGATCAGTTCCGCAGAATCGACTAAATTTGTCGAGGTGGTAAAAGCAGTTACATCCTCTGTTAAAGCCCTTGGGCCGAATACAAGTTATAATAAACATAAAGTTAAGGTAGCTTAACATGCCTCTATATCAAGAAAAAATCAAAGAAACCGCAAGCCGGCTCTTGAGGGACGGGAAAGTTGACATGGTCATCGGTTTTCGGAAGGGAACCTTGCAGATGATGAATGAACCATGTTCTGTTCGTCGTTGTGAAGATACCAATCAACTGGTGTGGGACAGTAACTGCGGCATCAACCTTGCGAACTACCTGACAGACAGAAAGGAAAAGATTGCGGTTGTGGCCAAAGGCTGTGATTCCAGGAACATCGTAACCCATATAATAGAAAATAAGATAAAAAGGGAAAATCTTTATATAATAGGGGTTCCCTGCCAAGGAATGGTAGATAAATGTAAAATAGCATCCATTTTTGGAAACGATATTACCGGTTTTTCAGAAAATGGGGGTTCAATAAGCATAAAAGCCCGTGGAATTGAAAAAAGCATTGATAAGAAAGAGGTTCTTCAGGAAAACTGTGCTGTATGCATTCACAGGAATCCGGTGCTGTATGATGAGCTTGCAGGAGACCTTGTTGAAGAACAGTCGGGGATTGACCGGTATGCGGGTGTTCGCAGGATAGAAGCCATGTCACCACAGGAAAAATGGGATTATTTCGAAGACCTGTTATCACCATGCGTACGCTGCTACGCATGCAGAAATGCATGTCCTCTGTGTTATTGTCCTACATGCTTTGTAGATGAGTCAAGACCGCAGTGGGTAGGGAAGAGTCAGGATGCTGTTGATATCAGAACATTTCATTTTTTAAGGGCATATCACTGCGCCGGTCGCTGTACGGATTGCGGAGCTTGTGAAAGGGCCTGCCCTGTAGGCATTAAAGTAAGGCAGTTTACCAGCAAGCTGAACAAGGATACATTTGAGATGTTTGGCTGGGAAGCAGGCATGACCCTTGAAAAGAGGCCTCCTCTGGATGTTTACAAACCAAATGACCCCAATGATTTTATAAAATAAATAAGGTCTCTTACCATGAAAGTAATCCATATTGACAAAAAAGAATGGGCTGATGGAATTGAAAAGACAAGATCGTCTTTCCAGCTCTTTGGCCCTGTAAAAGAAAAAGAGTGGCACAGTTTCAATGCCCTTGGCAAAAAAGGGCAACCAGATATGAACTATTACAACACAAGGCTGTCGCCTAAATTTCTGACACAACCCCAGACAGAGGCGATGTTTACCTACTCTCTGGATGAAACTAAGGATGATCACCACATTCTTCAGGAAACAAGGAAAGACCAGAGCCCAAGTGCAGTAATCGGGATAAGGCCATGCGATGCAGCAGCCTTTGTTCTGGTAAAGCGCAATTTTGACACTAAAGAGTACCAGGATCCTTACTGGTTGAAAGCCTATAATTCCATGACCCTTGTAGGTCTTGCATGCAGCTCGCCTTGCAGTACCTGTTTCTGTACGTCTGCAGGATGCGGCCCTTTCAGCGAAGAAGGACTGGATGTTCTGCTTGTGGAGACTGAAGACGGTTTTCTGGCTAAATCCATTACCGATAAAGGAAATGCCTATCTTGATGCAGGAGGCTGGACAAGGCCTGCAAACGATACTGCAAAGATAGAAACTCTGAAAAAGACAGCAGAATCAAAGATAACATCTCATGTTTCAACAGACAGCCTGAAAACAAAGGAAACAACTAAGCTTTATGATGCTTCTTTCTGGGATGATACAGCCTTTTCCTGCATAAACTGCGGAGCCTGCACATATTCCTGTCCTACATGCTGGTGTTTTGACATACAGGATGAGAACAGAGGGCTTTCAGGTGTCAGGATGAGAAACTGGGACAGTTGCATGTTTCCGCTCTTTACACTTCACGGAACAGGGCATAACCCACGTGGTGCGAAGGTGCAAAGAGTAAGGCAGCGTTTCATGCACAAGTTGAAATATTATGTGGAAAAGTACGACAACGGAATTCAGTGTGTGGGTTGTGGTCGGTGCATCCGCCTCTGTCCGGTTAACATTGATATTCGCAAGGTCTGCAATCAGATGAATAATTATGATCCAGCAGCCTGCGTCTGCCCGGCTTAGCCAGAAAAGGAGGGGGTGTAAAGTGCAAAATCCATATTTGCCTTATCCGGTTCGAATTGATGAAATAATAACCGAAACCGAAGACAAGAACCTGAAGACATTTAAATTTGTGTTTCTCAATAAGGAAGATGAGGATAAATTTACTTACAAAGCAGGGCAATTTGCAGAGCTTTCGGTTACAGGTAAAGGAGAAATTCCAATTGGAATAGCTTCTTCTCCTACAGAAAAAGGTTTTGTAAAATTTACCGTAAATAAGGTGGGCCTGGTATCTTCTTATCTTCATTCGATGAAACCCGGAGACATCATGGGCATAAGGGGGCCGCTGGGGAATTCCTATCCATGGGAAACCATGGAAGGAAAAAATGTTGTGATAATAGGCGGAGGCTTTGCCTTTACCACGCTCCGCTCCTCTATTGTATACATGCTTGATCCTGTAAACCGCTATAAATACAAAGATATAAGTGTCATATACGGAGCAAGAACTCCGGGAATGCTCCTGTATCGTGATGAGCTTGCAGAGTGGGAACGCCGCGATGATATCAATATGCACATCACGGTTGATGCTGCAAATGATCCTGACTGGAAATACAACGTAGGATTTGTTCCTACCATAACGGAAAAAAAAGCCCCTCAGGCAGACCTGGATACGTATGCAATAATATGCGGGCCTCCAATCATGATAAAATTTACCCAGCCTGTTCTGGATAAGATGGGTTACGCTCATGACCACATCATCATGTCTCTTGAAAACAGGATGAAGTGCGGCATAGGGATGTGCGGAAGATGCAATGTTGGGAAGGAATTCGTGTGTAAGGACGGCCCTGTTTTTACTCTTGCACAGCTAAATAAAATGCCTAAGGAATATTGATTCAAAGAGTTTTTTCATATTGACAACAACCGGGCTATAATATAATCAAATAAATCTTACTAAATGAGTTTAGCTGGCAGAATGCCAATATCATGATCAAAATAAACCAACAGGAGGAAGTTAAATGGCTGAAGTTGAATTTAAGGGTGAGAAGTTTGTTGTTGATGAAGACGGTTTTATCGATTCATATCAAAACTGGTCAGAGGGTTGGGTACAGTATGTAAAAAAAGAAGAAGGAATCGAAGAACTGAACGAAGAACACCGCTTGGTCATAAAAATGCTAAGAGAGTATTATGAAAAGAACGGTATCGCACCGATGGTTCGGGTTCTTTCAAAAGTTACTGGATTCAAACTGAAACACATCTATGAGCTTTTTCCATCAGGCCCGGGTAAAGGTGCCTGTAAAATGGCCGGCCTTCCCAAGCCAACCGGCTGCGTCTAATCTTTTTCAAGTCATGTTAAGGGCCTTGTAGTCAAAATTGCAGGGCCTTTTTCATTTGATCAACTTTTTGTCCATCCCATGCCTCTCTGTCTTTTTTGCTCCGGATAAACAAGATGAGTGCCCTTCTTGAAGTAAGGCGACTTACTAAAACCTATAAATCCTTTAAGGCAGTCAATGACGTCAGTTTTTCAATTCGGCAAGGACAGTGTTTCGGTCTGTTAGGCCCTAACGGAGCAGGGAAAACCACGACCATCGAGATGATGGAAGGCATCATTTCTCCGTTGTCAGGAGAAATCCTTTACAAAGGCAGCCCAAGAAACAGTGCTTTTTTCCAGGAAATAGGCATTCAGTTTCAGCATACAGCCCTCCTGTCATTTTTAACAGTAAAAGAAACCCTGAAGACATTTCAGAAACTCTACAACAACGTTGACGATATTGACAGCCTTATAACAATCTGCAATCTTCAGGACATCCAGAATCAATATCACAACAGAATTTCAGGTGGTCAAAGACAAAGACTCTTACTGGCACTTTCCCTTGTAAACAGGCCTGAACTGCTTTTTCTTGATGAACCTTCAACAGGCCTTGACCCCCAGGCCAGAAGGAATTTATGGGATATTATCCAACGAATTAAGTCACAGGGGAAAACCATTGTTCTAACTACCCATAATATGGAAGAAGCCCAGATTTTATGCGATGAGGTTGCCATAATGGACAAGGGGCAGATCATAGCAAATGGTTCGGTAGAAGAGTTGATTAACAGGTATTGTCTTGATGGGGTTTCCGGGAAGCTCGGCGAAAAGGCAAATCTTGAAAATGTCTTTATTAAACTGACAGGCCGGCAGCTCCGGGAGTAATTAATGAGCATAAAACGTTTTTGGGCTATGTTTACTGCCCGAAATCTGGAGTTTTTCCGTGATAAGGCCGCTTTTGGCTGGAATTTTCTATTTCCTTTTTTGATAGTTGCAGGTTTTGGAATCATTTTTGGAGGCAAGTCTTTTTCTGAATACAAGGCAGGGGTCTTCCCTGTTATCAATTCCAAGGTAATTGATTATACAATCAATATCCCAGAAGGATTCCGATCTTCTAGATATGTCGATTTTGTAGGAATTCCATCTCTTGAAGACGGCTTGAATCTTCTAAAACGCCATAAAATAGATATGCTGATAATGCAGGGGTCTTTTCCTTATTCTTACTGGATCAATGAATCATCCCCCAAAGGATATGTTCTGGAAAAAATTCTTCTGGCCTCGCTTCATAATGAAGACAAGCCCGAGGTGTTTAACAAACAAATCGTTCAAGGAAAAGAAATCCGCTATATAGACTGGCTTTTTCCAGGCATCCTCGGCATGAACATGATGTTCAGCGCCTTGTGGGGGGTTGGATATGTGATTGTCCGATACCGGAAAAATGGCGTCCTGAAGCGGCTAATGGCAACCCCCCTTACTGCAGCCGAATATATCTGTGCCCAGATGTTATCGCGGGTATTCCTGCTTATGTTTACCCTTGTCGTAGTCTGGATAGGATGTGATATATTTTTTTCATTCAATATTCAGGGCTCTTATATTGATCTTGCCGCAGTTTATTTTCTGGGCTGTATAAGCTTGACTTCAATGGGGCTTCTTTTTGCTTCACGCGGATCAAGCGAAGAATTTACAAGCGGAATACTTAATTTTGCTGCCTGGCCGATGATGTTCTTGTCTGAAGTCTGGTTTTCCATAGAAGGCGCACCACAATGGGTTAAATGGTTTGCAAGTATCTTTCCTCTGACCCATCTCTTATCTGCTGTACGAAAAATCATCAATGATGGCGCAGTGTTGACTGATGTGGGGCCTGAAATTGCGTTTCTTTTGGTCATGACAGTTGCCTTTCTAGTGATAAGTTCCTGGCTTTTTTCCTGGAATGAATGATTTTTTAAAGTTTTTGACTACTCTCGATGGTTTATCTTTGACGGCATCGTAAAAAGGCCGGATGCAGCGCTTGCGCTGCATCCTTCGTCAT